>NZ_MQUR01000165.1 GCF_001953875.1 Streptomyces amritsarensis
CCGTACCGTCGCGGATCCGATGCGGTCCGGGACGGTACGGGCCCTTCCTGTTGCGGGCGGTGCGGCCGTCAGCCGAGGCGCGGGTCGCGCGGAGGCTGCTGCGGCTGCTGGGGCGGGGCGGCCGGGGGCTGCTGCCAGGGCTGGCCCGGCTGCGGCTGCTGCGGGTAGGGCTGGCCGTAGGGACCCGGCTGCTGCGGCGGCTGCTGGTACGGGGGCTGGCCCTGGGGCTGGCCGTACGGCGGGGGCGGCTGCGGCTGGTGGTGCTGCGGCTGCTGGGGATGGGGCTGGGGCTGGTGGGGCTGCTGCGGCGCTCCCCAGTGGTTCTGGGGGGCCTGCTGCTGGGCACGGAGGAAGTCCTCGGCCACGAGGGCGGACAGGTTGAAGTACGCCTCGCGGGTCTTGGGCCGCATCATGTCGAGGTCCACCTCCGCGCCGGCCGCGAGGTGCTCGTCGAAGGGCACCACGACGACACCGCGGCAACGGGTCTCGAAGTGCTGCACGATGTCCTCGATCTTGATCATCTTGGCCGTCTCGCGGACTCCGGAGATGACGGTGAGGGCGCGGGAGACGAGGTCCGCGTACCCGTGGGCGGAGAGCCAGTCGAGGGTGGTGCTGGCACTGCTGGCGCCGTCCACGGACGGGGTCGAGATGATGATCAGCTGATCGGCCAGGTCCAGGACGCCGCGCATGGCGGAGTACAGCAGACCGGTGCCCGAGTCGGTGAGGATGATCGGGTACTGGCGGCCCAGCGTCTCGATGACGCGGCGGTAGTCCTCGTCGTTGAACGTCGTGGAGACGGCCGGGTCCACGTCGTTGGCGATGATCTCCAGACCGGAGGGCGCCTGCGAGGTGAAGCGGCGGATGTCCATGTACGAGTTCAGATACGGGATCGCCTGGACGAGGTCCCGGATCGTCGCGCCCGTCTCGCGGCGGACACGGCGCCCGAGCGTGCCCGCGTCGGGGTTCGCGTCGATGGCCAGGATCTTGTCCTGGCGCTCGGTGGCGAGGGTGGCGCCGAGCGCGGTGGTGGTCGTGGTCTTGCCGACGCCGCCCTTGAGGCTGATGACGGCGATGCGGTAGCAGGACATCACCGGGGTGCGGATCAGCTCCAGCTTGCGGCGGCGCTCCGCTTCGGCCGCCTTGCCGCCGAAGCGGAACAGGCCGCCGCCCGCACCGGTGTTGTTGCTCTTGGGCTTCTGCTTGTTGCGCAGCAGCCGGTCCGAGGACAGCTCGACGGCGGCGGTGTAGCCGAGCGGCGCGCCCGCGCCGGTGGGGCCGGCCGCGTACCGAGGGTCGTGCGGCTGCGGCTGCGGCGGCTGCTGGCCGGGGCCGACGGGCCACTGTCCGGCCGTGCGGGGGTCGTACTGCGGCTGCGGCTGCGCAGGGTGCGGCTGCGGGGGCGGCTGCGGCGCGGGCGGCGGGAAGCCGTAGGAGCCCTGCGTCGCGTACGGGGGCGGCAGCGGCGGCAGTTCACCGGCGGGCGCCCCGAAGGGGTTCTCCCCGGCGGTCTGCTCCGCGGCGGGAGCCACCGGCGTCCCCTCGGCCGGGGGCTCGGCGGGCGCCGGAGCGGGGTACGGCGGGGCCTCGGCCACGGGCGCCGGCGGCACCGGGGCCGCGAACGGCGCGGGAACGGCGTCGGCCGGCTCCGGGCCGGCCTCCTCGGCCGGGGCCGCGAACGACGGGGACGGCGCCGGGGCTTCGGGAGCGCCGGGCGCGGTGTCGAACGGGGCGGGGCCGGGCGCGGCCGCAGCGAAGGGCGCCGGTGCCTCGGCCGCCGCAGGAGCCGCATCGGCCGGGGCGGGCGCCGTGGCCGGAGCGGCCGACGGCAGCTCGGGCGCCTGCACCGGAGCAGGGGTCTCGGGCGCCGCAGGGGCGGGCTCGACCGGGGAAGCCGCCGGGGCCTCGGCCGCGAACGGCAGCTCGGGCACCTGGATCGGTGCCGGTGCCGGTGCCGGTGCCGGGGCGGGTGCCTCGGGCGCCGCGGGAGCGGGCTCGACCGGAGCCGCGACCGGAGCGGAAGCCGGCAGCGGGGCCGGAGCCGCGTGCGGTTCGGGCACCTGGATCGGTGCCGGTGCCGGGGCCGGCAGCGGGGCCGGGGCCGCGTGCGGCGGTTCGGGCGCCGTGACCGGGGCCGGGGCCGCGTACGGCAGGTCGGGCGCCACGATCGGCTCGGGCGCCCCCGGGGTCGTCCCGGCCGGGCCGGCGAGCGGGAACGGCGGGGGCGTACCCGTACCGTCCGACGGGGTCCGCGGAGCCGGCGGCGCGATCCGCATCGTGGAGGGCGACTCCAGGTCCGAGGGGCGGTGCGGCTCGAAGCCGCTGCCCTCGGGGAGCCCCGGCACCTGCGCGGCCGCGGCCGGCGGCGCACTCTGCGTGTACCAGGCCGGCGGTGTGTAGTCGATGGTGAACTCGCCCGTCATCTCGGGCTCCGCGTCGGACTGATCGTCCGTCGGGACGTCCCACGTCCCGCCGCGCCTCTCGTTCCGATCGCCGCTCACTGGTCCTCCTGGTATGTCGAACACTGCTCCGGCGCCCACCCACGCCGCGCCGGCGTCCAGCCTAATCGGGGCCCGTCGCCCCTGTCCGCCGCGTCCCGCTCCACGGAAGCGGAGAGGGACGGGCGGCCCCGCCCGGGGCGGCACGCCCCATCAGTCGATACGGCGCGCCGGGCCCAGCAGCCCGGTCTCCGCCTCGGTCCCCTGGGTCATCACGAACTGCCGGTCCCGCGGGGTGCACCACAGGGTCACCCCGTCGCCCAGGGTCGGCAGAGACGCCACGGCCTGGCGCGGCAGCCGCATCAGGCGGCCGATCTGCTCCGCCTCGTCCGGCGACACCCGCTGCACACCCACCAGCGAGGCCTGCTGGAGCAACCGCGGCGCCGTCGGGCTCAGATACGGCAGCAGGGTCAGCACCGACTGCCACGGCCCGGCCACCACGCGGCCGCGCGGCGGCCGCATCCCGCAGTCGCGGACCACCAGCACCGGGCTGCCCGCGGACGCGCCCTGCGGCGGCACCCGCCCCACCTCGTGCAGGGTCACGCACTGCTGCCCGCCGCCCGCGGCCCGGGCCAGCCCGGACCACACCTGCCCGCGCCCGGTCTCCACCGCGACGCGCGCACCTGTGGCGGCCGCGCGCAGCGCCAGCACCTGCGCCGTCCACAGGCCGCCGATCAGCGTCACCTCGTACGGCGTCGGCCGGTTGATGCCGAGCACCGCCGACCGTCCTTCGGCGTCCACGCCGATGACGACGCCGTCGTCCCCGACGGGCACCGCCAGCGCGTCCAGGTCCGCCGCGAGCACCATGTGCCGCTCCCGCCGCGGGCCGACCAGACCGAATCCGCCCCTCATCGCGCGCCTCCCAGCGGCAGCGAAGCCAGCAGCCCCGGCACCTGTTCGCGATCGAGCCGGACCAGCCCGGTCTTCACACCCCGCGCCGTCCTCTCCAAATCGCGCCGGGCCGCGATGAGTTCCTCGTCGCTGCGCCCTGTCACCCGTACGTGTCCGGTCAGGGTCACGCCCTGCCGCTCCGCCGGGGCCATCGTCAGGCTGAAGTTCGTGGCGAGCGCGGGCAGGGAGGTCAGCAGCGCCACGAACTGCGGCAGCGCCGCCGCCCCCGCGCCGCCCAGCTGCGGCCAGCGGCCTATCCAGTACGTCGTGTGCCGGCGGTCGTCGCAGCGCCAGATCCGCGAGGTCTCCTCGGTGCGCCGCCCGGTGCCGGCCGACCGTCCGGCCTGGGTGATAGCCATCGGGTTCGCGCACGAGGACGTGGCCAGCGCCGCCGTCAGCTCCTGCTCGGTCAGGACGGTGGCCTTGAACCCGGCCCCGGTCAGCCGGCTCGCCAACTGGTCCGCCGCCCGCACCACGCACCGCTGGGCGCCCGCAAGGCCGCCGCCGCGGGCGGTCACCGCCTCCGGGCACAGCTCGGGGTCGAGCTTGAGCGCGATCCACGTCAGCCGCACCGCGGGCGTGCCCGTACGGGCCTGCAGCGGCCCGTAGTTGAGCGTGGCCATCGACCGGGCCGGCAGGTGCGGGGCCGGCGCCGGCTGGGTGTGCTGCACCAACTGCGCCGACTCCAGCCGGATACCGTCCACTTCGAGGATGTCCCGTACGACGCCGAGCGGCAGCGGCCGCGCCGCCCGGTCGGGCCGCAGCGCGGTGGCGTCCGTGTCCACCTGGACCACCGCGGTCAGGAAGGTCCCGTCGCCGATCATCCCGACCGGACGCCGGTCCCGGTCGCTGAACGTCAGGGTGCGCAGGGCCGGATCGGCCTCGACCAGCGGCGCCAGCCCCGGTTCGGTGCCTGCGGGGACGGTGAAGGAAGCGGCCCGGCGGCGGCGCGCGCGCAGCGCGAGCGCGCTGCCGATCCACTCCGGCAGGGAACGCCGGTGGCGGCGTACGACCGCGAGCACCACCAGCACCAGCGCCAGCACGCCGACGGGCACCAGGAGCAGGGGCTCGACCACCCACGCCACGAGCAGCCCGGCCGCCGCGACCTGGAGCAGTACGAGTTGTTGCAGTCGGAACGGACCGAAGCGGCCGGTGCTCGGCTCGGGGTACGGTGTCACCCCGCCGCGTGCGGGTGCGGGCGCGCCGGTCTGCGGCTCCGTCGCCGTGGCCATCACTCGCGCACTTCCCCTCTCACGGGCCAGACCTCATGAGTTCCGGCGCTGCGCGACACCCGTCGCGGGACTCCGGAACCTCCCCAATCCACCCCAACAAGCGCTGATTACCCCGGTGTGGAAGGCGCTGAGCGGCTGCCTCACCCTACCCGGCCCCTGCATACCGTCCGTCAAGAGGCATAGTAGGTGCCCGGTCCGACTATCGAGGCCCGGGGACCGTACTCACCGGCCGGGCCGTGCGGGGAGAAGCAGACGGTCATGGCATCACGACGTGATGAGCTCAACGCGTACACCTTTGCGAAGCGGCGGACGGTGGCCGCGTTCCTCCAGCCCTCCGCCACGGGTACCGAGGAGGGGGCGCCCCGCCCCCTGCGCGCGGTCCTGCCGGGCGTGATCGTCGGGGCTCTCGTGCTCGCCGGGTTCGGTGCCTGGGGCATGTTCAAGCCGACCGCCCCCAAAGGCTGGGACGAGCCCGGGACAAGGGTCATCGTCGGCAAGGACTCCACGACACGCTACGTGGTCCTGACGACGAAGGTGGGCGGCAAGGACCAGACGCGCCTGCACCCGGTGCTGAACCTCGCCTCGGCCCGACTCCTGCTGGACCCGCGGAAGTTCAAGGTGGTGCAGGTCGAGGACAAGGTCCTGGACGCGGGCAGGCCGCCGCGCGGCCCCATCGTCGGCATCCCCTACGCCCCCGACCGGCTCCCCTCCAAGCCCGAGGCCGGCAAGGCCAAGCGCTGGGCCGTCTGCCAGCAGCCCGGCGGCAACGGCCGCGGCGTGCAGACCGCCACCTTCGTCCTCGCGGACCGCGAGGCACCCGTCACGGACGACGCCCGCCGGCTGACCGACACCCAGTCGCTGTACGTGGAGAGCACCGGCCCGGGCAGGGAGCGGTACCTGGTCGACGCGACCGGCACGAAGTACAAGTTCCCCGAGGGCACCCCGGCCGCCGGAACGATGACCAACGCCCTGGTCGGTACCGGAGCCACCCCGCAGCAGGTCAGCCCGGAATGGCTCGGCACCCTCAACTCCGGCGACGACCTCGCGTTCCCGGCCATCCCCGGCAAGGCCGGGGCCGCCGCCGACGTCAAGGGCCTGACCACCGCCGACAACAAGGTCGGCATGGTGCTCAAGGCCCAGACCGGCTCCGGCGCCCAGCACTACGTGGTCCTTCCCGGCAAGGTCGCACCGGTCTCCGACTTCGTCGCCTGGCTGCTGATCTCGGCGCCGGCGACCGACGGCCTCAACATGCACGGCAAGGCCCGCGAGGTCGACCTGCAGTCCCTCGACCCGGACGCCGCCCCGTTCGCCGGCGACGTGAAGTGGCCGCACAGGAAGACCGAGCGGGTCAACCGGACGACACCGCCCGCCGGCACCCAGGCCGACGGCTCCCCCAACCGCGACACCGTCTGCAACGTCCTGCGCTCGGTCGACGGCCAGGGCAACCAGACGCTGAGCACCTGGGCCGGCACCGGCTACCCCATCGACATCACGGCCAGCGGCACGAGCGCCTACGTCACCCCCGGCTCGGGCCTGCTCTACACCCAGGTGCAGGGCAAGCAGACCACGGCCGGCGGCTCCCTCTTCCTGGTCACCGACACCGGCCTGCGCTACGCCGTCCAGGCCAACGGCGACAGCGACTCCGAGCAGTCGAAGATCGGCGCCCCCGACCAGTCCAAGGCGGGCGGGGACGGCCGCCCCGAGGCCAGCCAGGCGCAGGTCAGGCTCGGCTACGGCGGCGTCACGCCGGCCATGGTGCCCATCGCGTGGTCGGAGTTCCTCTCCAAGGGCCCCCGGCTGGACACCAACTCCGCCCGCCAGCCCCAGGGTTCGTGAGGAAGCCGCCGATGCCCCAGAACCGCAGGCCCCGCCGCCCGCTCCTCGCAGGCGCCTTCGCCCTCACCCTGGCCGCCGGCGCGGCGGCCACGGCGGGGGCCGCGGCCGATGCCGCGACGACCGCGGCCGCCGCACCGCACCCTCCGTACGCGCTGCGCCTCGACGGGGCGGGGGAGTGCACCTTCCCCATGAAGAAGCAGATCGAGGACCGGCCCTGGGCACTGCAACGGCTCCTCCTCGACGAGTTGTGGGCGCAGACCAAGGGCAAGGACAAGAGCGGCGCGAGTGTCCGGGTGGCCGTCATCGACACCGGTGTCGACCGGGCGAACCCGCAGCTCAGCGGCGCCATAGACGTCGGTGCGGGCAAGGACTTCGTCGACCCGAAGGGTGGTGACGGCACGACCGACACCGTCGGCCACGGCACCAAGGTCGCCGGGCTGATCGCGGCCCGCCCCCAGGCGGGCACCGGCTTCGTCGGCCTGGCCCCGGACGCCACGATCATCCCCATCCGGCAGAACGACGGGCAGGGCAAGGGCAACGCCCTCTCCCTGAGCCAGGCGATCGACCACGCGGTGGCCAAGGGCGCCCAGGTCATCAACATCTCGCAGGACACCGACGTCCAGCTGTCCGCGGACTCCGAGCTCGGCAAGTCCGTCCAGAAGGCCGTCGCCGCCGACGTCGTCGTCGTCGCCTCGGCGGGCAACGACGGCATGAGCGGCCAGAAGCGCAGGACCTACCCGGCCGCCTTCCCCGGCGTCCTCGCCGTGGGCGCCTCGGACCGCAACAACGAGCGCGCCGCCTTCTCCCAGCCCGGCGACTTCATCGGAGTCGCCGCTCCCGGAGTGGACATGGTCTCCACCGTCCCGGGCTTCGGCCAGTGCATCGACAACGGCACCAGCTTCTCCGCACCCTACGTCGCCGGGGTCGCCGCCCTGCTGCGCGCCGAGCACCGCGACTGGTCCGCCCAACAGATCGTCTGGCAGATCCAGAACACGGCCGAACGCACCGTCAAAGGCCGTGACGACTACGTCGGCTGGGGTGTCGTCGACCCGGTGCGCGCCCTCAGCCAGGACCAACAGGCCCCGAAGGCCCCCGTCCCGGACCCCGGCCCGCCCCCGGCGGCGGCGCCCCAGGCCGCGCCCCTCCAGCTCACCGAGACGGCCCAGGAGCGGCAGGAGCGCTACGGCACGTACGCTCTGGGTACCGGCGCCGTCCTGATCGCCGTCATCGCGGGCACCGCGACGGTCATCCGGGACGCGCGCGGCCGCCGGCGCCGTTTGCAGTGAACAGCCGCAGTTCGTCCACGGAAGCGGCCCACCGGTGTTGGGGCCGCCCCGTGAACTGGCTAGAGTGACACCAGGCTTCACGAGTGTGATCGGGGGATCGCGTGAAGCGGAGGGGGACGGTCCGGAGCGCGTGACACACATCCGCGCCAGGCACGCCCGCCCCGCTGCGCAATCCGCCGGTTCTGCCGGCGAATTGAGAAGTGAGGAGCTTCGATGAGCACGAACACCTTCGGACTTGCGGACGATCCGGTCGTCCAGGCGAAGAACAAGATCCAGGAGACGGGCACCGCCGTCTCCAAGCAGGCCCGCGAGCTGGCCGACATCATCGCCACCGTCAGCGCGGGCTGGACCGGTGTGGGCGCCTCCGGCTTCATCACGGCGCAGACGACGCTCAACGACAGCCACGACGAGATCCGCCGGCTGCTCGGCGTCCTGCACAACGCCGTGGCGCAGACCAAGAACCTCAGCAACGCCCAGGACGACGAGGTGCGCGCCGCGTTCAGGAACGCCGTCCAGCCGACGTCCGGCAACGGCCCCCGCTCGGGCCTCGACGGCATCTGAGCCACGCCCCCATCCATTCGTCCGCAGCGAGAAGGAGAAGAACATGACGGCGAACGACGGGACCCGGGTCCGGTACGAGACCGTTCAGCAGATGGCCGACCGCATCCGGATCGTCTCCGGGAACATCCTCAAGGACCTGGACCAGATGGAGCAGGCCGTGAAGGTGGTCACGGACACCTGGGACGGTGAGGCGCACCAGGAGTACCTGAACCTCCAGAAGAAGTACAAGGCCAAGGCCGACGTCATGCACGCCGAGCTCGAGAAGGTCGCCAAGCTCATCGAGCGCGGCAAGGACGACTACCGGGCCACCGACAAGCGGGCCTCTACCCTCTTCACCGAGGCCTACTGAGTCCGCCCGGGCCCCGGGCCACCGGGTCCCGGCACGCC
>NZ_MQUR01000109.1 GCF_001953875.1 Streptomyces amritsarensis
GGACGCGTGATCGAGAAGCGCGTAGCGATCGATGGCGGCTTATGCCCAGCCCCAGAGGCTCGCAGACGCCGGCTGGCAGGAGCGCGTAGCGATTGGGGGCGTGCCGGGCTCCGCCCGCGCATCCCTGATGTCCCCGATGGTGTCTTGATCCCCCGGCCCGTTCCTTTGGGGGCTTCCCGGCAGTCTTTCGGATTTCCGGGGCGGGACGGTCGGTCAAGGGTGGCCGAAGCGACATCGCGAAGCGACGCGAGGAACGAGCGCCCTTGAGGGACCGGCACGACACGNNAACTCTGATCCCGCCCCGCGCAGACCCCGCCCCCGCACTCCCGCCGCGCCTTCGTTCTCGGCTCACCGAAGTCGCGTTCCCGCGTCTCCCCGACGCCTTCGCTCCCGCCCTGCCGAGACCCCGCTCCCCCGCCGCGCCCCACCGCCCCCGCCCCGCCGGCTGCCGCCGTGCGCCGACCCCGCCGCGCCTCGAGGCGGGTGGGCAGCCACCGGCCCGGGGCGCGGGGGCCGCGGGGGTGAAGGCGCCGGGCGCGCGGGGAGCCGTACGCCCTACAGGCGGCTCAGGGAGGCCGCCGCGAAGAGGACGTCGCGGATCGCTTCGCGGTCGCCGTGCTGGCCCGCGGCCACGTCTTCCGGGGAGATGTGGCCCGCGGCCAGCTGGCAGAACTCGATGCCGTCCAGGGCGATCTCGGCAGCCACCGTACGGTCCGGTGACGGCTTCGCTCCCGGCGAGTCCAGGGCGATGTCCCAGCCGCCGCCACCCGCGCCCTCGATCTCCAGGTGCAGGGTCCGCCCGGGCGCTCCCGCCGCGACCAGGCCCCGGGCCGGGCCCGCCAGGCCCGCGCGGCGGCGCTGTGCCAGCGCGCCCGGCAGCAGTCGCGCCGCCAGGTCGATCATCCCGTGGAGGTGCGGCCCGGAGGGCGGCTCGTACGGGTAGTCCACCGCGTCCGCGATGTCCCACGCGTGCACCCAGCACTCGAAGGCGCGCTCCAGGAAGGCGTCGCCGAGCGGGAGGGCGAAACCGCCGTAGTCCACGGCGAGTTCGGCGACGCCGCGGCCCGCGAAGGAGACCGTACGGACCAGGGTGTGGCCCTGTTCCCGCCACGGCTCGCGCACCTGGCGGGTCGTCGGGTACGCCGACGCGCCCCAGAAGTACTCCGTCCGCGCGGTCGGACCGCCCGGCGGCGCGTCCGGGCCCAGCGGGTCGTCCAGCCCGAGCGCGGTGGCGATCATCCCGTCGACCGTCATGAGGTGCCCGATCACGCCCGCGACGGTGGTCCGCTGCGACCGGCTGCGTTCCTCCTCGAACCACTTCAGGCGCACCGGGGTGTGCCACTCGGAGTCGCCGAAGTCCTGGAGCAGTGCGTCGAGCCGCGCGGTCTCGGTGTCGTACGGGCTGGCCCACACCGGTACCGGGATACGGGCCGGCCGCTTGCCGAGGCAGTCCTCCAGGACGCGCGAGCGCAGCAGCGGTTTGAGGTCGAGGGTTTCCTCAGGGTGCAGCAGTCCGACCGCGTCGCGCAGCCGCAGTGCCTCCTCCGCGCAGGGCGCGCACTCGGTGAGGTGGTCCTCGACCGCCCGGGTCTCCTCGGCCGAACACGCGGCCAGCGCCCACGCGCCGAGCAGGGACTTGAGCACGGCGTGGGAGGGCGGCGGTGCCAGGGGCGGCGGTGCCGATGCCGGTGCCAGGGTCGGCGGTGCCGGTGGCAAGTCCGCCGGCAGCGGCAGCGGGCGCGGTGCGCGCTCCGGGTCGAGGTCGTCGGCCGCACCGCGCGGGCCCGGTATCCGCGCCTGGCCGCCGGGACGCTCGAATCCGTCGTCGGGCGACTGGGCGGGGCCGTTCATCGGGGTGTTCCGTATTCGCGCGGGCCGTAACCGGACTGGGCGGCGTCCTGCTGCGGGAGGGCGTTGGCGGTCGACAGCAGTTGGAGCCCGAGCCGGAGCCTGCGGCGCGCTTCGTCCTCGCTGATCTGGAGGTCGGCGGCGGCCTGCCGGTAGTCGCGCCGCTTGAAGTAGGCGAGTTCCAGTGCGGCCCGCAGTGGCGCGGGCATGGAGGTGACGATGTAGTCGGCGCGGGCGGCGGCGTTGGCGCTGCGCACCTTCTGTTCCAGTTCCTCGCGGGAGCCGCGGCCCAGTTCGGCCTGGCGCAGCCGGGCCACCGCCTGGCCCTGGGTGATCCGGGCGACCCAGGAGCGCATGGAGCCCTGCTTGGGGTCGTAGGCGTCCGGGTTCTCCCAGATGTAGCCGAAGACCTCGCGGGTGATCCGGTCCGCCGCCTTCTCGTCGCCCAGCACCCGGTGCGCCAGGCTGTGCACGAGCGAGGCGAAGCGGTCGTAGAGCTCACCGAGCGCGGCGGCCTCGCCGCGGGCGAGACGCTGCTGCATGCGGCGGTCCCACCGCGGTGGTACGTCCTTCGGCATAAGTGCCCCCAGCCGTGTGTCGACGCATCGAATGTAGTGGGCACATGGCCGATCGCGCCTGTTTTGGACGAAGCTCCCCTCGGATGTAGGCCCTGCGTGATAGGGGCGTTGCGGGGCGTGAACGGTGGTGTGGCCGAGGGCACATGGGTACACGCGTACGCGCCCCGCCGCGCTCCCCGTGCGCGGGTTCGATGCGGCCGCCTGCTTGACCGCTTCGCTTAACGTGCAGGCCACCAAGGCCTTACGCTCCTGCCTTGTCTTGATCTGAACCCCACGCACACGTGAAGGTGGAACGCCGCATATGGACAGCGCAGAATACGAGCGCAAGATCGCCGCCCGATTCGCCACCTTCGACCAGGACGGGTCCGGCTTCATCGACCGGGAGGACTTCAGCGCGGCCGCGAAGGCCGTCCTGGCCGAATTCGGTACCGCCGCACGGTCGGAGAAGGGCCAGGCCGTCTTCGGCGGCGCCGAGGCGTTCTGGCAGGGCATGGCCGGTATCGCAGACGTCGACGGGGACCAGCGGGTGTCCCGCGAGGAGTTCATCACCGGGGCGGCCAAGCGGCTGCGTGACAACCCGCATCGGTTCGCGGAGATCGCGCGTCCGTTCCTGCGGGCCGTGATCGCGGTGGCGGACGAGGACGGCCTCGGTGCGACGCCGACCGCCGCGGCCCGCGTGCTGCGCGTCCTGGGCACCGCGCCCGAGCTCGCCGAGCAGGTGGCGCGCGGCCTCGACACCGACGGCGACGGACGCATCTCGGAGGACGAGATCCTGGCCGCCTTCGCGGGATACTGCGGGGTGGAGGCCCCGGACGCGTGACGCCTGCGGCGCGCTCGCACGAACCACCGGGCCGGGCCGGACCGGACCGGACGGGCCTGGCTGAGCCGGGCGCCCGAAGCCACGCCGCCCGCACAGCGGCGACGGACGGGTGCGGCCCCGCCGGGTGCAGCCGCGCGACCGGCCGGGGACGAAGCCGGGACCGGCGGCCGGCTCCGCCGGCGCCCGGCCACCACGGGCCCCCGCCGGGGCGAACCGCGGGCCGACCGCGGACCGGTCGCGGGCCGCGGGTCACCGGCCGTCGGCCACCGGCCGCAGGCCACCCGCCGCCGACGGTCCGCTGTCGGTCACGGGCCGCCCGCCAGGCGGACCGCTGCTCACACCCGCCGATCACCGGCCGAGGCCACCCGCCGCCGTCGGTCCGCTGTCGGTCGCGGCTCGCCCGTCACCCGCGGCCGGTCACCGGCCGTTGGGCGTCGGCATCCCGGCCGACAGACCCGGCGCGCCTCCGGGCCCCCGGGCCTCGGCCTCGGCGGCCGGCTGGGCCCCGTGCGTCCACGGCCCAGAGCCGGACGGGGTGGCGTGCCGGGGAGCCCGGCCTCGGCCTCGGCGGCCGGCTGGGCCCCGTGGGGCCGCGGTCGCGGGCCGGACGGGGCGTGCGTGCGTCAGGCGAAGACCACCGTGCGGGAGCCGTTCAGCAGGACGCGGTGTTCGCTGTGCCACTTCACGGCGCGCGCGAGTGCCTGGCACTCCACGTCGCGGCCGACGGCCACCAGCTGGTCCGGGGTGACCTCGTGGCCCACCCGCTCGACCTCCTGCTCGATGATCGGGCCCTCGTCGAGGTCCGCCGTCACGTAGTGCGCGGTGGCGCCGATCAGCTTCACACCGCGCGCGTGCGCCTGGTGGTACGGCTTGGCGCCCTTGAAGCTCGGCAGGAACGAGTGGTGGATGTTGATGATCCGCCCGCTCAGTTCCTTGCAGAGGTTGTCCGACAGCACCTGCATGTACCGCGCGAGCACCACCAGCTCGACGTTCTCGGCCCGGACGAGTTCCAGCAGCTGCGCCTCGGCCTGGGCCTTGGTGTCCTTCGTCACCGGGATGTGCACGAACGGGACGTCGTACGAGGCGACCAGCTCGGCGAAGTCGGTGTGGTTGGAGACCACGGCCGCGATCTCGACCGGCAGGGCCCCGATCCGCGAACGGAACAGCAGGTCGTTGAGGCAGTGCCCGAACTTGGACACCATCAGGATGATCCGCATGCGCTCCTCGGAGCGGTGGATCTCCCAGTCCATCTTGAAGGACTCGCCGATGGCCGCGAAGCTCGCCCGCAGCTTCTCCACCGTCACGGCGGGCTCGGCCTCGAAGTGCACCCGCATGAAGAAGAGCCCGGTCTCCCGGTCTCCGAACTGCTGGCTGTCCACGATGTTGCAGCCGGTCATGAACAAGTAGCTCGACACGGCGTGCACGATGCCCTGCTTGTCGGGGCAGGACACGGTCAGGACGTACTGGGGCTGCTGCTGGGCCTGGGCCTCGTTGTGCGGGTCGCTCATGACCGCACAGCCTTTCACACCGCGCGGGTGAGGATCCTCAACGCTTCCAGCGAGGTGGGCCGTGCGTCCGGGTCGTCCCCGTCGGCCTGCGCGAGCCGTACGTGTGCCTCGCGGGCGGCGCGTACCGCCTCGGGCCACGCGTGGTGTTCCAGGTAGACGGAGACGGGGGCGTCGGGGCCGACCTGGTGGAGGATGCGCAGCACGCGCAGCACGGCGAGGTCGACGAGGGCCGCCTCCTGCGAGTCGCGGAAGATCGTGCCGACGTACTTCTCCGCCGACCAGCTGTCGAGCCAGGTGTCCTCGACGAGCCGGTACACGGCGTCGGTGACGTCGCCGTACCCTTCGTCGCCGGCCAGCCAGGTGTCCTCGTGGAAGGCCGGATCGGA
This sequence comes from Streptomyces amritsarensis, assembly GCF_001953875.1. Classification (GTDB taxonomy): domain Bacteria; phylum Actinomycetota; class Actinomycetes; order Streptomycetales; family Streptomycetaceae; genus Streptomyces; species Streptomyces amritsarensis. The sequence continues at coordinate 5,141 of NZ_MQUR01000109.1, forward strand.
AAGCATGTGCAGCGCCGAGCGCACGTTGCTGCGCCAGCGCCACCACGGCATGTCGTTCAGGGGCATGCCGCCCATGGTGGAGGAGCGGCCGCCGCGTTTGGAAGAGTTCTTCGAACCTTGGGCGAATGTCACGCTTTCGATCGTACGTTCCCGTTGAGTGCGATCTTGAGGCGCCTGCAAGCGACGACGCCCCCGTAATTCACTTCGACGTCACCGGATGTTGTGTCCATCTCACTCGACAGTTACCGGTGGGGCGGAATGGTGCATGGACATGACCATCTCGCGACGCGCAGCATCCCTCTCCCGCACCGTCGTGGCCACGGTGATGGGCGCGTGCCTCGTAGCCGGGTGCGGCACGCTCCCCGGCGGCTCGGGGGGCTCCGGGGAAACCATCACCGTCATGACCTTCGCCCCTGAGGGAACCGGCGCCACCAACATGCCCGGGATGACCGGCATGGCCAAGGCCTACGAGCGCTGGGTGAACTCCAAGGGCGGTATCAACGGGCACAGACTGCGCGTACTGACCTGCAACGAGAAGAACACGCCCAGCGGCGCCGCCGACTGCGCCCGCAAGGCGGTCGCGGAGAAGGCCGTCGCCGTCGTCGGCTCCTACAGCCAGCACGGACGCGCCTTCATGGCCCCGCTGGAGGCGGAGGGCATCCCCTTCATCGGCGGCTACGGCGTCTCCTCCGAGGAGTTCCAGTCCCCGCTCTCCTACCCGGTCAACGGCGGCCAGTCCGTCCTGATCGCCGGCGCCGGCCACCAGCTGGGACGCTTCTGCGACCAGGTCGCGCTGGTCCGCCCCGACACCATCGCGGGCGACACGCTGCCGGTTCTGCTCAACGCCGGCCTGCGGGCCAACAAGATGGCCGACGCCGCCGACATCCGTGCCGCCGAGGACTCCGCCGACTTCAAACCGCAGGCCAGTGAGGCCCTCGCGCACACCACCGGCACCGGCAAGGAGAAGGAGAAGGAGAAGGGCTGCGTGACCGCGGTCCTCGGCGAGCGCACCGAGACGTTCTTCGACGCCTTCCGCCGCACCGAGCCCCAGCGCAGGAAGCCGCAGATCTCCTCCGTGCTGGGCAGCGTCAGCCAGTCCCTGGTGGACCGCACCGGCGGCCGGGAGAGCCCCTTCGAGGGCGCGTACATCACGAGCTGGTACCCGGTGGCCTCCGATCCCGTCTGGGAGCCGATGCGCAAGGTCGTCACCGACTTCGCCTTCGGCGACGACAGCGTCGACACCGACGACAGCGGGGCGCAGACCACCTGGATCGCGTACACGGTGCTGAGCGAGATCATGAAGCGCTTCGAGGAGGGCGAGGACGTCGACGCCCGCAAGGTCAAGCGTTCGCTGAACGAGGCCCAGCCCGTGAAGACCGGCGGTCTCACCCCCGATCTGAGCTGGCGCTACCAGGACATGCGCGCAGTGGCCGGCTTCCCCCGCATCGTCAACGGCCAGGTCACCTTCCAGATCGTGCAGTCCGGCCGTCTCGTGGCGCAGCCGGGCGAGAAGAGCCTGGACATGACCCCGACGCTGGTGCAGGCCCCGCACACGGCCTGAGTGCGGGCGGGGCCGGCCCCGGCTCAGAGCTGGGACTTGTCGCGCTTGGTGAGTCCGTACTTGGCCGCGATCGTGTTCCACATGGTCGCGGCCGACTCCTTGGCCTTGGTCGCCTCGCCGCTCGACTTGTTGCCTTCGGAGGCGTTCTTGGTGACCTTGGCCCTGCCGTCCTTGCACTTGTCGTCGTCCACGTCGTCCGCCCACGCGGCGTAGCTGTTGTCGGCGTCCGCCGAGGCCTGCCAGGCCTTCGTCAGGGCGGCGGACAGCTTGACGTGGTCGGGCAGCTTGTCGACCTTCAACTCCTGCAGCCGCGTGATGAGTTCCTCGCGCTGCCGGGCCGCGTCGCGCAGGTCCGAGGCCGCCTGGTCCAGGTTGGAGCAGCCCTTGATGTCCTCCACGGCCTTGATCACCACGGCCCGGCTGTCGTTGCTGTCCGCGAGGAGCTTGTCCAGCTGGACGGCCTGCGGGCGGGCCGGGTCGACCGGCGCCTCGCCGGGCGGGGCCGAGCCGCCGGTCGCCGTCGGCGCGACGGGCACGGCGCCCGGGTCGTTGTTCTGGGGCTTGCCGTCGCCGAGCAGCGAACCGACGCCGAGGCCGACGACGGCGAGGCCGATGACGACGGCGCCGATGATCGCGGGCGAGACCTTGCGGGAGGGCTCCGCCGGCGGGGGCGGCGCGTACTGCTGCTGCGGGTGCGGGTGGTGCGGCTGCGGCGGTACGGGGGCCTGTCCGCGCGGCGGGTAGGGCCGCTGCGGCGGCCGGCCCCGCAGCACGGGCTCCTGCACGGGCGGCAGGTGCTGGGTGTGCCCGGCGGAGTCGTCGCCGCGGAACAGGCCGTCGAACCCGTCGACGCCGGAGGCCGCGGGAGCGCCCGGCCCCGCGGGGACGGACGGGATGTACTGCGTCGCCGCCTCCGCGTGCGCGGGGGCCGCGGGGGCCGCCGGCACGGGCGGTATGAACTGGGTCGCGGCCTCGTCGTGTCCGGGGTGTCCGGGGTGTGAGGGGGCCGCCGGCACGGGCGCGATGAACTGCGTCGCCGCCTCCGCGTGCGCGGGGGCCGCGGCATCGGCCGGGACGGGCGGAATGTACTGGGTGACGGCCTCGGGCAGCGGCGGATAGCCGTAGCCGTGCGGTGCGCCGGGCCCCTCGTAGCCGGGCCCGACCACGTGCCCGGGCACGGCCTCCGCCGCGGGATAGGCCTGCGGATACCCGTAGGCGGCCCCGGGCTGCGCCTGCTGCGGCTGCTCCGGGTACGCCGGATACCCGGACGCCGGGTCCGGCTCCCACGGAGCACCCGGCTGGGGGGCGCCCCCTTGTCCGCTCTGCGTCACCGGGACTCCTTCTCCGACTCGCCCGACCGTACGGAACCCCGGCCACGCTACCCGGTCACGCACCGCCACCGTGAGACCACCCGTAACCCGGGAATCAGCCCCACCCCAAGATCCACCCCGCCGAGGCCGCAGCCGCCACCCCGGCCCCACCCACGCAACCCAGCCCTCCGGACCCCGCCGCCACGCCAGGCCGGGCCCCGCGGCCGCTCCACGCGCGGACCCCGGCGCGCAACCCTGCCCATTCAGCCCCGCCGGCGCTTGAGGCGCGGAGCCCGGGGGCCCGAGCTCCGGCTACGCCGACGCTTCAGGCGCCGGGCCCGCGGCGGGGGCCCGAGCTCCCGACCCGCGGACACTCCACACGCGGGACCTGGAGCGCAGCCCCGCTCATTCAGCCCCGCCGACGCTTGAGGCGCGGGGCCCCGGGGCGGGGTCCCGAGCTCCCGATCCGCGGACGCTCCACGCGCGGGACCCGGGGCGCAGCCCCGCTCATTCAGCCCCGCCGACGCTTGAGGCGCGCAGCCCCGAGCGGGGGCCCGAGCTCCCGACCTGCGGCCGCTCCACGCGCGGGGCCCGGAGCGCAGCCCCGCTCATTCAGCCCCGCCGGCGCTTGAGGCGCGGGACCCCGGGGCGGGGGCCCGAGCTCCCGATCCGCGGACACTCCACGCGCGGGACCCGGGGCGCAGCCCCGCTCATTCAGCCCCGCCGGCGCTTGAGGCGCGCAGCCCCGGGGCGGGGGCCCGAGCTCCGGCGGCTGGCGGGGCGCGGCGGCGGGGTGTGTGGGCCGAGCCCGCCGCTAGGCGACCCGCGCGGCGAACTCCCGTACCGCCGCCTCCTCCCGGTACGGCTCTAGCCGCGTCCTGAAGTCCTCCAGGTATTCCGTCCCCCGGTTCGAGCGCAGCCCCGCCAGCAGGTCCGCCGCCTGCGTGGCCGTCTGGCAGGCCTGTTCCACCTCCCGCTGCTGCACCTGCGCCGCCGCCAGCAGCAGCAGCCCGATGGACCGGCGGCGTGCCTTCCCCGCCGGGAGGCCGCGCAGGGCCTCCTCGGCCTGGCGGGCCGCCGCGTCCGCCTGCCCCAGGTCGCGGTGGCAGTGGGCCAGCTCGTCCGCGAGGTACGCCTCGTCGAAGTGGCGGATCCACACCGGGTCGTCGCCCGACTCCGGCTCCGCCCGCTCCAGCGCGCTCAGCGCCCGCGCCGACAGCACGCCCGTCGCCCGGGCGTCGCCCAGCAGGGCGTGGCCGCGCGCCTCGGCGGCGTAGTACATGGCCTCGACCCGTGGCGTGACCTGGCCGCGCGTCCCCTCCTGCGCGGCCCGCGCCAACTGCGCGATCTCCCGCGGGTTTCCCAGCTCCGCCGCGAGGTGGCTCATGGACGCCGCCAGCACGTAGCCCCCGTACGCACGGTCGCCGGCCGCCTGGGCCAGCCGCAGCGCCTGGATGTAGTAGCGCTGCGCCAGGCCCGGCTGGCCCGTGTCCACCGCCATGTAGCCGGCCAGCTCCGTCAGCCGGGCCACCGCCGCGAACAGGGCCCGCCCGACGGGCTCCCGGTAGGAGCCGCCGATCAGCCCCGACACCACCGAGTTGAGGTAGTGCACGACCACCGGCCGTACGTGCCCGCTGCCGAAGCGGTGGTCGAGCTCCTTGAGTGCGTCGGTCGTCGCCCGTACCGCCTCCACGTCCGACATGCCGACCCGCGAGCCGCCGCTGCGCGCCACCTGGGTGTCGGCGCCGGTGATCAGCCAGTCGCGGCTCGGCTCGACGAGCGCCGACGCGGCCACGCTGGAACCCGCGAGGAAGTCGCGCCGTCCGACGTCGCTGCGCCACAGCTCGCAGACCTGCTCGATCGCGCCGATGACGGTCGGGGAGAACTGCAGGCCGACGCCGGAGGCGAGGTTCTTGCCGTTGGCCATGCCGATCTCGTCGATGGTGACGGTCCGGCCGAGTTTGCGCCCGAGCGCCTCGGCGATGATGCCGGGTGCCCGGCCGCGCGGCTGCTGGCCGCGCAGCCAGCGGGCCACGGAGGTCTTGTCGTAGCGCAGATCGAGGCCGTGTTCGGCCCCGCACATGTTGACGCGCCGGGCGAGCCCGGCGTTGGAGCACCCGGCTTCCTGGATGAGCGCCTGCAGCCGTTCGTTCGGCTGGCGGGCGACGAGAGGCCTGGCTGCCATGAAAACCCCCTGCTGACCGCGGGTGATCCGTTGGAATGATCACTTCCCGCCTGATGTGCGGAGAATCTTCCGCTCTGCGTCGTGTCGCTACCCAGCAACAGCGCCCCGGCCTCCTACGCGCCCCCACGCGTGCATCAGTGCGCCCCATATGCAGGATCGATGCTCCGCCCGCGGGCGGGTTTACCCCCGTAACCCCGGGTGACCCGGGCAGTTGTGATGGGCGTGGAAGAGACCATGGGAGTCACGGAGACCGCACCCATCCCCAAGCAGCGCGGTGAGCAGCTGTTGGACCATGCCGTGCGGTACGCGGAAGAACGGCACTGGGATGTCTTCGCCGGCACCTGGTTGGAGCCCGGGGACGGCCGGGAGCTGTGCTCCTGCGGGGCCGCGGACTGCCCGGCGCCCGGCGCGCACCCGGCGGTGAAGGACTGGGCGGCGCACGCCACCGGCAGCGCGGTGCAGGTGCGCCGGGTCTGGGGGAAGAACCCCCAGGCGTCGATCCTGCTGCCGACGGGCCGGACCTTCGACGCGCTGGACGTGCCGGACTCGGCCGGCTTCCTGGCGCTGGCCCGGCTGGAGCGCATGCAGCGCACCCTCGGACCGGTCACGCTGACGCCCGATCACCGGATGCTGTTCTTCGTGCTGCCCGGCGCCGGCGTCAAGGTCGCGGACCTCGTGCGCAAGCTGGGCTGGACGCCGTCCGCGATCGACCTGACCGCCCGCGGCGAGGGCGAGTACGTGGCCGCCCCGCCCACCCGCTTCGGCGGCCGGGGCGCGGTCCAGTGGGCGCGCCGTCCCACCCCCGCGAACCGGTGGCTGCCCGACACGGAGGAGCTGATCGACGCGCTGGCGTACGCGTGCGGCAGCGAGGCGGCGGCGGAACGCAAGCGGCGCCAGGGGTGACGGTGCCGTCCCCGATGTGACGCACCGCGCCGGACGTGACGGCGCGGTGCGGGGCGTGACGGCCCGGTGCGGGGCGTGGGGCGCGGTCCCGGGATGTGTGAGATCGCGCCCGGAAAACTCATGACATTAGTAACTGACGAGGCCTCTCCCCCTCCTCCTATCGTGAGGAGAGAACGACCGACGGGGACGTGTGACGAGAGGCAGGCGCATGCCGGACCAGGGCGATGCGACGGGTGGAACGTACGGGACGGAGGGCGCGCGAACCGCGCCGTCCGCCGTGCGCGTGGAAGGTCTGTGGAAGCGGTTCGGCGAGCAGGTTGCCGTCGCCGGCATCGATCTGGAGCTGCCCGCGGGGAAGTTCATCGGCCTGGTGGGGCCCAACGGCGCGGGCAAGACCACCACGCTGTCCATGGTGACCGGGCTGCTGCGCCCCGACATGGGGCGGGTCCTCGTCGCGGGGCACGACGTGTGGGCCGACCCGACCGAGGTGAAGGCGCGGATCGGGGTACTGCCCGAGGGGCTGCGGCTCTTCGAGCGGCTGTCGGGGCGCGAACTGCTCGGCTACATGGGCCGTCTGCGCGGGCTGGCGGGTGAGGAGACCGACAAGCGGGCCACGCAGCTGCTGGACATCCTCGACCTGGCCGGTTCGCAGCACAAGCTGGTCGTCGACTACTCGACCGGCATGCGCAAGAAGATCGGCCTGGCGGCGGCCCTGCTGCACAACCCCGAAGTGCTCTTCCTGGACGAGCCGTTCGAGGGCGTCGACCCGGTGTCGGCGCAGACCATCCGCGGAGTGCTGGAACGTTACACCGCTTCCGGTGCCACGGTCGTCTTCTCCTCCCACGTGATGGAACTCGTCGAGTCGCTGTGCGACTGGGTGGCCGTGATGGCCGCCGGCCGGATCCGCGCCGCGGGCCCGCTGGCCGACGTACGGGGCTCCGCGCCCTCCCTCCAGGCCGCCTTCCTCGAACTGGTCGGCGCACACGGGCGGGCCACGGCCGGGGACTCGCTGGACTGGCTCGGCGGCAACTCCGGCAAGGCCGGGGACGCGGAGAACTCCGCGACGGTCGCGCGATGAGCGCGCCCACCGCCCCCGCCGGGGCCACCGGCGCCGCCCGGACCGCCGGGACCGCCGCTGGAGCGGCGGCCGCCGCCGCGCCGCCCGCGCTGACCCCGATCTTCCTCCGCATCAAGCTGTCCCTCCTGCGCAACGGGCTGAAGGGCTCCTCCAAGCGCAAGGCCGCCTACTTCTCGACGCTGGCGCTCGCGCTGGTGGTCGGCTTCTTCATGACGCTCGGCCTGGGTCTGCTGCACGGCAGCGCGCACGCGGGCACCGTCGTGGTCCTGCTGGCCGCGGTCCTGGCGCTCGGCTGGGCCTTCATGCCGCTGTTCTTCCCCACCGGGGACGAGACGCTGGACCCGAGCCGGCTGGTGATGCTGCCGCTGCGCCCGCGTCCTCTCGTACGGGCCCTGCTCGCGGCCTCGCTCGTCGGCATCGGACCGCTGTTCACGCTGTGCCTGGCGATCGGCTCGGTGATAGCCGTCGCCCGCGGCGCCGCCGGCGCGGCGGCGGCCGTGGTGGCCGTACCGCTCCTGCTGCTCGGCTGCGTGACCCTCGCGCGGGCCGTGGCGACGGCCAACGTACGCCTGCTGACCAGCCGCAAGGGGCGCGACCTGGCGCTGCTGAGCGGCCTGGTGATCGCGGTGGGCGCGCAGCTGGCCAACTTCGCCGGCCAGAGCCTCTTCGAGGCGGGCGGCCTGGCGAAGCTGGAGCCCGTCGAGGCGGTGGTGCAGTGGCTTCCGCCGGCGACCGCCGTCGCCATGGTGGACTCCGTGAGCGGGGGCGCGTACGGCCGGGCGGCGGCCCAACTGGTGCTGACGGTGGCGGCCGTGGCCGGCCTGATGTGGTCCTGGGAGCGCAGCCTGACCAAGCTGATGGTCACGCCGGACGGCTCGACGATCGCGGCGTCCGGACCGGTCAAGGACCGCGGTGCCGCCGGCGGCGGCTTCTGGTCCCTGATGCCCGGCGGTCGGACGGGGGCCTCGATGCAGCGCAGCCTGCGCTACGTCGTGCGCGACCCGAAGACCAAGTCGGCCTGGGTGACGGCGTTGGCGATCGGCCTGATCGTGCCCGTCTTCAACGCGCTGCAGGGCACCGGGTCGGTCTACCTCGGCAGCTTCGGCGCGGGCATGCTCGGCGTGCAGATGTACAACCAGTTCGGGCAGGACACCTCGGCGTTCTGGATGGTCGCGCAGACCATCTCGAACACCCGTGACGCGTACGTGGAGCTGCGCGCCCGAGCGGCCGCGCTGGCCCTGGTCACCGTCCCGTACACGGTGCTCGTCACGGCGGTCACGGCCGCCCTGGTGGACGACTGGCAGGCCTTCCCCGCGGGGGTGGGCGTGGCGCTCGCCCTGCTCGGTTCGATGCTCTGCACGGGGGCGCTGGCCTCGGCCCGCTTCGCCTACTCCATCCCGACGGACGGCGCGTTCAAGAACGTCGCGCCGGGGCAGGGCGGGCTCGCCTGGGGCGGTATCGCAGCCGGGATGCTGACGTCGGCGCTGGTGTGCGCGCCGGTGATCGCGCTGGCGATCTGGCTGAACACGGCCGAACACCGGGACATGTCCTGGGTGGTGCTCCCGATCGGCGTGGCCTGGGGGTGGCTGGCGACCTGGGCGGGCCTGCGGCTCGCGGCGCCGACGGTGTCGCGGAAGCTGCCGGAGATCCTGCTCGCGGTCAGCAAGGGCTGACGCCGCCCGCCGTCCCCGTCCCGGGCCGGTGCCGGCGAACTCCCGCCTGGCATCGGCGGTGATACGCCCTGCCGCGGGCGCAACGTCCGTCAGGGGGCGGGGGCCCGGATGTCGTCCAGGAAGGGTTCGAGGACGGCGCGCCAGGCCGTCGGCTGGTCGTAGTGGAGGTAGTGGCCGGCGTCGGGGATCTCGGCGTACCGGCCGGCCGGGAGGACGCGGACCATCTCCTGGGCCTCGGCGCGGCCCAGTTCGCCGTCCAGGCCGCGGACCACGAGGGTCGGGCAGCGGACCTGGGCCAGCTCCTCCCAGTGCGCGTCATGGACCCAGGTCTCGCGGGCCGTCAGCATCTGGCGGCGGGAGAAGAGCGGGCGCCAGCCGTCCGCGGCCTCGTGCATGACCTCGGCGAAGAAGGCGCCACGGCCGGGGTCCGGGCGCTCCACGCGGGGATCGTCCTCGCCGAACCAGCGACGGGCCGCGTCCTGGGTGGGGAAGGGCAGGGGCCACAGGTGGAACCAGTCCTCCCATTCGCGCTGGGAGGCCGCGCCGAGGGCGGAGGCGCGCATGTCGCAGATGACGAGGGCCGCGACCAGGTCGGGGCGGCGGGCGGCGAGCTGCCAGGCCGTGAGCGCTCCCATGGAGTGGCCGATCAGGGTGACGGGGGCGAGGCCGAGCTGTTCCACGGCGGCCTCGGCGTCGGCCACGAAGGCCTCGCGGCCCAGGGCCGTGTGCGGGGCGGCGCCATCGGGCGGGCGGTCGCTGTGGCCGTGGCCGCGCTGGTCCAGGGCGACGACGCGGCGGCGTTCGCCGAGCCAGTGGGCGGTACCGGCCCAGTGGGAGGCGCGGCCCATCAGCCCGTGCAGTAACAGCACGCCGGGGCCGGGGTCCGCCTCGGCGACCGGTTCTCGGAACTGCCAGGCGGCCAGCCGGACGCCTTCGGCCCCTGTCACATCGATGCGCTGTACCACCGCAGATGCACCCCCTTCGCTCCCCGCCAGACTATCGAACCCCCATTCGAAAACGGGGTTCTCGCCCACAACACCGCTCTTTCGAGTGACCTTGCTCAAGGATTGGCCGCCCCTGCCGATGGAGATCCTTTCAACAGGGAGGCGGGCCGCTCGGGGAAGACGGTCCGAGGGGACGACCTTGAGAGCTCGGGGCTCCAGGTCACACAGGGGAGGACCGGTCCCGGCGCCGCGAGGCGCCGGGACCGACCACTGCCCAGGACCGATCCTTACGGCCGGGGACCTTGGACCTACGAGGTCAGCGCTTCGCCACGAACACGTGCGAGGCGATCTCCGCCTCCAGCTCGGCGGCCTCACCACCACTGCCGACCAGCACACCGCCCGGGGACTCGGTCACGCTCACCACCGAGCCGGGCTGCACACCCGCACGACGCAGCGTGTACATCAGCTGGGCGTCCGTCTGGATCGGCTCCCCGATCCGCCGCACGACCACCGTCTTGCCCTCGGTACCCGGGTCCAGCTCGGACAGGCTGATCATGCCGTCCTCCAGGAAAGGCTCCGCCTCGGCCTTCTCCCCCAGCTCCTCCAGCCCGGGGATCGGGTTCCCGTACGGCGACTCGGTCGGGTGGCGCAGCAGCTCCAGCACCCGCCGCTCCACCGCCTCGCTCATCACGTGCTCCCACCGGCAGGCCTCGGCGTGGACCTGCTCCCACTCCAGCCCGATGACGTCGACGAGCAGGCACTCGGCGAGCCGGTGCTTGCGCATCACGCGTGTCGCCAGCCGCCGGCCCTCGTCCGTCAGCTCCAGGTGCCGGTCGGTGGCGACGGCCACCAGGCCGTCCCGCTCCATGCGCGCCACCGTCTGGCTCACCGTCGGCCCGCTCTGGTCCAGCCTCTCGGCGATCCGGGCGCGCATGGGTACCACGCCTTCCTCTTCCAGCTCGAGGATGGTGCGGAGATACATCTCCGTGGTATCGATCAGTCCGGACATTCGTGCCCCTCGGATTGCGTGCGCTGGCCCTGCCCCCAATTCTGACGCATCAGGCCGACAACCGTCCCGTGCCCAGGGGGTCAAGACCGGTCCCGTACATCCCCGAATCCTTCGGACACGGGATTGACGGCCGTATTGACACGCCCTTGGTCCAGACCGCACGGTGAGCGGCGGACACGGACGCACCCCACCTCTGGAAGGGCCATCGGCGTATGAGCGAGAGCAAGCTGGCCGGTCAGTTCTTCGACGCCGCCATCGGCCTGCTGGAGCGGGTACGGGACGAGGAGGCCCCGCACATCGCCGAGGCCGGCACCCTCATCGCCGACGCCGTCGCCGCCGGCAACCGCCTGTTCGCCTTCGGCGCCGGACACTCCTCGCTGCCCGCCCAAGACGTCGTCTACCGGGCCGGCGGCCTGGCCCTGATGAACTTCCTCGCCGTCCCCGGCACGGCCGGCGTCGACGTCATGCCCGCCACCCTGGGCAGCGCCCTGGAACGGGTCGACGGCCTCGCCGGCGCCGTCCTCGACAGCAGCCCCGCCTCCGACGGCGACGTCCTCGTGATCATCTCCCTCTCCGGGCGCAACGCCCTGCCGGTCGAGATGGCCATGAACGCCCGCGCCGTCGGCCTCAAGGTCATCGGCGTGACCTCCGTCGCCTACGCCACCGGAACCAGGTCCCGGCACGTCTCCGGCACCTTCCTCAAGGACCACTGCGACGTCGTCCTCGACAGCAAGATCGCCGTCGGTGACGCGGAACTGAGCATCGACGGCATCGACGCCCCCTTCGCCCCCGCCTCCACCGTCGTCACCAGCGCGATCATGCAGGCGGTCATGGCCACGGCAGCCGGGGAACTGGCCGCCCGCGGCCTGGAGCCGCCGCTGCTGCGCTCGGGCAACGTCGACGGCGGCCACGAGTGGAACGGCCGCGTCATGCAGGAGTACGGCGACCGGATCTTCTTCCGCCACTGACCGGGCCCGCGCAACCGGCCGGGCCCACGTCGCCGCCGGCCGGGCCCGCGTAACCGGCGGGCCCGCGTCACCGGCCGACCCGCGTCACTGGTCCACGGGGCGCGTCGCCAGGTCCAGGTCCGCGGCGACCCGCGCCGCGACCTCCTCCGCGTACGCGGCGTCCGCGCGCTCGAACGCCACCCGCGAGGGCCCGCGCAGGAACGTCAGCGCGCCCAAGGTCCGCCCCCGGCTGCGCAGCACCGTGCACAGCACGTGCGCCGCGCCCTCGGGCCACTGCCGGGCCCGCGCCCACTCCGCGTCCGCCTCACCGCGCGGGGCGCTGGTGCGCACCGACCCGATCCGGTCCAGCGCCTGCAACGCCGGGTGCCCGGCCGCGTACCGCACGGGGATCGAACCGGGCGCCGGCAGCGCGGGCGGCGACGCGGCGCACCGTACGAGCCTTCGCGGCCCGGAGTCGGCCGCGGGGGCCAGTACGTCCAGCAGCGCGTGCTCGGCGAAGCCGGCGAGCGCGAAGTCCAGGCGTACGGCGGCCGCCTCCGCCGGGTCCTCGCACTCGGCGGCTGCCCGCCCCGCCCGGTGGAGCTGGTGGGACCGGAAGCGGGCCTGCGCGGCGTCGAGCTGCTCCTGCCGGGCCTCGGTGACGTCCTGGATCAGCCAGCCGACGCCCAGCGGAACCGGCTCCTCCGCGAGCGGCGAGGACAGCCGCAGGAACCCGCACCGCCAGCACCGGCGCCGCACCCCCTCCGCCGTGCGCACCGACACCCACATCTCGACGGGCGCGGGCGGTGCCCCCTCCGCGAGGACGTGCTGGAGCGCGCCCTCCAGCTCCTCCACCCCCTGGGTCAGCAACTCCCCGAGGGGCCGGCCGAGCAGGGCGGTGCGGCCGGTCCCGAAGGCCCGAGCGGCGTGCGTGTTGACCACGGCGGGCCGCAGGTCGACGTCGACGAGGACGACGCCCCAGGAGGCGTCCTCCATCAGGGCCTCGCTGAGCGCGATGGACCGCTCCAGGTCGATCTGCGCGTGCACCTCGCTGAAGGCGCAGTACACCCCCGCCGGTGAGCCGTCCGCACCCGGCACGCCGGCGGACTGCGTCCGCACGAGGACCCGCCCGCCGTCCTTGGTGAGCAGCGCGAACTCGTGGACCTGCCGCCCGGGCACGTGCTGGGCGGACATCAGCCTGTCCTGCACGTCCTGCGCGTCGGCGGCCCGCACCGCCCACCCCTCGAACCCCTTGCGGCCCACGGCCTCCCCGGCCGACCAGCCCAGGATCCGCTCGGCCTCCCGGTTCCAGTGGGTGATCACCCCGTCGGAATCGAAGGCGCACAGCGCGGCGTCCATCCCGTCCAGCAGCGCGGCGAGCAGGTCGTCGGCGGTCTCGTCACGTCCGGAAGCACTCACCTGGAACCCCCAGCAGGTGTTGGCGTATGCGGCACGTCAGATCATTCAACTCGAACGTGACCCACACCACACCGCTTTCACCGGATTGGGGACACGAAATCCGGTCAGACCGGTCCGGCGGGCCCGCTCACCCGCGGGGAGCGGGAAACAAAAAACAGTTGTGGCCGTCACCGTGCCTGCCTAGGCTCTGTTGCACACGAGAAGGGAGGTGGTTCCCGAAATGTACGGAAACCGGACGCGTGAGGTGGCTGCGGGCTAGGGCCCGTCGTCAGCAGCGCACCCAGTGCGGTGCCCGGCGGATCGCCCGGCGCCAATCCCAAGCAGTCACCCGACCCGCGGGCTCGCCGGCACGTCCGGCCGGCTCCTCTCACTGCAGGAGAGGAACCCGAGCCCGCGGGTCGTCTGTTTTCCCCACCGCTACGGGCAGAGCCGCTCCAGGCGCCACTTCCCGTCCTCCAGCACGTAGTGGAGGCGGTCGTGCAGCCGGTTCTCGTGGCCCTGCCAGAACTCGACCTCCTGCGGCACCACCCGCAGCCCGCCCCACTCCGGCGGCACCGGGACCTGCTCGCCCTCCGGGTAGCGCTCCTCCAGCTCGGCGTAGCGGCTGTCCAGCTCCGCGCGCGAGCCGATCACGCTCGACTGCTCGCTCGCCCAGGCACCCAGCTGCGAGCCGTGCGGCCGGGACCGGAAGTACGCCGCCGTCTCGTCGCGCCCGATACGGGACGCCGTACCGGTGACGATCACCTGGCGGGCGATGGGATGCCACGGGAAGAGCAGCGCGATGTGCGGGTTCTGTGCGAGTTCCCGGCCCTTGCGCGACGCGTAGTTGGTGAAGAACACGAAGCCCCGGCTGTCGAACTGCTTCAGCAGCACCGTGCGCGAGCTGGGCCGTCCGTCGGGAGTGGCCGTCGAGACGACCATGGCGTTCGGTTCGAAGAGGTGCGAGTCGGCGGCCTGCTGGAACCACCGGGTGAACTGCTCCATGGGGTCCTCGGCGAGGCTCTCCTCGTGGACGATCTCCGAGCGGTACTGCTTGCGCATCATTGCGGGGTCAATGTCCTGATCGGTCACGCCAGCCATCCTGCCCCAGGTGGACCGGCGGCGGTGTGCCGTATGTCACGCTTCCGCAGTCGGGGCGCAGCGGCCAAAATCTTGGGGCCGGTCCGAAGGTCCCCGCACGGGTGACCATCGGCCGTGCCGGGCATCAACGGGGATGACCGCGCCGGACCGCGAGTCACGCCGGGAGCCGCGCGTGTTCGCACTATCTGAGGAGCCGCCTGATGTCCGACTTCGTACCCGGGCTCGAAGGGGTCGTCGCGTTCGAGACGGAGATCGCCGAACCCGACAAGGAAGGCGGATCGCTCCGCTACCGGGGCGTCGACATCGAAGACCTCGTCGGCCACGTCTCCTTCGGGAACGTCTGGGGCCTGCTGGTCGACGGTGCTTTCAACCCCGGCCTGCCGGCCGCCGAGCCCTTCCCGATCCCGGTCCACTCCGGTGACATCCGCGTGGACGTGCAGTCCGCGCTCGCGATGCTCGCGCCCGTGTGGGGTCTGAAACCGCTGCTGGACATCGACGTGCAGACGGCCCGCGACGACCTCGCGCGCGCGGCCGTGATGGCGCTGTCGTACGTCGCCCAGTCCGCCCGCGGCCAGGGCCTGCCCATGGTCCCGCAGCGCGAGATCGACAAGGCCGAGTCCGTCGTCGAACGGTTCATGATCCGCTGGCGGGGCGAGCCGGACCCCAAGCACGTCAAGGCCGTCGACGCGTACTGGACCTCGGCCGCCGAGCACGGCATGAACGCCTCGACGTTCACCGCGCGCGTCATCGCCTCCACCGGCGCGGACGTGGCCGCGGCCCTCTCCGGCGCCGTCGGCGCCATGTCGGGCCCGCTGCACGGCGGCGCGCCGTCCCGCGTGCTCGGCATGATCGAGGAGATCGAGCGCACCGGTGACGCCGTCGCCTACGTGAAGAAGGCCCTCGACAAGGGCGAGCGCCTGATGGGCTTCGGGCACCGCGTCTACCGCGCCGAGGACCCGCGCGCCCGCGTGCTGCGGCGCACGGCCAAGGAGCTGGACGCACCGCGCTACGAGGTGGCCGCCGCGCTGGAGAAGGCCGCCCTGGAGGAGCTGCACGCGCGTCGCCCCGACCGGGTGCTCGCCACCAACGTGGAGTTCTGGGCCGCGATCATGCTGGACTTCGCGGAGGTCCCGGCGCACATGTTCACCTCCATGTTCAGCTGCGCCCGTACCGCCGGCTGGTCGGCGCACATCCTGGAGCAGAAGCGCACGGGCCGCCTGGTGCGCCCGTCGGCCCGCTACACGGGCCCGGGCCGGCGCAACCCGCAGGAGATCGAGGGCTACGCGGACATCGCCGACACCGCCTGACCGGCCCGGCCGCCCGCCACCACGGGGGCGCCGCCCCGGACTCCTCCGGGGCGGCGCCCCCGCCGCGTGTGTCGGGCCCGCTGCGCTGCCCGACGCCGGACGGGTCCCCCCGCGGGCCCCGTCCGGGGAGGGATCTCAGCCCAGAGCCGCGTCGAGGATCCGCGACCACTGGGCCACGACGCGGGCCCGGCGGGCCGCGTCGTCGGTCAGGACGTTCGCCAGACCCAGGCCGCGCGCCATGTCGAGGAGGCCCTGCACGGTCTCCCGTACGCCCGGCACGGACTCGTCGGCACCCAGCAGCTCGACGGCGATGCGGTGGGTCTCCCGGCCGACGCGGGCCTCCAGCTCGGTCACCCGCGGGCGCAGCTGCTCCTCGTTGGAGGCGGCGACCCACAGCTGGAGCGCGGCCCGGAACAGGGCGCCCGTGTACAGGTCCACCAGCGCCTCCACCACGGCCGGACGGGCGGCCGGGCCGGCGTGGAAGAGGTCGCGCAGGGCGGTGGAGCGTTCCTCGGCGACGTACTCGACGGCAGCGGTGAACAGGTCCTCGCGGGTCGGGAAGTGGTGCTGGGCGGCTCCCCGGGAGACGCCGGCGCGTTCGGCGACGACGGAGACGGTGGAGCCGGCCCAGCCGTGCTCGGCCAGGCAGGACACGGCCGCCTCCAGGAGGTGGCGGCGGGTGACGCGGCTGCGCGCCTGCTTGGGACCGGTGGCGGCGGCCGCGCCGGTCACCGTGCCCATGAGGGGTCCCGGCGCTCGAAGCGGGCGGTGATGCCCTCGCGGGCCTCCGCGGAGCCGAAGTGGTGCGCGGACAGTTCGGTGAGGGCCGCGCCGTCCTGCGCGAGGGCCGCGCGCACCGGTGCGGTGACCAGGCGCTTGGTCGCGGCGAGCGCCTGCGGGCCGGCCTTGCGCAGGCCCGCGAGGACGGGCGCGAGGGCGGCGTCGACATCCTCCCCGTGCAGGGTGAGCAGGCCGATCCGTGCGGCCTCGGCGGCGTCGAACGCCTCGGCGGTCAGGAAGTAGCGGGCTGCGGCGCGCGGGTCGAGGCGGGGCAGGAGCGGCGCGGAGATGACGGCGGGGACCACGCCCAGGTGGGTCTCGGTGAAGGCGTACGAGGACCGCGGGCCGGCGGCGGCGATGTCGCACACACCGAGCAGGCCGAGGCCGCCGGCCCGGACATGGCCGGTGACCCGCGCGACGACGGGCTGGGGCAGCTCGGCGATCTCGCGGAGCAGGGCCACGAAGTCCGCGGGCGCGGAAGGGGACTTGAGGTCGGCGCCGGAGCAGAAGGTGGAGCCGGTGTGCGTGAGGACGACGGCGCGTACGTCCGGGTCCGCGGCGGCTTCGCCCAGGGCGGCGCGTAGCCCGGCGACGAGCTCCGCGGAGAGCGCGTTGCGGTTCGCCGGGGAGTCGAGGGTGAGGGTGGTGACTGCGTCCGCCGTTGTGGCGTGGACGGGTGTGGCCATGGCTCCTCCGGAGCGGTCGGCGGGGTGTACGGGGGGAGGCTATGCGGTGTCCCCTGCGGGGTTGCTCGGCGGTGTGGGTCGGCCGGGGTCCTGGCGGACGGCTCGGCGGGGGTTGGCAGTGGCCGGGGCCGGTTTCCCTGGCGGGGTGGAGCGGGTGCGGGTTGGGCGGTGCGTCTGCAGGGTTGCTCGGCGGTGCGGGCGCGCCCGGGTCCCGGCGGACGGCTCGACGGTATGCGGCCGGGCCGACCCGGGTCCCGGCGGACGGCTCGGTGGTGCGGGACGCGCCCGGCGGGGTGGAGCGGGTGCGTCTGCGAGGTTGCTCGGCGGTGCGGGGGCGGGGTCAGCGGTGGCGGTCCCTGGCGGAAGCCGGGCCATGCCGGTGGTGGGGGCTGGGCGGTGTCGGGGGGGTGGGGCGGTGCCCCGCAC
>NZ_MQUR01000124.1 GCF_001953875.1 Streptomyces amritsarensis
CCCCCCGCGGGTCCGGGCCGCCCGGCCCACCACCCCCCCCCGCAACCCCGCAGGAACCCGTGAGGCATACGCCGGCCGCGTGCCGGCGTGTGCCTCACGGGCGGTCTCCACCGGGCACGACGACACCGGCCACCGGAGCCGGCGCAGGACAAGGAGCATCTCTTGACCCACTACGACGTGATTGTGGTCGGCGCGCGCTGCGCCGGGGCTCCGGCCGCGATGCTGCTCGCGCGCGCCGGCTACCGGGTGCTCATGGTCGAGCGCGGGACCTTCCCCAAAGACACCCTCTCCACGCTCTACATCCACCAGCCCGGCGTCGCCGCCCTCGCCCGCTGGGGCCTGCTGCCCGCCGTACGGGACACCGGCGCCCCCGCCCTGGACCGTGTCCGCTACACCCACGGCGACATCCGGCTGGACGGCTGCTCCTGGGCGGCCGACGGACAGCGCGCCGCCTACGCGCCGCGCCGCTACCTGCTCGACCCGGTCCTCGCGCAGGGCGCCGTCGACGCGGGCGTCGAATTCCGCGAGAACTGCTCCGTGAGCGACCTCGTCTTCGACGGCGACCGCGTCGTCGGCGTCCGGCTCGGCGCCGGCGCGGGCGGCGCCGTCGAACGGGCCACCCTCGTCGTCGGCGCCGACGGCATGCGCTCGACCGTGGCGGCCAAGGTCCGCGCCCCGATGATCGCCGAGGACCCCACCTCGACGTGCGCCTACTACTCGTACTGGTCCGGCCTCCAGCCGGGCTTCAGACTGTTCGACACCCCCGGCCACTGGGTCGGCACGGTCCCCACCAACGACGGCGCGACGCTCGTCGCCGGCTACCTCCCCCAGGAGCAGTTCGCGAGCGTCCGGGGCGACGCCCTGAACGCCCTGCTCGCCAACGTCGAGAAGACGGCCCCCGAACTGCGCGAGGAGATGGCCGGCGGCGCCCGCCTCGAACGCGTCTACGGCACCGGCGACCAGCGCAACTTCTTCCGGCAGGCCGCCGGGCCCGGCTGGGCGCTCATCGGGGACGCCGGCCACCACAAGGACTCGATCACCGCACGCGGCATCACCGACGGCTTCTTCCAGGCCCAGCTCCTCGCGGACTGCATCGGCGACGGCCTCCACGACCCCGACCGGCTGCAAGCGGCGCTGCACACCTTCGCCGAACAGCGGCTGGAGGCCCTCATGCCCGAATACCACGCCACCTTGAAGACGGCCCGGCTCGACCCGCCGCCGCACCACGTCGACCTGCTGCGGGCCATCGCCACCAGCCGCGACCTGACCGACCGGTACTTCTCGACGCTGTCCGGTGTCTGCCCGATCGACGAGTTCGTCACCCCCGAACTGCTCGACCTGATGGAAGAGATGGACATGAAAGGACTGAACGGATGACCGACGGGACGACCGGAGACGACCGGACGCCGCTCACCTTCGGGCAGGAGCTCATCCGCTCCGGCCACCGGGCCGGGCAGGAGGGGGCGTACGGCCACCACCCCGTCGTCGCCCTCCGTCTGACCGGCACCCTCGACCGAGGCGCGCTCACCTCCGCCCTGCGGGGCCTGGTCGCCCGGCACGAGCCGCTGCGCACCACCTTCACCGGACCCGACGACGGCGGCCCGGCCGGCGCACGCGTCTGGCCGGCGGGACCGGTCGAGCTGGAACACGCCGACCTCGCCGCACCCGGTACGGACCCGGACCGGCTCGAAGCCCGCGTCGCGGAACTGGCCGCCCGCCCCTACGACCTGGCCTCCGGCCCGCTGCTGCGCTCGCTCCTGATCCGTCTCGCCGCCGACGAGCACCTGCTGGTCCTGAACGCCCACCGCATCGCCGCGGACACCCGCTCCCGCGCGATCATCACCGCCGAGCTGGCCGAGCTGTACGCCGCGGCCGCCACCGGACGCACCCCCCGGCTCCCCGAACTGCCCGTCCGCTACGCGCAGTACGCAGCCGAACAGCGCGCCCGCGTCACCGACGCCGAACTCGCCGCACAGCTGGATCACTGGCGCGGCCGGCTCGCCGGCCTGCCCGCACTGCGGCTGCCCACCGACCGGCCCCGGACCCGGGCGCGCGGCCGGGCCGCCGCCCGCCACGGCTTCCGGGTCCCGGCGCACACCGCGCGCGGACTTGCCGACGCGGCCCGCGCGCACGGCGGCACCCTGTTCGCCGGCCTGTTCGCCGCCTGCCAGGTGCTGTTCTCCCGGCACACCGGTCAGGAGGACCTGGCGCTGGGCACCCTGGCGTCCGGCCGGCCCCGGCCCGTCCTCGACGGCCTCGTCGGCGCGTTCGACAACCCGCTCCTGGTGCGCACCCGCGTACGCGCCGAGGCGCCGTTCACCGAGGTGCTCGCCGACAGCTGCGCCGCACTCGCCGACGCCCTCGCCCACCAGGACGTCCCCTTCGAGCGGGTGCGCGCCGCCCTCGGCGAGGGCAAGGACGCGGGCGACACCCCCGACGTCCAGGTGATGGTGGTGCTCCGCGGCGCCGACGAGGCCGCCGAACCGGCCCAAGGCCCCGCCCTGGCCGTGAGCGCGGTCCAGCCGCCCGGCGTACCCGCCGCCCACGACATCACCGTCCGGTTCACCGAGACCGGCACGGGCGAGCTGGCCGGCGTACTGGAATACGACGCCGCGCTCTTCGACGCCGTCACCGCGCAACTGCTCGCCCGCCACCTGTCGGTCCTGCTCGCCGCCGCGGCGGCCGACCCCGCCCGCACCGTCGAGGAACTCCCCCTCGCCGACGAGGAGGAACTGCGGCTGCTCCTCACCGACTGGGCCGTCAACCGGGCCGACTTCCCCGCCGACCGGTGCGTGCACGAACTCGTCGCCGACCAGGCCCGCCGGCGCCCCGACGCGGTCGCCGTCACCGCCGGCCTGGAGACGCTGACCTACGCCGAGCTGGACGCCCGCGCCAACCGCCTGGCCCACCTGCTCGTCGCCGACGGCGTCCGGCCCGGCACCTTCGTCGCGGTCTGCCTGCCCCGCGGCCCCGAGCTCGTCACCGCCCTGCTCGCCGTCCTCAAGGCCGGCTGCGCCTACCTGCCGCTGAACCCCGACTACCCGGAGGACCGGCTCGGCTTCATGCTCTCCGACGCCGAGGTGCCGCTCTGCCTCACCGAGTCCTGGCTGACCGGGAAGCTGCCGTCCGCCGGCACCCGGATGATCGCCCTCGACGAGCAGGACGAGGCGCTCGCCGCCCAGCCGGCCACGGCCCCGGCCGTCCCGGTCACCGCCGACGACCCCGCCTACATCATGTACACGTCGGGCTCCACGGGAACGCCCAAGGGGGCCGTGATCGGCCACCGCTCGGTCGTCCGGCTCTTCTGCAACGCCGACTGGGTCCGGCTCGGCACCGACGACGTCATGGCCCAGGGCTCCGACGTCACCTTCGACGCGGCCACGCTCGAAATCTGGGGGCCGTTGCTCGCGGGCGGCCGGATGGTCGTCATCGACAAGGACACCCTCCTCGACCCGGCCGAACTCACCGCCGCACTGGGCCGCCACGGCGTCACGACCCTGTTCGTGACCACCGCCGTCTTCAACCAGATCGTCGCCGCCGACCCGCACGCCTTCGGTGCGCTGCGCCACGTCCTCTTCGGCGGCGAGGCCGCCAACTCCGTGCGCGTCGCCGAGGTGCTGGCGGCCGCCCCGCCGCAGCGGCTCGTGAACCTCTACGGGCCGACCGAGACCGCCGTCCTCGGCACCTGGCACCTCATCCGCGAGGCCGACGAGCACATGCCCGTCCCCATCGGCCGGGCCGTCGCGAACACCACCGCCTACGTCCTCGACGACCGGCTGCGGCCGGTGCCGGTCGGGGTGGCGGGCGAGCTGTTCATCGCCGGCCCCGGAGTGGCCCGCGGCTACCTCAACCGGCCCGAGCTGACCGCCGACCGCTTCCTGGACAACCCGCACGGCGAAGCGCCCGACCACCGCATGTACCGGACCGGCGACCTCGTGCGCTGGACCAGCGCGGGCGTCCTGGAGTACGTCGGCCGCGCCGACCACCAGGTCAAGGTGCGCGGCTACCGCATCGAGCCCGGCGAGATCGAACTCGTCCTCCAGCAGCACCCGGACGTCGGCGTGGCCCTCGTGGCCGCCCTCGCCGACGGCGACCACAAACGCCTCGTCGGCTACGTGACCCCCGCCGCGGCCGGACGCCGCCCGCAGCCGGCAGAGCTGCGGGAGTTCGTCTCCGCCCGGCTGCCCGTCCACATGGTGCCCTCCGCCGTCATGTGCCTGGAACAGTTCCCGCTCACCGCCAGCGGCAAGGTCGACCGCAAGGCCCTGCCCGCCCCCGAGCACGCCGCCGCCCCCGCCGAGGTCCAGCAGCCCCGTACCGGCACCGAGCGGCTGCTCGCCCAGATCTGGTCCGACGTGCTGGGAGTCCCCGCCGTCGGCGTCACCGACAACTTCTACGAGCTCGGCGGCGACTCCATCCTCGGCATCAGGGTGGTCGCCCGGGCGAAGAAGGCCGGACTGGTCATCTCCGCGAAGGACGTCTTCCGCAAGCAGACGATCGCCGAACTCGCCACCACCGCCGTCGCCGTGGCGGAAGCCGCCTGAGGACCTGACCGTGCCGCGGCCCCCGCCCGTGGGGCCGCGGCCCTGGAGGAGAACGCACACCATGACTGCCCCCGCCCTGCCCGCGGCCGAACTCGCGGCACTCGCCGACCCGGCCGCC
Organism: Streptomyces amritsarensis; assembly: GCF_001953875.1. Taxonomy (GTDB): domain Bacteria; phylum Actinomycetota; class Actinomycetes; order Streptomycetales; family Streptomycetaceae; genus Streptomyces; species Streptomyces amritsarensis. The sequence goes on from NZ_MQUR01000124.1 coordinate 4,663, forward strand.
TACGACCTCACCGACCCGCAGACGTTCGACGACAACGACCCGCACGAGATGTGGCGGCCGTTCCGCGCGCACAACCCCGTCTTCTGGCACGCCCCGCGCGACGGCAAGCCCGGCTTCTGGGTCCTCACCAAGTACGACGACATCATGGCCGCCTACCGCGACAACAAGCGGTACACCTCCGAGCGGGGCAACGTGCTGAGCACCCTGCTGCTCGGCGAGGACTCCGCCGCCGGCAAGATGCTCGCCGTCACCGACGGCCCGCGCCACCGCGAGATCCGCAACCTGATGATGAAGTCCTTCTCGCCGCGGGTCCTCGCACCCGTCGTCGAGAACGTCCAGAAGCTCACCGACCGCCTGATCTCCGAGGCCGTCGAGGAGGGCGAGGTCGACTTCGTCACCGCCGTCGCCGACCGCATCCCCATCCACACCATCGGCGACCTCATGGGCATCCCCGCCGGGGACCGCGAACAGCTCGTCGACTGGAACGCCCAGACCCTGTCCCGGTACAGCGCCGACGACGGCGAAGAGGTCTCGCTGATGGCGCGCAACGAGATCATCCTCTACATCTCCGGCCTGATGGCCGAACGCCGCCGCAACCCCGGCGAGGACGTCCTCAGCACGCTGGCCACCGCCACCGTCGACGGCGAGCCGCTCACCGAAGAAGAGATCATCTACAACGCCTACAGCCTGATCCTGGGCGGCGACGAGTCCAGCCGGGCCACCGCCTCCGGCATCGTCCACGCCTTCAGCCTGTACGGCGACCAGTGGCGCCGGCTGAAGAACGCCGAGGTCACCCTGGAGAGCGCCACCGAGGAGGTGATGCGCTGGACCACCCCGACGATGCACTTCGGCCGGCACGCCCTGACCGACATCCCGATCCGCGACCACGTCGTCAAGGCCGGCGAGATCGTCACCCTGTGGAACAGCTCGGCCAACTTCGACGAGGACGCCTTCGCCGACCCCTACACCTTCGACCTGGGCCGCACCCCCAACAAGCACGTCAGCTTCGGCCACGGCCCGCACTTCTGCCTCGGCGCCTACCTGGGCCGCGTCCACATGATCTCCATGCTGGAGTCGCTGCGCACCCGGGTGGCCGGCATCGAACTCCTGGCCCCGCCCACCCGCCTCTTCTCCAACTTCGCCAACGGCCACGCCACCCTCAAGGTCCGCCTCACCCCGCAGGCCTGACGTCCCCTCCCGCACGGCGCAAAGCCCTCCCGGTCCGAGGACCGGGAGGGCCTTCGCATGAGGTGCGGTCAGTGGGTGGGCGTCAGGAGGGCGGTCCTGGTGAGGGTGTGGAGGTCGGAGGCGAGGGCGCGGGCGACCTCCGGTTCCTGGGACTGGAGGTAGAAGTGGCCGCCCTCGAAGAAGCGGACCGTGAACTCCGCCGAGGTGTGCTCGCTCCACCGCAGCAGGCCCTCGCGGGGCACGTTGTGGTCCTGCGCCCCCGAGTAGGCGTACAGCGGGCACGAGACCCGGGTGCCCGCCGCACCCCGGTAGCTCTCCGCGGCCTTGAAGTCGGCGCGCAGGGACGGCAGTACGGCCGACATCAGGTCCTTGTCGGCCAGCAGCTCCGGCGGGGTGCCGGCCAGGTCGGAGATCGACGACGCGAGGTCCTCGTCCGCCAGCAGGGACAGGCCGCGGCTGAGGTGGATCGCGGCCGCCGGCCGACCCGAGACGATCACACCGATCGGCGCGCGGTCCGGGTGCAGGCTCTCCAGCCGCAGGGCCACCTCGTACGCGACGATCGAGCCCAGGCTGTGCCCGAACAGCACGAGGGGGCGGCCCGCGCGGGGCAGGAGCGCCTCGACGACCTGGTCCGCCATCTCCCCGATGTCGTCGATGCAGCGCTCGCCGAGCCGGTCCTGGCGGCCCGGGTACTGCACGTTGAGCACCTCGGCGGCGCCGGACAGGGCCTGCGACAGCGTGTAGTAGCCCGTCGCCGAGCCGCCCGCATGGGGGAAGACGACCAGCGTCGGCCCCTCCGCCGGCGGCCGGTGGTACTGGCGCAGCCAGCCCGTCGGATCGGCACCGGGTCCGTAAGGTCGCTTCATCGCAGATCTCCGTTCGCGAGGACGTGCGGGCCGACGTCCGCGAGGGACGCGCAGCCGGTGAGGGCCAGGGCCAGGGCGAGGTCGGTGAGCAGGCAGCGCAGCACGTGTTCGACGCCGCGCCCGCCGTCGAGGCCGAGCCCGTACACGTACGGCCGGCCGTACAGGACGGCGTCCGCGCCCAGAGCCACCGCCTTGAGCACGTCGCTGCCGGTCCGGATCCCGGAGTCCATCAGCACCGGTACGTCCGAACCGACGGCCGCACGCACCGCCGGCAGCGACTCCAGGGCGGACACGCTGCCGTCGAGCTGCCGGCCGCCGTGCGTGGAGACGACCACGCCGTCCGCGCCGTGCTCCAGCGCCAGCCGGGCGTCGTCCGGGTGCAGGATCCCCTTCACGAGCAGCGGCAGCCGGGTCAGCCCCCGCAGCCACGCCAGGTCCTCCCAGGTCAAGGTGGGGTCGGTGGAGATCTGCGCCCACCGCAGGACGGCCTGGGTGGCGTCCGCGTCCGCCGGCAGACCGGCCCGGAAGACGGGATCGCTCGTGAAGTTGGCGATGCCGGTGCCGCGCAGGAACGGCGAGTACCCGCTGTCCAGTTCCGCCGGGCGGAAGCCGAGGTGGGTGGCGTCCACGGTGACGACGATCGCGCCGTAGCCGCTCGCCTCGGCGCGCCGCACCAGCGATGCGCCCACCGCCCGGTCCGAGGGCAGGTACAGCTGGAACCAGCGCGGGTGGCCGCCCGCCGCCTCGGCCACCTCCTCCAGCGTGCGCGAGGCGAACGTCGACAGCACCATCGGCACGCCCGTCGCCGCCGCGGCCCGCACCGTGGCCGACTCGCCCTCCGGGTGGGCGACCTGCTGGGCCGCCAGCGGAGCCAGCAGGACGGGGACGGGCAGCCGCTGCCCGAACAGCGTCACCGAGGTGTCGGCGCGCCGCGTCCCGCGCAGCATCCGCGGCACGAGCCGCAAGGCCTCGAAGGCCGCCCGGCCGGCCCGGCCCGTCGCCCCGGACCCGGCCGTGCCCGACACGTACGCGAAGGCCTCCGGGGCCATCACCCGGCCGGCCGCGGCCTCCAGGGCGGTCAGGTCGGTCGTCAACCGCGGGGCGCGGCCCGCGAGGCCCTCCATCATGAGTTCCCGCACCAGATCGGCGAGGGGCTCGGGAGCCGGCGCCCCTGACGCCTCGGCCCGGGCCAGGTCCCCGCGGATCCGCTCCGTGAGCGGCACCGCGCTCTCCGCGGGCCGCTCCAGGAGCGCGAAGTGCCCGCCGGACAGCGACACGACCTCGTGCCCGCGCGTGGTGTGGCCGCCCCAGTCGGCCATCTGGGCCGGGGAGTTCTTCGGGTCCGCCGAGGCCAGCAGCACCGTGACGGGAGCCGCCACAGCGGTGCCGCGCGCACAGCGGTGGCGCAGCAGCGCGCGGTGGTCGGCGCGCAGCAGCCGCAGGATCTCCGCGGCGATCTCCGGGTCGGCCAGCAGCGGTTCGGGAATGCCCCCGAGCCGCCGCAGCCCGGCGATCAGCTCCCCGTCGCCGACGAGGGCCAGGTCGGGCTCCTGCCAGTCCTGCGCCGGCGGCCGGGCCGCCGACACGAACAGCCGGGCCGGGCCGCCGTGTCCCTCCAGCAGCCGGGCCGTCTCGAAGGCCACGAGGGCCCCCATGCTGTGGCCCAGCAGGAACAGCGGCCGATCGTCGGGCGAGGCGGTGAGGGCGCCGGCCACCCCCGCGGCCAGCTCGGAGAGGTCCTGCGCGCAGGGTTCGCCGCGCCGGTCCTGACGGCCGGGGTACTGGACGGCGAGCAGCTCGACGTCCTCGGGCAGCGCGGCCGACAGCGCCACGAAGGCGTTCGCTGCGCCGCCCGCGTGCGGGAAGCACACCAGGCGGGCGGCCGCGGAGCCGCGGGGGTGATAGGTGCGCAGCCACCGGGACGGGTCGACGGGCCCGCTCGCGGGCCCGGCCGGCCGGGCGGCGCGGCCGCCCGGCGAAACCGGGTCGGCCGTCGGGGTGTTGGTCATGCCCACGCGGAATGATCCTCCTTCATAGAACCCAGTTCGGTCAGCAGCTCGCGCAGCCGCCCGCTCATGACGGCGCCCTGCGCCCCGCTCAGGGACCGGCCGGCCACGGCGGCCTCCAGCCGGGCGATGTCGGCGAGGAGCGCCGCGGTGACGCCTGCGTCGTCCCCGCAGGCCGGGCCCGCGGAGTCGGAGGCGGAGTCGGAACCGGAGGTCACGGCCGGTTCCCCGGCCGGCTGCGGAAGCTGCTCCCGCAGGTGGACCACCAGCTCGGCCGGGGTCGGCCAGTCGTAGACGAACGTGGCGGGCAGCCGGACCCCCGTCGCCGTCGCCAGCCGGTTGCGCAGCTCCACCGCGGTGAGCGAGTCGAAGCCGAGCCGGTCGAAGGCCCCGTCCCGGTCCACCGCCGCACCGGAGCCGTGCCCCAGCACGGCCGCGACCTCGTGGAGCACGCAGTCCAGCAGCCGGTCCCCGGTCACGGAGGCAGCCCCGGCCGGAGCAGGCGCCTGCCCCGGCGAGGCGGCGGCCGCCGCCACCGGCACGGGCGCCGCCGACAGCAGCCCCCGCAGCAGCGGCGGCACCGCGGCGCCCTGCGCGACCGCGTTCCGCAGCCCGTCGAGGTCCCAGCGCGCGGCCACCGCCACCGGGCGGTCGCGCCGCACGGCGGCGTCCAGCAGGTCGAGGCCCTGCCCGGAGGTGATCGGGGCGACGCCCACCCGCGCCATACGGGCGACGTCCGCGCCGGTCAGGCCGGCGCCCATGCCGCCGGCGCCCTCCCACAGGCCCCACACGACGGAGAGTCCCGGCCTGCCCGCCGAACGCCGCTGCTCCATCAGCCCGTCGAGGAAGGCGTTGCCGGCCGCGTACCCGGCCTGCCCGGGGGCGCTGAGGGTGCCCGCGAGGGAGGAGAACGCGACGAACGCGTCCAGCCCGAGCGGCTCGGTGAGCTCGTGCAGGTTGAGCGCCGCGTCCACCTTCGGACGCAGGGTCCGCTCCAGGCTCTCCGCGGTCAGCGCGGTCAGCAGGCCGTCGTCCAGGACGCCCGCCGCGTGCACGACCCCGCCGATCCGGACCCCGTCGCCGGCCAGGCCGGCCAGGGCGGCGGCCAGCGCGTCCCGGTCGGCCGCGTCGCAGGCGACCGTACGGACGTCCGCGCCCAGCTCGCGCAGGGCTGCGACGTCCCGGGCGGCGTCCTCGCCGGGCAGCCCGCGGCCCATCAGGACCAGCTGCCGTACGCCGTGCCGCGTCACCAGGTGGCGGGCGGCGAGCCGGCCCAGCCAGCCCAGACCGCCGGTGACCAGGACGGCCCGGGAGGTGTCCCAGCGCTCGTCCTCGTCCGCCAGGTCCAGGACGACCTTGCCGATGTGCCGGGCCTCGCTCAGGTGCCGGAAGGCGTCCGGCGCCCGGCGCAGGTCCCAGGCCGCCACCGGCGGGGCCTGCAGCGCACCCCGCTCGAACAGGGCGAGGAGCTCCGCGAAGATCTCCTGGATCCGGTCCGGCCCGGGGTCGCGGACGTCGTACGTCCGGTACACCACCCCCGGGTGCGCGGCCGCCACCGCGGCGGGCTCGCGACGGTCGGTCTTGCCCATCTCCAGGAACCGGCCGCCGCGCGGCAGCAGCCGCAGCGAGGCGTCCGCGAACTCCCCGGCGAGGGAGTTGAGCACCACGTCGACGCCCCGGCCCCCGGTCGCGGCGAGGAAGGCCCCCTCGAAGTCCAGGGTGCGGGAGGAGGCGATGTGCCCGTCCGCGACCCCGGCGCCGCGCAGGGCGTCCCACTTGGCGGGGCTCGCGGTGGAGTACACCTCGGCGCCGAGGTGGCGGGCGATCTGGATGGCCGCCGTACCGACGCCGCCGGCGCCCGCGTGCACGAGGACCGACTCGCCCGCGCGCAGGCCCGCCAGGTCCACCAGGCCGTAGTAGGCCGTCAAGTAGGTGACGGGGACCGCGGCCGCCTGCCGGAAGGACCAGCCCTCCGGGATCCGGGACACGAACCGGCGGTCGGTGACCGATGTCGGGCCGATGCCGTAGAACAGGCCCATCACCCGGTCGCCGGGCTTCAGGTCGGTGACGCCGGGACCCACTTCGAGGACCGTGCCGGCGCCCTCGCCGCCCTGTCCGGAACCGCCCGCGTGCCCGTCGACGGACGCCGGGATCACCCCGAGGGAGAGCAGGACGTCCCGGAAGTTCAGGCCCGCGACCCGCATCCGGACCCGCACCTGGCCCTCCTCCAGCGGGGCGGCCGCCTCCGGCCACGGCTTCAGCGCCAGGTTCGCGAAGGTCCCCTTGGCCACGTAGTCGAGGTGCCAGTGCGGGGTGTCGGCGGGCGGGGTCAGCAACTGCTCGGTGTGGTGCGCGCCGAGCACGGGACGGTGGGCGGCGCCTCCGCGCAGGGCGAGCTGCGGCTCGCCCGTGGCCAGCGCCGCCGCGACGGCCCGCCGGGAGGCGGGGGTGCCGTCCTCGTCGAGCACCGCGAACCGGTCGGGGTGCTCGGCCTGCGCGGAGCGCAGCAGGCCCCACACGGCGCGGTGGGACAACTCGCCGGGCTGCTGCTCACCGCCCAGCATGACGGCGCCGCGGGTGAGGACCGCCAGCCGGGCTCCGGCCAGCCGCTCGTCCGCCACCAGGAGCCGGACCGTGTCGAGGACCCGGTGCAGGGCGGTGCGCACGGCCCCGGCGCCGCCGCCCGGCTGTCCGCCGTCTGCGGGCAGCGGGCAGGGCAGCAGGAGCAGTGCGGGTGCCTGCTCCCCGGCGGACAGTGCCGCCAGCAGTTCGTCGGTGCCGGACAGGGCACCGCCGAGACCCAGTTCGTGTTCGTGCTCGTACGCGCCGAGCAGTGTCCAGCGGTGCGTGGCCGGGGTGGCGGGCAGCTCGGCGAGCTCCTCCCACAGCGGCCACAGCAGGCCGTCGCCGGGCCCGGCGGGGGCGTCCAGGGCGCCCGCGGGGAGGGGGCGCAGCACCAGCGATCCGATCGAGGCCACGGCCCGGCCGGAGGCGTCCGCGACGTCGATGCCCACCGCGTTCGCCCCGGCCGGCGCGAGCCGGACCCGCAGGCGCGGGCCGCTCCCGCCGTGGATGCGGACGCCGGACCAGGCGTACGGCAGGAACGTCCGCCCGTCGTCGCCGTCGGCCCCGTCGACCAGGCCGCCGAGCGCGATCGGGTGCAGGGCCGCGTCGAGCAGCGCCGGGTGCAGTCCGTAGCCGTCGGCCGCGGGCCCGGCCGCTGCGGGGAGCGCCACCTCGGCGAAGACCTCCTGGCCGCGCCGCCAGACGGCGTGCACGCCGCGGAAGACCGGACCGTAGCCGAGGCCCTTGGCGCCGAGGACGGCGTAGAGGTCCGCGACCGGGTCGGAGACCGGCTCGGCCCCGCGCGGCGGCCACACCCCGGCCCAGTCCCCGCCGTCTGCGGCGGCCGGCTCGGGCGCCGGACCGGAACCGTCGGGAAGGACCGCGCCGTGCGCGTTGCGGGACCAGCCCTGCCCGTCACCGTCGTCCTCGGGGCGCGAGTGCACGGCGACAGCCCGGCGGCCGGAGCCGTCCGTGCCGTCCGGGGCGGCCACGGACACCCGCAGCCGGACCTCGCCCTCCTCCGGCACCACCAGCGGCGCCTCCAGGACCAGTTCCTCCACCAGGGCGCAGCCCGCCTCCCGGGCGGCGCGCGCCACCAGGTCGAGCAGGCCGGTGCCCGGCAGCAGCACCCGGCCGCCCACACGGTGGTCGGCCAGCCACGGGTGGCGGGCCAGGGAGACCCGCCCGGTCAGCAACAGGCCGTCGCTGTCGGGTAGTTCGGCGGAGGCGCTCAGCATCGGGTGGTCGACCGGGACCAGCCCGGCCGACCGCACGTCCCCGGCCGCCGCCGGCCGGTCGATCCAGTACGGGCGGTGCTGGAAGGCGTACGTGGGCAGCTCCACCCGGCGCGCCCCGCGGTCCGCGAACACGGCGGCCCAGTCCACGCCGCCACCGCCGGCGTGCAGCCGCGAGACCGCCGTGAGCAGCGCGGTCACCTCCGGCAGGCGCCGCCGCAGCGACGCGATCAGCGTGTGCCCGGCCGGGCGCCCCTGTCCCGCGTCCTCCAGGCACCCCGCGGCCATCGAGGTGAGGTCCGTGCCCGGCCCCACCTCCAGGAAGCGGGCACAGCCCAGTTCGGCCAGGGCGGTGACGCCGTCCTGGAAGCGGACGGCGTGCCGCGCGTGCCGCACCCAGTACTCGGGGTCCGCGAGCTCGTCCGCGCCCACGGGCCGGCCGGTCAGGTCGGAGACGAACGTGAGCTGCGGCTCCTTGAACACCAGCCGGGCGACGACGGACCGCAGCTCCTCCAGGGCCGGCTCCATCAGCGGGGAGTGGAACGCGTGGCTGACGCGCAGCCAGGTGGCCTTCCCGCCGGCCGCTTCGAACCCCGCCACCACCCCGGCCAGGGCTTCGCGGTCGCCGGAGAGCACCGTGGCGGCCGGACCGTTCACCGCGGCCAGCGAGATCAGCTCCTCGTGGCCGGCGAGCAGCGCCGCCGCCTCCGCCTCGGAGGCGCGCAGGGCCACCATCGCCCCGCCCGACGGCAGCCGCTGCATGATCCGGCCGCGTACGGCGGCCAGTTCGGCCGCATCCGCCAGCGACAGCGCCCCGGCCGCGTGCACGGCCGCGAGCGCGCCGACGGAGTGCCCGAGGACGGCGTCGGGCCGAACCCCCCACGACTCCAGCAGCCGGAACAGCGCCACCTCGAACGCGAACACGGCCGGCTGCGTGTAGCCGGTCCGGTGCAGCAGCGCACCCTCGGGGCTGTCCTCCGCCGCGAGGACCACGTCCCGCAGCGGCCGCTCCACATGCGGGTCCAGCGCGGCGCACACCTCGTCGAACGCGGCCGCGTACACCGGGAACGCCTCGTACAGCTCCTGGCCCATCCGGGCCCGCTGGGAGCCCTGGCCGGCGAAGAGGAACGCGGTGCGGCCCTCCGCCGCGGTCGCCCGGACCACGTCCGCGCCGGGCACGCCGTCGGCCAGCGCCCGCAGCCCGTCGAGCAGTTCGTCGCGGTCCTCGGGCAGCAGCACCGCACGGTGCGGCAGGTGCCCGCGGGTGGTGGCGAGGGAGAAGCCGATGTCCGCGAGCCCGTCGCCGTCGGCCTCGGTCAGATGCCGGTACAGCCGGTCGGCCTGCGCCCGCAGCGCGGGCTCCCCGGCCGCCGACAGCACCACCGGTACGGGCGCCGCAGCGGCCGGGCGCCCCGCCGCGACCGGCTGCGGCGCCTCCTGCGGCTCCGGGGCCTGCTCCAGGATGACGTGCGCGTTGGTGCCGCTGATGCCGAAGGAGGACACCGCGGCCCGGCGCGGCCGCTCGCCCTGCCCGGGCCACGGGATCGTCTCGGTCAGCAGGGACACGGCGCCGCCCGACCAGTCCACATGCGGGGTGGCCTCGTCCACGTGCAGGGTCCGGGGCAGCAGCCCCTCCCGCAGCGCCATCGCCATCTTGATGACACCGCCGACCCCGGCTGCGGCCTGGGTGTGCCCGATGTTCGACTTCAGGGACCCCAGGTGCAGCGGCCGGTCGGCCGGGCGCCCGCTGCCGTACGTGGCCAGCAGCGCCTGGGCCTCGATCGGGTCGCCCAGCGAGGTGCCCGTCCCGTGCGCCTCCACCGCGTCGACGTCGGCCGGGGTGAGACCGGCCGCGGCCAGGGCCCGGCGGATCAGCTGCTCCTGCGCGGGGCCGCTGGGCGCGGTCAGCCCGTTGCTCGCGCCGTCCTGGTTGACGGCCGAGCCGCGCACCACCGCCAGTACGGGGTGCCCGTTGCGGCGGGCGTCGGAGAGCCGTTCGACCAGCAGCAGGCCGGCTCCCTCGGCCCAGCCGGTGCCGTCCGCGGCGGCGGAGAACGCCTTGCAGCGGCCGTCGGGCGCGAGCCCGCGCTGCCGGCTGAACTCCACGAACGGCATCGGCGTCGCCATCACCGTGGCGCCGCCGACCAGGGCCATCGAGGACTCGCCGCTGCGCAGCGAGGCGCAGGCCAGGTGCAGCGCCACGAGCGAGGAGGAGCAGGCCGTGTCGACGGTGATGGCCGGGCCCTCCAGTCCGAAGGTGTAGGACAGCCGCCCGGAGGCGACACTGGCGGCGCCGCCGACGCTGAGGAAGCCCTCGTACTCCTCGGGGGCGGGGGAGAGGCGGTTCATGTAGTCGGCGTACATGGTGCCGACGAACACCCCGGTCCGGCTGCCGCGCAGGGTGGCCGGGTCGATGCCGGCGTGCTCGAACGCCTCCCATGCGGTCTCCAGCAGGAGCCGCTGCTGCGGGTCGATGCTGTGCGCCTCGCGCGGCGAGACGCCGAAGAACTCCGCGTCGAACTGCGCCGCCTCGTAGAGGAATCCGCCCTCCCGCGCGTACGAGGTGTGCGGCCGGTCCGGGTCGGGGTCGTACAGCTCGGCCAGGTCCCAGCCCCGGTCGGCGGGGAACGGGCCGACGGCGTCCACCTCGTCGATGGTCAGCCGCCACAGGTCCTGGGGGGAACGGACGCCACCCGGGTAGCGGCAGGCCATTCCCACGATCGCGATCGGCTCGTGCTCGCGCTCCTTGAGGTGGGCGTGGTCGGCCTTGAGCCGCTCGTTCTCCTTCAGCGCGGCCCGCAACGCCTCGACGACCTGCTGCTGGGTTGTGGAAGCCATCCTGTTCTCTCCGTACTTCCCTGTCGGGGTCTGGGTCTGGGTGGTTGCTCGGCCCGGGTCCGGAAAGGGGTCCGGACCCGGGCGGTGGGTGTCTTCCTCAGCTCTGGCCCAGGGCCAGGCGGACCAGGTCGTCGGCGCTCATCGAATCCAGCGCGCTTGCACCCTCGTCGTCGTGCCCGCTCGCGCCGTCCGTCGGTCCGTCGGGGTCCGCGGCTTCCCCGGGGGTGTCCTGTGCCGGGACCTCGGGTACGAGGGCCGCCCGCAGCCGGTCCGCCAGCGCGCCCGGCGTCGGGTGGTCGAAGACGAGCGTGGGCGGCAGCTTGACGCCGGTGGCGGCCGCCAGGCGGTTGCGCAGCTCGACGGCGGTGAGGGAGTCGAAGCCGAGGTCCTGGAACCGGCGGTCGGCCGGCACCCGCTCGCCGTCCGAGCGGCCCAGTACGGCGGCCACTTCGGCGCGTACCGCCTCGAGCAGGATGTGGTGGTGCTCCCGCCGGGGTGCCCGGGCCAGCCGCTCGCGGAGTCCCGCCGCGGTGCCTGCGGCCGCCGCCCGCCCGGAACCCGCGGGGCGGCGGTCCGGGGCCAGCCCCCGCAGCAGGTACGCCACCGCGTCCGGATCCGCCGTCCGCAGGTCGAGGTGGGCCGCCGTCAGGACCGGGGCGCCGGAGGCGAGGGCCGCGTCGAACAGCGCCAGGCCGTCCTCCGCGGACAGCGCCCCGATCCCGGTGCGGGCCAGACGCTTCAGGTCCGCCGCACCCAGGTCCCCGGTGAGCGTGCTCTCCTGCGCCCACAGGCCCCAGGCCAGGGACACGGCCGGCAGCCCTTCGGCGCGGCGCCGGTGGGCGAGGGCGTCCAGGAAGGCGTTGGCCGCCGCGTAGTTGCCCTGGCCCGCCGAGCCCAGTGTGCCGGCGAGGGAGGAGAAGAGGACGAACGCCGACAGCTCCAGGCCCATGTCGCGGGTCAGCTCGTGCAGGTGGAGCGCGGCGTCGGCCTTGGGCCGCAGGACCTCCGCCAGCCGCTGCGCGGTGAGCCCCGCCAGGACCGCGTCGTCGGTCACGCCCGCCGCGTGCACGACCGCGGTCAGCGGCCGGTCCGCGGGTACGGCGGCCAGCAGGGCCGCCAGCGCCGTGCGGTCACCGGTGTCGCAGGAGACGACGCTCACCTCGGCGCCCAGGGAGACCAGTTCCGCCGCGAACTCCTCCGCGCCCGGGGTCGCGGCGCCGCGCCGCCCGGTCAGCAGCAGCCGGCCCACGCCGTGCTGCTTGACCAGGTGCCGGGCCAGCAGCCGGCCCAGGGTGCCCAGGCCGCCGGTGACCAGGACGTGGCTGTCCGCTCCGAAGACCGCCGGGGTGTCCCCGGCGGGTCCGGTGGGCCGGTGCCCGCGCAGGGCCGGCGCGGACAGCCGTCCGGCCCGCAGCGCGAGCTGCGGCTGCGCCGACGCCAGGGCCCGGGGGAGGGCGCGTACGGACTCGGGCCGCCCGTCGGTGTCGACCAGGGTGAACCGGCCGGGCTGTTCGGACTGCGCCGAGCGGATCAGGCCCCACACCGCCGCCAGGGCGGGATCGGGGTGTTCGGCGTCGGCGACGGCGACCGCCCCCCGGGTCAGGACGGCGAGCCGGGAGTCCGCGAACCGCTCGTCCGACAGCCAGCCCTGGGCCAGTTCGAGGACCGCGGTCACGGCCCGGCCGTCGGCGTCCGGCACGGGCGGGCCGGCCGGTGCGGCGGCCAGGACCACGGTCGGCACCGGGGCCCCGCCGTCGACCGCGGCCCGCAGCGCCTCCAGCCCCGGGTAGGCCCGCACGGCCACCCCGGCGGCGCGGACGGCATCGGCGCAGGCTCCGCCGTCACCGAGGGCACCCCCGTCGCCGAGGACGGCCCACGGACCGGCCGGCAGGGACGTCTGCGTCCGCAGCGGGGACCAGCGGAGGTCGAACAGCCCGGCTCCGTGGACGGGTCCGGCGGTGGCCGCCGGGTCCGCCCGCAGCTCGCGTACTGCGAGGCTGCCAGCCGTGAACACCGGTACGCCGTCCCCGTCCGCGATCAGCAGCGAGTGGACGTCGTCCGGCCCCCGCCGCAGGCGGACCCGCAGCCGTGCCGGCCCGGAGGCCCGCAGGGCCAGCGCGCTCCACGCGAAGGGCACCACCAGCCGGTCCCCGGCACCGGTCCCGACCAGGGCCGTGTGCAGGGCGGCGTCGAGCGCGGCGGGGTGGAGGGCGAAGCCGCCGGTGTCGGCGGTGTCGGGGAGGACGATCTCGGCGTAGACGTCGGCGCCGTGCTGCCAGGCCCTGCGCAGCCCCTGGAAGGCGGGACCGTACGCGTACCCGCGCTCGGCGAGCCGGGCGTAGAGGCCGTCGACGGCAATCTCGCCGGCACCCGGGGGCGGCCAGGCGGTGAGGTCGGGGTCCTCGCCGGTCGCCGCGGGAACGTCCTCGGCCAGCAGGCCGCAGGCGTGCCGCACCCAGGCACCGTCCGGGGCTCCCTCCGGCCGGGAGTGCAGGGCCAGGGGCCGCGTGCCGTCGTCGGCGGCCGCACCCACCATGAGCTGGAGGGCGACACGTCCGTCGAGCGGCAGCGGGTGTTCGAGGGTGAGCTCGGCGACCTCCGCCGCCCCCGCCCGTCCGGCCGCGTACAGGGCGAGCTCGGCGACGGCCGCACCGGGCAGCAGCGTCCGGCCCAGGATGGTGTGCTCCGCCAGCCACGGGTGCGCCTCGGCGTCCAGGGTGCCCGTGAACAACCAGCCCTGGCCCGCGGCGAGTTCCACGACCCCGTCCAGCAGCGGATGCCCGCCGGCCGGCCCCGGCGCCACAGGGGCCGCCGGAGCGCTCAGCCAGTAGCTGTCGCGCTGGTACGGGTATGTGGGCAGGGCGACGGCCCGGCCGCCGGGCAGGAACCCCTCCCACCGCACGTCCCGGCCCCTCACATGGGCCTGCGCGAGCGCCGCCGCGAGGGTCGCGCCCTCGGGACGGCCCTTGCGCAGCAGCGGCAGCGCGGTGACCTCCCGCCCGGTCTCCGACTCCCCGGGGGCCGGGATCGCCCGGGTCATGGCGGTGAGGACGCCGTCCGGACCGAGTTCCAGGAACGTGGTGACGTTGTGGGTGTGGAGGTATTGGACGGCTTCGTTGAA
>NZ_MQUR01000174.1 GCF_001953875.1 Streptomyces amritsarensis
CGGCGGCCTGACACCGGCGGGGCCCCCGGACAGGGTCCGGGGGCCCGCCGCCTGCTCAGACCGTCGGCCTGAGGCGGGCCTGGTCGATGTGGCTGCGGCCTTCCTGGGTGCCCTTGAGGAGGGCGCTGCCCTCGCGCCAGTCCTTCCAGTCCATGTTCCAGTCCCCGAACCCGTTGCCGAAGATGTCCATGTCGTCGCCGATGCTGTTGATGACCTGGACGATGTCGCCCTCGGTGATGTTCTCGTAGAACCATGCGGCGTTGCCCGTGCTCATGCCGGTGCAGCCGTGGCTGACGTTGGCGTAGCCGTGGGAGCCGATGGACCACGGTGCGGCGTGGACGTATTCACCACTCCAGGTGACGCGGGTGGCGTAGTAGACGGGCAGGTTGTAGTACTCGCTGCCGCCGATGCCGACGGTGTCCCCGCGCATCTGTACGTAGTACTGCTTCCCCAGCACCACCTTGATGCCGTTGCGGGTGGAGAACCCGGGCTTGCCGGTGGTGACCGGGATGGAATTGATCACTTCTCCGTTGCGCTTGAACGTCAGCCAGTGGGCGGCGGCGTCTGTGGTGACCTCGACGCGGTCGCCGATCTCCAGCTTCAGCGGCTTGGCGGCGGCTCCGTGGAGGTCGTCGGTGATCTTGATGCCCTCCAGGTTGCTCCGTACGGAGACGGTGGTGTTGGCGGGCCAGTAGTCCTTCGGGCGGTAGTGCAGGTTCTTGTCGTCGACCCAGTGCCAGGCGCCTTCGACCCCGGGCGGGGCGTCGACGATCAGGCCGCGTTCGACGACGGCGCGGGCGGCCTTGTCCTTGACGGGCTCGTTGAGCTCGGCGGTGAGGGGCTGGCCGACGCCGTACTTGCCCTCCTCGGGGCCGAACTCGACCTTCAGGACGCCCTTGGACGGGGTGGTGTCGAAGGCCATCGTGCGCTGGCCCGGGGTGCCCCTCTCGTCCTCCGTGCTCACGGTGACGGTGTAGCGGACGCCTGCGGCCATGGGGACGGTGCTGTGCCAGCGGTCCCCCTTGGCGCTGAGTTCGCCCGCCAGGCGGCGGCCGTGGGTGTCCACGGCCGTGACGTCCGTGATCCGGCTGCCCTTGGCCTTGGCCGTGATCTCCAGGGGCCGGTTGGGGTCGACGGGGCGGCTGCCGGCGGTCTGGTTGAAGGCGACCTGCTCGCCCGCGTCGACCGGGCGGGCTGACAGCGGGTTGTCGCCGGACCCGCATGCGGTGGCGCCGGCCCCGAGGGACGCGACCAGCAGGGAGCAGCTGAGTACCGTCCAAAGACGCGGTGAGTGCTTCATGGGGCCAACGCTATGAAGATATGACAATTACGGCGCGCGGGGTGACTGCAAACGAGGGGCCCGGACTCCTCCGAAGAGGTGTCCGGGCCCCACGTGGTGCGCGGCCGGGCCGCGCGGGTGATGCTGTTCGACTACTGGTTCGCGTTCTCACCGCGGTAGTACTCGTACACCCAGCCCCACAGGCCGATCAGGATGATCGGGGCCGAGAAGTACATGAGCCACCAGCCGAAGATGACGCCCATGAAGGCGAGCGCGCCACCGATGCCGAGGGAGAGCGGCTGCCAGCTGTGCGGGGAGAAGAACCCCAGCTCGCCGGCCTCGTCGGCGACGTCGGCCTCCAGGTTGTCCTGGGCCATCTCGTCGACGCGCTTGGCCGTGAAGGCCAGGTAGTAGCCGATCATGACGCTCAGGCCGAAGGCCAGGAAGAGCGCGGTGGTTCCGACGGGCTCCTTCGACCACACGCCGTACACGACGGCCATGATCAGGATGAAGAAGGAGAGCCAGAGGAACATCTTGCCCTGGATCTTCACTTGCCGGCCTCCTTGCCACCGGTGACGGCCGCCTTGGCGCCGTGGTCCTCGAGGTGGTCGAGCGCCGCGATCTCCGGGTGGTGGAGGTCGAAGGCGGGCGACTCGCTACGGATGCGCGGCAGCGTGAGGAAGTTGTGCCGCGGCGGCGGGCAGGACGTGGCCCACTCGAGCGAACGGCCGTAGCCCCACGGGTCGTCGACCTCGATCTTCTTGCCGTACTTGGCCGTCTTCCACACGTTGTAGATGAACGGCAGCATCGACAGGCCGAGCACGAAGGAGCTGATCGTGGAGATCGTGTTCAGCGTGGTGAAGCCGTCGGCCGCGAGGTAGTCCGCGTAACGGCGCGGCATGCCCTCGGCGCCCAGCCAGTGCTGCACCAGGAAGGTGCCGTGGAAGCCGATGAACAGCGTCCAGAAGGTGATCTTGCCGAGCCGCTCGTCCAGCATCTTGCCCGTGAACTTCGGCCACCAGAAGTGGAAGCCGGCGAACATCGCGAACACCACGGTGCCGAAGACGACGTAGTGGAAGTGCGCGACGACGAAGTACGAGTCGGAGACGTGGAAGTCCATCGGGGGCGAGGCCAGGATGACGCCGGTCAGACCACCGAAGGTGAAGGTGACCAGGAAGCCGATCGTCCAGAGCATCGGGGTCTCGAAGGACAGTGAGCCCTTCCACATGGTGCCGATCCAGTTGAAGAACTTCACACCGGTCGGTACCGCGATCAGGAAGGTCATGAAGGAGAAGAACGGCAGCAGCACACCGCCGGTGACGTACATGTGGTGGGCCCACACGGTCACCGAGAGGCCGGCGATCGCGATCGTCGCGGCGATCAGGCCGATGTAACCGAACATCGGCTTGCGCGAGAAGACCGGGATGATCTCGGAGACGATTCCGAAGAACGGCAGCGCGATGATGTACACCTCTGGGTGTCCGAAGAACCAGAAGAGGTGCTGCCAGAGCAGGGCGCCGCCGTTGGCGCTGTCGAAGATGTGCGAGCCGAACTTGCGGTCGGACTCCAGCGCGAAGAGCGCGGCGGCCAGGACCGGGAAGGCGAGCAGGACCAGGACACCGGTCAGCAGCACGTTCCAGGTGAAGATCGGCATGCGGAACATCGTCATGCCCGGGGCGCGCATGCAGATGATCGTGGTGATGAAGTTGACCGAGCCGAGGATCGTACCGAAGCCGGAGAAGGCCAGACCCATGATCCACATGTCCGCGCCGATGCCGGGCGAGCGAACCGCGTCCGACAGCGGGGAGTAGGCGAACCAGCCGAAGTCGGCGGCGCCGTTCGGGGTCACGAAGCCGGCCACCGCGATGGTCGAGCCGAAGAGGTACAGCCAGTACGCGAACATGTTCAGCCGCGGGAACGCCACGTCGGGCGCACCGATCTGGAGCGGCATGATCCAGTTGGCGAAGCCCGCGAACAGCGGGGTGGCGAACATCAGCAGCATGATCGTGCCATGCATGGTGAACGCCTGGTTGAACTGCTCGTTCGACATGATCTGCGTGCCCGGACGGGCCAGCTCGGCGCGCATGAAGAGCGCCAGCAGACCGCCGATGATGAAGAACACGAACGAGGTGACCAGGTACATCGTGCCGATGGTCTTGTGGTCGGTGGTGGTGAGCCACTTCACGACCACGTTGCCCGGCTGCTTGCGCCGCACCGGCAGCTCGTTCTCGTACGAGTCAGCTGCGGCGGCACCCTGGGATTCGTTGAGGATGCTCACAGTTTGTTCACTTCCGCATTCCGGGCCGGGTCGGTCTGCTGGATGCCGGCGGGGAGGAAGCCGGTCTGACCCTTCTCCGCCAGGCCCTTCAGGTACTCCTGGTACTTCTCGGGCGAGACCACCTTGACGTTGAAGAGCATCCGGGAGTGGTCGACGCCGCAGAGCTCGGCGCACTTGCCCATGAAGGTGCCCTCTTGGCTCGGGACGACCTCGAAGACGTTGGTGTGGCCCGGGATGACGTCCTGCTTGAACAGGAAGGGGACCACCCAGAAGGAGTGGATGACGTCGTTCGACGACAGGATGAAGCGGACCTTCTCACCCTTGGGGAGGACCAGGGTCGGACCCGGGTTGCCCGTCTGCGGGTTGCGGTCGCTCGGGACGCCCTTCTCGTAGACGCCCTCGGCGCCCGCCGGGAAGTCCTTGGTGAAGCGGTCCGGGATGGAGGCGAGCTCCTTGGGAACCGCACCGGCCTTCGGGGTCGCCGCGTCGCCGTCGACGTTCTCGATGTAGTTGAAGCCCCAGCTCCACTGGAAGCCGATCACGTTGATCGTGTGCGGCGGCTTCGGGGTGAGGGCGAGAAGCTTCGACTCGTCACGCGCGGTGAAGTAGAAGAGCACCGAGACGATGATGAGCGGGACGACCGTGTACAGCGCCTCGATGGGCATGTTGTACCGGGTCTGCGGGGGGACCTCCACCTTCGTCCGGCTGCGCCGGTGGAAGATGACGCTCCAGATGATCAGGCCCCACACCAGGATGCCCGTGATCAGCGCGGCGGCCCAGGATCCCTGCCACAGGGAGAGGATGCGCGGCGCCTCCTCGGTTACCGGAGTCGGCATTCCGAGGCGGGGGAAGTCTTTCCATGTATACGAGCAACCAGTGGCGGTCGCCAGGACCACGCCCGCAGTCAGCGCCTGCAGCAGCTTCCGCCGCATCGGGCGCCGCGGCGAGCGGTCGGAGCCGTAGGGACTCACGTAGCGCCTTCCCGAGAGTCTCGGCCCGCGCGGCCGGCCGCGGCCGTGTTCGGGTCGGTCGCCGGCCCTGACGCAGGCAGGGGTTTGGATGTTTATGCGGACCAAACCCTACTGGACGCTATTTGGGGTCGCGCGGGGAGGGTGCCCAACGCGCCGCTACTGCCCCCGAAGGGATGGATCCGCCGTACGGGGGACGGTGCGAATGGCCCTGAATGGCGGTCTCCGGGGCCCTTCTGACGCCCCCTGACCTCGAACACCCGGGGCCGGCGCTAGCGTGGCCGGATGCCGTACTTCGACAGCGCGTCCGCCGCTCCCCTGCACCCCGTGGCCCGGCAGGCGTTGCAGGCCTCCCTGGACGAGGGCTGGGCCGACCCGGCCCGGCTCTACCGGGAGGGCAGGCGCGCACGACTGCTCCTGGACGCGGCGCGGGAGGCCGCCGCGGAGGCGGTGGGATGCCGCCCCGACGAGCTCGTGTTCACTCCTTCGGGGACGCACGCGGTTCACACGGGCATCGCGGGCGTCCTCGCCGGGCGGCGACGCGTCGGCGGCCATCTGGTCGTATCGGCGGTCGAACACAGTTCTGTACTGCATGCGGCCGCGGCGCACGAGGCGCGCGGCGGGAGCGTCGCCGAGGTCCCGGTGGACCGGTGGGGTGCCGTGTCCGCCGCCGGGTACGAGGAGGCGCTGCTCCCGGCGACCGCCCTGGCCTGCCTGCAGTCGGCCAACCACGAGGTGGGCACGGTCCAGCCGGTGGCCGAGGTGGCCGAGGTCTGCGGGGCGGCCGGGGTGCCCCTGCTGGTGGACGCCGCGCAGTCGCTGGGCTGGGGGCCCGTCGGGGGCGCCTGGTCCGTCCTGGCCGCGAGTGCGCACAAATGGGGCGGCCCGCCCGGGGTGGGCCTGCTGGCGGTCCGCAAGGGGGTGCGGTTCTCACCCCAAGGCCCCGCGGACGAAAGGGAGTCGGGCCGCTCCCCCGGCTTCGCGAACCTTCCCGCGATCGTGGCGGCGGCCGCCTCGCTGCGGGCCGTGCGGGCGGAGGCGGACGCGGAGGCCGCCCGGCTGCGGGTCCTGGTGGACCGCATCCGGCGCCGGGTCGTGCGGCTGGTCCCGGACGTCGAGGTGGTCGGCCACGCGGACCGGCGGCTGCCGCACCTGGTCACGTTCTCCTGCCTGTACGTCGACGGGGAGGCGCTGCTGCACGAGCTGGACCGGGCGGGCTTCTCGGTGTCCTCGGGCTCCTCCTGCACGAGCTCCACACTGACCCCCAGTCATGTGCTGCGGGCGATGGGCGTGCTGTCCGAGGGGAACGTACGGGTGTCCCTGCCGCCGGGGACCCCGGCGGCGGAGGTCAACGCGTTCCTGGAGGTGCTGCCGGGTGCGGTGGCGGGCGTACGGGAGCGGCTCGGGGTCTCGGAGCCGCCCGCGGAGGCGCCGGAGGCGGACGCCCTGGAGCTCGACACGCTCGGGCTGCGGTGCCCGCAGCCGGTGATCGAGCTGGCCCGGGCCATCGCCCGGGTCCCGGTGGGCGGCACGGTGACCGTCCTGTCGGACGACGAGGTGGCCCGGCTGGACATCCCGGCGTGGTGCGCGATGCGGGGGCACGACTACCTGGGCGAAACCCCCCGCCCGGCCGGCACCGCCTACACGGTCCGCCGCCGGTCGTAGCCCCTCCCCCACCAGCGAAGGCACGGCCCGGCCGGACCCCGGCCGGACCCGCGGGTGGGGTCCGGCCGGGGC
>NZ_MQUR01000179.1 GCF_001953875.1 Streptomyces amritsarensis
CGAAAGAGTCTGATAGAGTCGGAAACGCAAGACAGCAGAACGAAAGCCCGGAGGAAAGCCCGAGAGGGTGAGTACGAAGGAAGCGTCCGTTCCTTGAGAACTCAACAGCGTGCCAAAAATCAACGCCAGAAGTTGATACCCCGTCCACTTCGGTGGATGAGGTTCCTTTGAAAAAGACCTGTCGGGCCTTCGGGCACTGGCAGGCAACATACACAGCGAGGACGTTGTGGCGCGTCGGTCTTATTCCGACATGATGCGCCCGCTCTTTCGTGCGTGTGCACCCGATCACGGGTAAACATTCATGGAGAGTTTGATCCTGGCTCAGGACGAACGCTGGCGGCGTGCTTAACACATGCAAGTCGAACGATGAAGCCCTTCGGGGTGGATTAGTGGCGAACGGGTGAGTAACACGTGGGCAATCTGCCCTTCACTCTGGGACAAGCCCTGGAAACGGGGTCTAATACCGGATACGACTGCGGAAGGCATCTTCTGCGGTGGAAAGCTCCGGCGGTGAAGGATGAGCCCGCGGCCTATCAGCTTGTTGGTGGGGTAATGGCCTACCAAGGCGACGACGGGTAGCCGGCCTGAGAGGGCGACCGGCCACACTGGGACTGAGACACGGCCCAGACTCCTACGGGAGGCAGCAGTGGGGAATATTGCACAATGGGCGAAAGCCTGATGCAGCGACGCCGCGTGAGGGATGACGGCCTTCGGGTTGTAAACCTCTTTCAGCAGGGAAGAAGCGAAAGTGACGGTACCTGCAGAAGAAGCGCCGGCTAACTACGTGCCAGCAGCCGCGGTAATACGTAGGGCGCAAGCGTTGTCCGGAATTATTGGGCGTAAAGAGCTCGTAGGCGGCTTGTCACGTCGGATGTGAAAGCCCGAGGCTTAACCTCGGGTCTGCATTCGATACGGGCTAGCTAGAGTGTGGTAGGGGAGATCGGAATTCCTGGTGT
The DNA here is from genome assembly GCF_001953875.1 of Streptomyces amritsarensis. Classification (GTDB taxonomy): domain Bacteria; phylum Actinomycetota; class Actinomycetes; order Streptomycetales; family Streptomycetaceae; genus Streptomyces; species Streptomyces amritsarensis. Next base: position 957 of record NZ_MQUR01000179.1, read on the forward strand.
AGCGGTGAAATGCGCAGATATCAGGAGGAACACCGGTGGCGAAGGCGGATCTCTGGGCCATTACTGACGCTGAGGAGCGAAAGCGTGGGGAGCGAACAGGATTAGATACCCTGGTAGTCCACGCCGTAAACGTTGGGAACTAGGTGTTGGCGACATTCCACGTCGTCGGTGCCGCAGCTAACGCATTAAGTTCCCCGCCTGGGGAGTACGGCCGCAAGGCTAAAACTCAAAGGAATTGACGGGGGCCCGCACAAGCGGCGGAGCATGTGGCTTAATTCGACGCAACGCGAAGAACCTTACCAAGGCTTGACATATACCGGAAAGCATTAGAGATAGTGCCCCCCTTGTGGTCGGTATACAGGTGGTGCATGGCTGTCGTCAGCTCGTGTCGTGAGATGTTGGGTTAAGTCCCGCAACGAGCGCAACCCTTGTCCTGTGTTGCCAGCATGCCCTTCGGGGTGATGGGGACTCACAGGAGACCGCCGGGGTCAACTCGGAGGAAGGTGGGGACGACGTCAAGTCATCATGCCCCTTATGTCTTGGGCTGCACACGTGCTACAATGGCCGGTACAATGAGCTGCGATACCGTGAGGTGGAGCGAATCTCAAAAAGCCGGTCTCAGTTCGGATTGGGGTCTGCAACTCGACCCCATGAAGTCGGAGTCGCTAGTAATCGCAGATCAGCATTGCTGCGGTGAATACGTTCCCGGGCCTTGTACACACCGCCCGTCACGTCACGAAAGTCGGTAACACCCGAAGCCGGTGGCCCAACCCTTGTGGAGGGAGCTGTCGAAGGTGGGACTGGCGATTGGGACGAAGTCGTAACAAGGTAGCCGTACCGGAAGGTGCGGCTGGATCACCTCCTTTCTAAGGAGCACAGTACCGATTGCAGACAAATGTTCTGCACGGTCAGCTCATGGGTGGAACGTTGATTAGTTGGCACGGTTTCTGACACCTCCTGTAAGTACTGCTTCGGCGTGGAACACAGTGAGAGTCGACGGGATCGTGCTTGGCACGTTGTTGGGTCCTGAAGGTACGGCCGTATGGTCATGTCTTCAGTGCCGGCCCCAGTGAACTCGCCAGCTTGTCTGGTGGGGTGATGGGTGGCTGGTCGTTGTTTGAGAACTACACAGTGGACGCGAGCATCTGTGGCCAAGTTTTTAAGGGCGCACGGTGGATGCCTTGGCACCAGGAACCGATGAAGGACGTGAGAGGCCGCGATAGGCCCCGGGGAGCTGCCAACTGAGCTTTGATCCGGGGGTGTCCGAATGGGGAAACCCGGCAGTCGTCATGGGCTGTCACCCACTGCTGAACACATAGGCAGTGTGGAGGGAACGAGGGGAAGTGAAACATCTCAGTACCCTCAGGAAGAGAAAACAACCGTGATTCCGGGAGTAGTGGCGAGCGAAACCGGATGAGGCCAAACCGTATGCGTGTGATACCCGGCAGGGGTTGCGCATGCGGGGTTGTGGGAATGAGCTTTCACGGTCTGCCGGCTGTGAGGCGAGTCAGAAACCGTTGATGTAGTCGAAGGACATGCGAAAGGTCCGGCGTAGAGGGTAAGACCCCCGTAGACGAAACATCAGCGGCTTGCTTGCTCATCTCCCAAGTAGCACGGGGCCCGAGAAATCCCGTGTGAATCTGGCGGGACCACCCGCTAAGCCTAAATATTCCCTGGTGACCGATAGCGGATAGTACCGTGAGGGAATGGTGAAAAGTACCGCGGGAGCGGAGTGAAATAGTACCTGAAACCGTGTGCCTACAAGCCGTGGGAGCGTCGGATGCAGCTTGCTGTATCTCGTGACTGCGTGCCTTTTGAAGAATGAGCCTGCGAGTTAGCGGTGTGTAGCGAGGTTAACCCGTGTGGGGAAGCCGTAGCGAAAGCGAGTCCGAACAGGGCGATTGAGTTGCACGCTCTAGACCCGAAGCGGAGTGATCTAGCCATGGGCAGGTTGAAGCGGAGGTAAGACTTCGTGGAGGACCGAACCCACCAGGGTTGAAAACCTGGGGGATGACCTGTGGTTAGGGGTGAAAGGCCAATCAAACTCCGTGATAGCTGGTTCTCCCCGAAATGCATTTAGGTGCAGCGTCGTGTGTTTCTTGCCGGAGGTAGAGCACTGGATAGGCGATGGGCCCTACCGGGTTACTGACCTTAGCCAAACTCCGAATGCCGGTAAGTGAGAGCACGGCAGTGAGACTGTGGGGGATAAGCTCCATGGTCGAGAGGGAAACAGCCCAGAGCATCGACTAAGGCCCCTAAGCGTACGCTAAGTGGGAAAGGATGTGGAGTCGCAGAGACAACCAGGAGGTTGGCTTAGAAGCAGCCACCCTTGAAAGAGTGCGTAATAGCTCACTGGTCAAGTGATTCCGCGCCGACAATGTAGCGGGGCTCAAGCGTACCGCCGAAGTCGTGTCATTGCAGCAATACTCCCAACGGAGGCTGTGATGGGTAGGGGAGCGTCGTGTGCCGGGTGAAGCAGCAGCGGAAGCTAGTTGTGGACGGTTCACGAGTGAGAATGCAGGCATGAGTAGCGATACACACGTGAGAAACGTGTGCGCCGATTGACTAAGGGTTCCTGGGTCAAGCTGATCTGCCCAGGGTAAGTCGGGACCTAAGGCGAGGCCGACAGGCGTAGTCGATGGACAACCGGTTGATATTCCGGTACCCGCTTTGAAACGCCCAATATCGAATCAGGCGATGCTAAGTCCGTGAAGCCGTTCCGGACCCTTCGGGGAAAGGAAAGTGGTGGAGCCGACGAACCAGACTTGTAGTAGGTAAGCGATGGGGTGACGCAGGAAGGTAGTCCAGCCCGGGCGGTGGTTGTCCCGGGGTAAGGGTGTAGGCCGAGGGGTAGGCAAATCCGTCCCTCATATAAGGCTGAGACCTGATGCCGAGCCGATTGTGGTGAAGTGGATGATCCTATGCTGTCGAGAAAAGCCTCTAGCGAGTTTCATGGCGGCCCGTACCCTAAACCGACTCAGGTGGTCAGGTAGAGAATACCGAGGCGTTCGGGTGAACTATGGTTAAGGAACTCGGCAAAATGCCCCCGTAACTTCGGGAGAAGGGGGGCCATCACTGGTGATCGGACTTGCTCCGTGAGCTGGGGGTGGCCGCAGAGACCAGCGAGAAGCGACTGTTTACTAAAAACACAGGTCCGTGCGAAGCCGTAAGGCGATGTATACGGACTGACGCCTGCCCGGTGCTGGAACGTTAAGGGGACCGGTTAGTGACCTTTCGGGGTTGCGAAGCTGAGAACTTAAGCGCCAGTAAACGGCGGTGGTAACTATAACCATCCTAAGGTAGCGAAATTCCTTGTCGGGTAAGTTCCGACCTGCACGAATGGCGTAACGACTTCTCGACTGTCTCAACCATAGGCCCGGTGAAATTGCACTACGAGTAAAGATGCTCGTTTCGCGCAGCAGGACGGAAAGACCCCGGGACCTTTACTACAGTTTGATATTGGTGTTCGGTTCGGCTTGTGTAGGATAGGTGGGAGACTTTGAAGCATCAACGCCAGTTGGTGTGGAGTCGCCGTTGAAATACCACTCTGGTCGTGCTGGATGTCTAACCTCGGTCCGTGATCCGGATCAGGGACAGTGTCTGATGGGTAGTTTAACTGGGGCGGTTGCCTCCCAAAGGGTAACGGAGGCGCCCAAAGGTTCCCTCAGCCTGGTTGGCAATCAGGTGTTGAGTGTAAGTGCACAAGGGAGCTTGACTGTGAGACCGACGGGTCGAGCAGGGACGAAAGTCGGGACTAGTGATCCGGCGGTGGCTTGTGGAAGCGCCGTCGCTCAACGGATAAAAGGTACCCCGGGGATAACAGGCTGATCTTCCCCAAGAGTCCATATCGACGGGATGGTTTGGCACCTCGATGTCGGCTCGTCGCATCCTGGGGCTGGAGTCGGTCCCAAGGGTTGGGCTGTTCGCCCATTAAAGCGGTACGCGAGCTGGGTTTAGAACGTCGTGAGACAGTTCGGTCCCTATCCGCTGTGCGCGTAGGAATATTGAGAAGGGCTGTCCCTAGTACGAGAGGACCGGGACGGACGAACCTCTGGTGTGCCAGTTGTCCTGCCAAGGGCATGGCTGGTTGGCTACGTTCGGGAGGGATAACCGCTGAAAGCATCTAAGCGGGAAGCCTGCTTCAAGATGAGTATTCCCACCTCCTTGAGAGGGTAAGGCTCCCAGTAGACGACTGGGTTGATAGGCCAGATGTGGAAGCCCGGTAACGGGTGAAGCTGACTGGTACTAATAGGCCGAGGGCTTGTCCTCAGTTGCTCGCGTCCACTGTGTTAGTTCTGAAATAACGAACAGCTGTGTATATGCCAGCGTTCGAATTTCATAGTGTTTCGGTGGTCATAGCGTTAGGGAAACGCCCGGTTACATTCCGAACCCGGAAGCTAAGCCTTTCAGCGCCGATGGTACTGCAGGGGGGACCCTGTGGGAGAGTAGGACGCCGCCGAACAATCATTGTGGGAAAGCCCCGCACCTTCTGGTGCGGGGCTTTTCTGCGTTC
>NZ_MQUR01000150.1 GCF_001953875.1 Streptomyces amritsarensis
TCACGGCCGGTCCAGCCGGTAGACGCGGCGGGCGTTGCCCGCCGCGACCATGGCCGCCACCCGGTCCGCGTCCCGCCAGGACCAGGACCCCTCGGCGACCCAGCCGCCCAGCACCCGGGCCAGCGCCTCCCGGAACACCAGGGCGCCCACCGCGTGCAGTTCGGGCAGCCGCCCTCCCCCGCTGGAGAACAGCAGCTTCCCGAACGGCGCCAGTTCGAGCAGCTCGGCCAGGACCGCCGAGGCCCGCGCCCCGGTCCGCCCGAGGCCCGCGCCGGCGTCGGCGTAGACGTGCGGGAAGGCCTCCGCGAGCCGCGCCGCGTGCCGGTGGTACGGATAGCCGCCGAGCAGTACCAGCCGCGTGCCGAGCCCCTCGGTGGCCCGCACGAACCCGGTCAGCGCCGCGGGATCCCCCGTACCCGTGTGCAGCTGGAGCGGCAGCCCGGAGGCCACCGCGCTCCAGAGCAGGTGCCGCAGGAGGACGGGGTCCCGTACGGCTCCCCCGCGCGGCCGCCCGGCCAGCCAGCGTCCGGCCGCCCCGCGCACCTCGCCCGGGCCGGGCGGATCGGGATCGAGATCGAGGCCCGTGCCGTCCGCGCGGCCCGGGCCGGCGGCGCAGGCGAAGGGTGTGGCGCAGGCGAAGGCGGCGGCGCCCGCGGCGGCGTGGTGGACGGCCTCGGCGAGGTTGGCCAGGAAGGCGGCCACCGTCCCGGAGGTGTCGGCGGCCTGCTCGGCCAGTAACTCCAGCCGGACCGTCTCGAAGGCCTCGGCGTCGGCGGCGAGCGCCAGCTCCTTGGGCGAGGTGAGGTCCCCGATCGGGCCGGTGTCGACCAGATAGGCGGCGACGTCGGAGCCCCGCAGCAGCCGGCGCGCGGACTCGGCGGGGCCCAGCTCGCGGCGCCGGGCCAGATAGCGGGCGGGGGCGGCGTGCGGCTCCAGCCCCAGCAGCGGCGGGCACCAGCGGCGGACCGCGAAACCGGTCTGGGTGTCGAAGAAGGTGGTGCCCGCGGCGGGCGGGCCGGCCGAGTGGATCAGCTGGGCCTCGAAGGTGCCCAGGCCCAGCTCCGTACGGAGGACTCCGTGGCAGTACTGGTCCACCAGGGGCGGCGTTTCGATCATCCGGGCATCCCGTTGCGGACGTGGGGAAGGCGCTTCCACACGTCCTAACGGGTGAGCGGGGTGTGAGGTGTTGCTCGGGCTGTTGACCGAGCCCGCACGCCGGTCCCCCGGAGGGGCCGGGGCGGTCAGGCCGCCGGGTTGCCGGATCCGCCGAGCTGGATGCCGGCCATCCGCGACCACTCGTACGGGCCGGTCCGCACGCGCGCGGCGAACTCCCCGTCGAACTCCTCGTGGAGGGTGAGCCCGGCCTTCTCCGCGGCCAGCTGCGCCGTCGCGAAGGTCGGGGCCACCAGGTCGCCCCAGGCGCCGTCCGTGCCCACGAGCACGATGCGGGTGCCGGCCTGGCCGATGTGGGCGAGCTGGCCCTCGGCGCCGCCGTGCTGCTTGGCGAAGGCGCCGATCTGCTTGGCCAGCTTCGCGGCGGTACGGTCCTGCTTCTTGTCCGCGGCGCCTGCGGCGGCCGAGGTGTCTGCGGTGTCTCCCATGGAAGCCATGCTACCGGCGAGTAATCAGCGGAGGAAGGGATCCACGGCCACCGCCACGAACAGCAGCGACACATAGGTGATCGACCAGTGGAACAGGCGCATCTCCTTGAGCTTCGCGCCCGTCACGCCGGCCTTGGCCCGCGCGTGCAGCGCGTGCGCCTCCCACAGCCACCAGCCGCCGGCCAGCAGCGCCACCGAGGTGTAGAACCAGCCGGTGTAGCCCAGCGGGGTCAACAGCAGCGAGACGCCGACCATGACCCAGCTGTAGAGGACGATCTGGCGCGCCACGACCTTGTTGCCGGCGACGACGGGGAGCATCGGCACGCCGACGCGCGCGTAGTCGTCGGCCACCTTCATCGACAGCGGCCAGTAGTGCGGCGGCGTCCAGAAGAAGATGACGAGGAAGAGGATGACGGCGGCCCAGGAGACCTCGTTGCGGACCGCGGACCAGCCGATGAGCACCGGCATGCAGCCCGCGATGCCGCCCCAGACGATGTTCTGGGTCGTGCGCCGCTTCAACAGCATCGTGTAGACGACCACGTAGAAGAGGAGCGCGCCGAGCGCCAGGGCGGCCGACAGCCAGTTGACGAGCAGCCCGAAGAACAGGGTGGAGACCACGCCGAGCGTGATGCCGAAGACCAGGCACTCCCGCGGGCTGACCATGCCGGTCACCAGCGGGCGCTGGGAGGTCCGGTCCATCAGCGCGTCGATGTCGCGGTCGATGTACATGTTCAGCGCGTTGGCGCCGCCCGCGGACAGGTAACCGCCGACGCAGGTCACCAGGACCAGCCACAGCGACGGCACGCCCTGCTCCGCGAGGAACATGACCGGCACTGTGGTGATCAGCAGAAGTTCGATGATCCGCGGCTTGGTCAATGCCACGAAAGCCATGACGCGGGTCCCGAACGGCCGGTGACCGGGGCTCGTCCCGAGCACCCCCGCTGGACGGGATTCGACGGCCGTCACGCACACCCCTGAGAGAGAATCCAGCAAGCTCCGACTCGGGCCGTTCACAACATGAAGGCCCGGTTAAGGCTTGCGCGTACCACGCCACTGTAGACGTTGCGCTTCCGTCGCCCCGCGCCGGGGTCGCCTCGTGTTGGGCCGATCGGACCGTGCATACATACGGGGGACCGCGCCCGCCGCGCCCCCGTGGCCGGGTGAACGCCGGTCGGCGGCGCGATGACGGACCGCCTGCACTCGAATAGCTGCACGCCGTTGCGGGGGTAGGCTCGGAATCGCCGGTGCACCGTTCGTCACCGGGATACGAACATGTGGAGAGGAGCCCTGACCCACGGTGAGCACCAAGCCGACCACCACAGAGCTCGAGTGGACCGAACTGGACCAGCGGGCCGTCGACACCGCCCGCATCCTGGCCGCTGACGCGGTCCAGAAGGTCGGAAACGGCCACCCCGGGACGGCGATGAGCCTCGCCCCCGCCGCGTACACCCTCTTCCAGAAGGTCATGCGGCACGACCCGGCGGACCCCGAGTGGGTGGGCCGCGACCGTTTCGTGCTCTCCGCGGGGCACTCGTCCCTGACCCTCTACACCCAGCTGTACCTGGGCGGGTTCGGGCTCGAACTGGACGACCTGAAGTCCTTCCGCACCTGGGGCTCCAAGACCCCCGGCCACCCGGAGTACGGCCACACGGCCGGCGTCGAGACCACCACCGGCCCCCTCGGCCAGGGTGTCGCCAACGCGGTGGGCATGGCCATGGCCGCCCGCTACGAGCGCGGCCTCTTCGACCCGCAGGCCGCCCCGGGCACCTCCCCGTTCGACCACATGGTCTACGCGATCGCGGGCGACGGCTGCCTCCAGGAGGGCATCTCCCACGAGGCGTCCGCCCTGGCCGGCCACCAGAAGCTGGGCAACCTCGTCCTCCTCTGGGACGACAACCACATCTCCATCGAGGGTGACACGGAGACGGCCGTCTCCGAGGACACCTTGAAGCGCTACGAGGCGTACGGCTGGCACGTCCAGCGCGTCGAGCAGCAGGAGAACGGCGACCTCGACCCGAAGGCGCTGTTCGCCGCGCTGCAGGCCGCCAAGGCCGTCACGGACCGCCCGTCCTTCATCGCGGCCCGCTCGATCATCGCCTGGCCCGCCCCGCACGCCCAGAACACCGAGGCCGCCCACGGCTCGGCGCTCGGCGACGACGAGGTCGCGGCCACCAAGCGCGTGCTCGGCTTCGACCCGGAGCAGACCTTCGAGGTCGCCGACGAGGTCATCGCCCACACCCGCAAGGCGCTGGACCGGGGCCGCGAGGCCAAGGCCGCCTGGGAGAAGGACTTCTCCGCCTGGCGCACCGCCAACCCCGAGCGCGCCGCCGACTTCGACCGCATCAACGCCAACGAGCTGCCCGCCGGCTGGGAGGACGAGCTCCCCGTCTTCGAGGCCGGCAAGGCCGTCGCCACCCGCGCCGCCTCCGGCAAGGTCCTCCAGGCGCTCGGCGCGGTCATCCCCGAGCTGTGGGGCGGCTCGGCCGACCTGGCCGGCTCCAACAACACCACCATCGACAAGGAATCCTCGTTCCTGCCGGTGGGCAACCCGCTGCCGGAGGCCGACCCGTACGGCCGCACCATCCACTTCGGCATCCGCGAGCACGCCATGGCCGCGGCCATGAACGGCATCGCCCTGCACGGCCACACCCGTATCTACGGCGGCACCTTCCTGGTGTTCTCCGACTACATGCGCAACGCCGTGCGCCTGTCCGCCCTGATGCACCTGCCGGTGACCTACGTGTGGACGCACGACTCCATCGGCCTCGGCGAGGACGGCCCGACGCACCAGCCGGTCGAGCACCTCGCCTCGCTGCGCGCCATCCCGGGCCTGACGATCGTCCGCCCGGCCGACGCCAACGAGACCGCGATCGCCTGGCGCGAGATCCTGAAGCGCCACACCAAGGTGTTCGGCAAGGGCACCCCGCACGGCCTGGCCCTCACCCGCCAGGGCGTGCCGACGTACGAGGCCGACGAGAACACCGTCAAGGGCGGGTACGTGCGCTTCGAGGCCGAGGGTGGCGACGCCCAGGTCGTCCTCATCGCCACCGGCTCCGAGGTCCACGTGGCCGTCGAGGCCCGCGAGCAGCTCCAGGCCGCCGGCATCCCCACCCGCGTCGTCTCGATGCCGTCCGTCGAGTGGTTCGAGGAGCAGGACCAGGCGTACAAGGACAGCGTCCTGCCGCCCTCCGTCAAGGCCCGGGTCGCGGTCGAGGCGGGCATCGGCCTGACCTGGCACCGCTACGTCGGTGACGCGGGCCGGATCGTGTCGCTGGAGCACTTCGGTGCCTCGGCCGACGCGAAGGTGCTGTTCCGCGAGTTCGGGTTCACGCCGGAGGCCGTTGCCGCCGCCGCCCGCGACTCCCTCGCCGCCGCCGCGCGCTGACGCCCGTACTACACCAGTAGGAGATGCAATTCCCATGACAGACGCACTCAAGCGCCTCTCCGACGAAGGCGTGGCGATCTGGCTGGACGACCTGTCCCGCAAGCGCATCACGTCCGGCAACCTGGCCGAGCTCATCGACCAGTCGCACGTGGTCGGTGTCACCACCAACCCGGCGATCTTCCAGAAGGCGATCAGCGGCGGCGAGGGCTACGAGCAGCAGCTCACCGACCTCGCGACCCGCAAGGTCACCGTGGACGAGGCGCTGCGCATGATCACGACGGCGGACGTCAGGGACGCCGCCGACATCCTGCGCCCCGTCTACGACCGCACCGACGGCCAGGACGGCCGCGTCTCGATCGAGGTCGACCCCCGTCTGGCCCACGACACCGCGGCGACGATCGCCGAGGCCAAGCAGCTCGCCTGGCTGGTGGACCGGCCGAACACGCTCATCAAGATCCCGGCGACGAAGGCCGGCCTGCCGGCGATCACCGAGGTCATCGGCAAGGGCATCAGCGTCAACGTCACGCTGATCTTCTCGCTGGAGCGCTACCGCGAGGTCATGGACGCCTACGTGGCGGGTCTGGAGAAGGCCAAGGCCGCCGGCCTGGACCTCTCCCTGATCCACTCGGTCGCCTCCTTCTTCGTGTCCCGCGTGGACACCGAGATCGACAAGCGCCTGGACGCCGTCGGCACCGACGAGGCGAAGGCCCTGAAGGGCAAGGCGGCTCTCGCCAACGCCCGCCTGGCCTACGAGGCCTACGAGGAGGTCTTCTCCTCGGACCGCTGGACCGCCCTGGAGCGCGCCGGAGCCAACAAGCAGCGTGCGCTGTGGGCGTCGACGGGCGTCAAGGACCCGGCGTACAAGGACACCCTGTACGTGGACGACCTGGTCGCCCCGAACACGGTGAACACCATGCCGGAGGCCACCTTGGAGGCCACCGCCGACCACGGTTCGATCACCGGTGACACCGTGCGCGGCACCTACGAGCAGGCCCGTGCCGAGCTCGATGCGGTCGCGAAGCTGGGCATCTCGTACGACGATGTCGTTCAGCTGCTGGAAGACGAGGGCGTCGAGAAGTTCGAGGCGTCCTGGAACGACCTGCTGAAGTCGACCGAGGCGGAGCTGCAGCGCCTCGCCCCCACGGAGGCCTGACCACTTTGTCTGTAAACGGAGCGAACCCGCTTCGTGACGCACAGGACCGGCGGCTCCCGCGCATCGCGGGGCCGTCCGGCCTGGTCATTTTCGGCGTTACGGGTGACCTGTCGCGCAAGAAGCTGATGCCTGCCGTCTACGACCTCGCCAACCGCGGCCTGCTCCCGCCGGGCTTCTCCCTCATCGGCTTCGCCCGCAGGGAGTGGGAGCACGAGGACTTCGCCCAGGAGGTGTACGAGGCGGTCAAGGAGCACTCGCGCACCCCCTTCCGTGAGGAGGTCTGGCAGCAGCTGGTGCAGGGCTGCCGCTTCGTCCAGGGCGACTTCGACGACGACGCCGCCTTCGAGACGCTGAAGGCGACGATCGACGAGCTCGACAAGGCGCAGGGCACCGGCGGCAACTTCGCCTTCTACCTGTCCGTGCCCCCGAAGTTCTTCCCCAAGGTGGTCCAGCAGCTCAAGGACCACGGTCTGGCGCAGAAGGAGGGCTCGTGGCGGCGTGCCGTCATCGAGAAGCCCTTCGGCCACGACCTGAAGAGCGCCGAGGAGCTCAACAAGGTCGTCCACGAGGTCTTCCCGCGTGACGAGGTCTTCCGGATCGACCACTACCTCGGCAAGGAGACCGTCCAGAACATCCTGGCGCTCCGCTTCGCCAACACGATGTTCGAGCCGATCTGGAACCGGTCGTACGTCGACCACGTGCAGATCACCATGGCCGAGGACATCGGCATCGGCGGCCGGGCGGGCTACTACGACGGCATCGGCGCGGCCCGCGACGTCATCCAGAACCACCTGCTCCAACTGCTCGCGCTGACCGCGATGGAGGAGCCGGGCTCCTTCCACCCCAAGGCGCTGGTGGCGGAGAAGCTCAAGGTCCTGACGGCGGTGCAGCTGCCGGAGGACCTGGGCAAGCACACCGTGCGCGGCCAGTACGCGGCGGCGTGGCAGGGTGGCGAGAAGGTCGTCGGGTACCTCGAAGAGGACGGCATCGACCCCAAGTCGAAGACCGACACCTATGCGGCCATCCGCCTGGAGATCAACAACCGCCGCTGGGCGGGCGTCCCCTTCTACCTGCGGACGGGCAAGCGCCTGGGCCGCCGGGTGACGGAGATCGCCGTGGTCTTCAAGCGGGCCCCGTACCTGCCGTTCGAGTCGGGCGCGACCGAGGAGCTGGGGCAGAACGCCCTGGTCATCCGGGTCCAGCCGGACGAGGGCGTGACGGTCCGCTTCGGGTCGAAGGTTCCCGGCACCTCCATGGAGGTCCGGGACGTCACGATGGACTTCGCCTACGGGGAGTCCTTCACGGAGTCGAGCCCCGAGGCGTACGAGCGGCTCATCCTCGACGTGCTCCTCGGCGACGCGAACCTCTTCCCGCGCCACCAGGAGGTCGAGCTGTCCTGGAACATCCTCGACCCGATCGAGGAGTACTGGGACAAGCACGGCAAGCCCGCGCAGTACCCGGCGGGCACCTGGGGGCCGGTCGAGGCGGACGAGATGCTCGCACGAGACGGACGGAGCTGGCGCCGGCCATGAAGATCGACCTCACGGAGACCAACTCCAGCAAGATCAACGCCGCGATGGTGCAGGCACGCCGGGACATCGGCACGCCTGCCGTCGGCATGGTCCTCACGCTGGTGATCGTGACCGACGAGGAGAACGCGTACGACGCGCTCAAGTCGGCGAACGACGCGTCCCACGAACACCCCTCGCGGATCGTCGTCGTCATCAAGCGGGCCAGCCGCTCGCCCCGCAGCCGCCGTGACGCCCGGCTCGACGCGGAAGTCCGCGTCGGGGCGGACGCGGGCAGTGGCGAGACGGTCGTGCTGCGCCTTCACGGCGAACTGGTCGACCACGCCCAGTCGGTGGTTCTCCCGCTGCTCCTTCCGGATGCGCCTGTGGTCGTCTGGTGGCCGGACGGTGCTCCCACGGACCTGGCGGGCGATCCGCTGGGTGCGCTCGGGCAGCGCCGCATCACGGACACGTACTCCTGCGAGGACCCGGTCGGGACGCTCGGCTCCCGGGCCGGGGCGTACGCGCCCGGGGACACGGACCTGTCGTGGACCCGGATCACCCCGTGGCGCTCCATGCTGGCGGCGGCACTGGACCAGCAGGCCCTGACGGTCGTCTCGGCGACCGTGGAGGGCGAGGGCGACAACCCGAGCTGTGAACTGCTGGCCATGTGGCTGGCGGACCGGCTCCAGGTCCCCGTCCGCCGCACGCTGTCGGCGGGGCCGGGCCTGACGGCCGTACGCCTGGCGACCAAGGACGGCGACATCGTCCTGAACCGGGCGGACGGCGGGCTGGCCACGCTGTGCATGCCGGGGCAGCCCGACCGGAACGTGGCGCTCAAGCGCCGCGACACGGCCGAGCTCCTGGCGGAGGAGCTGCGCCGGCTGGACCCGGACAACACCTACGAGGCGTCCCTGAAGTACGGGGTGTCCCAGCTGGCGGCGGCTTCGCCGAAGCCCGAGGCCGACGCTCCGGCGGAGGGGGCTCCGGCCGAGAAGCCGGCGGCCAAGCCGGCCGCCAAGCCGGCGAAGAAGGCGACGGCCAAGTAACGGGATGCCGCTGCGCGGAGCCCTCCCCGCCCGGCCCCTGGCCCAGGAAACGGCGAAGGGGCGGGGTGGGGGAAGGGCTCCGCGCGGCGGCGACCGCACATCACCCCAGAACCCACGAAGGCGGCAGCACATGGGTATGACGACTCCTCAGGTCGTCGTCCACCGGGACAAGGAACTGATGGCCCAGGCCACCGCGGCCCGGCTCATCACGAAGATCGTGGACGCCCAGGCGGCCCGCGGCACCGCGTCCGTGGTCCTCACCGGCGGACGCAACGGCAACGGCCTGCTTGCCGCGCTGGCCACCGCCCCGGCCCGCGACGCGGTCGACTGGCACCGGCTCGACCTGTGGTGGGGCGACGAGCGGTACGTGCCCGCCGACGACCCCGAGCGCAACCACACCCAGGCCCGCGAGGCCCTCCTGGACTCCGTCCCGGTCGATCCCGCCCGCGTGCACGCCATGCCGGCCTCGGACGGCCCGTACGGTGCCGACGTGGACGCGGCGGCCGCCGCGTACGCGGCCGAACTGGCGCGGGCGGCCGGTCCGGAGGACCACGGTCCGGTCCCCCGCTTCGACGTGCTGATGCTGGGCGTCGGCCCGGACACGCATGTGGCCTCGCTCTTCCCCGAGCACCCGGCGACCCGGGAGACCGACCGCACGGTGGTCGGCGTGCACGGCGCGCCCAAGCCCCCGCCCACCCGGATCTCGCTGACCCTCCCGGCCATCCGGGCGGCCCGTGAGGTCTGGCTGCTCGCGGCCGGCGAGGACAAGGCCGGGGCGGTCTCCATCGCCCTCGGCGGGGCCGGCGGCGTACAGGCGCCGGCCGCGGAGGCGTACGGGCGCTCGCGCACCCTGTGGCTCCTGGACCGCGCGGCGGCGGCCAAGCTGCCGTCGGGGATGTACCCTCCGGCCTCCGCCTGACGGCTCGCCGGGCGGGAGCCGACGCGAAGGGCCCGCTCTCCCCGTTGCCGGGGGGAGCGGGCCCTTCGCGCTTGTGTCAGCCGCGTCCGCGCAGCTTCCGGTAGGTGTCGACCAGGGCCTTCGTCGAGGCGTCCAGGCCGGGCACGTCCGCGCCTTCGGTCAGTGCGGGCTCGACGCGCTTGGCGAGGACCTTGCCGAGCTCGACGCCCCACTGGTCGAAGGAGTCGATGTTCCACACGGCGCCCTGGACGAACACCTTGTGCTCGTACAGCGCGATCAGCTGGCCCAGCACGCCCGGGGTCAGCTCCGTGGCCAGGATGGTGGTCGTGGGGTGGTTGCCGTGGAAGGTCTTGTGCGGGACCAGCGACTCCGGCGCACCTTCCGCGCGGACCTCGTCGGCCGTCTTGCCGAAGGCCAGGGCCTGGGTCTGTGCGAAGAAGTTGGCCATCAGCAGGTCGTGCTGGGCCGCCGGGGCCGCCTCCAGCTCGGCCACCGGCTTGGCGAAGCCGATGAAGTCCGCGGGGATGACCTTCGTGCCCTGGTGGATGAGCTGGTAGTAGGCGTGCTGCCCGTTGGTGCCGGGGGTGCCCCAGACCACCGGGCCGGTCTGCCAGTCCACCGGATTGCCGTCGCGGTCCACGGACTTGCCGTTGGACTCCATGTCCAGCTGTTGCAAGTAGGCGGTGAAGCGCGAGAGGTAGTGGCTGTAGGGGAGCACGGCGTGCGACTGGGCATCGAAGAAGGCGCCGTACCAGATCCCCAACAGGCCCATCAGGAGCGGGGCGTTCTCCTCGGCGGGCGCCGTGCGGAAGTGCTGGTCCATCAGGTGGAAGCCGGCCAGCAGGTCGCGGAAGGCGCCCGGGCCGATCGCGATCATGAGGGAGAGCCCGATGGCGGAGTCGAAGGAGTAGCGCCCGCCGACCCAGTCCCAGAACTCGAACATGTTGGCCGGGTCGATGCCGAACTCGGTGACCTTCTCCGCGTTGGTCGAGAGCGCCACGAAGTGCCGTGCCACGGCGGCCTGGTCGCCGCCCAGGCCCGCGAGCAGCCAGCCGCGCGCGGAGGTGGCGTTGGTGATGGTCTCGATGGTGGTGAAGGTCTTGGAGGCGATGATGAACAGCGTCTCGGCGGGGTCCAGGTCGCGCACGGCCTCGTGCAGGTCCGCGCCGTCGACGTTGGACACGAAGCGTACGGTCAGGCCGCGGTCGGCGAAGGCGCGCAGGGCCTCGTAGGCCATCGCCGGGCCCAGGTCGGAGCCGCCGATGCCGACGTTGACGACGTTCCTGATGCGCTTGCCGGTGTAGCCGGTCCAGGCTCCCGACCTGATCTGCTCGCAGAAGGCCGCCATCTTGTCCAGGACCGCGTGCACGCCGGGGACGACGTTCTCGCCGTCCACCTCGACGACGGCGTCGGCCGGTGCGCGCAGCGCGGTGTGCAGGACCGCCCGGTCCTCGGTCGTGTTGATCTTCTCGCCGCGGAACATGGCCTCGCGCAGCTCGGCCACGCCCGTCGCCGCGGCCAGCTCGCGCAGCAGCTGGAGCGTCTCGTCGGTGACGAGGTGCTTGGAGTAGTCGATGTGCAGGTCCCCGACCCGCAGGGTGTAGCCGGCGCCGCGGCCGGGATTCTCCTCGAACAGCTGCCGCAGATGCGTCTGGCCGAACTCCTCCCGGTGCTTGCCGAGTGCCAGCCACTCGGGCGTCCGGTTGAGCTTCGTACGGCTGCCTTCATTCATCTCGGACATCAACCCGTTTCTTCCGTCCTGTCGTGCCCCGCCGTTCACCAACTTAAGGGATCACAAGCGGCGCATCGCACACAAAGAGGCCCGGCCCCGCAGGAGAGATTCCTGCGGGGCC
>NZ_MQUR01000075.1 GCF_001953875.1 Streptomyces amritsarensis
CCCCGCCACACACGGTGTGGCGGGGCCCCTCGGCTTGTGCGTTCGTCCGGCTGTCAGGCGGACTTGCGGCTGTCCCGCGGATGCACGGCAATGTTCATGGCGCCGGAGCGCAGGACCGCCAGCCGTTCGGCCAGCACTTCCTCCAGCTCCTCGCGGGTGCGTCGCTCCATGAGCATGTCCCAGTGCGTTCGCGCAGGCTTGCCCTTCTTCTCTTCGGGCCCGTCCCCGTCCACCAGGAGTGCCATGGCGCCGCACGCCTTGCACTCCCACTCCGGCGGAATCTCTGCCTCAACCGAGAACGGCATCTCAAATCGATGTCCGTTCTGGCATGCGTACTCCACCGCCTGGCGCGGGGCCAGATCGATGCCGCGGTCCGTCTCGTAGCTGGTAACCACGAGGCGCGTACCGCGGAGAGCTCGCTCACTCATGAATCGTGCCTCCCGGGCTTGTCGCCCACAGGACAGGTGTCGCTGTCGTCGTCATCCGGTCAACGTCCGGTCGGCGGTATAGATTCCCGCTCCGGGTCGTGCGTCGCCCGTCGTACCGCCCCTTGTTGTACCCACCAGTGCCCGTTTTGTCACATCTGGCAGCAGATGTCACCCAACGTCTAGACTTCTTTAGCGCGCAGTAACGGTCCGCCTGGCAGGCCAAAGGCGTACACTACCGGCCCTTCGCCGCAACGTCTAAATCCGTTCGGAATTCGTTCGTGGATCCGGACCGGGCAGGGGTGGGACCCGGTCTCAGATCCGCTCCGGTACAGGATTGCCCGCCGCCTCCACCGCGCGCCGCACCGGCACTCGCGCGAGCAGCAGGAACCCCAGTGCGAAGAAGGCCACCAGCGAGATGATCGCGTCCCGGTAGCTGCCCGTCACCTGGTAGGTCAGACCGAACACCAGCGGCCCCACCCAGCTCAGGCCGCGGTCGCTCATCTCGTACGCCGAGAAGTACTCGGCCTCCTTCCCCGCGGGCACCAGGTGCGAGAAGAGCGAGCGCGACAGCGCCTGGCTGCCGCCCAGCACCAGGCCGATCATGGCGGCGAGGGCGAAGAACCACACCGGCGTCCGCGCGGGCAGGAAGTAGCCGACCCCCAGCGTCACCGCCCACGCCGCCAGCGAGCCCAGGATCGTCCGCTTGGCACCGTAGATCCGGGCCAGCCGGCCCATCCCCAGCGCACCGCCGACCGCCAGGACCTGCACCAGCAGCACCGCCCCGATGAGGGTGCCCTGCCCCAGCTCCAGCTCCTCCGAGCCGTAGATGGAGGCCTGGGAGATCACCGTCTGCACGCCGTCGTTGTAGATCAGGTACGCCAGCAGGAACGACAGGGTCAGCGGGTAGCGCCGCATGTCCTTGAAGGTGGCGACCAGCTGCTTCCAGCCGCTGACGGCCGGCGCCGCCCCCGGGTCCCGCACCACCGCCCGGTCCCGCAGCCGGCGCAGCGGGATCAACGCGAAGGCGCCCCACCACAGGCCCGCGGAGGCCAGGCAGATCCGGACGGCCATGCCCTCCGAGACGCCGAAGGCATCGTGGCCCAGATACAGGGCGAGGTTCATGACGAGCATCACGGAGCCGGCGGTGTAGCCGAAGGCCCAGCCGCGCGAGGAGACCGTGTCGCGCTCGTCCGGGGTGGAGATCTGCGGCAGGTAGGCGTTGTAGAGCACCATCGACACCGACAGCGAGGCGTTCGCCACGATCAGCAGGAAGCCGCCCAGCAGGTACCGCTCGCCGCCCAGGAGGAACATCGCGGTCGTCGCCGCGGCCCCCGTGTACGCGGCCACCGCCAGCAGCGGCTTCTTGCGGCCCGTCCGGTCCGCGATCGCACCCGCGAGCGGCATCAGCAGGACCGCCAGGATCACCGACGCCGAGACCGTGTAGGCGAAGAAGGACCCGGCGCGCAC
Organism: Streptomyces amritsarensis; assembly: GCF_001953875.1. GTDB lineage: Bacteria > Actinomycetota > Actinomycetes > Streptomycetales > Streptomycetaceae > Streptomyces > Streptomyces amritsarensis. Next base: position 1,896 of record NZ_MQUR01000075.1, read on the forward strand.
CGGTATGCCCAGCGGGTGCACGAACCCCTCGGCGTCCGCGGCCGCCTTGGCCACCGAGGTGAGGTACGGCCCGAGGAACACCGTCAGCACGCTCGCCGAGTACACCGACACGGCGAAGTCGTAGAAGTACCAGCCGCGCTGCTCGCGCTTGCGCGAGGCCGTCGCGGCGGCCTCCTCGGCCGCGGCGGCTCTGCCGTCCTCCGCCCCGGGTTCCGCTTCCTCGGTCCTGCTGCTGTTGTCCGCGCTCACTCGGTGTCCCCCTCGGTGGTCCGCTACCGCGACGGCCGCCGCAGCCGCCGCGGCGGCCGGGAGCGGGTCAGGCCCAGGCGCCGCGCCGGTCCAGCACCGTGCGCAACAAGTCGATGTGGTCGGTCATGATGCCATCGACCCCCAGGTCGAGGAGAGCCTCCATACGTTCCGGTTCGTTCACGGTCCACACGTGGACCTGTAGGCCCCGCTCGTGCGCGGTCCTGACGAAGCGGCGGTCGACCACGCGGATGCCCGCCTGCGTCTCCGGAACCTGCGCGGCCACCGCCCCGACGCGCAGCGCCGCCGGGATCGCGTACGAGCGCAGCCGCAGCCCGACCACCCCGCGCACGCCGTACGAGGTCGCCAGCCGCGGGCCGGCGATCCGCTGGGCGCGGGCCACCCTGCTCTCCGAGAAGGAGCCCACGCAGACGCGGTCCCAGATCCCGGTGCGCGCGATCAGGTTGACCAGCGGGTGCAGCGCCGATTCGGCCTTGACGTCGATGTTCCAGCGGGCGTCCGGGAACTCCTCCAGCAGCTCCTCGAAGAGCGGCAGGGGCTCGGTGCCCCCCACCCGGGCCTCGCGGACCCGCTTCCAGGGCAGCTCGGCGATCCGGCCCCGGCCGTCGGTGACCCGGTCCAGCGTGGAGTCGTGGAAGGCCACGAGCTTGCCGTCGGCCGTGGCGTGCACATCGGTCTCGAAGTACCGGTAGCCCGCCCCGGCGGCCCGGCGGAAGGCCGCGGCGGTGTTCTCCAGCCCGTCCGCGGCACCTCCCCGGTGCGCGAAGGGGATCGGAGCCGGGTGGTCCAGATACGGATGGCGAAGGCGTACGTGCGTCACGGCGGCAGTATGCCCCGCGCCGGCCGGGGCCGGTGGTACGCGAGGTGAACGGGATACGGGCGGGCGCGTACGGCCCTGGTGCCAGTGGACTGACTCGTGGCACGCTGGGCCCCGGAGAGCAATCCAATCCAGGCCTCGGTCGGGGCCAATCAGACGAAAGTGGACCGCACGCATGGCCGAATGGACCTCAGCGGTCGGTGCCGCTCAGCTGGCCCGCCTCATCACCTCGCAGCAGGAGCGGACCTCCGTACCGGGCGGCCGCAGGCCGCCCGCCTACCGCACCCTCGCCGACGGGATCCGGCTGCTCGTCCTGGAGGGCCGCGTCCCGGTCGCCGCCCGGCTCCCGGCCGAGCGGGAGCTGGCCGTAGCCCTGTCCCTCAGCCGCACCACCGTCGCCGCCGCCTACGAGGCCCTGCGCGGCGAGGGCTTCCTCGAATCCCGCCGCGGCGCGGGCAGCTGGACCTCCGTACCGGCCGGCAACCCGCTGCCCGCCCGCGGCCTGGAGCCGCTGCCACCCGAGTCCCTGGGCTCGATGATCGACCTCGGCTGCGCCGCCCTCCCCGCCCCCGAACCGTGGCTGACCAGGGCCGTCCAGGGAGCCCTGGAGGAACTGCCGCCGTACGCGCACACCCACGGGGACTACCCGGCGGGCCTGCCGGCGCTGCGCCGGATGCTCGCCGACCGCTACACCGAGCAGGGCATCCCGACGATGCCCGAGCAGATCATGGTGACCACCGGGGCGATGGGGGCCATCGACGCCATCTGCAGCCTCTTCGCCGGGCGCGGCGAGCGGATCGCCGTCGAGTCCCCCTCCTACGCCAACATCCTCCAGCTCATGCGGGCCGCCGGGGTACGGCTCGTACCGGTCGCCATGGGCGACGGGCTGACGGGCTGGGACATGGACGTCTGGCGGCAGGTCCTGCGCGACTCCGCCCCGCGCCTCGCCTACGTGGTGGCCGACTTCCACAACCCCACTGGGGCCCTCGCCTCCGAGGAGCAGCGCCGCGCGATGGTCGAGGCAGCCCGATCCGCCGGCACCGTCCTCGTCGCCGACGAGACCATGCTCGAACTCCAGCTGGAACCCGACCTGGAGATGCCCCGCCCGGTCTGCTCCTTCGACCCGGCCGGCAGCACCGTGATCACCGTGGGCTCCGCCAGCAAGGCCTTCTGGGCGGGCATGCGGATCGGCTGGGTCCGCGCGGCCCCGGACGTGATCCGCAGCCTGGTCGCGGCCCGCGCCTACGCCGACCTCGGCACGCCGGTGCTGGAACAGCTCGCGGTGAACTGGCTGATGCGGACCGGCGGCTGGCGGGAGGCGGTGGAGATCCGCCGGCAGCAGGCCCGGGACAACCGCGACGCTCTGGTCACGGCGGTCCGGCGGGAGCTCCCGGACTGGGGGTTCGAGGTCCCCGCCGGCGGCCTGACGCTGTGGGCCCGCGCGGGCGGCCTGTCCGGCTCCCGCCTGGCCGAGGTGGGGGAGCGGGTCGGGGTACGGGTCCCCTCGGGGCCGAGGTTCGGCGTGGACGGGGCCTTCGAGGGCTACGTCCGCCTGCCCTTCACGGTGGGCGGCCCGGTGGCCGAGGAGGCCGCCACCCGCCTGGCGGCCGCAGCGGGCCTGGTCGGCAGGGGCGCGGGCGACAGTGGTACGGAACCCCCGCGCACGTTCGTGGCGTAGGCCGGCGGCGCTCGGCAGAGGCGGAGCGGCGCCCCCGGCCCGCCTCACGGCCCCCGGCCAGGGCTGCGGCACTCCCGCCCGGCCGGGGCCCGGCTACGACGGTTCGGGTGCGTCGAGAGCCTTCACCAGGGCCGGCCCGGGCGGAGCCCCCGCCGGTCCCTGCTGCCGCTCCGGCAGGAGCTCCAGCACGGCCTGCCGGTGCGCCGGATGTGTGGCCTCGTCGTAGGGGTCGGGGGTCGCCGGCACCTGGAGCCGGTGCACCGGCCCCGTGCCGAGCCGCGCGTACCCCCGCCCCGGCGGCACCAGGGTCGTGGGCGTGGTGTGCGGCGGCAGCCCCAGCACGTCGGTGATCTGCTGGATCGCGGCGGGCCCGAGCACGATCCGCGCGCGCGTGTGCTGCCACACGGCGTCGTGCAGCAGCTCCAGATGGTCGAACTGCTCGGCCACGACCACCGTGACGTGCGCGGGCCGCCCGTGCCGCAGCGGCACCTGGAGGTGGCTCATGGGGTCCGGCCCGCCCTCGGCCACCGCCAGGTGCGCGAGCACGCTCGGCTGGTCCAGCAGGATCCACAGCGGGCGCCGGGTGTCCTCCGGCGCCGGCCGGCCGGCTTCGCGCGCCCGGTGCGCGGCGATGAGCCGGCGCTCGGTCTCCTGCGCGGCCCATTCGAGGGTGGCCACCGCGCCGACCGGCCCGCACTCGACGGCGAGGACGCCGGCCCGGCCGTACAGGCAGGCGAACTCGCCGCTGCCGCCGCCGTCGACGATCAGGACGTCGCCGCCGTGCCGCAGGGCCTGCAGGGCGAGGGAGCGGATCAGGGTGGAGGTGCCGCTGCCGGGATGGCCGACGGCGAGCAGGTGGGGTTCGGTGGAGCGGGGGCCGGTGCGCCAGATGACCGGCGGGACGTCGCGGGGCTGCTCGCCCTCCAGCACGGGCAGGGTGCGCTGCACGCTTGCGGAGTCGGTGAAGCCGAGCACGCTCTCGCCGGGGGAGGTGACGAACGGCTGGGCGGCGATGCCCGTCGGCAGCGCCGCCAGCACGCTCAGGTCGAGCTGGTTGCCCTCCTCGTCCCAGTCGAAGAGATACTCCCGTCCGCGCCCGGACTTGGCGTGCAGCAGTGCCTCGATCCGGGCCCGTGAGGCGGCCTCGCCGTCGGTGAAGTAGGCCGGGTAGCGGATGTGGAGCCGGGTGAGCCGGCCCGCCTCGTCGAACTCGTAGCCGCTGAAGGCCTTGTCCCACTCCCCGCCGTGCGCGAAGAGCGGACTGGGGTCCTCCGGGATGGAGAAGTACGGCACGAGGGCTTCGTAGAGGGAGCCGAGCCGTTCGGCCTCGGCATCGCTGGGCCCGGTCCTCGCCGGGGTGCGGTCGCGCCCGTGCCAGGCCGCCGCCGCCATGAGGGTCATCAGGGCGAGGAGCGGACCGTAGGGGACGAGTGCGACCACGAGGACGCAGGCGGCGCCCAGGAACAGGGCGGGACCCCGCTTGTCCTTGGGGGTCTCGCACCACCTGCGCCGCCCGGACGCGGCCAGGACGCGCAGGCCGCGTCCGATGACGAGGAGCGGATGGAGGACGTCCGTGGCACTGTCGGCGGCCGTGCGAGCGAAGTCGCGGCCCCGGGCCAGCGACGCGGTGCCGCTGCTGAGGATGCGGGGAAGTGGGCGCCGGGCCACGGGCGTCTCCTGGAGTTGTGGTCGTGAGCGGTGTTTCGGGTGTGGCTGGAGTGCCTGCTCGGGGGGCGGCTAGAGCTTGATCCCGCCGAGCAGGCTCGCGAGGCTCGCGGTGCTCGCCGTGATGCTCGGGGCGATGGCGGAGCCGGCGAGGAAGAAGCCGAAGAGCGAGCAGACGAACGCGTGCGTCAGCTTCATCCCGTCCTTCTTGAAGAACAGGAAGCAGATGATGCCGAGCAGGACCACGCCTGAAATGGACAGGACCATGAGGAGTTCTCCTGGTTGGTGGGGACAGTCACCATCAGTTGTTCCAGGCTCACAGGAAGTATCAATGCGAAAAAAGGTGCATACGGGTGAATCGGCGGGTTTTTCACTTGACCGGCTCAGCCCGGCTGGCGCGTCCGCCGGACCGCGCCCCGGGGTGATCCACCCCTCGGACCGGCCCGGACTCGCGCAGGCCAGGGCGCTACCCTGACGGTTCACCCGTACGGACGCAGTGCCGTGCACCCCCCTGCCCGCGCGGCCTGGGGAAGCTTCATGCCAGCAGCGAGTGAAAGGCGGTACGCACGATGGGCGAGCACCCCGAAGGCACCTCTCCGGAAGGCCCCGACGAGGACGTCATCGAGCTGGCGACCAAGATTTTCGACCTCGCCCGCCAGGGTGAGAGCGCCCGGCTCGCCGCCTACCTCGACGCCGGGGTCCCGGCGAACCTCACCAATGACCGCGGCGACACCCTCGTCATGCTCGCGGCCTACCACGGCCACGCCGACACCGTCACCGCCCTGCTGGCCCGCGGCGCCGAGGCCGACCGTGCCAACGACCGCGGCCAGACCCCGCTCGCCGGCGCGGTCTTCAAGGGTGAGGAGGCGGTGATCCGCGCGCTGCTCGCCGGAGGGGCCGACCCGCATGCCGGAACCCCCTCTGCCGTGGACACGGCGCGCATGTTCGCCAAGGCCGACCTGCTGGAACTCTTCGGAGCCGAGTAGTCCGCTTTTTGCCGGGCTGCGACCGGCTCCCAGCTCACAGGTTGGTCACGGCGGCCGTAAATGTGGTCGCGGCGCACAAACCGGCTGGGTCATCATGGCGTCGGATTCGATTCGCGAGCACGGGGGACGGGCAGACGGCCAGGACACGCACAGTGTCCGGGCCCGGTCCGGCCACCCCTTGGTCACGAACCACCGACGAGAGTGAGAAGGCAATGGTCAACATCGAGCGGAACAAGACGGCGGACATCCTCACATGCTGTTACGCGGCCCTGTGAATCCCGATTCCCGGTTGCGTCCCCAGCTTGATTTGAGGCCATTCCCATGTTCGAACCAGTCATAGCGCCGAGCGGTACCCTGCTCGGCCTCCTCCAGCGGGGCCGTGGCGACGGCACGCTGCACGCACTCGCGGCGCCCAGGGCGGAGGCCCTCGCGGCCCTCAACCAGTGCGTGCTCCGTGATCCGCGCCAGGACTGGCAGGTCGAGAACCGCTCGCTGTACTACGCCAGGCTCTACCTGGACCTCGACGGCCCCCTCGGCGAGATCGAGAGCCACCTCTTCAGCGCCGACGACCTCGTCGACGACACGGACCACCGCACGGGCCTCGCCCTGTCCGTCCTGGGCCACCTGGCCTCGTACGGCCGCGACGACGCGCTCATGCTGCTGCGCCGCTACGCCGCGTCCGGAGCCAACTGGGCCTGGGCCCTCGACGAGCTCGCCCTGCGCGACGACGACGAGGGACTGCGGTCGCTGGCCGCACCCGTCCTCGCCCGCTTCCCCGCCACGGCCGAGGGCGAGGCGCGGCTGGCCGCCGCCGTACGCGACGCCTACGAGCCCCGGCCGTGGTGCCTGTGGGAGGAGTCACCGCTGTACGGGGAGCGCCTGAGCGCCGCCCGCCGCCAGGGCTCCTTCGACCGCTGGCAGCGCCAGCTGACCCCGAGCGGCCCCCGGCCCGGCTGGGGCGTCCAGGCCGTCTTCGACTGGGCCGCCGACGGCCTGCGCCGCGGCACCCCGCTGCACGTGCCCGCCGCCCGATGCCTGGCCGCCGTGGCCCAGCCCGAGGACCGCTCCGCGATCCTCGCCGCCGCCGCCGGCGCCGACGGCGAGGCCGCCCGCGCCACCGCCCTGCACCACCTGGTCCTCGCCGAACCGGACAACCCGGCCGTGCTGGACCTCATCGAAGCCGCCGCCGACGAGCCCGCCGTGGCCGCGTACGAGCGCATGTGCGGCCCCGAGGCCGTCGAGCGGGCCCGACGCTGGGTCCACCGCCCCGACGCCCTCGGCGAGGCCGCCGCGGCCCTCCTGGCCGCCCGCGGCGGAGCAGAGGACGCACCCCTGGTCCTGAGCGCGCTGCGCTCCACCGTCCGCGGTTCGGGCCCCGACACCCGGCGGCTGTTCGCCCTGGTCGACGGAGCGGGCCGGCTCGCCATCGGCTGCGCGGCGCCCGTACTGCGCCACGTCTACCGCGAGACGTCCTCGTCCCACCTGCGCGGCCGCGCCGCACGGGCCCTCGCCAGCACCGACCCCTCCTTCGCGGCCGGCTTCGCCGTCGAATGCCTCTGGGACTGCGAGGAGACCACCCGCGAGGTCGCCGCCCGGCACGCCGAGACGGCCGACGCCCGAGTGGCCCCCCGCCTGCGCCGCCTGGCCGCGGACCCGGCGGAGGAGGAGGACGTGCAGTCCGCCGTCCGCAGCCGCATCACCCCGGAGTCGGCCGTGTAGCGCCGCCGGTCCGCACCACGACACGCCTCGGCCCGGCCCCCGACAAGAGGGGCCGGGCCGAGTGCTGTGACGGCGTGCGGCAGCGGAACGCGATCAGGGCGAAATGGGGGCCGGTGCGCCGGTGGGGACCGATACGCCGGGGGGCAGGGTGGGGGGCCCCAACCGCTGCGCCTCTTCGGCGGCTTCCCGGAAGTCGACCGAGCAATACGGGACGTGTTCGTCCCGCAGGATTCCGAAGGCGAGTCCTTGCCTCCCCTCCCACCACGGCTGGTAGTACGTCCACGTCAACACGAGTGTGCGTCCCGGGGGGACCGCCTTCGGGTTGACCTTGAGGGTGTGTCCGTCATCGCCGCGCGACAGACCGGCCGCGGGATCGTCCTGCGGGCCGCGGACCCAGCCCTTGATCGCCGTGCACTGGCGTTCCGGCAGCAGCTGCGGGACCGCGAAGGCCCGGACCCCCAGTTCCTTCAACCGGTCGGCCAGAGCCGGGAGCTGCGCCTGCCGGGGCGGAGCGAACCGCAGCGACCCGTCCGGCTCCCTCGTGATCTCGGGCGCGTCCGAGGCCGAACGGCTCGGCGTGCCGGCCGGGAGGGACCCGGTGTGGGTGCTGCCCGTGAGGGTCATGACGGCGACCACGGTGGCCGTGGCGACGCCCACCGCGAGCGGTATGCCGTACCGCCGAGCGAAAGACCGGGCCGGGGGCGTAGGCACGACCTCCGGGAGGCGGGCCAGGAGGGCCGCCTTCAGGCGGTCCTCGAAACCGCTGGGCCGGGTGCTCATCGGGCTGCCTCCAGTCGGTGTTCGGTGACGGAGCCCGAGGCTCCACGCAGGGCACGGCGCGCCCGGTGCAGGCGTACGCGGATCGTCGCCTGGGTGACGCCGAGAGCCTGCGCGGCCTCGGCCGGGGTGAGTTCGTCCACGACGACCAGGTCGAGCGCGGCGCGCAGCGGCTCGGACAGGGCGGCGTGGCGCTCGGCCATGTCCCTGAAGGCCCGCTGGGCGTCGATCCGCTCCTCCAGCGCCGCCACGTCCTCGTCGTCGAGGAGGCGGCGGCCGCTCAACCGCGCCAGGGCGCCGCTCTCGCGGGCTCGTCCGCGGGCGTGCCCCGAGAGGACGTTGCGGGCTATGCCGAACAACCAGGCGACCGGGGCTCCCCTGTGACCCCGGTAGGCGCCGGCCGATCCCATCGCCGCGAGGAAGATGTCCGCCGTCAGGTCCGCCGCCAGGTGCGGGTCGGCGACCCGGCGGGTGACGAAGCCGAGCACGGCGTCGATGTGTTCCTCGTAGAACGCCCCGAATCCCTCGGGCGTGGTGAGATCCGGTGGTCCGGTCTCGTGTCGTGGGCTGCGCACCCGTTCCTCCCCTGAGCCGGGGGCCGGATTCGCCCCCCTCATCCAGTACTTGGCCGAAGCCCCCTCGAACGTTTCATCGGGCTCTCACGAACCTCACCGTGATCCCCGGCCGGGCCTGCGCGGCCGCGTCCAGCGCCGGACCCGCCGGGACCACCCCGACCACCGGGTACCCGCCGGTCACCGGGTGGTCGGCCAGGAACACCACCGGCAGGCCGTCCGGGGGCACCTGGACCGCGCCCAGCACCATGCCCTCGCTCGGCAGCTCCCCGGCCCGGGCGCGGACCAGTGCCGGTCCGCCCTCCGTACGCAGCCCGATCCGGTTGGAACGCGGCGACACCCGGAACGCTGAGCGCCACAGCCCGGCGAGGGACGCTGCCGTGAACCAGTCCTCCCGAGGCCCGAGCCGCAGCGGCAGCAGCAGCTCCGACGGCGCCGCGGGCAGCCCGTACGCGTCCGCCGCAGGCACCGGGCCGGGCCCCGCGGGGCCCACCGGCAGCGCCGTACCGGCCGACAGGACCGGCGGCCCGAGGCCCGACAGCAGGTCCGTGGAGCGACTGCCCAGGACCGGCGGGACGGCCAGGCCTCCCCGCACCGCGACGTAGCCGCGCACTCCCGACTCCGCCCGGCCCACCTCCAGCTCCGCCCCCGCCGGCAGCCGGACCGGCGCTCCCCAGGCCACCGGGCGCCCGCAGACCCGTACCGGACAGGGCGCGCCCGTGACCGCCACTACCGCCGCAGCCCGGGCCCGCAGCGACACCCCGTCCAGGGTCGTCTCCAGCGCCGCCGCGCCCGGCGGATTGCCGACCAGCCGGTTCGCCAGCGCGTACGCCGCCGTGTCCAGCGCCCCCGACCGGGGGACCCCCAGGTGCGCGTACCCGGGACGGCCCCGGTCCTGGACCGTGGTCAGCGCCCCCGCCCGCACCACCAGCAGCTCAGCCACGCCCGTCCCCCTGCGTGAACCGCACCCGGACCCCCGGCGCGAACAGCGCCGCCGGTTCCCGCCCGGCGTCCCAGAGCACCGCGTCGGTGGAGCCGATCAGCTGCCAGCCGCCGGGGGAGGAGCGCGGGTACACCCCGGCGTACTCGCCCGCCAACGCCAGCGAACCCGCCGGGACGGCCGTACGCGGCGTGTCCCGGCGCGGCACGTGCAGACGCTCCGGCAGCCCCGTCAGATAGCCGAAGCCCGGAGCGAACCCGCAGAAGGCCACCCTGAATTCGGTCGCGGCGACGATGCCCGGCACCTCCCCGGGCGCCACCCCCCACAGCCGGGCCACCTCCGCCAGGTCCGGCCCGTCGTAGCGCACCGGGACCGTGACCAGCGGGCCCTCCTCGCGGGCGAGCGGCGCCACCTCCCAGCGCGCGATCCGGGCCCCGAGCCCGGCCGGATCCCGTACGCCGTCCAGCAGTACGGTCCGCGCCGCGGGCACGAGGTCCCGTACGGGACCCAGCGCGCCCGCGTCCCGGCGGCGCAGCAGCTCGGCGTGGAGCGCGGCGACCTCGTCGGCCGAGTCCAGTTCGATGAGCAGCGCCTGCGCGCCCACCACCAGCGTCCTCACGTGAAGGCCTCCACCCGCACCCCGGCCGTGCCCAGCGCCTCCCGGACGCGCAGGGCGAGCCCGGCCGCCCCCGGGGTGTCCCCGTGCAGGCAGAGCGAGCGCGCGGCGACGGGGACCGCGGAGCCGTCGGCGGCCTCGACCCGGCCCCCGGCCGCCATCCCCACGGCCCGCGCCACCACCGCGTCCGGGTCGTGCAGCACCGAACCGGGCTCGGTGCGCGGCACCAGCGTCCCGGCCGGGGTGTAGGCGCGGTCGGCGAACGCCTCCGCCACGGGAGTCAGCCCCGCCTCCTCGGCGGCGGCCAGCAGGAGCGAGCCGGGCAGCCCCAGGACGGGCAGGCCGCCGGTCGTCCCGGCGCCCGCCGCCAGCCGGACGCCCGCGACGACCGCGGCGGCCTGGCCGGCGTCGTGCACCGTCCGGTTGTAGAGGGCGCCGTGCGGTTTCACGTAGGACACCCGGGAGCCGGCCGCCCGCGCGAACACCTCCAGCGCGCCGATCTGGTAGGCCACCTCGTCGGCGAGCTCGCCGGGCGGCACGTCCATGGCGCGCCGGCCGAAGCCCGCCAGGTCCCGGTAGGAGACCTGGGCGCCGATCCGCACACCCCGCTCGGCGGCCAGTTCGCAGACCCGGCGCATGATGGACGGGTCCCCGGCGTGGAAGCCGCAGGCGACGTTGGCGCTCGTGACGACGGAGAGCAGGGCCTCGTCGTCGGTGAGCGTCCACCGCCCGAACCCCTCGCCGAGATCGGCGTTGAGGTCGATCACCGGAGGGGATGCGATCATGGAAGCCATGCGCCGAGCGTAGAGCAGGGAGCCGGGGACGATCCGGCCGAACCATGCCGTTTGGGATGTTGTCAGCAACAGGACCTAGTCTTTGTCCGTGACTCTCCCTGCCCCGGCGAAGACCCTTCCGTCCCCGGCGCCGGGCCCGGCCGCCGACGAGGGCCTGGCCCGGCGGCTGCGCGCCCTCGCCTGCACCGCCCCGCTGCACGACCTCGACGTACGCAAGGCCAATCTGGCGGGCGAGTACGGGATCTACGCGATGGCGGAGGTCGCGCTCGCCGCGATCGACCTGGTCACGCTCAACATGGACTTCGACACGGGCGCCGACCACGAGCAGATAGTGGCCAGGCTGCTGCCGCGCGTCGCGGCCCAGGCCCCGTCACGGCCGGCGGCCGAGCACGAGCGGGTGGCCCGCTGGGTGCTGGAGAACCTGATCAACGTCGGCAGCGTGGACCGCGGCTTCCGCGCGATCTACGGCACCTTCGGCCCCGACGGCGTCTATGTGCGCCGCGACTACGACTTCAAGCTGGTCGAAGAGGTCCCCTACGGCGGCGCGGTCTACCTGCGCACCACCGACGAGGCCGTCAACGTCCTGGTCGGCGCCCTCGACACCGACGTCACCAGCGCCCAGATCGCCGCCGAGGTCAAGCTGGAGGTGCTGATCAGCCGCGGGCGGCTGGCCGACGCCCAGCTCGCCGCGGAACAGGCCCGCTACCGGACCGTGCAGTACGCGGAGACCCTGCGCCGGACCCTGGACGCCACCCGGCGCAACGTCCGGGCGGTGGACTGGCTCCAGGCCGTCCCGGACATGATCGCCGAGGCCCTCGACCACGTCGCCGACCGCTACCGCCACGAGAACGCGATCCTGACCAACATCCGCAAGGCGCGCGACGAGGCCGAGGAGCCGGAGAACAAGCGCCGCGCCGCCGAGCTCGTCGACATCGTCAAGGACTGCATCCGCCGCCACACCCAGCTGCAGTCCCGGCTGCTGGACGCGGGCCCGCTCTTCCGCGCCGAGCAGGACCGCCAGGCCTTCGCGGCCCCGGCGCCGCGCACCGGCATCGACCTCTACGGCCAGCTCGTCGCCCCCATCCTGCCGCTGCCCGTGGAGCAGGCGCGCCGGGTCACCGACGCCTTCTTCGCCGCCGGCGCGGGGCTGCGCACCCCCGTCTCGGTGCGGGTCGCCGACCTCGTCGAGATCCTGCTCACCCCGCCGGTCGAGCGCGAGCACCTCGGCGCGGAGATGCCGGAGCCGGACCTGATCGCCACCCCGGACGACAGCCGCTTCAGCGAGGAGCAGCTCGCCGCCGCGATGCAGCTCCTGGACCTGCCGCACGACGCCCCCCGCCGGCTGTCCGGACTCCTCGCGGAAGCCCGCCGCAGCGATGCCGACCTGCCGTACCTGGTGGCGCTGCTGGCGGTCCACGCCGCGAGCCCGGCCGTCGGCACCGCGTACCGCCAGGGCGAGGAGCGGCTGCTCTTCGCCGTGGACGACGGCACGCAGCTCGAGGACCCCGAGTTCGGCGGCGCCGACCTCATCGTCGGCACCGCCCTCCTGGACGCCGCCGGCATGGCCGCCGACCGCGCGGAGGCCTCATGACCTGCCGTGCTCCCGTAGCGTCCGGCGCCGCCCGGCCCGCGGCCACACGGGCGTTGGGTCCGGCCTCTTCGGTGGCGCATCCGGCCTCGCCGCGGTGGCTCGCGGCCTCGCGGGGGTCGGGTCCGGCCTCTTCGGTGGCGCATCCGGCCTCGACGCTGCCCAACCCGGCCTTGCCGGCGTTGGAGGCGCGGGGTCCGGTGCGGCGCCCCGGGAATCCCGGCTCCGCCGGGCACCCGACGCTGCCCGGTCCCTTCCCCGGCCACCACCGCGCACTGCACCCCGACCCTGCCCGCACGCCGGCGCAGCCGAACCGCATCCCCCGTACGACCCGAACGACCCGTACGACCCGTACGACCCGTACGACCCGTACGACCCGCACCGCCGAGGAGACGCACCCGTGAGCGACCACCACGCCGAGCACCCCGCGTGGAGCGAGCCCGACACCTCGCCGGCCACCGTCGCGCCCGCCGCCGCGGGGTCCGTGACCCCGGCGGACGCCGCCGACGCGGCCCGGCTCGTCGCGTTCGGGCTCCAGCCCAAGCTGGCCCCCGCCCGAGACGCCGAGTACGCCGAACTGCTCCGCCGCTACCGCGAGGACCCCGCCTTCGGACGCCTCGCCGACGCCGTCGCGACCGGCCTCGGCCTCGTCGTGCTGGAGGTGTCCCCGCGCGCCGGCATGGCCGTGGCCGCCGACGAGGACTCCGTCTTCGCAGTCCGGATGGGCGACTACGCCCGCCGCACCGCCGCGGACTCCGCCGACCGGTTCCTGCACGGCCTCGCCCACCTCGCCGTCGCCGCCCTCGCCTTCCCGCGTCCCGAGGACCTCGCCGACGACGGCTACATCGGGCGCGTCACCGTCAACGGCGTCGACGCCTTCGTCCGCCAGACCTGCCGCCGCCTGGAGGAGCGCGCCGAGGAACTCGGCGAGAACACCGACCCCGCCTCCGACGCCCCCGGCCTGGAGGCCGCCTGGCGCGTCTACGCCCGCCGCAGCGCGACCGGCGCCACCAAGGACGCCCGCCGCCTCGCCGGCTCCACCACCGGCATCGTCGGCAAGGCCGCCGCCTTCCTCACCGACTCCGGCTTCCTCCAGCGCACCGGGGACGAGGCCGGCGGCACCTACCGCACCACCCCCCGCTACCAGCTCCAGGTCCGCGACATGGCGGGCAGCTCGGCCATGGCCGAGCTCCTGGACCTGGGCGTGGTCCCCGTCAGCGACGGCTCCGCCACCCTCCTGCCGCCGCCCGAGGGCGACGACCTGGAGCTGGCCGCCGACGCCGGGCTGCCCTTCCACGCCTGAGTCCCGATCCCCGTAGCCCCTGCCTCACCCAGACACCACGAGAGTCCGCCGCCATGTACGAGCTGTCCCGGATCCGCCTCTACTCCATCGGGCCCGCCGGCGCACGCTACGCCGACACCGTGCTCGACCTGCGCGGAGTCGGCGAGCCGGTGCCCCACCCGGCGCCGGCACAGGCGGAGTTCTTCGAGGAGGAGCCGACCGGGCCGCCGCGCCGCCCCGCACCCGCCGGCGTGCTCTTCCTGGAGAACGGCGGCGGCAAGTCCGTCCTCCTCAAGCTGATCTTCTCGGTGATGCTCCCCGGCCACCGCAACACCCTCGGCGGCGCCAGCTCCGGCGTGCTGCGCAAGTTCCTGCTCGCCGACGACTGCGGCCACGTGGCCCTGGAGTGGCAGCACACCCAGACCGGCGAGTGCGTGGTCGTCGGCAAGGTCAGCGAATGGCGCGGCCGCCAGGTCTCCAACGACCCCCGCAAGTTCGCCGAGGCCTGGTACTCCTTCCGCCCCGGCCCCGGCCTGAGCCTCGACAGCCTGCCCGTGGCCGAGTCCACCGCCGTGCGCCCGCCCGTCGAGGGCGCCTCCGGCGCCCAGGGCCGGCGCCGCACCATGAAGGGCTTCCGCGACGCGCTCACCGAGGCGGGCAAGGCCTACCCGCACCTCGAGGTCTGCTTCGAGGAGATCCACGACCGCTGGAACGAGCACCTCACCGAGCTCGGCCTCGACCCCGAACTCTTCCGCTACCAGCGCGAGATGAACGCCGACGAGGGCGAGGCGGCCGGCCTCTTCGCGGTCAAGAAGGACTCCGACTTCACCGACCTGCTGCTGCGCGCCGTCACCGACACCCGCGACACCGACGGCCTCGCCGACCTCGTCCACGGCTTCGGCAACAAGCTCGGCCGCCGCGCCGAGCTCATGGCCGAACGCGACTTCACCGCCGGCTCCGTCGACCTCCTCACCAAGATCGTCGAAGCCGCCGCGACCCGCTCGCGGCTGCGCGACGTCCACGCGGGCGCCGAGCGCCGCACCCGCACCCTCGCCCGCAGGCTGTCCGCCCGCGCCGCCGAGGAGCGGGGCCGGGCCGCCGACCTCGCGCAGCGCGTCACCGCCGCCGCCCACGACGTCACCGCGGCCGAGTCCGCCCGCGCCCGCAGCGCGGCCGTCTCCGCCGAACTCGCCTACCGGCACGCCTCCCTGGCCCTGACCGTCGCCGACAAGGCCGCCGCCGCGCAGCGCCGCGAACTGCTCGACGCCCGCACGCTGCACTCCGCCTGGCAGGCCGCCGAGACCGTGCTGCGCCACCGCGCCGCCGCCGACCGCTCCGCCCGGGTCGCCGCAGCGATCCGGGAGGCCGAACGGGACGCCGCCCCGGCGCTCGCCGCCCGCGCCACGGCCGCCGGTGAGCTCGTACGGGCCCTGCACACCGCCGCCGAGGAGGGCGAACGCCTCGCCAACGAGGAGGAGGAGCGCTCCGCCGCCCTCCAGGCCGCCGGCGAGGACTCCCACCGCGACGCCACCGCCGCCGCCACCGCCGCCCAGCGGGCCCGCAGCGAGGCCGAACACCTCCGGGCCAGGCTCAGCGAAGTCCAGCAGGAGACCGCCGAGGCCGTCCGCGCCGGCTGGCTCGACGACTCCGCGCCCGACGCCGACCCGGCGCGCGCAGCCCTCGCCGCCGCCGACGCCGAGAAGGCCGCCGTGGCCGCCTGGGACGAGTCCCGCGAGGCCGCCCGGGCCGCAGCCGAGGCCGCCCGGGAGGCCGCCGCCGCGGAATCCCGGGCCGAGCTGACCGCCGCCCGCGCCGCGGACGCCGCCGAGGCCGCCGCAGCCGCCCACGACGCCGAGCACCGCGCCGCCGCCTCCCTCGCGGCGTCCCCCCGCCTCGCCGAGCTCCTCGGGCTGCCCTCGGCCGCGGACGCCGCGGACGTGTCCCTCCCCTCGCCCCGCACGGGCGACGGCACCCCCGGCCCGGCCGTCGCGGGCCCGGGTGGCCCCGGCGGCCCGCACGGCGAGACGCCGGGCGCCGCACGCGCCGCCCTGGCCACCGCCGTGGGCCTGCTCACCGCCGAAGACCTCGACCGGGGCGCCGACGACCTGCGCGAACTGCTGGCCGAAGGCGTCGCCTCGGCCGAACGCCAGCTGTTCGAGCTGCGCACCGCCGCCGCCGACGACGCCCGCATCCTCGGCGCGCTCGGCGACGGCGGCCTGCTGCCGCCCGGCCCCGACGTCCTCGCCACCGTCGAGTACCTCGGCGAACACGGCATCCCCGCACTGCCGGGTTGGCGCTACCTCGCCCAGGCCGTGGACCCCGCCGACCACGCCGCCGTCCTCGCGGCCCGCCCCGAACTCGTCGACGGCGTCGTCATCACCGACCCCGACACCCACGGCCGGGCCCGCGAGGTCCTCTCCGGCGCCGCCCTGCTGCCCCGCTCCACCGTCGCCGTCGGTACGGCCGCGGCCCTGCTCGCCCCCGTACCCCCGGCCGGACCGGACGACGCCGTCTCAGGCATCTTCATCGTCACGCCGAACCCGGCCATGCACGACGAGCACGCCGCCGACGAGGAACGCCAGGCCCTGCGCACCCGCGCCGGCGCCCGCGACACCGAGATCTGCGACCTGGCCGCCCGCCTCGCAGGCGACCGCGAGCTGTCCGCACGGCTCGCCTCCTGGCGCGCCGGCTGCCCGGCCGGCCGCCTCACCGAGCTCGCCGAACAGGCCGCCGCCGCCCGGATGTTCGCCGAGGAGACCGACGCCGAGCTCGCGGAGGCCCGTACCGTACGCGCCGAGGCCGACGAGGCCGCCGCCGACGCCGCCCGCGTCCGCGACGAACGCCAGGACACCGCCCAGCGCGCCCGCCGCGCCGCCGACGCCCTCGCCGGCCTCGCCTTCCGCCTGCGCGAGCGCGCCGGCTGGCAGGCCCGCGTACGCGAACTCGCCGACGAGGCCGCCGAGTCCGAGGCCCGCGCCGAGGTCTGCCTCGACCGGGCCCGCGCCGCCGACGAGGACCGCCGCGCCGCCCAGCGCGCCGCCGACGACGCCCGCCGCACCGCCCGGGCCCTGCGCGCCGAGCGTGCCGAGATCGCCGGCGCCCCCGACCAACTGCCCGACGGGCCGGACGGGCCGCGCGTCCCCCTGCCCGACCTGCGCGAGGCCTACCGCGCCGCGTCCCAGCTCTACGAGAAGGTCGGCGTCGGCGCCGACCTGCGCGCCGAACAGGCCCGCGCCGAGAGCGACGAGAGCGCCGCCCTCGCCGAACTCGACCGCCTCACCAACAAGGTCCGCACCCGCGCCGCGCAACTCCTGGAGGGCACCGACGGCGCGGACGGCCCGTCCCGCCAGGCCGCGGCCGCCCGCGCCGAGTCCCTCGTGCAGATGCTGGAGACGCGGGCGTCGGCCGCCAGCGAGCAGCTCGGCCGACTGCGCGGCGAGGCCGAACGGCACGCCCCCGCCGAAGGCGAGGCGCACACCGAACTCCCCGAGGAACTGGTCCCCGGGGACGTCGAGCAGGCGCAGGCCCTGCTGCGCACGGCCACCGCCCAGCTCGCCGCCCACACCGCGGCCGTCGAGGGGGCCCGCGCCGCCCACGCCGACCTGTTGCGCGCCCACCGCGCCGCCGAGGACGGCGCCGGCGGCTTCGACGAGACCGCGGCGCTGCTGCGGGACCTGCTGCGCGACCACACCCACCAGGACGACGAGCAGGAGCCGGCGGCCCACCCCGGCACGCTGGAGGAGGCCCGCCAGTCGGCCACCGAGGCCCGCCGCTCCCTGCGCGGCTGCGCCGCCGACCTGTCGGCCGCCGAGTCCGCGGTGCGCGAGGCGAGCGACATCCTGGTCCGGCACGCCAACGCCACCCGCTACGAGCAGGTACGCACCCCCGCGCGCCAGCAGATCCGCGAACTGCCCGCCTCCGCCCTGCCCGAGCACGCGGCGGCCTGGGCGGCCGCCTTCGCGCCCCGGCTGCGCGTCCTCACCGACGAACTGGCGCAGCTGGAGCGCAACCGCGACAGCATCGTCGACCGGCTGCGCGGCCTCGTCGAATCCGCCCTGGCGACCCTCCGCTCCGCGCAGCGCCTCTCCCAGCTGCCCGAAGGCCTCGGCGAATGGTCCGGGCAGGAGTTCCTGCGGATCCGCTTCGAGGAGCCCGACCAGGCCACCCTGACGGAACGGCTGGGCGAGGTCATCGACGAGGCGACCCGAACGGCCGTGAAGAAGAACAGCAGCGCCTCCTTCGGCGAGGGCCGCCGCGACGGCATGTCCCTGCTGCTGAGGGGCGTGCAGGCGGCCCTCGAACCCAAGGGGATCTCCGTGGAGATCCTCAAGCCGGACGCGGTGCTGCGCGCCGAAAGGGTGCCGGTGGGGCAGATGGGCGACGTGTTCTCCGGCGGGCAGCTGCTGACCGCCGCGATCGCGCTGTACTGCACGATGGCGGCGCTGCGCAGCAACGACCGGGGCCGCGACAAGCACCGGCACGCGGGCACGCTGTTCCTCGACAACCCGATCGGCCGTGCCAACGCCACCTACCTGCTGGAGCTCCAGCGGGCCGTCTCGGACGCGCTCGGCGTGCAGCTGCTCTACACGACGGGACTGTTCGACACGACCGCCCTGGCCGAGTTCCCGCTGGTCATCCGCCTGCGCAACGACGCGGACCTGCGGGCGGGCCTGAAGTACATCAGCGTCGAGGAACACCTGCGCCCGGGCCTGCCGCAGCAGTCCCCGGAGGGGGAGGCCATCCACGGCGAGATCACGGCCACCCGGATGTTCCGCCGCGGCGCCGCCGCGCCGACCGCCTGAGGCGCCCGCACGCGGCCCCCGCAGGGCCGGGGCGCCGCCCGCCCGTGCGCGTGCCCCGCGTGCCTGTGCCGCCGCCGGCCCGGGGCCCCTCCCGGCGCGGCCCCGCCTGCGGCCGCCACGGGCCCGTGGACCCCGGCGTCGATCCGCCGCCGGTGCCCACGGCCCCACTCGGCCCGGCGCCACCCCAACGGCCTGCGCCCGGCCGCCCGGCCGTCTGCGCGGCCGGGGCCGCGCCGGCGCTCTGCGCCCGGGCCGGGGCCGCCCGGTCCGTGTGCGTCCCGGCCGGAGCCGTCGGGGCCGTGTACGCGCGGGCCGTCTGCGCCCGGCCCGGGGCCGTCCGGACTGTGTGCGCCCGGCCCGGGACCGCTCCGGCCGTCTGCGTTCGGCCCGTCTGCGTTCCGGCGGCCGGGGCCGTTCCGGCCGCGGCTCGTTCGCCCGGGGCCGTCCGGACCGTGTGAGCCCGGGCCGGGGCCGTCTGCGTACGGGCCGTGTGCGTTCCGGCCGGGGCCGTTCGGGCCGGGGGGCGTACGGGCTGTGGAACGTCCGCTCAGCGCTGCCCGAACCCCGCCAGGGGCCCGTCCTCGCGGGCTATTCGGGCCGGGCCGGCGAGCTTGCGCGCCGCCCGCGCCGCCTTGGCGGCCCGGCGCGCCTCGCGGCGGCGCAGCCGCGCGGTACTGCTCGGCTCGGACACGACCCCGTACCGCTGGTTCCACGTCTGCCGGGTGATCCACACGTCCAGCACGGCCCAGGTGGCCATGACGGTCGCCGCGACCGCGCCGAGCACCATCGGGAACGCCAGCCAGGAGCCGGTCAGGCTCAGGAAGAACGTGATCGTCGCCTGCGTCAGGGTCACGGCCACGACCAGCACCGCTCGCACCGCCGAGACCCGCACCGGATCCGGCATCCGGCGCCGCCGCGCCGGCTCCTCCACCCACAGGCCGCGCCTCGCCGCTCCGGCGCCGCCGCCCTCGTCACTGCTCATGGTCCGCTTCACTCCCCACCGCGGTCCGCCTCGCCTACCCCGACACGTCTACCCCGACATGTCCCTCGTACTGACAGACGTCCGGCGGCACCGGGAGATTCCCGAATCCCGGATGCCGTCCCAGGCGCCTAAGATCGCGGAACGAACAATTCCAGCCATCCATCAGGGTGCAGGAACTGACGCCCCACCAAGTGTCATCTGCCACATATCGGGCCGCTCTTGACCGGAAGTATCGGACAACTGGTGATCTTCACACGGGGGTCAGGCCGAAAACGTCCGGACACGCCTTCGAACCTACTCCCCAGCAGTAGTAGGCTCACGCCGTTTAAATGACGGAACACCGACCCCCGGCAACGGGGTTGACCTGGGGGAGGCTGGGGAGGCCATGCGCTTTCGCGGGAAATCCATCCGCCGGAAGATCGTGGCGTTGCTCCTTGTGCCGCTCGTCTCCCTGACCGCCCTCTGGGGCTTCGCCACGGTCATCACAGGCCGTCAGGCCATCCAACTCTTCGACGTGGCCTACGTCATCGACAAGGTCGGCTACCCGATCGAGGACGTCGCCCGCGTCATCCAGAAGGAGCGGCGCCAGACCCTCGTCGTCCTCGGAGACCCCCGGGCCGCCACCGCCACCGCCGAACTCGCCAAGCGCCGCGCCGAGACCGACCAGGCCGTCGAGAAGATCAGCGTCAGCGCCCGCGACCCGAAGGTCGTCGACGAGCTCAGCCCGCAGAGCGCCCAGCGCCTGCGCTCGATCGTCACCGCGTTCCACGGCATCGGCTCCATGCGCCGCTCCGTCGACCAGAACGCCCTCGACCCCGGCCAGGCCCTCGAGCTCTACAACCGGCTGGTCGACCCCTGCTACGACTTCCTCATGAACCTCCACGGCCTGGACAACGTCGAGGTCGACAAGGAGGGCCGAGCCCTCGTCGGCATCAGCCGCGCCCGAGAGCTCCTCTCCCGCGAGGACGCCGTGATCGCCTCGGCCCTCGCCGCGCGCAACATCACCGCGGGCGACGTCCGCCGCGTCTCCGACTTCGCCGCCAACCGCACGCTGCTCTACGAGTTCAACCTCGTCACCCTCCCCGCCGGCGACCGGGAGATCTTCGAGCAGTACTGGAAGGACCCCCAGACCCACCCGCTGCGCGACGCGGAGGAGCGCTTCATCTCCGGCGGCGCCGTCAACAAGCCGCGCAACCTCACCGCCGCCCAGTGGGACGAGGCCTCCTCCAAGGTCCTCGACGACCTGGCGGGCATGAACACCGAAGCCGGCGACCGCTACCAGCGGCGCATCGAGCCCGTGGCCACCGACGTCATGATCCAGGCCGCCGGCGCCGGCATCCTCGGCTTCCTCGCCCTGATCGTGTCCCTCGTCCTCTCCGTGCGCATCGGCCGCGACCTGGTCCGCGACCTCTCCCGCCTGCGCAAGGAGGCCCACGAGGCCTCCGGCGTCCGCCTGCCCAGCGTCATGCGCCGACTCGCCGCCGGCGAACACGTGGACGTCGAGACCGAGGCGCCCCACCTCGAATACGAGAAGGACGAGGTCGGCCAGGTAGGCCAGGCCCTCAACACCCTCCAGCGCGCGGCCGTCGAGGCCGCCGTCAAGCAGGCCGACCTGCGGCGCGGCGTCTCCGAGGTGTTCGTCAACCTCGCCCGCCGCAACCAGGTGCTGCTGCACCGCCAGCTGACCCTCCTCGACACGATGGAGCGCCGCACGGAGGACACCGAGGAGCTCGCCGACCTCTTCCGCCTCGACCACATGACCACCCGCATGCGCCGCCACGCCGAGGGCCTGGTGATCCTCTCCGGAGCCGCCCCCTCCCGCCAGTGGCGCAAGCCCGTCCAGCTCATGGACGTCGTACGGGCCGCCGTCGCCGAGGTCGAGGACTACGAGCGGATAGAGGTACGCCGTCTCACCCGCCTCGGCATCGTCGGCCCGGCCGTCGCCGACGTCACCCACCTCATCGCCGAACTCCTGGAGAACGCCACGGTGTTCTCCCCGCCGCACACCGCGGTCCAGGTGCACGGCGAGCGCGTGGCCAACGGCTTCACCCTCGAGATCCACGACCGGGGCCTCGGCATGACCCCGGAGGCGCTGCTCGACGCGAACCTCCGGCTCGCCGAGACCCCCGAGTTCGAACTCTCCGACACCGACCGGCTCGGCCTGTTCGTCGTCAGCCGCCTCGCGCAGCGCCACAGCGTCAAGGTCGTCCTCCAGCCCAGCCCGTACGGGGGCACCACCGCGGTGGTCTTCCTCCCCTCGGCCCTGCTCACCGACGCCCCCGAGACCAGCGGCAGCGGCGTACGCCTCGACGGCCCCCGGCCCGGCAAGTCCGGCAGCAGGGCCGCGAAGGCCGGCCAGATCGGCAGGACCCACTCCGAGCGGCCCCTGACCTCCACCGCGGAGCGGGCGACCGCCGGCCGTCCGCTGCCCACCGCGGAACTGCGCGGCCCGGTCGAGCTGGAGGCCCCGCTCGTCGGCCGCGGCCTGGACGGCCTGGACGTCCTCGACGACCCCGTCGCACTGGACGGCGGCCCGGCCGCCGCCGGCCGTCCCGGCGGCGCCCGCCCGGCCATGGCGACCCTCGACGACGAGACCCCGCCGAACGGCACCCCGCGCAGCGCCCTGCTCGGCCTGCGCCCGGCGGACCGGCCGCACACCGACCGGCACGCCGAACGCAACGGCGCCCGCGGCGGCGACCGCGACCGCGAGCCGACGGCCCCCACCGGACCGGTCCGGCTGGACACCCAGCGCCTGGAGGCCCCCCGCCCCGACGGCCCCCGCTCCCAGGGAGCCGTACCGCTGCCGCGCCGCCGTCCCACCCCGACCCTGGTCGCCGAACACGGCCGCCGGGTGGATCCCCGCCCGGTCTCCGTGGTCCCGCAGCAGGCACCCACGGCCGGAT
This sequence comes from Streptomyces amritsarensis, assembly GCF_001953875.1. Lineage (GTDB taxonomy): Bacteria > Actinomycetota > Actinomycetes > Streptomycetales > Streptomycetaceae > Streptomyces > Streptomyces amritsarensis. Next base: position 24,284 of record NZ_MQUR01000075.1, read on the forward strand.
CCGACGCCACGGAGATCGCCGTCGGCCCGGACACCGGCGGGCTGCCCCGCCGCATCCGCCAGGCCAGCCTGGCACCGCAGCTCAAGAAGTCCGCGTCGTCCGCGCCCGCCGAAGCCGCCCCCGACCAGGTGGCAGACCGTGACGCGGAGGACGTACGCACGCGCATGTCCGCACTCCAGCGTGGCTGGACGGCGGGCCGCAACCGGCACGCACAGCAGCAGTCCGAGACCGAGGCGGGCGCAACCCCCGCCGGCGGTCCCGCGAACGAGAACGAAGGGGACGGTCGATGACCGCACCGCAGACCGGCAACGACAGCAGGGGCCGCGGCTCCGGCCCGCTCAACTGGCTCCTCGACGAGCTCGTCGACCGGGTCGGGTCCATCCGCAAGGCGGTGGTCCTCTCCGGCGACGGCCTGCCCACGGGCAGCTCCAAGGACCTGACCCGGGAGGACAGCGAGCACCTGGCGGCGGTCGCCTCCGGGTTCCACAGCCTGGCCAAGGGCGTCGGCCGGCACTTCGAATCCGGCCGGGTCCGCCAGACCGTGGTCGAGCTCGACGAGGCCTTCCTCTTCGTCATGGCCGCGGGCGACGGCAGCTGCCTGGCCGTGCTCGCCGACGCCGACTCCGACGTCGGGCAGGTCGCGTACGAGATGACGCTGATGGTCAAGCGGGTGGGGGACCACCTGGCGACGGCCCCACGCACCGGGCTGCCAGCCGGAGGGTGAGTCGGAAGGCATGAGCGACCCAGGCCAGGACCATCTCGCCGACGCTCCCGTCGGCATGCCCTTCGACCCGTCCGCCTTAGACCACGCGCACTGGTTCGACGACGACGCGGGTCCCGTCGTACGCCCCTACGCCATGACCCGCGGCCGGACCAGCCACGCGGGCCAGCACCGCCTCGACCTGATCGCCCTCGTCGTCGCCGAACCGGCGGCCGACGATCCGGTCTGGGACATGACCCTCTCCCCGGAACACGCCCACATCCTCGGGCTGTGCCGGGGCCGACCCCAGTCGGTCGCCGAACTCGCGGCCGACCTCGACCTCGCGGTCGGGGTCGTGCGCGTCCTCATCGGCGACCTGGTCGATGAGGAACTGGTCCACGTGACCAGGCCGGTACCCCCGGCAGAACTGCCCGATGAATCCATTCTGCGTGAGGTGATCGATGGCCTTCGGGCGCTTTAGCCGCACCGGTGCCATGCACGCGGTGTCGCCGGTCGAGCCGCTGACCTTGAAGATCCTGGTCGCGGGAGGCTTCGGGGTGGGCAAGACCACCCTGGTCAGCGCGGTCAGCGAGATCAGACCGCTCCGGACCGAGGAACGGCTCTCCGAGCCCGGCGTCGGCGTCGACGACACCGGGGGAGTGGAGGGCAAGAGCACCACCACCGTGGCCATGGACTTCGGGCGCATCACGCTCCGCGAGGACCTGGTGCTGTACCTGTTCGGCACGCCCGGACAGGACCGCTTCTGGTTCCTGTGGGACGAGCTGGCCCAGGGATCACTGGGCGCGGTCGTCCTCGCGGACACCCGCCGCCTGGCCGACTGCTTCGCGGCCATCGACTACTTCGAGCGGCGTGCCATCCCGTTCGTGGTCGCGGTCAACTGCTTCGACGGAGCGGACCGCCACCCCGTGGTGACCGTACGGACGGCACTCGACCTCGACCCCGGGGTGCCGGTGCTGCTGTGCGACGCACGGGACCGGGAGTCCGTGAAGGACGTGCTGGTGGGGGTCGTGGAACACGCGATGTCCCTGGCCCGCGAGCGGCGCCGGAGCCTGTCCGCGGGAGCCTGACCAGCGGGCGAACGCACGGGCGCGGCCCGTACCCCCGCCGACTGGGGTACGGGCCGCAGCTCTCACGGGGGGTGCGCGGTCCCGGTCGCGACGCGGGACTGTGGAGCGAGTGTGAACCTGCCGCCGGGGGCCGTCAAGCGTTCGGACGACACCAATGGCCGGCGCGATCCGCCGGGGCGTTCCTCGGGGCGTCCGCCGGGGGCCCATCGGTGGGTTCGTCGGGGCGGTGCGAACCGCTCAGCGCACGGCGACGACGGCCGACCCGTGCCCGAACAGCCCCTGGTTGGCGGTGATCCCCGCCCGCGCACCCGGCACCTGCCGCTCCCCGGCCGTACCGCGCAACTGCCACGTCAGCTCACAGACCTGCGCGATGGCCTGGGCCGGTACCGCCTCCCCGAACGAGGCCAGGCCGCCACTGGTGTTGACGGGGATCCGCCCGCCCAGGGCCGTCGCCCCCTCCCGGACCAGCTTCGCCCCCTCGCCCTCGGCGCACAGCCCGATGTCCTCGTACCACTCCAGCTCCAGGGCGGTGGACAGGTCGTAGACCTCGGCGAGCGAGAGGTCCCGCGGCCCGAGCCCCGCCTCCTCGTAGGCGGCGCGCGCGATCGAGGACCGGAAGGATCCGGCCACCGGGTCCGCGGCCGTCGTGGAGTCGGTGGCGATGTCCGGCAGGTCCAGGACCGTCCGCGGATAGGCGGGCGTCACCGTCGACACGGCCCGGATCCGCACCGGATCGGCCACGCCGCGCGAGCGCGCGAAGTCCATGCTCGTGAGCACCAGCGCCGCGCCCCCGTCGGAGGTCGCGCAGATGTCGAGCAGCCGCAGCGGATCGGCGACCACCGCCGAGGCGGCGACCTCCTGCGCGGTGACGGCCTTGCGGTAGCGGGCGTGCGGGTTGAGCCGGCCGGCCGCCGCGTTCTTCACCTTGACCTGGGCGAAGTCCTCCAGGGTGTCCCCGTGCACGGCCATCCGGCGGCGGGCGTAGAGCGCGAAGTACGCCGGATTGGTCGCGCCCAGTACGCGAAACCGCAGCCAGTCCGGATCGTCCGGACGCTCGCCGCCGGCCGGAGCGAAGAACCCCTTGGGCGCCGCGTCCGCGCCGACCACGAGCACCACGTCGGCCAGGCCCGCCAGGATCTGCGCGCGGGCCGCCCCGATCGCCTGCGCCCCGGAGGCGCAGGCCGCGTACACGCTGGTCACCCGGGCCCCCTGCCAGCCGAGGGCCCGGGCGAAGGTGGCTCCGGCCACGTAGCCCGGATATCCGGAGCGCACGGTGTCTGCGCCGACGATCGACCCCACGTCCGTCCAGTCGAGACCGGCGTCCGCGAGCGCCGCCCGCGCCGCGGTCCGCCCGTACTCGACGAAGCTGCGGCCCCATTTGCCCCACGGATGCATGCCGGCCCCCAGGACGGCGACGTCGGCGCTCACCCGGCCCCTCCCACCGGCTTGAACTGCCAGGTCACCCAGGTGGTTTCGGCGTCCTCGCCGAGCACGCCGCCCACCACCTCGACCTCCGTCCCCACCGCCAGGTCGGCGACCTCGACCCCGGGTGCGCCCTGCCCCAGGACGACCATCCCCTCGGCCTCCAGCTCCACCGCGAGCAGGGTGTACGGCTCCCAGGGCTCGGCCGGGTCGGACACGTACGGGGCGGGCGGCCGGTAGCGCCCGTCGGTGTAGGACCAGACGCGGCCCCGGGGCGAGAGCGGCACCTCGGCGAGCTCCCCGCCGCCCGGGCACCGCGGGTTGCGGCAGTAGGCGTCCTCGCGGGGGAAGAACACCGCCGTACAGGCCGAGCACCGGGTGCCGAGCAGCCGGAAGCCGCCCCCGTCCGCCGCGTTCTCGGTGAACCACCCGCTCACGACGGGTGTGCGTGTGCGTGCCAAGACCCCTCCCATGCAGCAGAGCTGACACATCGTCAGAAGTTAGGAGTCTGCCACGGCCGGGCGGCCCGGGTCACCGGTTCTCGGCGAGCCACTTACCCGCGATCTCGTCCAGCTCCGCGTCCCGCCCGGCCAGCATCATCCGGATCATCTGCGCGTCCCCGCGCAGCGACCACACCGGATGCCCGAAGGTGGCCGGATTGTTGCCCTCGATCAGGAAGTGCGCCGGCCAGGCGGTCCCGTACCCGATCACGGGAAGGGCGGCCAGCCAGCGCCCCCGCCCGCGCGCCGCCCCGTAGGCGGTCAGCGCCAGACCGGTGAGCGTGCCGGCGAGATGCACCCAGCGGGTGGCGGCGCGGGAGTGCATCGCCACGTAGTACGGCCAGAACTCCTCGTACGAGCGATACGTCATGCGGGCACGGTACTCACGGCCGGACCACGGCGACAGCGACCGGGAAGTCGAAATACGTGTCCGGATACGCCTCGGGCCTGTAGGTGAAGTGCCACCACTCCTCGGGCAGGTTCACGAACCCCTGCTCGCCCAGTACCCGCTTGAGCAACTGCCGGTTGGCGCGTGCGGCACCCGTCACCCGCGGATCGTCCGTGTGCGACAGCGGATCGAAGAAGTCGAACGCGGTCCCCATGTCGAGGTCCCGGCCGGGAAGTCCCACCAGTGTCACGTCGACCGTGCTCCCACGGCTGTGCCCCGACTTCTCCGCGATGTACCCCTCCGGGATCAGCCGGCCGCGCTCCACCCGCGGGTAGAACTCCGCCTTGCGCGCCACGTCCTGCGGACCGTCCTCCGCCCGCGCCCACTGCACGAACCGGTCGACCGCCCGCTGAGGCCGGTAGCAGTCGTACACCAGCAGCGAGTAACCCCGCCGCAACAGCACCCGCTGCGCCCGCCGCAGCGCCTCCGCGGCCGGCCTGGCCAGCAGGCACTCCGGCTCCTCGTACCCGTCGACCACCGCACCGGTGAAGTTCCGCTCGCCCGCGTACCGCATGTCCTGCCGGATGCTCGGATCCACCTCCCGCAGCGCAGTGAACCCGGGCGGCGCCGCGGCCCCGCCCGCCAGCACCCCGACCAGCCCCGCAACAGCCGTCATCCGCATACCCCTTGGCATACCATCACCGCATGCCGGAACACCTGAGGGACTCGCACTGCTCCACCTGCGGAGCGCCGTACTCCACGACCGACTGGCCCCGCGCCTGCCGGTCCTGCGGCACCACCGCCTACCGCAACCCCCTCCCCGTGGCCGTCACCCTCCTCCCCGTCGAGGACGCGGACGGCACCGGCCTCGTGGTCATCACCCGCACGATCGAACCCGCCCTCGGCGGCATCGCCCTCCCCGGCGGCTTCATCGACTTCGGCGAGGACTGGCGCGACGCCGTCGTCCGCGAGCTGCGCGAGGAGACCTGCATCACCGCCTCCGCCTCGGACGTCACCCTGGCCGACGCACTGAGCTCCCCGGCCGGCCACCTCCTCCTCTTCGGCCTCCTCCCGACCCGTCCCGCGGACACCCTTCCCGCCTCGCAGCCGACGGACGAGACCACGGGCTGGCACATCCTGCGCACCCCCGAGACCCTGGCCTTCCCCCTCCACACCCGTGCGGCGGCCTCCTGGTTCGCGGGCCGCTACGCCTGACGTCCCCCCACCAGACCCGCCGCGGACCGGGGGTGCACAGCGGCAACCCGGGCAACGGCACCCACCTCGCGACGGTCGAGGCCGGCAGTTCCCGACCACGCTCGCGGAGATCACGGCCGGTCCGGCGATCACCGGTGCGGCCGAGGTGGCGCCGGCTGCGAAGGTCCTCGCCTGGATCACCCACGAGGTCTTGAAGGACTCGCCGGCCCGAGCCGTCCGGCTCGGACTGCCCCCGCCCCGACGAGGCGCGGCCTCAGGCCCGAGCCCGCCCCCGGGGGTGCCCCGCGGCCCCCCGGCCACCCCTCACAGCCCCCGCACCACGACGCCCTCCACCACCGCCCCCGCCTCGTCCTCCACCACCACCGCGTCCCCGGCCCACCGCGAGGTGTACCGCTCGACCGTGCCCGCCCCGAAGCCCGGCCCCGGATCCCGGACGACCACTCCGCCGCCCGTACGGCCCCGCGCCGGCGCCCAGACCTCCAGCTCCACCCCGTCGCCCCCGCCGGACCGCACCGGCAGCAGCACACCCGCCCGCGCCAGCACCGGGATCCGGTCCGGCGGGGCGTCCAACAGGATCTGCCCCGGCCCCTCGTACGCGGTCCCGGTCGCGGTGTCGTACCACCGGCCCCGTGGCAGCCGTACCGCGCGCCGGTCCGCCCCGCACTCCAGCACTGGCGCGACCAGCAGCGCGTCACCCAGCAGGAAGGAGTCCTCACAGTCCCGCAGCCGCCGGTCCTCCGGCGCCCCCCACCACACCGGCCGCACGTACGGGGCGCCCGTCCGCCGCGCCATGTGGGCCAGCGTCACGAAGTACGGCCGCAGCCGCTCCCGTTCCGCCATCACCGCCCGCGCCCGCTCCTCCACCTCCGGCCCGAACTCCCACGGCTCCCGCCGCCCCGCCCAGATCGCCGAGTGCGTGCGGAACAGCGGCAGGTACGCGCCCAGTTGCAACCACCGCACGTACAGCTCCGCAGACGGGGAACCGCCGAACCCGCCCACGTCCGGCCCCGAATACGGCACCCCGCACAGGCCCAGTCCCAGCACCAGGGCGAGGGAGGCCCGCAGCCCCTCCCAACTGGTCTCCACATCGCCCGACCAGGTGCCCCCGTACCGCTGCATGCCCGCCCAGCCCGACCGGGAGAACAGGAACGGCCTCTCCTGCGGCCGCAGTCGGACGAGCCCCTCCCACCCGGCCCGCGCCATCCCCAGCGCGTACACGTTGTGCCCCTCGCGGTGGTCGCCGCCCGCCCCGTCCATCGCGTGGCGCGCCGATCGCGGCAGCGTGGTGTCCCCGAACGCCGCGAAGGACACCGGCTCGTTCATGTCGTGCCAGAAGCCGGAGAAGCCCTGCGCGAGCCGTTCCTCGTACAGCCCGCCCCACCATTCGCGCACCGCGGGATCCGTGAAGTCCGGGTAGGCACACTCGCCCGGCCACACCTCCCCGCGCACCTCGCGCCCGCGCGCGTCCCGCACGAAGGCGCCCCCCGACCCCACCGCCAGCCCTGCCGCGTGCAGCGCGTCACCCGCCTTGACCGCCGGGTCCACGATCGAGACGAGTCGCACCCCCTGCTCCCGCAACTCGCGCGCCAGGCCCGGCAGATCCGGGAAGCGGTCCTCGTCCACCGTGAACACCCGGTGCCCGTCGTAGTGGTCGATGTCCAGGTGCACGGCCGACAGCGCCAGCCCGCGCGACGCATACCCGGCGACCACCCGCCGCACCTCCGCCGCGCTCCCGAAACCCCACCGCGCGTGCTGGTACCCCAGCGCCCACTCCGGCGGCACCGCGGCCCCGCCCGTCAGCCCCGACCAGCCCTGGAGCACCCGCGCCGGCGTCCCCACCAGCACCCAGCAGCGCAGCGGGCCGCCCTCCATGCGCAGTTCGCTCCCCCCCGGACGGTCCTGTCCCGAGCCGACGCCCTCTTCACCCTCGCGCAGCACCACCCGGCCGTCCCAGCAGTTGTCGTGGAAGACCAGGTGGGTCCCCGCGTCCGCCACGACCATCTGCACCGGCATGGTGAGGTACAGCGGATCGACGCCCGGCCCGAAGCCCCCCTTGGGGTCCGTGTTCCACAACCGGTACGCCCCGTCGCGCAGCCGCGGCCCGGCCGCCCGCCCGCCCAGCCCGAAGAACCGCGCGTCCGCCGGCACCTCGCTCCGCATCACCCACCGGCCCACCCCACCCCCTCGGCCACGGGCCACCCCACCCCCGTCCGCCCCATCACCAACCCCACCTGCACCAGCCTCACCCGCGCCTGCACCGCCCTCACGCACGCCGACCCGGGCCCCGTCCGCGCCAGCCTCACCCGCGCCTGCACCGCCCTCACGCACGCCGGCCCGGGCCCCGTCCGCCCCGGCCCCGGCCGCGCCAGCCTCACCCGTGCCGACCCCACCTGTGCTGGCCGCCGTGCCTGCCTCGGCCCTAGCCGAGCCGGCTTCGGCCGCGCTGTCACTGGCCCCGGCAGCCCCGGCCGCTGCCCCACCCTCGCCAGCGTCACCCGCGCCGGCTCTGCTCGCGCCGGCCCCGTCGACCCCGGCTGCCCCGGCCCTGTCCGCCCCGGCCCCGGGCGCGCCCAACCATTCCGCGTCGGCCTCACCCGCGCCGGAGGCGACTCCCGGCCTGCCGTGGCCGTACCGGTCCGGGCCGGAGGCCGTCCCCGGCTCGCCGATGACCGCCTCCGGCCCGGGGTCCCCGCCCCCCTCCCCGCCGGGCGCCGTCCCCCCGGGCGGGTACGCGGCACCCGCCCCGCCGGAGCCCATGCCGGTGGAGCCCGCGTCCCCCCGCTCCGGGTCCGTCCCGCCCACGGCGGACTCCCCCTCCGCGGCCTCCCCGGCGAGGGGAACCGGCTCCCACCACCGCGGCGGCGACTCCCGCCGCAGCACCGCCCCGCCCGGAGTGCGCACCTCCAGCGCCCCGTGCCGGGACACCGCCACCGTGACCCGCTCCGACACCACCCGCCAGCCACCCCCGGTGTCCGGTTCCAGTACCGCCCGCAGGTCCGGTTCGGGCCCGCTCCCCACCACCGCGTACGAGGGCGTCGCCGCGGCCCCGTCCCAGGCCCAGAACACCACCCCGCCCGCCATCACCCGCACCACCAGTTCCGAGCGCGCGAACCGCAGCACGCCCCCGCCCGGCCGGGGCTCCGTGCTCACCAGCAGACCCGGCACCCGCGCCCGTTCCGCGCCCCGGCGCGGGAGCCCCACCGCGTCCGCGCGCCGCCGGCGCCATGCCGAGAGCCAGGCGCGCCGACCACGCTCCGTACCGATGTCCTTCACCGCACGCACCAGATCACGACCATCCATGCCGCTCACCCTGCCACCGGCCCCCGGCCGAGGGGACGGCGTTCAACTGCCGTTCACCCGCCGGCGGTGCCCCCCGGCCCTCACCCGACCGGCCAGGTCGACCCTGGTGCAGCCGTCGATCACATGGCATCGTCCCTGTGAGCCGCCGCGCGCACCCCCGCGCGGATGGCACCGTACGCACACGTAAACACGTACACGTACACGCACACGTACACGCACACGAAGCGCGAGCCGCAGACTTGACCGGGAGCCGACCCATGACCTCAGCCACCCAGCCGGAACCCCTCTGGGCGCCGGGCCCCGACCGGATCGCCGCGGCCCGGATCACCGCCTTCCAGGCCTGGGCCGCGACGCGCTTCGGAGCCCCCGCGGAGGGCGGCTACCCGGCCCTGCACCGCTGGTCCGTCGACGAGCTCGACACCTTCTGGCAGGCCGTCGCCGAGTGGTTCGACGTCCGCTTCACCACCCCGTACGAGTCCGTCCTCGCCGACCGCTCCATGCCCGGCGCCCAGTGGTTCACCGGAGCCACCCTCAACTACGCCGAGCACGCGCTGCGCGCCGCCGAGGACCCGGCCCGCGCCGGCGACCCCGCCCTGCTGTACGTGGACGAGACCCACGAACCCGTCCCCGTCACCTGGGCCGAACTCCGCCGCCAGGTCGGCTCCCTCGCCGCCGAACTGAGCGCCCTCGGCGTACGCCCCGGCGACCGCGTCAGCGGCTACCTCCCCAACATCCCGCAGGCGGCCGTGGCCCTCCTCGCCACCGCCGCCGTCGGCGGCGTGTGGACCTCCTGCGCGCCCGACTTCGGAGCCCGCAGCGTCCTCGACCGCTTCCAGCAGGTCGAGCCGGTCGTCCTGTTCACCGTGGACGGCTACCGCTACGGCGGCAAGGAGCACGACCGCCGCGAAGCCGTCGCCGAGCTCCGCGCGGAGCTGCCCTCCCTGCGCGCCGTCGTCCACATCCCGCTCCTCGGCACGCCCGCCCCCGACGGCGCCCTCGACTGGGCCGCGCTCACCGCCGCGGACACCGAGCCCGTCTTCGAGCCGGTCGCCTTCGACCACCCCCTCTGGGTCCTCTACTCCAGCGGTACGACCGGCCTGCCCAAGGCGATCGTCCAGTCCCAGGGCGGCATCCTCCTCGAACACCTCAAGCAGCTCGGACTGCACTGCGACCTCGGCCCGGAGGACCGGTTCTTCTGGTACACCTCCACCGGCTGGATGATGTGGAACTTCCTCGTCTCCGGACTCCTCACCGGCACGACGGTCGTCCTCTACGACGGCAGCCCCGGCTACCCGGACACCGGCGCCCAGTGGCGCATCGCCGAACGCACCCGCGCCACCCTCTACGGCACCTCCGCCGCCTACGTGATGGCCTGCCGCAAGGCCGAGGTCCACCCGTCCCGCGACTTCGACCTCTCCGCGGTGAAGTGCGTGGCGACCACCGGCTCACCGCTGCCCCCCGACGGCTTCCGCTGGCTCCACGACGAGGTCGCCGAGGACCTCTGGATCGCCTCCGTCAGCGGCGGCACCGACGTGTGCAGCTGCTTCGCGGGCGCCGTCCCCACCCTCCCCGTGCACATCGGCGAGCTCCAGGCCGCCTGCCTCGGCACGGACCTCCAGTCCTGGGACCCCTCGGGCAAGCCGGTCGTCGGCGAGGTCGGCGAGCTCGTCGTCACCAATCCCATGCCGTCCATGCCGATCCACTTCTGGAACGACCCCGACGGCAGCCGCTACCGCGACAGCTACTTCGAGATGTTCCCGGGCGTCTGGCGCCACGGGGACTGGATCACGATCACCGACCACGGCTCGGTGATCATCCACGGCCGCTCCGACTCGACGCTCAACCGCCAGGGCGTCCGGATGGGCTCCGCCGACATCTACGAGGCCGTCGAACGGCTCCCCGAGATCAAGGAGTCCCTGGTCATCGGCCTGGAGGAACCGAACGGCGGATACTGGATGCCGCTCTTCGTCCACCTCGCCCCCGGCGCCACCCTCGACGACGACCTGCGCGCCCGGATCAAGGCGACGATCCGCGAGGAACTCTCCCCGCGCCACGTCCCCGACGAGATCATCGAGGTGCCGGCCATCCCGCACACCCTCACCGGCAAGCGCATCGAGGTCCCGGTCAAGCGGCTCCTCCAGGGCACGCCGCTGGCGAAGGCGGTCAACCCGGGCTCCGTCGACGACATCGGGCTCCTCGGCTTCTACGAGGAGCTGGCCCGCACCCGCGGCTGACGTCACTGTCAGTGGCACTGGTTACTCTGAGTGAGCAAGTGATCGCACTCAGGGGGAGCCAGCCATGCCACGCGATAACGAAAACAGCGCCGGTACCACCGCCGACACCGGCACCGGCCGGAACCGCAGCACCGCCAGGAGCCGCAGCGCCGGCCGGAACCGCAGCACCGACCGGCGCCGCGCACTGCGCCGCGAGGTCCCCAGCACCGTCGGCCTCCTCGCCGACGCCGGGGACTTCGCGGCCATGTGCGCCTACCGCAGCTTCGGCTTCGACCGCGGGTCCGACTACACCGACTACCTCCACCACGTCGACGGCCTGCTCCGGTCCCTCGCGGCCCGGGGCATCCACACCACCGTCGCGCTCTTCGACCCCGACGAGTACGCCGAGTACTGCGGGGAGACCGGCCTGGACCCGGACACCTCCGAGACCCGCACCCGCTTCACCGCGGAGCTCGCCGGCAGCGGGACCGTCCTGCCCTACACCGGCCAGCCCATCGACGAGCTCGTGCCGCTCCTGGTGGACGAAGCCGTCCGCCACGCCACCTGGGAGTACGCCACCACCGTCCTCGCCGGCGTGGGCCGCTGCGCGGATTGCGGCGAGGACATCGGCCACGCCTCCTTCGACCGCGCCGCCGACGCGCTCAAACGCCTCGTGGCCGGCGCCGGCGCGGGCCACCACCACTTCGTCTGCAGCGTCCCGACCGAGGACGAGCAGCTCGTCGCCGTCCTGCACGCCGACAGCAGCGGCGCCCCGGACGTCCCGCCGCGCATCGAGGGCCGCGAGAGCCTCGACTTCGTGACGGTCCTCGCCGCGGGCCTGGCCCTGGGCGGGCCCGGGGGGCTGGTCGTGCGCAGCACCACCGAAGGCCACCGGGACCGGGTCCACGGCTGGCGCCTGGACCGCGGCCGCCTCACGGCACTCTCGGCCGCCGCCGTGTTCAACGCGTACTGCACCGACGCCGACACGGGCGACCTCGTCGCACCGGAGCCGGGCGTCGAATACTGCCCCGGCTACGACGTCGACGAACCCGGCCCGCACCACTGAAACGCCGAAGGGCCCCCGCCACCGGCGAGGGCCCCTCGGTCCGTACGACACACCGTCCGGCTACTCCCCGGAGAGCACCGCCTGGGCGGCCACGCGGGCCTCCTCGGCGCTGTCCGCGGCACGGGCCGCCGCGGCGGCCCGCTCACACTGCGCCAGCGTGTGCTTGGCGAGCGTCGCCCGGACATAGGGGATCGACGCGGCACCCATCGACAGGGAGGTGACACCCAGACCGGTCAGCACACAGGCCAGCAGCGGGTCGGAGGCGGCCTCGCCGCAGACGCCGCAGCTCTTGCCCTCCGCCTTCGCGGCCTCGGCCGACATGGCGATCAGGTCGAGCAGCGCGGGCTGCCACGGGTCCTGGAGCCGGGAGACGGCGCCGACCTGCCGGTCGGCGGCGAAGGCGTACTGCGCCAGGTCGTTGGTCCCCAGCGAGAGGAACTCGACCTCCTGGAGGATCGAGCGCGCACGCAGCGCGGCGGAGGGGATCTCCACCATCGCGCCGAACTTCGCCTGCAGACCGGCCTCACGGCACGCGTCGGCGAAGGCCTTCGCGTCGGCGCGGTCGGCCACCATCGGGGCCATCACCTCGAGGTGGACCGGCAGGCCCTCCGCCGCCTTCGCCAGCGCGGTGAGCTGGGTGCGCAGCACCTCCGGGTGGTCCAGCAGCGAGCGCAGCCCGCGCACGCCCAGAGCCGGGTTCGGCTCGTCGGCAGGGGTCAGGAAGTCCAGCGGCTTGTCGGCGCCCGCGTCGAGCACGCGTACGACGACACGCCCCTCGGGGAAGGCCTCGAGCACCTTGCGGTAGGACTCGATCTGCTTCTCCTCGGACGGCGCCTTCTTGCTGTCGTCCAGGAACAGGAACTCCGTGCGGAACAGGCCCACCCCCTCGGCTCCTGCCTCGACGGCCGCCGGCACGTCCGCGGGACCGCCGACATTGGCCAGCAGCGGCACCTTGTGCCCGTCGGAGGTCGCACCGGGTCCGGACGAGGCGGCCAGTGCCGCCTTGCGCTCGGCCGCCGCGGCCTCCAGCTCGGCCCGCTTCTCCGGGGAGGGGTCGACGAACAGGTCGCCCGTGCTGCCGTCCACGGCGATCATCGTGCCCTCGGCGATCTCGCAGGCACCCGGCAGCGCCACGATCGCCGGCACGCCCAGCGCCCGCGCGAGGATCGCGCTGTGGCTGGTGGGCCCGCCCTCCTCGGTCACGAAGCCGAGGACGAGCGCCGGGTCGAGCAGGGCGGTGTCGGCAGGGGCCAGGTCCCGGGCGATCAGCACGTACGGCTCGTCGCTGTCGGGCACACCGGGCATCGGGACTCCGAGCAGCCGCGCCACGATGCGGTTGCGTACGTCGTCCAGGTCGGCCACCCGGCCGGCCATGTACTCGCCGGCCCCCGCCAGCAGGTCGCGGTAGGCGGCGAAGGCGTCGTACACACCGCGCTCGGCCGTGCTGCCGACGGCGATCCGCCGGTCCACGTCCGCCATCAGCTCGGGGTCCTCGGCGATCATCGCCTGGGCCTCGAGCACGTGCTGGGCCTCGCCACCGGCCAGCTGGCCACGCGCGATCAGGTCGGCCGCGACGGCACTCACGGCCTGGCGGGCGCGCCCCTGTTCGCGCGCCGCCTCGTCGGCGGTGATCTGCCTGGCCGGCGGTTCGAGGACCGCCGTGCCCATGTGCCGCACCTCGCCGATCGCCACCCCGTGGCTCACGCCGACGCCTCGCAGCGTTGTCTCCATTTCACCCGTCTCCGATTGGGCGGCGGCCCTGGCCGCCGCGATGGATGTCCGTCACGCCCGCGCGGGCGGAAGGGTCACTGCCAGCTGAAGAGCGCGTCGTCAGCCTTGACGTCGCCGGACTCGACGAGGTCGGACAGGGACTCGGCCGTCGCCTCGAGCGCCACGACGGGGCAGATCGGGGACTTGCCGAGGGCCTCGACGGCAGCGGGGTTCCAACGGATGACCGCCTGGCCCCGGGTCACGGTGTCGCCCTTGTTGACGAGCAGCTCGAAGCCCTCGCCGTTGAGCTGGACCGTGTCGATGCCGAGGTGCGTGAGTACACCGTGCCCCTCGCCGTCGACGACCACGTACGCGTGCGGGTGCAGGGAAACGACCACACCGTCGACGGGGGACACCGCCTCCGAGGGCTCGCGCACGGGGTCGATGGCGGTGCCCGGTCCCACCATCGCGCCGGAGAACACCGGATCCGGCACTGCCGCGAGTCCGATGGCGCGACCGGCAAGAGGGGACGTCACGCTGGTCATGAGGGGCCTCCCAGGGGTGGAGCTTTCGGTGTCGCCGTCACTGACTGTCGCGAACGGCGTACTCTTCTGAAGGATAAGTCACTAGATGTTCGGGTTCGTCCGATGTAGGTCCCGATCCGGACTGGTCCCTTCGGCACGGAGACTAGTGGACTAGACCGGTGGACTAGACCATACGCCTGAATCGATTTGCTTGGGCACCCCCCGGCCTGTACTGTCGTGACTCCCGCCAGGACGCCCCGCGTGAACTTCTCGCGAACGGCAAATGGACGGGCACCCTCCTCTTCAGATTCGATCTCCATCTCCAACTCTTCTCCGTGTGCCTTTTCGGGAATGCGGCGAGTGGTCGGGGAGAGGGAAATTCGCTGATAGAGTCGGGGCCGCCGGAAAGGGAAACGCGAAAGCGAAAACCTGGAAAGCGCCGA
>NZ_MQUR01000134.1 GCF_001953875.1 Streptomyces amritsarensis
GGGCGGACCACCGCCCGCCCCGCACGGCCCGCGGCTGGCGCTACGCCTCGCGGGCGCCCTCGTACATCTCCTCGATCAGGTGCTTGAACTCACGCTCGACCACCGGACGCTTCAGCTTCAGGCTGGGGGTGAGGTCGCCGTGCTCGACGTCGAGGTCGCGCGGCAGGATCCGGAACTTCTTGACCGTCTGCCACCGCTGGAGGCCCTCGTTCAGGGTCTGGACGTAGGTCTCGATCAGCCGTTCGGTCTCCGGCGCCGCCAGGACCTCCTGGTACGTCCGGCCCTCCAGGCCGTTCTCGGCCGCCCAGCCCAGGATGGACGGCTCGTCGAGCGCGATCAGCGCCGAGCAGAAGTTCCGGTCGGCGCCGTGCACGACGATGGTCGACACGTACGGGCAGATCGCCTTGAACCGGCCCTCGATCTCCGCGGGGGCGACGTACTTGCCGCCCGAGGTCTTGATCAGGTCCTTCTTGCGGTCGGTGATGCGCAGGTAGCCGTCGGGCGAGAGCTCGCCGATGTCGCCGGTGTGCAGCCAGCCGTCGGACTCCAGGACCTCGGCGGTCTTGTCGGGCTGCCCGTGGTAGCCCTGCATGATGCCGGGGCCGCGCAGCAGGACCTCGCCGTCGTCGGCGATGCGGACCTCGGTGCCGGGGAGCGGCTTGCCGACCGTGCCGGTGCGGTAGGCCTCGCCGGGGTTGACGAAGGAGGCCGCGCTGGATTCCGTCAGGCCGTAGCCCTCGAGGATGTGGATGCCCGCGCCGGAGAAGAAGAAGCCGATGTCGGGGGCCAGGGCGGAGGCGCCGGAGACGGCGGCGCGCAGCTTGCCGCCGAAGGCGTCGCGGAGCTTGGAGTAGACGAGCACGTCGGCGATCTTGTGCTTGGTGGTGAGGCCGAAGGGGGCGGTCGCCCGCCCGGTGCGGCGGTAGTTGTCCTGCGTGACCTTGGCGTACTCGCGGGCGACGCCGGCGGACCACTGGAAGATCTTGTACTTGGCGCCGCCCGCGGCCCGGGCCTTGGCGGCCACGCCGTTGTAGACCTTCTCGAAGATGCGCGGGACGGCGGCCATGTACGTCGGCTGCACGACCGGCAGGTTTTCGATGATCTTGTCGATGCGGCCGTCGACGGCCGTCACGTGGCCGGCCTCGATCTGGCCGGAGGTCAGCACCTTGCCGAAGACGTGGGCCAGCGGCAGCCAGAGGTACTGGACGTCCTCCTTGCCGATCAGGCCGGTGGCGACCATGGCCTTGGCCAGGTAGGCCCAGTTGTCGTGCAGCAGCCGTACGCCCTTGGGGCGGCCGGTGGTGCCGGAGGTGTAGATGAGGGTGGCGAGCTGCTGCGAGGTGATGGACGCGATGCGCTCGTCGACGGCCTCGGGGTGCTTGGCGAGGTACTCCCCGCCTCTGGCCTCCAGGTCGGCCAGGGAGAGCACCCAGCCCTCCGGGTCGCCCTCGGCGGCGACCGCGTCCTCGGCCTCCAGGACCACGACGTGGCGCAGTCCCGGCAGGTCGGCGCGGCGCTCGCGTGCCTTCGCCAGCTGCTTCGCGTCCTCGGCGATGAGCACCCGGCTCTCGGAGTCGGCGAGGATGAACGCCGACTCGTCCGCGTTGGTGCTGGGGTAGATCGTGGTGACCGCGCCGCCGGCGCACATCACGCCGAGGTCGGAGAGGATCCACTCGACCCGGGTGTTGGAGGCGAGGGCGACGCGCTGTTCCGTTTCGAGGCCGAGGGAGATCAGTCCGGCCGCGATGGCGAAGACACGCTCGGCGGCCTGGCTCCAGCTCAGCGACTTCCAGTCGTCCGGGGCGCCCTGGCCGCCGGCCGAGGGCACCGGATACCGGTAGGCCTCGTCGTTGGGCGTCGCTGCGACGCGCTCGCGGAAGAGCACCGCCACCGTGGGCGGGCGGTTCTCGAGATAGGTCTGTGTGTCGCTCACGACATCCTCCGGACCGATCCACGCGGCAGCGTGGGCGTGGGGCGCTGGGGGCGCTTGGGACTGGCGGGTTTGCAGCCGTTGACTTCTTGAACTGGCGAGTAACCGTCGAGCAGTGATCAGACTAGAGCGCGTCCGGCGTGCGCGTAAGAGCCAGTGAGCGGCCGGTTCATAACGAAACAGGCCCCCGCGCCGATGCGCGGGGGCCTGCGTACGCCGGGTGACGGAGGGGTGGCTACTTCTTCTTGCTGCCGGACTCGTCACTGGAGAGGACGGCGATGAAGGCCTCCTGCGGGACCTCCACGGAGCCGACCATCTTCATGCGCTTCTTGCCTTCCTTCTGCTTCTCCAGCAGCTTCCGCTTACGGGAGATGTCACCGCCGTAGCACTTGGCGAGGACGTCCTTGCGGATGGCGCGGATGGTCTCGCGGGCGATGACGCGGGAGCCGATCGCGGCCTGGACCGGCACCTCGAAGGCCTGCCGCGGGATCAGCTCGCGCAGCTTGGCGACGAGGCGCACGCCGTAGGCGTAGGCGGCGTCCTTGTGGCAGACGGCGGAGAAGGCGTCGACCTTGTCGCCGTGCAGCAGGATGTCGACCTTGACCAGGCTGGAGGCCTGCTCGCCGGTGGGCTCGTAGTCGAGGGAGGCGTAGCCGCGCGTCTTGGACTTCAGCTGGTCGAAGAAGTCGAAGACGATCTCGGCGAGCGGGAGGGTGTAGCGGATCTCGACGCGGTCCTCGGAGAGGTAGTCCATGCCGAGGAGGGTGCCGCGGCGCTGCTGGCACAGCTCCATGATCGCGCCGATGAACTCGGTCGGGGCGAGCACGGTGGCCCGGACGACCGGCTCGAAGACGTCCTTGATCTTGCCTTCGGGGAATTCGCTCGGGTTGGTGACGGTGACTTCCTTGCCGTCCTCCAGGACCACCCGGTAGACCACGTTCGGCGCGGTGGCGATCAGGTCGAGGCCGAACTCGCGCTCCAGGCGCTCGCGGACCACGTCCAGGTGGAGCAGGCCGAGGAAGCCGACGCGGAAGCCGAAGCCGAGCGCCGCCGAGGTCTCGGGCTCGTAGACCAGCGCGGCGTCGTTGAGCTGGAGCTTGTCCAGGGCCTCGCGCAGGTCCGGGTAGTCGGAGCCGTCGAGCGGGTAGAGGCCCGAGAACACCATCGGCTTGGGGTCCTTGTAGCCGCCGAGGGCCTCGGTCGCGCCGTTGTGCAGGCTGGTGATGGTGTCACCGACCTTGGACTGACGCACGTCCTTCACGCCGGTGATGATGTAGCCCACCTCGCCGACGCCGATGCCGTCGGCCGGGGTCATCTCCGGGGAGGAGACGCCGATCTCCAGCAGCTCGTGGGTGGCGCCGGTGGACATCATCTTGATGCGCTCGCGCTTGTTGAGCTGGCCGTCGACCACACGGACGTACGTGACGACACCGCGGTAGGAGTCGTAGACCGAGTCGAAGATCATCGCGCGGGCGGGGGCGTCCTTGACGCCGACCGGGGCCGGGACGGTGGCGACGACCTTGTCCAGCAGGGCGTCGACGCCCATGCCGGTCTTGGCCGAGACGCGCAGCACGTCGTCGGGGTCGCAGCCGACCAGGTTCGCGAGTTCCTCGGCGAACTTCTCCGGCTGGGCCGCCGGCAGGTCGATCTTGTTGAGGACCGGGACGATCGCGAGGTCGTTCTCCATCGCCAGGTACAGGTTGGCGAGGGTCTGCGCCTCGATGCCCTGGGCGGCGTCCACCAGCAGGATCGTGCCCTCGCACGCGGCGAGGGAGCGCGAGACCTCGTAGGTGAAGTCGACGTGCCCGGGGGTGTCGATCATGTTGAGGATGTGGGTGCTGCCCTGGCCCTCGCCCGTCGTGGGCGCCCAGGGCAGTCGCACCGCCTGGGACTTGATCGTGATGCCGCGCTCACGCTCGATGTCCATGCGGTCGAGGTACTGGGCGCGCATCTGCCGCTGGTCGACGACACCGGTGAGCTGGAGCATCCGGTCGGCAAGGGTCGACTTGCCGTGGTCGATGTGCGCGATGATGCAGAAGTTGCGGATCAGCGCCGGGTCGGTACGGCTCGGCTCGGGCACGTGGCTGGGGATCGCGGGCACGCAGTGTCCTGATTCTCGGGTCGCAGTCGGAAGCGTTTTCGCAGCGTCGGTCGCAGCGGACAGTCCGGCCCCGGTCGCCCTCGGCGGCGCGATGTCGGTCCATACGCAGGCTCCCATGGTCCCATGGACGGGGCAGTGCGCTCGGTTTGGGCCGCCGGGAGCGTGCCTGGTATCCTGGGCAGCTGTGTCTCGTGTGCCCTCTCAGCCGTCGGGACACAATCCGAAGATCAACCTCTGAACCTGAAAAGGCTCTTTCGTGGCGAACATCAAGTCCCAGATCAAGCGGAACAAGACCAACGAGAAGGCTCGCCTTCGCAACAAGTCGGTCAAGTCCGAGCTGCGCACCTTCATCCGCAAGGCCAACGAGGCCATCCTCGCCGGCGACGCGGAGAAGGCCACCGCTGCGGCCCGTCTGGCTTCCAAGAAGCTCGACAAGGCCGTCTCGAAGGGTGTCATCCACAAGAACGCCGCCGCCAACAAGAAGTCGGCGCTGGCCTCCAAGGTTGCCGCCATCTGAGTTCCGCACTCGATGTGAACGCCGGAAGGGACCCAGCGGGCCCTCTCTCCCGCTCCTGACCGGCACCCCGCTCCGCACACGAAGCGTTCGCCACGCGGGTGCGGCGCACAAGCAGTGACCGAAGGCCCCGGTCGCCGTCCTTCCCCAGGACGACGACCGGGGCCTTCGCGTTGCCGGGATCAACGGTGCACCGCCGGGATCAGCGGCGCCGGGGGCGGAATCAGCGGCGCTGCGGGCGGGCCGCGCGGGCCACCGCGACGACCGCCTTCTCCAGCACGTACTCGGGATCGTCACCACCGCCCTTGACGCCCGCGTCGGCGGCGGCCACGGCGCGCAGCGCGTCCGCGACGCCGTCCGCCGACCAGCCCCGCATCTGCTGGCGGACCCGGTCGATCTTCCACGGCGGCATGCCGAGGTCGCGGGCGAGGTCCCCGGGCCGGGCCCCGCGCGGGGCCGAGGCGAGTTTCCCGATGGCGCGGACCGCCTGCGCGAGCGCGCTGGTGATCAGGACCGGAGCCACCCCGGTGGCCAGGGACCAGCGCAGGGCCTCCAGGGCCTCGGCCGCGCGCCCCTCGACCGCCCGGTCGGCGACCGTGAAGCTGGAGGCCTCGGCGCGACCCGTGTAGTAGCGGCCGACGACGGCCTCGTCGATGGTTCCCTCGACGTCCGCGCACAGCTGGGCCGCGGCGCTCGCCAGCTCCCGCAGGTCGCTGCCGATCGCGTCCACCAGCGTCTGGCACGCCTCCGGGGTGGCCGACCGGCCCAGCGTGCGGAATTCGCCGCGTACGAACGCGAGCCGGTCCGCCGCCTTCGTCATCTTCGGGCAGGCGATCTCCCGGGCGCCCGCCTTGCGCGCCGCGTCCAGCAGGCCCTTGCCCTTGACGCCGCCCGCGTGGAGGAGGACCAGCGCGATCTCCTCGTAGGGTGCGGCGAGGTAGGCCTTGACCTCCTTGACCGTGTCGGCGGACAGGTCCTGGGCGTTGCGCACGACCAGGACCTTGCGCTCGGAGAAGAGCGAGGGGCTCGCCAGCTCGGCCAGCGTGCCGGGCTGGAGCTGGTCGGAGGTGAGGTCGCGGACGTCGGTGTCGGCGTCGGCGGCACGGGCGGCCGCCACCACCTCCCGCACGGCGCGGTCGAGCAGCAGCTCCTCCTGCCCCACCGCAAGGGTGATCTGGGCGAGGGGATCGTCGGTGGGGTTCTTCCTGGTGGCCATCGCCTCCAGCATCCCACGCCGCACCGACAGCCCCCCGCGCCCCGGCCCCCTCCACCGGGTGTTCGACAATGGCCGGGTGAACGTGCGACATGTACTCGTCCTGCCCGACCGCGACGCCGCCGAGGAGGTGGCTCAGGAGGCCGTCGACCGCTTCGGCCTGCCGGAGGAGCCGCAGTTGGTCCGCGACGCGCTGGCCGGCGAGGACGACGCCGAGGACGCCCAGTGGCTGGTCGTCGTCGAGGATCCGCGGGAACGGCTCGACGCCACCGCTCTGGACGACCTCGCCGCCGAGTACGAAGGCTGGCTGGAGGCCCCCTGAGCCCCGTCCGGGGTCAGGCCTTGTGCACGATCTGGACGTCCAGCGTGACGTCCACGCTCGAACCGATCGCCGCGATCCCGTGCGCCAGCATCGACTGCCAGTTGAGGGTGAAGTCCTCGCGGTGCAGCTCGGCGGTGGCCCGGCAGGCCGCCCGTACCTCGCCCTCCATGCCGGTCCCCAGACCCAGGTACTGGGTGTCCAGGGTCACCGACCGGCTCACCCCGTGGAGGGTGAGGGCGCCGGCGACGGCCCAGCGGCTGCCGCTGCGGTGGATGAACCGTTCGCTGTAGAACTCCACCGTGGGGTGGCGGGCCGCGTCCAGGAAGTCGCCCGACCTCAGGTGGTCGTCGCGCAGCCGCACCCCGGTGTCGATGCTCGCCGCATCGATGATCACGTGCATGGAGGAGTCCTCCATGCGGTCGGCTATCCGCACCGCCCCGGCGAACGTGTTGAACCGTCCGTTGATCCGGGCCAGGCCGATGTGCCGGGCCGTGAAACCGATGGACGAGTGCGTCGGGTCGAGCTCCCAGTGGCCGGGCTGCGGCAGGATCGGCGGCTCCACCGCGTCGAGGACGATCTCCCCCGTGCCGGGCTGCGCCGGGTCTCCCACGAGCGTGACCCCGTGGAACGGCGTGTACCCCTCGGCGGTGACGGAGAGCCGGTACTCCCCTTCCGCCACGGCGGCCGTGAAGCCGCCGAACGGGTCGGTCTCGCCGCTGACGATCCGGCGGCCGATGGGATCCGTCACCTCGAACGAGGCCTGCCGAATGGGCCGGTGGACCGTGTCGAGGACGCGGCAGCTGAGCAGACGCGCCGTCGGCGGCAGCTTCAGTGTCGCGGATGTCTGCGGGCTGGAACTTCCGGCCGACTCCATCCCCCGTCGGCGACCGAACATGACGTGTGCACCCCCGTGCTGTGTGGACTTGGACCGTTCTGGCGAAGACGCATTCGATCATGCTGTCGGGTTGTGGGCAAACAGAACACTCGCGCCCGGTATGCCCGCGTCGATCACGCCGTCTCCTGGCTGGAAACGCACGCAGTCGAACGCCGGTTCCGCTGACGGCGATCGAGCCGTCGGTGTCGGTGCGGAGCACCGTCGCCCCCACGGCCCGCAGGCGGGCGAGCGTACCGGGCGCGGGATGCCCGTACCGGTTTTTTGTACCGACGGGAACAATCGCGAGCCGCGGCCGGACCCGCTCGTGCAGCCCGGGGTCCTGGTGCGCGGAGCCGTGGTGGGCGACCTTGAGGACGTCGACCGGGCCCAGCTGCGGATGCTCCCTCAGGAGGGCCTGCTGCGCGACCGGTTCGAGGTCGCCGAGCAGCAGCAGGGTCAGCCCCGCCCCGCGCACCAGCAGGACGACACTCGCGTCGTTGGGCCCTTCGAAGGGCGACCCGGCCGACGGCGGCCACAGCACCTGCCATTCGAACGGGCCGGCCCGGCGCCGCTCCCCCTGCACGGCCGGCACGACCGGCACGCCTGCGGCGGCCGCGGTCCGGCGGACGAACTCGGCCCGCCCTTGGGGCTCTTCCAGCACGGTGGCCTGGATCATCCCCACGGAGCGGCCCCGCAGGACGCCCTGCAGGCCTCCCACGTGGTCGGCGTGGAAGTGCGTCAGCAGCAGCATCGGCACCCGCCGCACACCCAGCTCGCGCAGGCAGTCGTCCACCGGCCCGGGCTCCGCGCCGGCGTCCACCACCACTGCCTCCCCCGGCGCGACGGCGAGGACGGCCGCGTCCCCCTGCCCCACGGCGCACTGGACGTAGCTCCAGTCGGGCGGCGGCCAGCCGGTGAGCGTACGGGTGAGCTGCGGCGGCCGCAGTACCGCGAGGAGCAGCAGCACCGCCAGCGCGGAGCACAGCCACCGCCGCCGCCCCCACCGGGCGCCGAGGGCGACGGCCGCCAGGGTCGCGGCGGCCAGCAGCAGACCGCCGGTGAGCCCGCCCGGCCAGGACACCTCCGCGCCGGGGAGCCCCGCCCCGGCCCGCGCGACGCCCGCGATCCATCCCGCGGGCACCCCGGCGCACCGGGCCAGCAGCTCCGCGGCGGTCGTCGAGAGCGGGGCCGCCGCCAGCGCGGCGAATCCGAGGACGGTCGCCGGACCGGCAGCCAGCTCGGCCAGCAGGTTGCACGGCACCGCCACCAGGCTGACCCGGGCGGCGAGCACGGCGACGACGGGCGCGCACACCGCCTGGGCGGCAGCGGCGGCGGCCACCGCCTCGGCGAGCCGGGGGCCCGTCCCCCGCCGCCGCAGAGCGGCGCTCCACCGGGGAGCGAGGGTCAGCAGCGCCCCGGTGGCCAGGACCGAGAGCAGGAAGCCGTAACTGCGGGCCAGCCACGGGTCGTAGAGGACGAGCAGCAGCACCGCGGCACCGAGGGCGGGAATGAGGGATCTGCGCCGGCCGGTGGCGATGGCCAGCAGGGTGACCGCCCCGCACGCCGCCGCCCGCAGCACGCTCGGCTCCGGCCGGCACACCACCACGAACGCCAGCGTCAGCGCCGCCCCGCACAGGGCGGTCGTCCGCAGCGAGAGTCCCAGCCGTGGTGCCAGCCCGCGCCGCTCGGCCTGCTGCGCGCGTCCCGGGGGCCCGATGAGCAGGAACAGCACCACGGTCAGGTTCGAGCCGGAGACGGCCAGCAGGTGGAGCAGATCGGTGGCCCTGAACGCCTCGTGCAGGTCGGGCGGGACCCTGGAGGTGTCCCCGACGACCAGTCCCGGCAGCAGTGCCCGCGCATCCGGGGGGAGCCCCTCGCTGGCGTCGCGCAGCCCGGCCCGCAGCCGCCCCGCCAGCCGCTGAGCGGCGTCCGGGCCGCCGGTCACCGCGGGGGGCGTGTCACCGGCCGGGCGGAGCAGCGCCACGGCCCGCTCACCGTCCCGCGCCGGCGCCAGCCGGGCGACCACCTGCACTCGGGTGGAGGGCAGGAGCCGGGACCATCCGGCGTGCCCGGCCAGCACCCGCACCGGGGTCTCGACCCGGGTGCTCGCCCCGTCGGGCCCGGTCACCCGGGTCACCACCGCGTCCAGCACCACCACCGGCGGCCCGCTCCCGCTCCGTGCGGTCCCGGGATCGGAGCCGACCGTCAGCTCCGCGAGGACCCGCGCGTGCTCACGCGCCAGCCCGGCGACCGGCCCGGCCCGCGCCTCGGCCAGCTGGAGCCCCGCGACGCCCGCTCCGGCGGCCGCGGACAGCAGGGCGGCCGCCATGGCCGGGGCGACCCTCCACAGCGCCCCCGGACGCCTTCCCTGGGCCAGCATCAGCAGTCCTGCGACGGCCACCGCCCCGCAGACACCGAGAGCGGTCCGCCCGGCGGGCGCACCGAGGGCGAGGGCGGCAGCCGCCCAGGCGGCCGCCGCCGGCGCCGCGAGCCGCAGATCCGCCGGGCGGGCCTCCTCCGCGCGGTTCACGGCCGTACCAGCTTGCGCAGGTCGGCGAAGCGCCGCTCACCGATGCCGTTGACCTGGCGGAGCTCCTCCACGGAGCGGAAGCCGCCGCGAGCGGTGCGGAAGTCGACGATGTGCTGGGCCAGGACCGGCCCCACCCCCGGCAGACCGTCCAACTGCTCGACGGTGGCCGAGCCCAGGCTGAGCGGCCCGGCGGCCGGCCCGCCCGGGGTCCCGCCCGGCGGCGGCTGCGCCGTCACACCCACCAGCACCTGCTCGCCGTCCACCAGAACGCGGGCGCGGTTCAGCCCGGTGGTGTCCGTGCCCGGACGCACTCCCCCGGCGGCGGCCAGCGCGTCCTCGACCCGCGAACCGGCCGGCAGCCGCCGCACTCCCGGATCC
This sequence comes from Streptomyces amritsarensis, assembly GCF_001953875.1. Taxonomy (GTDB): domain Bacteria; phylum Actinomycetota; class Actinomycetes; order Streptomycetales; family Streptomycetaceae; genus Streptomyces; species Streptomyces amritsarensis. Next base: position 9,863 of record NZ_MQUR01000134.1, read on the forward strand.
CTGACCTTGCCGCCGACATCGACGACGATCCGCGCGGGCCCTGCCCCGCCCCCTTCCGGGGCAGGCGTCCCGGCCGAGGCCGCGGCCCCCGCCGGCACCACCGCCGGGGCGACCGGCGCCGGTGCGGTCACCCCCTGCGGCCGAGCCGACCAGAACTGGTGCCCGGCGAAGCCCACGGCCGCGACCAGTACCACCCCGACCGCGGCCACCGTGCGCGGCTCCACCGCGCAGCGCGCCTGCAGCCACACCGGCAGCCGCTCCCGCACCGCCAGCCTCCGCGCGGCGGCGGCCGGCAGGACCTCGGCGGCGCCGTCGGGCGGCGGTGCCGGAGGATCCTCTCCGTCCGACGGCGACCGCAACGGCGACGGCGACGCTGCTGCCTGCGGCGGCCCCGGCGGCAATGCCGCTGCCTGCGGCGGGCTGGCGCCGCCGAGCAGTGCTTCGGCCCTCCGCCGCACCAGGTCCGGCCCCGGGTCCGGCCCCGGGTCGGGATGCGGGCGCAGGTGCGGGCGGGGACGGGCGGGCGTGCCGCGGAGGCCGTGGCGGCGTCGGCCGCGGCGGGCGCCGAGCCGCAGGCGGCTGTCGGAGAGAGGGGATCGGCCCGGGCCGCTGGTGGCGCCCGACGGATACGGGGTACGCGTTCGAAGAGTCATGCCACGACCGTAGGGGCAGATCCCGACCGCCGTTCGGAGCCTTCAATTCCGGTGGATGACAGCCTCGTTGTGGATAACCGGGCCACTCGTTCCGGTGATCAGCGGGGCGAGACGACCGCCGCCAGCAGGCCCGGTCCGGTGTGCGCGCCGATCACCGCGCCTACTTCGCTGACGTGCAGCTCGACCAGGCCGGGGATCCGCTCGCGGAGCCGCTCGGCGAGCTTCTCGGCGCGCTCCGGTGCCGCCAGGTGATGCACCGCCACGTCCACGTCGGCGGAGCCGGCGCGCTCGACGGCCAGCTCCTCCAGGCGGGCGATGGCCTTGGAGGCCGTACGCACCTTCTCCAGCATCTCGATGCGCCCGCCGTCCAGGGTCAGCAGCGGCTTGACCGCCAGGGCCGAGCCGAGCAGGGCCTGCGCGGCCCCGATCCGGCCGCCGCGGCGCAGGTAGTCCAGGGTGTCGACGTAGAAGTACGCGGCCATGTCCGCCGCCCGCTTCTCGGCGGCCGCCACGGCCTCGTCCACGGAGCCGCCCGCTTCGGCGGCCTCGGCCGCGGCGAGCGCGCAGAATCCGAGGGCCATCGCGACCATGCCGGTGTCCACGACGCGTACGGGCACGGGCGCGGTCCTGGCGGCCACCACGGCGGCGTCGTAGGTCCCGGAGAACTCGGCGGAGAGGTGCAGGCTGACGATGCCGGTCGCGCCGGCGTCCGCGGCCGCCTGATAGGCCCGTACGAACTCCTCCGGGCTGGGGCGGGAGGTGGTGACCGAGCGGCGCTTCTGCAGGGCGAGGGCCAGGCTGCGCGCCGAGATCTCGGTGCCTTCTTCGAGCGCCTCGCCTCCGACCACCACGGTGAGCGGTACGGAGGTGATTCCGTGCCGCGCCATGGCCGGTCGGGGCAGGTAGGCCGTGGAATCGGTGACGATGGCGACATGGCGGGACATGAGGCGGAGGTTACCGCTCGTGGCCGCCGGACGGCAGCCGGGCCCCCTCGTCGGGCGAGGTCGGGGCGTGCCCGGCCGCCCCCTGTCTACCGGTGGGCAGAGCCTACGGAGCGTGTGCCGGACGGTTGACGTCGGGCCCCTTCGGGATCCCGCCGCACCCCTTCCCGAGGTCCGGGCCCCGCCGGAGCCGACGCTCCAGGATCACCGTCCGAACCTCGGGCGTGCGTTCCCGGCCCCGTCGCGGCGCCCGGCCCGGCCCCGCTCCCGCGGGCCCGGCGTTAGGCGAGACGGGTCAGCGGAGGCGGTTCAGCGGCGCCGGGTCAGCCGGCGCTTTCCGGGCGGGGGGCCTTCTGCCACGGATACTGCATCGTCGGCGTCGGCGGGTTCAGGGCCGCCGGCGGGGGTGCGGGGGTCGGCTTCGGCGCCGGCGCGGCCTGGCTCGCGTCCCATTCGGCTGCGGCGGCCGCCAGGTCGTCCACCGGTTCGCGGGACCAGTCGCGCAGCGCGCCCGACTCCATCTCGATCTGCTCCGACAGCAGGGAGATCTCGTCCTCGGCGAAGCGCCGGGCCCGGTCGCGGGCGGCCCACCGCAGCGAGTCCGCCGCCTGGATGATCTGGCCGGCGCGCTCCCGCAGGTCCGGCAGGAGCGCGGCGGTGCGCTGCTTGTCGGGCTCCTGCTCCAGCCGCTTCAGCTCCCCGTCGAGTTCGTGCCCGTGGGCGCTCAGCCGCTCGAACAGCGCGAGGGACTCCCGCAGCGAGGCATCCTCGCGGGCCCCCTCGGCCAGCGCCTGCTGGGTGGCGCGCATCGACGTGCGCAGATCCAGCCGCAGCTGGGCCAGCGCGCCCGCCACTCCGACCTGCCCGAAGCTCTTGGCGCGCAGCGTGGTGTCCTCCACGCTGCGCCGCGCCTGGGCGACGGTGCGCTCCACACCCCGCTTGGCCGCACCCACCGCCTTGACCGTGAGGTACGCGCCGAGCCCGACCACGGCCAGCAACATCAGCGCGAAGATGATCAACGCGGCCTCCATGACGGCCCCTTTCCCCAGGCGTCGGCTCTTCCCCTCCACGGTAAACGCCACGGGCAGGCCAGGGGTTCCATTCGAACCCCCAACCTGCCCGTACGGGATCCCCCCTATAGCGGGGTGGCGCACCTTCCGGCGGCTCAGATCACGATGTTGACCAGCTTCGGCGCGCGCACGATCACCTTGCGGATCTCCGCGCCGCCCAGCGCCGCCACGACAGCGGCGTCGGTCATGGCCAGCTGCTCCAGCTCGGCGTCCGTGATCGTCGGCGGCACCTCCAGCCGCGCCTTGACCTTGCCCTTGACCTGCACGACGCACGTCACGCTCTCGTCCACGACGTACGCCGGGTCCGCGACCGGGAAGTCCTGGTGGACCACGGAGTCGCTGTGGCCCAGCCGGTGCCACAGCTCCTCCGCGATGTGCGGGGCCAGCGGGGCGACCAGCAGCACCAGCCGCTCGGCGACCGAGCGCTCCAGCGGGCGGCCCGCCTTCGTCAGCGCGTTGTTCAGCTCTGTGATCTTGGCGATGGCGGTGTTGAACCGCAGCCCCGCCATGTCCGAGCCGGCGCCGTCGATGGCCTTGTGCAGCGCGCGCAGGGTGTCCTCGGCGGGCTCCCCGTCCACGACGGTGACCGCGCCGGTCTCCTCGTCCACGATGTTGCGCCACAGGCGCTGCAGCAGCCGGTACTGGCCGACCACCGCGCGGGTGTCCCACGGACGGGAGACGTCCAGCGGGCCCATCGCCATCTCGTACAGGCGCAGCGTGTCGGCGCCGTACTCCTCGCAGATCTCGTCCGGCGTGACGGCGTTCTTCAGGGACTTGCCCATCTTGCCGTGCTCGCGCTTGACCTGCTTGCCCTCGTAGAAGTAGGCGCCGTCGCGCTCCTCGACGTCGGCCGCCGGGACGTACACGCCCCGCTCGTCGGTGTAGGCGTACGCCTGGATCATGCCCTGGTTGAACAGCTTGTGGAACGGTTCGACCGACGACACGTGGCCCAGGTCGAACAGCACCTTCGACCAGAAGCGGGCGTACAGCAGGTGCAGCACCGCGTGCTCGGCGCCGCCCACGTACAGGTCGACTCCGCCGTGCGGTGCGCCCTCGCGGGGGCCCATCCAGTACTGCTCGATCTCCGGGTCGACCAGCGCGGAGGAGTTGTGCGGGTCCAGGTAGCGCAGCTCGTACCAGCAGGAACCGGCCCAGTTGGGCATGGTGTTGGTCTCGCGCCGGTAGGACTTCACGCCGTCGCCCAGGTCCAGCTCGACGTTGACCCAGTCGGCCCTGCGCGACAGCGGGGTCTCCGGCTTGGAGTCGGCGTCGTCCGGCTCGAAGGTGCGCGGCGAGTAGTCCTCGACCTCCGGCAGCTCCAGCGGCAGCATCGACTCCGGCAGGGAGTGCGCGACACCGTCCTCGTCGTAGACGATCGGGAACGGCTCGCCCCAGTACCGCTGGCGGCTGAACAGCCAGTCGCGCAGGCGGAAGTTGACCGTCCCCTCACCGATGCCGCGTTCGGCCAGCCATTCGGTGATCGCGGCCTTCGCCTCGGCGACGCCCAGGCCGTCCAGCGAGATGCCCTCACCCGTGGAGTTGACCAGCTTCGCGTCGTACGAGGCGAAGGCGTCGTCCCACTCGGCCGGGTCGGTGCCGCGGCCGTCGGAGGGCTGGACGACGCAGCGCATCGGCAGCTCGAAGGCGCGCGCGAACTCGAAGTCCCGGCTGTCGTGGGCCGGAACGGCCATGATCGCGCCGGTGCCGTAGCCCATGAGGACGTAGTCGGCGATGAAGACGGGGACCTTGTCGCCGCTGACCGGGTTGATCGCGTACTCGCCGGTGAAGACGCCGGTCTTGTCCTTGGCCTCGGCCTGGCGCTCGACGTCCGACTTCGAGGCGGCCTGCTTGCGGTAGGCGGTGACGGCCTCGGCCGGCGTGGCGTGCCCGCCCGTCCACACGGCGTGGGTGCCCTCGGGCCAGGCGGCCGGGATGAACTTCTCCACCAGCGGGTGCTCGGGCGCCAGCACCATGTAGGTGGCGCCGAAGAGGGTGTCCGGGCGGGTCGTGAAGACGGTGACGGCCTCGTCGCCCAGCGCGAAGTCGACGCGCGCGCCCTCGCTGCGGCCGATCCAGTTGCGCTGCTGCAGCTTGATGGCCTCGGGCCAGTCCAGCGCGTCCAGGTCGTCCAGCAGCCGGTCGGCGTACGCGGTGATCCGCATGTTCCACTGGCTCAGCCTGGACTTGAAGACCGGGAAGTTGCCGCGCTCGGATCGGCCGTCGGCGGTGACCTCCTCGTTGGCCAGTACGGTGCCCAGCCCGGGGCACCAGTTGACGGGCGCGTCGGAGGAGTACGCGAGCCGGAAGCCGTTCAGCACGTCGGCCCGCTCGGCCGCGGTCAGCTCGGCCCAGGCGCGGCCGCCCGGGACCTCACGGGAGCCGTCCTCGAAGGCGGCGACCAGCTCGGCGATCGGCCGGGCCTTGTTCGCGGCGGCGTCGTACCAGGAGTTGTAGATCTGCAGGAAGATCCACTGGGTCCACTTGTAGTAGTCCGGGTCGATCGTCGCGAACGAGCGGCGCCTGTCGTGGCCCAGGCCCAGCCGGCGCAGCTGGAGCTTCATGTTCTCGATGTTCGCCTCGGTCGACACGCGCGGGTGCGTGCCGGTCTGCACGGCGTACTGCTCGGCCGGCAGGCCGAAGGCGTCGAATCCCAGGGTGTGCAGGACGTTGTGGCCGGTCATCCGCTGGTGGCGGGCGTAGACGTCGGTGGCGATGTACCCGAGCGGGTGACCGACGTGCAGGCCCGCACCGGACGGGTACGGGAACATGTCCATGATGAACTTCTTGGGCCTGGCGACGACCGCCGGGTCCCCGGCCAGGTCACCGGTCGGGTTCGGGGCCTCGTACGTGCCCTGCGCGTCCCATACGTCCTGCCAGCGTGCCTCGATGTCGGCGGCCATGGCAGCCGTGTAACGGTGCGCCTCGGCCGCCTCGGGGGCCGGGGTGTTCGTCTCGCTCATGATTTCTGAAGCTCCATCGATCGTCTCTGCCGTCTCTGCCTGCCCAAACGAAAAAACCCCTCGCACAGGAGGGGACGCCGCGCCGAGGCCGACCGTATCGAGGGTCGGTGCTGTTCAGCGCGGCTCGGTAAGCAGGAGGCGTACGGCACGCATGGCGTCAGGGTACCGCAGCGGCCCCCGCCGACGCTCGGCCGTTCCACCCGGTGGCACAACGAGAAGCGGGCCACCCGATCCGGGTGGCCCGCTT
>NZ_MQUR01000084.1 GCF_001953875.1 Streptomyces amritsarensis
GGCGGGGCCGGCGCGACGGTGCGGCGCCGGCCCCGCCCGGCCGGTCAGGCTCTGCGCCGCCGGGCGGCGGGAGCCTGGGCCGCGTGGGCGCCGGGCGAGCCGGGCGCCGGAGAACCGCAGATCACGGGCCGGGCGAGCGGTGAGCGTACCGGTATGGACATCTGCGTATCTCCGAGGTGCGGCTCGAACTGTGGTTCTTGATCGGGCGCACTCTTGCCCTCCAGCACGGGCCGGGTCAAGCCCCGTGTCCGTTGTGCTCCCCTCCGTCCGGTCTGTCGGGCGCGATCCGTCGGCCGAGGCGGTCGGGCCGGCGGCGGATCCCCGTGACCGGGACGGTGGCGGCGGCCACGAGCATCAGGGCGGCTCCGCCGAGCGCGGCGGCGGGGACGCACACGCCGCCGACCGCGAGGCTTCACCGAAGCCCGCTCCGGCCGCTACGGCGAGGTTGGACACCGCGTCGAGCGGTTCGCGGCGGCGCCGGGTCTCCCGCTCGACGGCGGCTGCCGGACGCCCACCCGCAGCGAGGAGCGTGCACGCTCACCGAGACCCCTCCGTGGGCGAGCCCCCGGCGAGCGGCAGGGCGGTCCCGGCGGGGGCGGGGGCCGGTCCCGGCAGGGCCGCGATGGAGCGGCGTCCGGTACGCGTCGCGCGCCCCGGCCAGGAGGTTGCCCGCGACGCCCGCCACGCCGTAGCCGAAGAGGAGCGTGCCGACGCACCCGGCGTCGGTGCCGGAGACGTCCCGGAGGGCCGGCCGGACGAAGGCCACAGGCCGCGTCCGTGCCTGCGCCGCCCGCTGTCACCCGGACGCGTGAGGCGGGGAGCGGGAGGCGCCCGGCCGTACGGCAAGGTGGTCGGATGCAGTTACGCCGGGCCCTGCCCCTCTCCCTCGTCGCGCTCCTGGCGAGCGCCGGCTGTGTCTCCGTCGGCCCGCAAAACCCGGTCGCGGTTCCGTCTCCCGTACGGGGGGCCGTGCCGTCGGTCGGCGCGCCCGAGCGGGCCGCGCCGCCGGGCCTGCCGCTGGGGGAACTGCCGACGGGCACCCCGCCCGAGCCGTCCCCTGACACCGACCGGCGACCGGGCGCGGACCCGGACCGGGCGTCCGTCCCGGCCCCGCCCCGTGAGCGGCCGCGCGCGAAGCAGGCGGCTCCGCCCCGGCGGACGCGGGTGCCCGGGGCGGCAACCGCGCACCCGCGGCGCCGGCCGGCGCCGCCGCCCCGCATGGACGAGCTGTGCGCGGCCGCAGGCGGCGTCGTACCGCCGTCCATCGTCGATCTGTGCCTGCGGCAGTACGACCGCTGACCGGCCGGCTTCAGCCGGTGTGGACTCGGGGGCGGCGGCCGCAGGCGCGGACACAGCGGCGGGCCGTGTCGCGACGGGCGGTGCGCAGCCGGTGCAGGGTGCTGTGGCCGCGCCGCTTCCACTCCCCCCGCGGCAGGGCGGCCCGCTGGCCGCCGCCCGCGATGAGGGCGTTGACCGGGGTCATCGGGTCGGCGGCCATCGCCTTGGCGAACAGGACGCCGACCACGAGCGGGACCAGGGCCACGGCCAGGGCCGAGCCGGCGGTGGTCACATGCTGCATGCGCGGGCGGACGGTCGCGTTGCGCGGGGCGTCGTTGTTCATGGCCCTATTCGACCAGCGGCGGCGCCGCGGGGAATCGGGGCGGATACTCAGGCCGTCGGGCGTGAGGTACTCAGACGGGCGGGTGGTGGGGTGGTGACGGATCCGGGGCGGGGCTTCGAACCGGCGACCGGGGATGGTGCGGCCGCGCCGCCCGGGCGTCGGGAGGCGGAGCTGCGCACGGCCTACGAGGGGCTGCTGCAGATCCGACGCCTGGTCAACGGCCCTGCGGGCGCGGGGGTTCCCGCGCCGTGGGAGGTACGGCAGGCGCCGCGCGCGGTGGCCCTGGCCCTGGAGGCGGCGGGGATCACGCCGTCGGCGCTGGACGCGGAGGGGCGGCGTACGCGGACGGGTTACCGCGTGGCCGCCGGGTCCGGGCCGGGACGGGTGGAGGTGACGTGGGCCGGCCCGCCGGGCGGTGGCGCGGCCGAGGAGGAGCGGGAGCGCCTGACGGCCTGCGCGGCCGTGCTGGAGGAGTTGGGCTGGGTGTGTCTGCTGTACCGGGGACCTCGTCGGCGGCGCTTCCTGGAGGTGGAACCCCCGCTCTGACCGCCCGACCAGGCCGGTCGGAGGCGCTGAGACCGTCAGACCAGTCGGGGTGCCCGCTCGGAACCGTCAGAGCCGACGGACCGGCTGCGGCCGTCAGGCCGGTGGAGGCCGCTGGGGCGGTCGCAGCCGGTCGGACCAGTCGGAGCGGCCGTGGCCGTCGGACCGGTCGGCGAGGCCGCTGGGGCGGTCGGGCCGGTCGGAGGCGCTGGGCCGTCGGACCGGTCGGGCCGGTCGGAGGCGCTGGGCCGTCGGACCGGTCGGGGCTGGTCGAGGCGCCCGGTCGGAGTGGACGGGCCGGCCGAGGGCGTCGAGGCGGTGCGGGGCCGGCGGGGCGTAATCCGGTGGCCGGGGAGCCGTACACGCGGCGAGACTTGCCCGATGGGCATGCTCGACACGCAGGCGGACCGCGTAGGCCGCGGCGAGACCGTGGAATTCAGGCCGACCGGAGGGTCGATGGCGCCGCTGGTGCACAGCCGGCAGAAGGTGCGGGTCGCCCCGGCGGATCCGGGCCTGGTCGAGGTCGGCGACATCGTCCTGGCCCGCGTGGCGGGCACCGTGTACCTGCACCTCGTGTCGGCGGTGGACGCGCCGCGCCGGCGCGTGCAGATCAGCAACAACCACGGCCACGTCAACGGCTGGACCGGGCATGACCGGGTCCTGGGGATCTGCCTGGCCGTGGACGGCGTGCCCCGGCCGGGGGCGGCCGCGAAGGTGCGCAGGCTCCCGGTCCGGCCGGTCGCCCTCGCCACCGCCCGCCTGGAACTCCTCCCGCTCCGGCCTGAGCACGCCGACGAGATGAGCCTCGTCCTCTCCGATCCGGCCCTGCACTCCTTCACCGGCGGCGCACCCCTGACGCGGGACGCACTGCGCGCCCGCTACGAGCGACTGACGGCGGGCTCGCCGGACCCGGCGGTCGTCTGGGCCAACTGGGTGCTGCGGCTGCGCGGGACGGGGCGGCTGGTGGGCACGGTCCAGGCAACCGTCACTCCGGCGCAGGGCCTCGCCGAGCTCGCCTGGGTCATCGGTGTCCCCTGGCAGGGCGAGGGCTTCGCCTCGGAGGCGGCCCGCGCTCTCGCGGCCTGGCTGGAGCAGCTCCCCGTCGACCGTCTCGTCGCCCACATCCATCCGGACCATGCGGCGTCGGCGGCGGTGGCGAGGGCGTGCGGTCTCCGCCCGACCGGACACCGCGTGGACGGCGAAGTGCGCTGGCAGTCCTCCGGCGCCCGGCCGGGAGCTCCCGCGTAGCGGTCGGCGAGGGCGGGCACGGCGCGAGCGCGGGCGGGCCGAGCGCCTCGGCCTCCTTGCCGCCTCGGCCTCGACGGCACGGCTGATCCGGACGCAGCCGTCCGCGTCGGGGGGCCGGCGTCGGCGGGCGCCCGGGTGCCCGCCGCCACATGGGCCGCTTCGTGCTGTTCGTGGTGGTGCCCGGCTCCGGCACCGTGGACCTCGTGGACCTCGTGGGCCTCGCGGGCTCCGGCGGCTTCGCCCACCGCCACGGCGACACCTGCGTGGCGTACTCCTTCGCCTACGCCCTTGCCTGCACCGCGCCCGGACGTGCCGGGGGGCGCGGACCGGTGCGGTCCGCGCCCCCCGGCGTCGGTCGGCCTCAGGTCACGGCGCGCCGAAGGTGAGCGTCAGCTGCGGCGTGCCCTCGTTGGCCTGGGCCTCGGAGGACCACAGCCACAGGGCGTCCGTGCCGGAGCTGCTCAGCGCCAGGCCGAGGCTGCCGCCGAGCGCCCCCGCGACGGATCCCGTCGTCAGCGCGGCGGTGTGCACCGCCGAGCCGTCCGGGATCCCCGGGTAGGCGCCGAGGGCCGGACCACCCAGGGCGGGGCGGTTGTTGTACGTCGTCCCGCCCTCGCTCCACGCTCCGGTGACCGGGACGACCGAGACGGTGTCCGTCGTGCCGGCGCCGCTCATCGTGCTGGTCTTCACGCTGAGCACGGCCGACTTCAGCACCGTCCCCGCGGGCGCGGCCGGCAGGTCGAAGCGCAGGTAGCTCGCGTAGAAGGAGGTGCCGCGCACCGCGAGCGAGGAGGAGGTGCCGTAGTTCGTCGCGGGGGCGCCGGCGTTGGCGTAGGTGTCCTCCGCGGCGGTGACCTGGACCACCGAGTCGGCCGGGGCGGTGGCCAGTGCGTAGTGGTCCTGCACCTGCGCCGCGCTCAGAACGGTCGGGTAGACGGCGCTCTCGTCGAGCTGTCCCGCCCAGAACTCGCTCGTCGGGCGGTTGGGCCAGCCGCCGAGGCTGTCGCCGCCCGCGTGCCAGTAGCCGGTGTAGTTCTCGTGCGCGGTGACGGCCAGGGTGCCCCGCTGGACGCCGTCCACGTAGAGGGTCATACCGCCGGGGCCCTGGGTCGCGACGACATGGTGCCACTGGTTGTCGTTGTACGCGCCGGCGGTGGTGATGGTGCGGGTCGCGCCGGTGTAGACGCCGAAGACCAACCGGCCGTCATTGGTCATGTAGATGTGTTTGTCGTACTGATTGCTGCCGCGGTCCTGGTTGCTTCCGAAGCCGAAGAGCTTGCCACCGCGCGTGGTGTTCGTCCTGAACCAGGTTTCGATGGTGTAGGTGCTGCCCACCGTCTGCCGCTTGTCCGCGTAGATCCGGGTGTCGGTGCCGTTGAAGCCGATGGCCGTGCTCGCGCCGGAGACCGCGCCCGGCGTCTGCCGCAGGGCCGGGGCGTTCAGGTGGACGCCGTTGTGGTTGCCGCCGGCCGAGGAGTCGGCGGCGTAGGGCAGGACCGCGTCGTCGTAGCGCCAGTACAGCTGGGCCCCGTCGGCGCGCACCCGGCTCGGGTAGCCGTCGGTCTTCGTCGGGACGGTCACGCTCGCGGTGGCGGACAGGGCACTGGTGTTGCCGGCCGCGTCGGAGGCCGTCACCCGGTAGGTGTACGACTGGCCCGCCGCGACGGTGGTGTCGGTCCACGAGGCCTGCGGCCGCTTGAAGAAGAGCGAGTCCGCGGTGACCGCGGCGATCGGCGTGGCCGAGCCGTTGCGGTAGATCCGGTAGGTCAGCGCACTGTCGTCGAGGTCGAGGCTGGTGCGCCAGCGCACCTGGACCTCGCCCGGCGTGAAGCTCGCCGCGCTCGCCACGGGCACGGTGGGCGCGCCGGTGTCCCCGGTGGAGGCGAACCGCGTCAGGCTCTGCTGCGCCGAGCCGTTGACGGTGGTGAACTCACCGCCGACCCACATGTACTGCACGCCGTTCTTCGATCCGACCGCCATCACCCGCGGACCGATGCCCTCGCCGATCCCGTCATTGGTGTCGGGGGACCAGCCCAGCTTGCCGACGGCGCCGGTGGGCTGGGCGAGCAGGTGGTGGCGCCGGCCGTCGGGGAACTCCCCCACGAGGGAGCAGTCGTGCGCGTGCGAGGCGCTGTAGAGGACGTTCTGGTGGGGCAGCACGGCCTGGGTGGCGCCCAGGCAGGTGTCGCGCCAGCGCTGGCCGAAGCCCGGCAGGTCGAGCGCGATCCGGCCGTCGAAGACGCCGCCGCCCGTGCCCTCGTTGGCGGTGTAGAAGCCGGTCGCGTCGGTCGCGATGTCCTTGACGACGGAGTTGGTGTCGATGAAGCCGGGGTACGCCTTGGTGAGCGCGCCGCTCGTCGCGTCGACGACGGCCAGCGCATGGGTGTTCGCACCGTTGACGGTGAAGAAGTCCCCGCCGAGGACCACATGCCGGCCGTCCGGTGTGACCTCGACGGCGCGGCCGGGCTCGTCGGCGTCGGCGGTGAAGGGCTTGAGGGCTCCGTCGGCGGCACCGACGGCGGCGAAGCGCTGACGGGGCTGGCCCGCGACGGTGAGGAAGTCGCCGCCCGCGTAGACCGTGTCGCCGGTGACGGCGAGAGCGCGGACGGTCGCCGCGAACGCCGGGCGGAAGCCGGTCTTCACCGTGCAGCTCGCCACGTCGATCGCGGCGAGGCTGGAGACGGCGGTGCCGTTCACCGCGCCGAAGTACCCGCCGGCGTAGAGGGTCGTCTTGTCCGGGGAGAGGGCGAGCGCCCGGACCGTCGCGGTGCCGGAGGCCACGGTGAAGGACAGGGTGCAGGAGGTGGGCGCGCCCGTCGCGGCGTCCAGCGCCACGAAGTTCACGGCGTCCCGTTCGCTGCCGGCCCCGCCCTCGGGCGGGCGGACGGTGGAGAAGGTGCCGCCGGCGAACACCTGCCCGCCGGCCTCGGCGAGGGCCCATACGACGCCGTTGGGCTGCCAGGTGGACAGCGCGTCGGCGGTGAAGGCGACGGGCGGCGTGATCGCGGCCGCCTGCGGGGCGGCGGCAAGGCCCACCAGCCCTGCTCCGGTTGCGGTCAGGGACAGGGACAGGGCGAGAGAAAGCGCCCGCCCACGGGATCTGCGCATGAACCCCCCAGTTGAGTGTGCGGTGCGGCCGGACGGCGCCACTGGTGAGGCATGGCCGGAAACCGCCGAACAGGTGTCCGCGACGATGCTTACGGGCGCACCTTAGATCGGTTCGGCGCTCCGTTCACCCCACTTGGCGCATTTCGGCAACGAGATCGCGCCAGAACCGGGCAGGCGACCGCCCCTCCCGTATCATCCGCTCATCCGCGCGGCTTGGCGCGGACGTGCATGCGCTCGCCCTGGCGTCCGAACAGGCTGAGGATCTCGACGGGCCGCCCCTCGTCGGCGCTGGTGAACCAGTGCGGCAGCCGGGTGTCGAACTCGGCCGCCTCGCCGGGCCCGAGGACCAGGTCGTGGTCGGCGAGGACGAGGCGCAGCCGGCCGTCCAGGACGTACAGCCACTCGTAGCCCTCGTGCGTCCGCGGATCGGGGTCGGTGCCGCGGTAGGGGATGAGCATCTTGAACGCCTGGAGCGGGCCGGGACCGCGGGTGAGGGGGACGACCGTGCCGCCGCCCGGCATGGTCCGGGGCGTCAGCCGCACCCGCGGGTCGCCGACCTCGGGGGCACCGACGAGCTCGTCGAGGGGGACGCGGTAGGCGGAGGCGAGCGGCAGCAGCAGTTCCAGGCTGGGCCGGCGTCCGCCGGACTCCAGCCTGGACAGGGTGCTCTTGGAGATGCCGGTCGCCTCGGAGAGCGCGGCGAGGGTGAGGCCGCTCCTGGCGCGCAGCCGCCGCAGGCGGGGGGCGACCTCGTCGAGTACCGCTTGGTGGTTCGGCGGTGTGTCCATACCCGCCATTGCACTCCGCCGTCCCGCAATCGGCAACTTGCTTTGCCAGAGTGGCACCGCGGGCAGGACGCTGCCCGCCGTGACCGCAGCGGCGGTCCCCGCGTCCGCCGCCCTCCGGGCCACCCGTCGGCTTCCGGGACCCCGTCGGTCCGGCGCCGCCCGCGGGCGGGTGCTCAGCTGCCCTCGGGGCCCGGCAGGGGGCGGCACAGCATTGCGGCCGGGGACGGGCGCGACGCGACCCGGGTCGTGAAGGCGATGCCCGCCGCGTACTCCGTGGGCAGGCATTGGCCCTTGTAGTGGCCGAGGGCGTAGTCGCCGCCGGGCCCGCCGGGCGGGCGGTTGTCGCCCCGGTCGAACCAGAGGGTGCGGCCGCCGGCCGGCAGGGCGGTGCGGGCCGGGGCGCACAGCGCGGCCGAGACCCGCTCGCCGCGCAGGCTGTAGCCGAGGAGGAACTGGCCTGCCGGGCACTGGAACTTGGTGTATCCGCCGGCCCAGTCGCCGCCGGCCGGGACGTACCGCTCGTCGCGGACCACGGTGTGCCCGCCGGTCGGAGCGCGCAGGCCGGAGGTGGTGCACAGGCCGCGGCCGCCGGTGTGGGCGAGGCCGGTGAGGCGGGAGCCGTCGGGGCAGACCGCCTTGCGGGCCCCGCCGTCCCAGTCCCCGCCGGCCCGGGTGAGCAGTGAGGCGTTGTGGTCGCGGTGGTCGGTGGTCAGCTGGTACCAGGCGGTGGTGGCGGGGACGGGCCCGGTGCGGCCGGGGGCGGCGAGGAGCCCGGACCAGCGGGTGGTGCGCCAGTCACCCGCGTCCAGGACACCGGAGCGGCGGCCGGACGCGTCGTAGCGGAGCAGCGCCCAGGTGTCCCCGCCGGGGGCGCCCTGCGCGTCGGTGCTCCAGCCGACCAGCGGCCAGTACGCGAAGTCGGCGTCGCTGCCCGCCAGTCGTCCGGTGAGACGGTCGAACCAGGTGCGCGGGGCGGCGCCGTTCTCGTCGGCCCCGATGCCGAACTCGCTGATCCAGACAGGGGCGGTGAAGTGCGCGCCGGTCTCCGTGGAGACGAAGAAGGCCTGGTCGTAGAGGGTCTGTTCGAGCTGGGCCGCGGTCATGTCCTGATAGCGCAGGTCGCTGGTCTCGCCGATGCCGGTGGCTCCGCTGTGATGGGGGCCGGTGTACCCGTAGAAGTGGGCGGAGTAGACCAGCTTGTTCGAGACGACCAGGGTGTGCGACAGGGTCCGGGCGGGGGTGAGGGTGGGGCGGCCGTGCGGGAAGCCGTCGACGGGAAGGCCGAACCAGTTGATGCCCTCGACCACGATGAGCAGGTTCGGATTGGCCTCGGTGAGGATGCGGTCGGCGGCCTCCTGGGCCGCGGCGTGCCAGTCGTGGTTGTCACCGAGGCCCCAGTTGGGGTCGTTCCAGACGTCCCGTCGGACCTCGTTGTAGAGGTCGGCTCCGACCACGCGGGGATTGTCGCGGTAGCGGCGGGCGAGGAAGACCCAGTCGTCCGCCCACTGGGCCGTGGAACGTCCGCTGTTCCAGCGTTCGTTGCCGTCGAGGCCGCAGCACCAACGGGTGGTGACGGTGTGGTTGTTGAGGATGACGGCGAAACCGCCGTCGGTGAGGGCGGCGACGACGGCGTCGAAGACCTGGAGAGGGGTGCGTCCGCGCAGGGCCGGGTTGGCGGCGACGGCCGCGTCCGGGACCGGGGCGGTGGTGCGCAGCATCTCGTTGGAGAAGGGCAGCCGGATGCTGTTGAGGCCCAGGGCGCGGAAGTCGGCGAGGAGGGCGGGCAGTGGGACCCGGTCCAGGCCCAGGGGGATGGCGTGGGCGTTCTGGCCGCTGTGGTGCGTGGCGGGGTCGTTGCGGTCGCCCGAGCCGTTCCAGGAGCCCTGGGCTCCGTCCCAGTTGCCCGAGCGCAGGCGGAACCGGTCGCCCTGCGCGTCGACGATGTACCGGCCGCGTGTGGAGAGCGGCGGCGTCCAGGCCTCGGCGGCGCCGGCGGTCGCGACAGCCTCGGCGGCGCCGGCAGTCGCGACGGCTTGGGCGGCCGGAGGCGCCTCGGCGGTCGCGACGGCCTGGGCGGCCTGGGCGGGCACGGCGCCTGCCGTCAGCAGGAGGGCGCACAGGGCGGCGCGTAACAGGCTCTTCATCTCGCTCCTACCGGGTCCGGCCGCCCGGCCGGGCGGTTGCCGCGGGTCAAGTTACCGGCGGGTCGCTCTCGGCGGAAGTCGAACGCCCGCACCCTTTCGGCGGTTGCTCCACGGCTGTTGCGGCCCGGGCCAAAACCGCCGGATCCGGCCGCCGAGCCCGCTCACGCAGGGTCACCCTGCGGAAACGGCCCCGCATGGCGCCGCGCCCCTCTACCGTGCCCTGAGGGAACGGGGGCTCGGCAGCGGAGGGCGGGGCGGATGAACGAGGAAGAGGACATGCGGTTGGCGGGGATGACGCCCGAGATCTCCCGGCGCACCCTCGTCATGCTGCGCGGCCTCGCCGGTCTGGAGCCGCCGGAGCAGGTCCCGGAGGAGGCCATGGTAGTGGCCGACGCCGTCCTGGCCGAGTACGGCACCGACGGGCTGCGGGTCCTGGTGATGACGCTGGCGGCCTGGGCCACGGCCCAGATCGAGAACGTCGCCGAGCTCAGCGGGCGCAGCCACGAAGCGGTGCTGGACGCGATGGAGCTGGCGTGCATGGAGGCGAACGCGGAGGAGTAGTGGTCCGTCTCCCGGCGGTGCCGATTCCCGGCGGGGAAGAAAGGGGCCTCGCGGCCCGGTCCCGTTCGGGCCGCTTCGGCGACACTGGGAGCAGCAGGAGCGTCGCGGGGGGTCCGATCGGAGGCCGTCGTGAGCACACCTTCCCCCATCCGAATCGCCGCCGTGCTGTCCACGGAGCACCGTGGACGGCTGATGGCGCAGGCCCGTGAGGTCAATTTCCCGGAGAACGCGCGGATCTTCGACGAAGGCCACCGGGCGGATTCCTTCTGGATCGTGCGCTCCGGCACGGTGACCCTGGAGGTGCCGGTGGCCGGCCGCCGGCCCGCGCAGGTGGAGAACCTCGGCCCCGGCGAGCTGGTCGGCTGGTCGTGGCTGTTCCCTCCGTACGTCTGGCAGCTCGGCGCGGAGGCGATGACGCCGGTGCGCGCGTACGAGTTCGACGCGGCGGCCGTACGGATGCTGATGGACGCCGATCCCGCCTTCGGTTCCGCGATCGGACACTGGGTCGGGCGCGTGCTCGCGATGCGGCTCCAGCAGACCCGCACCCGTCTGCTGGATCTCTACGCCCCGCGCCTGGGCGCGGCCGGCTAGAAGAGCCGCAGCCGGTGGCGGGAGCCGGCTCGGTCCCGCCGGCCGACACGTCGACGGCGTGTGGCGGCGCAGGCACAGGGCGCGGCCGGGGCGCCCCCTGAGACCGCCGCGACGGCCGCGCAGGCGCCCCTCAGCGCGCCCTGGATCCGGCCAGGTTCCAGGCGGGGATGAGGGGCGACGGCGGCGCCGGCGCGGACGACCGTAAGGGACTCCCCCGCCACCAGCCGCCGCACCTGCCAGCCGGTGGCACCGGCCGGCCGCAGGAGGACGACTTCCCGGGCCCGGTCGGAGGTGGCCGCCGCGAGGGTGTCGGCGAGGGCGGCGTCGGTGGAGAGCAGGGCGCTGCCGAGGGCCGGCAGGAAGCCGGTCCGCGTGGTGCGCCGTTGCGCCGGTGCGCGGCGAACTGTCGGCGACCCACTGGTTCTTGGTCAGGAGACTGCCCCCGGCCCCCCGGCCTGTCGGGCGGTGTCGGCCAGCCGGCGGCCGTCACGGCGTCGGTGCCTCTGTTTCCCGGCGCAGCAGGCCCGGGGGGCTCCGGGGGTGTTCCGGGGGTGGGGCAGGCCCTGCCCCGCGGCTGCGCACAGGCACCGTTGCGGGGGGATGACGAGGGCCCCGGGCAGTGTTTCGGAGACGTCTCCCGGTCGGTGTTCGGCCGAATCCCGGTCCCGCTCCCGTACAGGTCAACCCTTCGCCACGGCTGCGGTCTGCTGTCATTCGTACACGATCGGTGACGAAAAATGGGGGTGCGAACGGGCGTTCGCGGCCCGCGTCGGCAAGACTGCGTCCGCTATCCGAAACACCAACCCAAGGGAGTGTTCGAAATGCGGTCCATCGCAAGGGGTCTCGGGCTCGGTTCCGCCGCCATGGCGCTCACCGCGCTCACCGCACTGGCCTGGCCCGGCGCGGCCGGCGCCGCGCCGACCGGTGAGCAGAGTCTGTACGCGCCGTCCGCGCTGGTGCTCAGCGTGACGGCCGGCCCGGACGCCGACACCGGCACGGTGCTGCGGGCAGTGACGCTCGTCTGCGCGCCCGGGCCCGGCGGGACCCACCCGAACCCGGTGGCCGCGTGCCGCGAGTTACGTGCCGCCGGCTCACAGCTGGACCCGCTCGCGGCGCCGGCCGCCGACGCCGTCTGTACCAGGGAGTGGGACCCGGTGACCGTGACGGCCGACGGGGTCTGGCAGGGCCGTCGGCTCAACTACACGTACACGTTCGCCAATCCGTGCGGGCTGCGGAACACCGCGGGCGCCCTCTTCAACTTCTGATCCCGCGTCACGACCGGCCGGGCGGCGCCGTGCGACCGCCGCCCGGCCCCCGGGGCAAGCCGCAGCCCCGAGGCAAGCCGCAGGCAGCTCAACCCAGTTCGAGGCTGGTGACGCCGAACAGTTCGGCCATGGCGAGGTCCGGGACCGGGCCGGTGTACATCCGGGCCGCCTCGAAGGTCGGGACCAGCCCGAGGCCCTTGAACAGGGCGGTCGCCTCCGGGTTCGCGTCCGGGGCGTCCACGGCCACCAGCCCGCCGGGGGCGTGCTGCGCGAGCCGCTCCAGCAGGGCCGCCGCCACGGAGGGGGTGGCGGCGTACAGGGGGCCGATCCGGTGGGCGGCGCTGCACGGCCGGATCACGCCCAGGCCCTCGATCCGGCCGGCGCGGACGGCCGCCAGCGCGGTCCGGCCGGGCAGCCCGGTCCAGGCGGACAGGAACGCGTCCCGCGGCGCGGGGAAGAACCGCCGGTCGTAGGCCGCGAGCAGGCCGAAGGGCAGCGTGGCGGCGTCGACGATCTCGACCCCGGCGCCGCCGCCGTCCGCACCGCCGGCACCCTGGGGCACCCCCTCGAAGCGGATGTTGTTCCAGGCCGAACGGAAGCCGGACTTACGGTAGTTGTCCTGCTGCTCGACGACCCCGTCCAGGCCGACGAGCCGGCCGTCGAGGCGTTCCATCCCGGCGCGCCAGAGGCGGATCCCGTAGCCGCGGCCCCGGAAGCCGGGGCGGGCGATGTAGAAGCCGATGAAGCCGAAGCCGGCTCCGTAGCGGACGGCGGAGATGCAGGCCACCGGTTCCCCGTCGAGCCGGCCTACGAGGAAGCCCTCGGGGTCGGCCACGGCGAAGGCGAAGCGGTCCGAGTCCCCCGGGTTCCATCCCTCCTCCTCGGCCCAGCCGCGGATCATTTCCATGTCGGCGGCGCTCGCCCCGGTGATCTCGAATCCCGTCATAGCCGTGTTGTACCAGATACGGACGGTGGGCACAGGGGCGCCTGACCGGCCGCCAGCATGCGGACGAAGGCGTCGAGATCGGCCCCCCGGTGGAGGTCGCTGACCTGTCCGTCCCCCACTTCGACGACGCGCCAGACACCGTCCGCGCGCAGGGCCAGGTCGGTGGTCACGAAGGGGCAGCCGAGCGCTTCGACGGCCGCGCGGACGGGCCCGAGGTCGGGTGTCACGACCTCGGCGACCGGGCTGTCGGGGTGGGCGGTCACCATCCGGGGCGCCCCGTCGCGCCACCAGACCCGCACCTCCGCGGCGGCGGCCGTGCCCGCCTGTGTCGGCGGCGCGACGAAGTCCTCGAAGGCCCGCAGGACCACACCGCCCGCCAGGAACTCCTCCTGGAGTTCGACGAACCGGCCGACCACCCGGTTCAAGGCGGCCGCGTCGCCGAGATCGGGCACGTGACAGGCCTCGTCCCACTCGTGCTTGCGGGACTTCACGTAGTCCTTGACCACACCGGCACCGGGCGGCAGGTCCGCGACGGCGGCCGCCAGCCGCTGCGGGTCCGGTGTCCGCCCCGGCGCCGTCGGCAGCCAGGCACTGACCGGGGTGAGGCCGGCGAAGGTCCCGTACCAGCCGGGGAGTTCGTGTGCCCGGCGGTACTGCTCCGCGGTGACGACGAGTCGGCCGCCGCGGCGGCGCAAGGCGGAGTCCAGTGCGGCATACCGCTCCGCCGGGAGCATCCAGCCCCGGTACCAGGCGGCTCCGGCACCGTCGGGCACCCGGGCGATCGCCCGCTCGGTGTCCCCGGCGAGGAGCGCGTCGTGGTCGACGAGCAGGGTCCGGCCCCCGGCCGCGCGCAACTGCCGGGCCTCCGCCGCGAAGTGGCCGTCGACGCGGCGCTCGTTCAGCGGGTCGCGGCAGTACAGGACGGTGGCGTCCGCGTCCCCGGTCGCCGTCGTGGGGATGGGCTTGGGCATGGACCCAGCCTACGGGCCGGTCAGCCCGCGCAGATCACGTCGTCGATGCGGATCGGCCTGGAGTCGAGGCGCACGTACGCGGTGAAGGTGTCGGTCTTGTCCGAGCCCCAGTGGGTGGTGACGGTGGCCCAGCCGACCCCGGCCGCCTGGGCGACGGTGACCGGGCCGATGCCGATGTCCTGCGGCTCGTTCTGCGCGCAGAGCAGGACGTCCGATTCCGTGTTCACCTGCTGTCTTTCCTGGAGCACCTGCGAGACGTGGTGGCGGCGGTCGTGGTCGGACGGGCCGTGGTCCCCGTAGAAGCGGACGAGGAAGCGCCCGATCTGATCCGCGGTGTGCCCCTCCGGCACGGCCGCGGGAACGGCGGCGGCAGGGGCGGCAGGGGCGGGGGCGGGTACAGCGGGGGCGGCGACGGCGGACGGCACGACCGGCAGCGCCGACAGGGCCAGCAGCAGGGCACCAAGGCGGTGGGGCTTCAGCATCATGTGCGGTTTGTACCCGCCCGGCCGGTCGACCGGGAGGGCGCGGCGCGGATCTCACTCCTGTGGAGGGCGGGATTCACCGCAGAAACGCCCCTGCCTCCCCCGTGCGGTCGGTGCGCGGTAATGGGGTCGCGGGCGTGCGGCGGTCGTACGTAGGGTCGGGCGCATGGGAAAGCCGCTCGTCGCAGTGTTCAGTGGGGCCGGGATGTCCACGGACTCCGGAATTCCGGACTATCGGGGGCCGCAGGGCCTGTGGCGTCGTGAGCCCGACGCCGAGAAGCTCGTGACCTACGAGTACTACATGGCCGATCCGGAGATCCGGCGGCGCTCCTGGCTGATGCGGGCCGAGATCGGCGCGCTCCGGCCGCGGCCGAACGCCGCGCACGTGGCCGTGGCCGACCTGGAACGCGGCGGCACCCCGGTGCGGGTCATCACCCAGAACGTCGACGGGCTGCACCAGCTCGCCGGAATGCCCGAGCGGAAGGTGTTCGAACTGCACGGCACCGCCCGGTCGGTGGTCTGCACGGCGTGTCACGCCCGGTCGGAGATGGACGAGGCGCTGGCCCGAGTGGCCGCCGGCGAACCCGATCCCGCCTGCCTGGCGTGCGGCGGGATCCTCAAGGCGGCCACCGTGATGTTCGGCGAGCGGCTCGACCCGGTGGTGCTGGGGCAGGCGATGGCCGTGGCCAAGGGCTGTCAGGTCTTCGTCGCGGTCGGGTCGACGCTGCAGGTGCAGCCGGCCGCCTCGCTGGCCGGCCTGGCCGCGGAGGCCGGTGCCCGGCTGATCATCGTGAACGCGGAGGAGACCCCGTACGACTCCCTCGCCGACGAGGTCGTCCGCGAACCGATCGGAACCGCCCTCCCCGCCCTCCTGACCCGCATCGCCGCCGACCGGCCCTGACGGATCACCCGCCCGGCATGGCTGTCGGCCACTGACGGTGGGAGGGGGAACACGGGCCGACCTCACCCCCGCAGTCCCTTCGGCACGGGCCATGAGTACGGCGTGCGGCCCCCGCGGATTCCCGGGACCTTCACCCGGCCGCCCGGGTCCGGCACGGTGCGGCTGGGACCCCGGTCATGCCCGGCGCCGGTCGGTCTAGCCTGCGTCGGCCGCCCGGCGCATCTGCGCGACGTCCAGCTTCTTCATCTTCATCATCGCGGCCATGGCCCGGGCGGCCCGCTTCGGGTCCGGGTCGCTGACCAGGTCGACGGCGCCCGGCGGGATGACCTGCCAGGACACCCCGAACCTGTCCTTGACCCAGCCGCAGGCGGACTCCTGGCCGCCGTCCCTGGTCAGGGCGTCGTAGTAGTAGTCCGCCTCGGACTCGTCGGCGCAGTCGATCTGGAAGGAGACCGCCTCGGTGAAGTGGAACTGCGGACCGCCGTTGAGGCCGACGAACCTCTGCCCGTTGATCTCAAACTCGACGGTCATCACCGAACCCTCCACCTCGGGGTTCGCCTCCGTGTAGCGCGCGATCCGGCCCAGCCTGCCGTCCTTGAACACGGACAGGTAGTAGTCGGCCGCCGCTTCCGCATCGCCGTCGAACCACAGACACGTGGTGAATCCGTTGCCGCTCATCTCTGCCTCCAGGCCGGTGCGTGGACGGTGGATACCGCTCCGCACATACAGACCGGCCCCGGGCCCGAAAATCATCGGTGGGCCCGGGGCCGGTCTTGATTCGGCCAGGAATTCGACCGTACGGCCTACTTCGCGGGCTCCGCGCCCATGGCGAGCATCCGGTCGACGACGCGCTCGGCGGCGTCGCCGTGGTCCAGGTCGCAGAACTCCTCGCGGAACGCCGCACGCGCCCCGGCGTACTCGGCTCCGATCGCGTCCGCGTTCCGCACGGCCTCGATCAGGCTCGCCGAGTCGGCCAGCAGCGGTCCGGGCGCCTTCTCCTCCAGGTCGAAGTTGAAGCCGCGCAGCGTGTCGCGGTAGTGCGCCAGGTCGTACGTGAAGAGCAGGATCGGCCGGTCGGTGAGCGCGAAGTCGAAGATCGCGGAGGAGTAGTC
This sequence comes from Streptomyces amritsarensis, assembly GCF_001953875.1. Classification (GTDB taxonomy): domain Bacteria; phylum Actinomycetota; class Actinomycetes; order Streptomycetales; family Streptomycetaceae; genus Streptomyces; species Streptomyces amritsarensis. The sequence continues at coordinate 16,282 of NZ_MQUR01000084.1, forward strand.
CGAGATCAGCACGTCCGCGACCAACAGCAGGTCGGCGGCGTCGGGCCAGCGGGAGACGTCGACGACGAAACCGTCACGGACGCCCTCGCGGACCTGCTCGGTGACGTGGTGGTGGCCGCGGATCAGCAGGACGTGGTCCTCGCCCAGCTCCCGGCGGGCCTGCTCCAGGTCGATCCGCTGGTCGAGCTTGTAACCACCGGTCCAGCCCTCGCAGTTCTCGCGCCAGGTGGGCATGTAGAGGACGACCTTCTTGCCCTCGGGCAGGCCGAGCCGGCGCTTGACCTCCGCGATCCGCTGCGCGTCGGGCCGCACCAGCGCGTCGGTGCGCGGGCTGCCGGCCTCGATGACCTCGCCGTCATAGCCGAGGGCGCGCTTGAGCAGCGGCGTCGCGTACGAACTCGGCGAGGCGAGCAGCGACCACTGGGCGCTGTCGTGGGCGAGGCCTTCCAGGATCTCCGGGCTCGTGTAGTAGTCGTGCACGAAGTCGTGGCCGATCTGCTTGATCGGCGTGCCGTGCCAGGTCTGGACGACGACCTGGCCGGGGCGGCGCTGGAACAGGGCCGGCACGCTGTCGTTGGTCACGAAGTAGCGGGCGCGGGCCATGACCTCCCAGGACTCCACGCTGCCGTACTGCACGGCGCGGGCGGTCGCGGGGACCTCGGCGCGGCCGTCCTTGACCAGCCAGATGTGCTCGAGCTTCTCGCCGCGGCGCAGCAGTTCCTCGTGGATGGCGCGGGGCGCGTCGCCGGCGCCGTGGCCCTGGAAGGTGTCGTAGACGACGATGTCCTTGACCGGCAGGGCCCGCTGGGCCGGGTAGGTCTCGAAGCGGGCGACGCGCTGGGCGTAGCGGGAGCGGTCGTGCGGGCTCAGCAGCGGGTCGGCGACGAGCGCCATGCGGTCGTGGAAGCGGGTCTCGATGCGCATCCGGCGCCCCTGTGCGGTGACGGGGTGCGGGCCGGAGAAGAGGAGTCCCGGGGACATCTGGACCGGGGCGCCCCGGTCGACGCCGAGCAGGCCGGCGGTGGTCCCGCCCTGGGCGGCCGGGCGCAGCGTGGGCCACCAGCGGCCTTCGGGGAGCGTGGTGCGGCCGGCGAAGGGCTCGGGGAGCACGGGCCGGAAGGTGGCCTCGAAGGCTTCGCCGTCACGGGTGACGGGGTAGCTGAACTCCATGCCGTGCGCGTTGTGCAGGACGAGCTCGTAGGGCTCGTCGGTGGGCGCGACGAACCGGCCCCGCAGGGTCAGGGTGCCGTCCTCGGCCCCGACCTCGTCGACGAGCGGCGGGGAGGGCTGCACGGACAGGGTGAGGTGGCCGGTGTTGCCGCGCTTGACGAACAGGGCGCGGCCCGCGGTCTCGCCGGGCAGGGGCAGGACGAGGCCGTTGAAGCCGCCGCGCTCGTCGTGGGCCAGGCGGTGCTCGGTGCCGTCGGCACCGATCACGGAGAGGCTCCACGGCTCGGGGGCCCATTCGCCGGGCTCGCACGCGGCGTCCGGTACGGCGGCCAGGTCGGCCAGGGTGACCCGGGCGGTGAAGGGGGTGCGGCCGGCGATGGCGGCGCCCGTCTCCAGCGGGAAGTCGAGGGTGGTGCCGGTGGTGACGTGGACGGCCTTGAGGCGGGCGGCGTCGACCCCGGCGGAGAGCTCGCCGATGATCTCGACGGCGTCGTCACCGGCGGGCCGGGCGTCCAGCCCGCGGGCACGGGCGATCTCGACCTGGATGGTGAGGGCGCCGGAGACGGACGGGACGATCCGGACGTCGGGGGCCACCCAGTGCGGGGGCGGGTTCTGGCCGGTGTCGTGCTCGCCGCCGCGGAGCCGGGCGCGGTGCAGGCCGCCGGCGCCGGTGACGGCGATCGAGGTGGTCCATATCCCTTCGTTCCACTTGCCGCCCGACTGGAAGATCGAGGGGTCGACGACGGCGGTGAAGCCGGCCCAGTCGGCGTGCCGCAGCGCGAGGTGGGGGGACTTCACGGTGGCCATCGGGGAGGCGACCGTGCGGGTGCTGACGACGGAGCGGCGGCGCTTGCCGCCCTCGCGGAAGATCAGCATCTTGCGGGAGCCGAGGCGGCTCTCCGCACCGAGGTGGCCGGGCAGGGCGTAGCCGCGCAGCAGCAGCTTGCCGTCGGACCAGGTCGCCTGCTCCAGGCGGCTGACGACGCGGCGCTCGCGCGTGCCGAGGGTGAGGATCTTGGCGGGGACCGGCGGGCGGCCCTGCAGGAAGGGGTAGTCGGCCTGCGGGCGGGCGAGGCCCTTGACCGGGACGCTGTAGTGGTAGTCGCGCTGGTGGTTCAGGAGCGCGATGAAGTCCTCGACGCGGCCCTCGCCGGCGAGGTACGCCTTGAGGCGGTCCGCGACGGTCAGGTTGGGCCAGGGGCCGGTGCCGATCTCGCGGACGAGGCCGCCGACCTCCTTGACGAACGCGGCGCGGAAGTCGGGGCCGCCCTCGGCGACGTACTTGTAGATGAGCGGGAGTTCCTCGCTCAGCACGTTGTAGTCGTAGTCGCGCAGGTAGCGCCCGTACGTGGCGCCCTGCTTGGCCTTGAGGGACTCGCGGACCAGGCGGACGGACTTCACGCGGTCGATGAGGGAGACCGGGTCGGTGGAGCGCTGGGTGATGGAGCGCTCGCCGGTCTCGCGGACGCGCCAGTGGTAGACGCAGTCGCTGAGGATGTCGACGCTGGAGGCGAAGTAGTGCGCGGGGATGCTCACCGGGGCGTCCTCGTAGAGGATGCCCTCCGGGTACTGGAAGCCATGCTCGTCCCAGAAGGTGCGCCGGTAGACCTTGTTCCACGCGGTGCGGTCGGTGACCAGCGCCGGGAACTTGGAGATGTGGGTCTTCAGCTGCGTCTTGGCGAAGGCGGCCCGGTGGCCCCACGACTGGTTCATGCCGACCGAGCGGAAGCGCTTGACGTTGCCGCCGGCGAAGTCCGAGCCCGTCTCGTCGAGGGCGTCGATCAGGCGCTGGTAGGCGTAGTCCGGCATCGTGTCGTCGCTGTCGACGAAGGCCAGGTACTCGCTGTCCGGGTGGATGTGGCGGGCGCCGGCGTTGCGGGCTGCGCCGAGGCCGGCGTTCTCCTGCATGACGACCCGGAAGCGCTTGTCACGCGCCGCGAAGGCCTTGGCTATGACGGCGCTGCTGTCCGTGGAGCCGTCGTCCACGAGGATGGCCTCGAAGTCGCCGAACGTCTGAGCGGCGATGGATTCCAGGCACTCGTCGAGGTAGAGCTCGACGTTGTAGACGGGGACGACGATGCTCAGGCGCGGGGGCATGGGTGGCGACTTCTCCAGCGTTTTTTGCTTTTTCGATGATCAGCTCACAGCATCTTACTCTGTAACAGAGCTATAAACTCCACCCATATGGGGTATAGGGCGCTGATCGCCGGGGCGGACGGCAAAGAATTCAGCCGTCCGCCACTTGGACGCTGCGGTGGGACGCGGCCCGTCCCGGTCGATGACCCGTTCAGATCTCCAGTTCTGCTTCGATCTTCTTCAGCTGATGGCGTGCCATGGCGAGGTTGGCCCGCTTCTTGTCAAGGGCCAGGTAGAGGAAGAAGCCCACGGAGGTCCGCCCCTTCATGAGCCGGATCAGGTGGTACTGACTACCAAGGGTGATGAGGATGTCCTCGATCTCGTCCTTCAGGCCGAGGAGCTCCATCGTGCGGACCTTGGCGCGCACCACGTCCGTGTTGCCGGCCGCGGCGACCGCGAGGTCGAGGTCCTTGCCGCCGCCGATGGTGCCGAGGGCCATGCCGCTGCCGTAGTCCACCAGGGCCGCGCCGATCGCGCCCTCGATGAGGGTGGTGGCTTCCTTGAGCGCGGTTTCCACGTTGACCATGAGAGTGCCTCTTTCTGTAGGGCCGTAGCTGTCTGCTGTTGCGGTGTGACTATCTGTAGTTGTCCTGAATCCGGCGGGCCCACCGTGCGGAGGGCCGGGGTGCGGGTCAGGCGGGCCCGGCGCCGGAGCCCCGGCGCGCGAGCACGTGTTCGATGAGTTCGGCGATGCGCACGCTGGAGCGCCGGGCCTCCAGATGGAGGCGCCCGACGTTGACGCGCGGCTCGGCGGTCAGGGTGAGAACGGCCGCCGGGCCCGCGGCGTAGGTGGCCACGTATCCGTCGGCTCCGCGCACGAGCAGTTCGCGGAACGCGCCCTGGCCGGTGCTGTCACTGAGCCGCTGGGCCACGCCGAGGGCGGCCGCGGTCAGGGCGGCGACGGCCTCCGCCTCGGCGGCGGCGCTGTCCTGGGCGAGGACGAAGCCGTCGGCGCTCGCGGCGAGGGCGCCGGTGAGCTGGGGTACGCGGGCCCGCAGCCTGCGGAGCTCGGCGAGTATCTCGGCCTCCGCCTCGGGGGGCACCGTACTCATGTCGGCCTTTCTCCTTTCGGGCTGCCTACGCTCGGAGCGGTCGGCGCGCAGGGCCGGTCGCAGCGGGAGCCTCACAGGCTTGCCTCCAGTGCGTCGCGTAACCGGCGGAGCAGCGCCACGTCCGGGGATTGGGCCTGGGTCATCCAGTCGGGCAGGGGTACCTCGACCGGCGGGGGGGCCGGGCTGTGCGGCGTCTCGACCAGCCCGGCGGCCGCGAGGCGGCGGACGTCGAGCAGGGTGTGGAAGGCGGGTCGGCCCAGCACCCAGGCCAGGTCGGCCGGGGTGCGTATGCCGTCGGCCTGCTCCAGCAGGATCCGCTGCCGGGCCGTGACGGTCTGGCCCGGGGCGGCCGCCCGGGGCACCACGGGGGCGGTGTCGAGCAGCGGATACGGCCAGACCGCGTCGAGCAGTTCGCGGCGGCGCCGGGTCTCCCGTTCGACGGCGGCTGCCGCCACGGAGCGGACGGAGCCGATCCAGTGGGTGGCTCCGCGGCGGAACCGGGAGGGGCCGCTGCCCGGGGAGAGGGCGAAGAAGGCGGCGTCGAAGATGGCGGCGAGGTGGCAGATCTCGAGCTCCCCGCCGGCGAGGCCGCCGCTGTCCACGAGGAAGCGGGCGACCTGGCGGCGGGCCCCGGCCCGGTCCACCGCCTCGCGCCACCGCTCGGGGGCGAGGCCGCCGCCGGTGGTGAGCAGGACGTCGAGGCCGGGGGTGGCGGGGCTCTCCGCGTGGACTATTCGGCCGTCCTCCAGGAAGAGGGTGCCGCGGTCGCGGAGCAGGGCGCCGGTGGCCCGCTCCGCTGCGAGCCGGGTGAGGAGGGGGGAGACGGCCGCGAAGGCGTTCGGGGCCGTTGCCGGGGTGGTCATCGGAGCACCAGCCCTTCGGCCAGGGCCCTGAGTCTGATGCGCGCGAAGGCGAGGTTGCCCTCGGCCCGGTCGAGCCAGACGTGGAGGAAGACGCTGCTGTCGAAGCTCGTCTCGACGAAGCGCAGGACGTGGTAGCCGCTGCGGGTCGTGACGATGAGGTCCTCCACGGGCGGGCCGGCGGGGCCCACCACGTCACCGAGGGCCGGACCCGCCTCCGCGCGGGCGAAGGACTCGTACTCCGCGGCGGCACGGGCCAGCTCGGCGGTCTCGGCGGCGGTGGTCTCGTGGTCCCCCACGGGTGATTCCCCGATGGTCCCGAGAGCCAGCCCGCTGCTCCAGTCGACCAGCGCGGCCCCCCGTGCGCCAGGCAGGGCCATGGCTTCGAGCAGGCATTCGTCGATCCCGGGCACGCGGGCTCCCCTCCCGGCCGGACGTGCGGTGTGCACGGTTGTGCGGCGCGACAGGAGGGAACTTACTCAAGTTCCGGAGTGCGAAAAGGCGTTCTGGCATTTTCCGCTGGAACATGCCATTCAGGGTGTAAGAGCTTGGCCGGAACGCGTCGGAATCTGATCACGAAGCCAGCGGAAGATCGTCCGCGAGACGGAACGAGCCGCCCTCGCGCTCGACATAGCCCTCATGGCTCAGGGTACGGAGCAGGTGGTAGACGGTCGGCAGCGGGATCCCGGTGACCCGTGCGAGCCGTTTGGCCGTCGCTCCGCCCTCCGCGTGCATCGCCTCCACGAGCCGCAGCGCCCGCTGCACGGAACCGATCAGGGTGGGTGTGCTGTCCTTCTGGATGCGGTCGGTTCCCATGAATGGTCCCCCTGCTCCGGTACGACGCCTGGCAGACCCATCAAAGTGCCTCACCGCCCCCAAAACCAGCGGACTCGCGTAAACCCGAGCATAAGATCACCGGACCCGGGGCCGCCCAAGGGCTGTCCCGTCATCCCCGGTGGATCGGCGCACGGCGTCAGATGCGGTGCACCGCAAGGCGGAGGGGCGTCCCTAGCGTGTGCGGGTGACGTAGGCCGGCAGCGGGGTGTCCGCGATCAGGTGGCGCGGCAGGGCCAGCCCGAAGCGGTCCTCCAGGACGGCGAGGGTGCGTCGCTCGCGGTCCCCGTCCACCTCGCCGTCCGGGCCGTCGTCCGCGCCGTCCGGGCCGAGCACACCCGCCGCGACCAGCTCCGGGAGCAGGAAGTCCGGCCGGTGGCCGCCCCGCCAGCATTCCTCGCCCAGTCCGAAGCAGCACACCAGCTCGCCGTCCCGGGCGTACGCGAACTGCTTGGGCGGGTGGTCGGGCTGCGGGTCGAGGTGGACGGCCTCCACGCCGGCCCGGGAGACCTCGGCGAGGCGTTCGGCCCCGGCCGGCAGGCCGTGCTCGACGGCGAAGGACCAGCCGCCCCAGCTGCCGACCCGGGCCACGCCGTCGCCGTCCGCGGTCTCGGCGACCATGCTCCAGGCAGCCGGCGCCCCGAGCGGCCCGGGACGGACGCCCGGGACCGCGCCGAGCCGCGCGGCCAGCTCCTCGGGGCCTATGCCCCGGGCGAAGGTGAGGCCGGCGAACCACTCGCCCCAGTCCGCCAGCCACTGGATACCGCAGGTCCTGCTTCCGGTGATGTCGGCCATCCTGCACTCCCCACGGTCTTTCCCGCGACGCCGGCGCTTCCCCCACCGGCACGATAGTCAGTCTGCGGACTTCTGTGGGAGGAGCCGCCCATCCGCCCCTATCCCCCGCCTCCCGCACCCTCGGCCGCCTTCGCTGCCTTCGCCGACTCCAGCAGGTACGGCACGTCGATGACCGCGACGCCCGGTGTGAACAGCAGCCGCGCCTTGAGCCGCAGGGCGTTCTGGTTGTGCAGGGGCTGCTCCCACCAGTGGCCGACGACGAACTCGGGGATCACCACGGACAGCATGTCCGTGGCCGGTTCGGCCGCCAGTTCCTCGACGTGCGCCAGGATGGGGCCCACCACCTCGCGGTAGGGCGAGTGGAGGATCTTCAGCGGGAGCCCGAGGTCGTGCTCCTCCCATGCCTCGCGCAAGGGGGCCGCCTCCGCCTCGTCGGCGGCGACCGTCACCGCCGTCAGGGTGTCGGGCCGCAGCGCCTGCGCGTAGCCGATGGCCTTGAGCGTGGGGGCGTGCACGGCGGCGACCAGGACGACCACGTGGTGGCGGGCCGGCCTGCGCGGCCTGGTGTCCGGGGTGACGCCGACCTGCCGGGCGACCTGGTCGTAGTGGCGGCGCACGCCCTTCATGCCGAGGAAGAGCAGGGGCATGGCGATGACGACCAGCCAGGCCCCGTGTGTGAACTTGGTGGCCAGGACGATGACGAGGACCAGGGCGGTCAGGGTGGCGCCGACCGCGTTGATGGCGAGCCTGCGGTGGATGTGGACCCGCTCCTCGCGCGCGGTGGCGGGTGAGGCGAGCGCTTTCCTCCAGTGCCGGACCATGCCCGACTGGGAGAGGGTGAAGGAGACGAACACGCCGATGATGTAGAGCTGGATGAGGCGGGTCAGCTCGGCGTCGAAGGCCACGATGAGGGCGACGGCGGCGAGGGCGAGGAGCACGACGCCGTTGGAGTAGACGAGCCGGTCGCCGCGGTTGGCGAGCTGGCGGGGCGCGTAGCGGTCCCGGGCGAGGATCGAGGCGAGCATCGGGAAGCCGTTGAAGGCGGTGTTCGCGGCGAGGATCAGCACTCCGGCGGTGACGGCCTGGAGCAGGTAGAAGAGGAAGTGCCAGCTGCCGAAGGTGGCCCGGCCGATCTGGGCCAGGGCGGTGGAGGTCGCGGTCCCCGGGGGCAGGCCCAGTTCGGTGGGGTCGGCCGCGACGTGCACCTCGTAGGCCATGGCGAGGGCGGTGATGCCCGCGAACATCGTCACCGACAGGAAGCCCATCGCGGCGAGGGTGGTCGCCGCGTTCTTCGCCTTGGGCTTGCGGAAGGCGGGGACGCCGTTGCTGATGGCCTCGACGCCCGTGAGCGCGGTGCAGCCGGAGGCGAAGGCGCGCATCGCGAGGAACACGAGGGCCAGTCCGGTGTAGGTGCCCTCCGCGATGATCGGCAGGTCGGCGGATTCCGCGCGGATGGTCTGGCCGGTGCCGAGCCGCACGGCGGCGACGGCGAACATGAGGTAGACGACGAGGACGAAGCCGTAGGTGGGGATGGCGAAGACCCGGCCCGACTCCCTTACTCCGCGCAGGTTCATCAGGGTCAGCAGCACCACGAAGGCGACCGACAGGACCACTTCGTGGTCGCTCAGGGCGGGGACGGCCGAGGTGATGGCGGAGACCCCCGAGACGACGGAGACCGCGACGGTCAGCACGTAGTCCACGAGGAGGGCGCTGGCGGCGGTGAGCGCGGCGGTCGGCCCGAGGTTCTCGGAGCTGACGACGTACGCGCCGCCTCCGCCGGGGTAGGCGTGGCAGGTCTGGCGGTAGGAGGCGACGACGACGACGAGCAGGAAGACGATGGCGGCGGCCGCGTACCAGGCGAGGTGCAGCAGGGCGACCCCGCCGAGGGCCAGGATCAGCAGGATCTCCTCGGTGGCGTAGGCCACGGAGGAGAGAGGGTCGCTGCAGAAGATCGGCAGGGCGAGCCGTTTGGGAAGCAGGGTCTCGCCGAGCCGCGCGGTGTCGAGGGGTTCACCGACCAGCACGCGCTTCGCATGGATACGCCTCATTCGGGCATGATCGTAGATTTTTTTCGGTGAACATCCCTTTTGGGGCTTGTGTCACTCGGTGAGCTCTTCGGCCCGGTGGGCCAGCCAGAGGTCGTGGCGGACGCTCGGGGACTGCAGCAGCGAGCGTTCCAGCAGGGCCTCGATGCGGGCCAGCCGCTTGCGGGCGGCGGGGACGGAGACCCCCAGTGCGGCGGCGGCCGGGACGAGCCGGGCGTCGTGCGCCAGCCAGGTGCGGACGGTGGCCCGCGCCCCGGCCGGGGCGTCCGGGCCGGTCAGCCGGCCCAGGTGGGACCGGGCCCACTCGGTGAGCCGCGGATCGCGCAGGACCGCGTCGAGCCCGGGGGCGTCGGCCGCCGGGGCGGCGGCGACGCTCCCCCGCCCCGCGCCCGGGGTCAGCCGCAGGGCCAGCGAGAGTGCGGCCTGGTCGCCGAGGCGCGCGAGGTCCAGGCCGAGCAGGGTCTCGACCAGCCGGATCCTGGCGGACAGGGTGTTGCGGTGGACCTTCAGCAGCCGGGTGGCGTGTGAGCCGAAGTTCAGCCAGGCGTGGGCGGTGGCGCGCAGTTCCTGCCCGCCGGGGTCCTGGGGGCGCCGGGGCTCGTACGCGTGCAGGGGCGCGAGCAGGGCTCCGGCCCAGTCGGCGCCGGCCTCGTGGGCCACGAGCGCCAGCTCCGGGCCCGGGCCGAAGCGGGCATGCCGTTCGCCGCGGCCGCGGGCGACGGCGAGGGCGTGGAAGGCCTGGGTGTAGGCGGTCGGGGCCTGACTCAGGGCCAGCTCCGCGCTGACCCCGACCGCGCAGTCCGGGGCCACCGCCGACAGCGCGCCGGCCAGGGGGTCCTGGTCGCAGGACACCGCCGCCGCATCGGCCGGGACCAGGATGATGAGATGGCGGACGTAGACCGGGCAGCGCACGACCCAGGCCCGGCCTCCGGTCAACTCCTGGCACAGTCGCGCCACTTCGGCGCGGCGGCCGGTGCGGCACTCGGCGACGTACATGCGCATCGGGTCGGGCAGCGGCGGCCGCAGCGCCTCGGCGATCTGGTGGGCGGTGGAGAGCCTGCCGTTCATCAGCAGGTGGAGCACGGCCTCGCGGGCGCGCGCCTCGGCGGTCGCCGCCCGCGCCTCCCGCAGCTCGGCCTCCTCGGCACGTAGGACGAGGGCCAGCGGCACGGCCGCGTCCGCCAGCAGCGCGGGCGCGTCGGGCGGGTGCGGCAGCGGCAGCACGGCGGCCAGCGCGCGCCCGGCGTCCAGCGCGAACAGCAGGGTGGCGGATCCGGCGCCGTGCAGGACGGCCGAGCTGACGCCGCGGGCGCTCATCTCGGCGGCGCCTCGCACCGCGGCCTCGGGCGGCCGCCGCCCCTGCCCGGCGCCCTCCACGGCAGCCGCGCCGGACGGGTGCGCGGCTGCGGGATCGGCGGGCACCACGCCGGCCCACCCGCCGAGGCGGGTGGCGAGCCACTCCAGCAGCGCGGCCGATCCCCCGCCGTGGGCGAGCCGGTGGACCTTGAGTACGTCGTCGGAGCGTGACACCGGCGCATTCAACCACCCGCCGCACACTGTGCGCTGTGATACCGGTCTCGCCCGGTCACTGGGCAGGTCGAACCCTGTGTACGGGCCCGCGCCCGCATAGGTTGGTCCACGAGCGGACGGGTCCCGGAGCCCATGGGAAGCACCACGGGGGAGGCACCGGGATCCGCCGCTCACATCCTGGCGGCCGCGCTGCGGATGGCCTCCCGGATGCGGAAGTAGGTGCCGCACCGGCAGATGTTGGCGATGGCGTCGATGTCCTCGTCCGTGGGCTCGGCGGTCCGCCGCAGCAGCGCGACGGCCGCCATGATCTGACCGGGCTGGCAGAAACCGCACTGGGCGACGTCCTGTTCGAGCCAGGCCTCCTGCACGGGGTGCAGGTCGTCGCCGTCCGCGAGGCCCTCGATGGTGGTCACCTCCCGGCCCGCGCACGCCGAGACGGGCACCACGCACGGCCGGACGTCGACCCCGTCGAGGTGGCTGGTGCAGGCCTTGCAGACGTCCACCCCGCATCCGTACTTGGGGCCGCGTACGCCCAGCATGTCGCGGAGCACCCACAGCAGGGGCAGGTCGTCGGGGGCGTCCACGGTGACGCTCCGCCCGTTGACGGTGAAGGTGTGCGAGGGCACGGCGTACTCCTGGCTCTGCGGCTATCGGGGGTAGGGGGTGAAGTCGACGTCGAAGTCGAGGGGGAAGCTGCGCGGCTTCGAACCGGTGGCCCGGGCCCAGGCGTTGGCGATGGCGCCGACCGCGGCGGGCACGCCGAGCTCGCCCGCGCCGCCCGGCTCCGCACCGGTGGCCGGGAGCACGAAGACCCGGAGGTCGCGCGGGGTGTCGCGCTGCTGCGCCCAGTGGAACTGGCTGTAACTGCCCTCCAGTGGCAGCCCCTTGTCGATGTGCAGTCCGGCGCGCAGGGTGGTGGAGATGGCGTCGGTGAGGCCGCCGGCCATCTGGGCCTCCAGCCCGCGCGGGTTGACGGGCAGGCCCACGTCCACGGCGATGACGGCCTTGGTGACGCGGGCGCGCTGCGGGTCCCGGGTGTCGATCTCGACGAGGCAGGCCGTGCGGGACTTGTACTCCTCGTGGAAGGCGATGCCCTGTGCGCAGCCGGGCTCCATCGTCCGCCCCCAGTTCCCCTCCGTCGCGACCTTGTCCAGGACGGCGCGCTGGGCGTCGGTCTTCAGGAAGGTGCGCCGGAAGCGGTACGGGTCCTTGCCGGTGGCCGCGGCCAGTTCGTCGACCACGATCTCCTCGGCCCCGCGCGTGTTGGCGGAGTATACCGAGCGCCATGAGGCGGTGGGGATGCCCGTCGGCACCTCGGTGAGGGCCTGGGTGGTGAGTCCGAAGTGGTAGGGGGACTTCACGGTGGTCAGGAACAGGGTCTGCGCGAGCGTGGCGTTGCCGATGCCGAGCGGCAGGTGTGCCGCGGTGGCGGTGATGATCTCGCCGAGCCCGTGCCGGAAGTCGGTCTCGGCGGCGGCGACGCGGTGCTCGAAGCTGAGGACCTCGCCGAGCAGGTGGGTGGCGCGGATCTTGTGGTGGGTGGCGGGGCGCATCCGGCCGTGGCGCGTGTCGTCCACCCGGGTCCACATCAGTTTGACCGGGCGGCGGCAGGCCCTGGAGATCCGGGCGGCTTCCAGGGCGGCGTCGAAGAAGAGCCTCCGGCCGAAGGAGCCGCCGGCCTGGACGACGTGCACCGTCACCTTGTCCAGGGGCAGTCCGAGGTCGGCGGCGATGCTCTGGCGGGCCACGATGGGGGACTTCAGGCCGGACCAGATCTCGGCCCGGTCCTCGCGGACGTCGGCGATGGCGCAGTTGGTCTCCATCGGGGCGTGGCTGACGAAGGCGAAGTCGAACTCGGCGTCCACGTACGGGGTCAGCAGCGGCGGCACCAGCAGCGGCGGGGTGGCGGCGCGCAGCCTGGTGCGGATCTGGGCGTCGGAGAGTTCGTCGGCGGGGCCCGGCCCCCAGGTGACCTGGAGGGCCGATTTCGCGGTGAGGGCCTGCCCGAAGGTCTCGGCGACGACGGCGACGCCCGTGGGGACGGTGACCACCTCCAGCACTCCGGGCATGGCCCGGACTGCGGAGAGGTTGGTGACGGTGCGGACGGCGGCGCCGAAGGTGGGCGGGCGGCGCACCACGCAGGGTTTGGCGCCGGGCACGTCGAGGTCGAGGGTGTACCGCTGGGCGCCGGTGACCATGGCGCGGGCGTCGATCCGGTTCGTCGGCCGGCCGACGAGGGCGTGCTGCGCGGCCTTCTTGGGGGTGGCGCCGAGGACGACGAGGCCGGGGGCGGCCGCGGCCGCGGCGAGTTCGCCGTAGCGGGCGGTGCGTCCGTCGGGGGCCCGGACGGTCCCGTCGGCGGTGGTCAGCGACGCCGGGGAGAGGCTCCAGCGGTGGGCCGCCGCCGCGACGAGTCGGGCCCGCGCGGTGGCCGCGCACTGGCGGACCGGCCCGTAGAGGGAGCGGATGGAGTTGGAGGAGCCGGTGAGCTGGTTGAAGAGCAGCTCGGGCCGGGCGTCGTCCAGTTCCACGCGTACGTCGGCCAGGGGCGCGTCGAGTTCCTCGGCGACCAGCATGGCCACCGCGGTGGTGAGTCCCTGGCCGACCTCCTCGCGCGGCAGCCGGAAGCGGACGGTGCCGTCCGCCTCCACGGCGAGGGCGAGGAGGGCGGAGGTGGGGGCGCCGGCCAGGATGAAGAGGTCGCCGAGGTCGACCACGTCGGCGATGGCCGGCAGGGACGGCACCACGGCGTGGGCGGCCTGCGGGGCGGCGGCGTCGGCTCCGGCGCGGGTGACCAGTGCGAGGGTCGGCGCCGCCACGAGGTAGGTGAGGAAGGAACGCCGGCTCCGGCCGGCGGCGTGGTGCTGACCGCTCGATGTCACGTGTCCCCAGCGCTGCGCGGGCCCGCCCGTGCGGACCTCTCCGGATCATTACCGCTACGTAGGGTAGCCACCTGGTGTTCCGGTGTGAAGCCTCGATTCCGCCGCCTTGCGCGGTCCGGTGTCATCCGTTCGGGGGTATCGCGGTGCGTGCACTGAACCGGCTACCGCGCGAACGCGTCCGCGTGAACTCCTCGTACACATCGGGCGTTTGATCGAGTCACAGGGGCTGGATGGCCGGATTCCGGCCGCCCCTCCCGGACGCATCACCCGCCCCACCGGCTGGCATGCGCATCGGGTCGCCGAACCCGCGCTGACCGGATTCGTTCGCACGCGGCGCGGGGCCCGGCAGGACTGCGGCATATGCCGGAAGCAAGAACGTAGCGGATGTTGCCAAACGCCTTACACAGTGTCGCCGCCTGTGCAACAGTCGTTACCGGTCCTTCCTTCAGACTTGGCCGTGCCGCGCCTGATATCGGAGTTCTCATGCCGTCCCACCTGTTCGCGGACCGTCCCGCGCAGCCGCCCGAGCCGGGGTCGGTGGACGCACTGATCTCTCAGACCCGGCGCCTCCGGGGAGACGTGGACGCGGTCCGCCGCGACACCGTCGTGGACGACGACGACGCCCAGGGCCGCTGGCAACGCGCGCTGTGCGACCTCGCCGTGCACCACCTCGACGACCTCCGCGAGCACCTCGGCCAGCTCAAGGAGGGCCTGCCCCCGGTACCCGAGGCCGTCGCCTTCCCGCAGGCGGCCCCGGAGGTCGCGCCCGAGGTCCAGACCCGGGTCGGCAGCGCCGAGTGGAACCTCCTGACCGACGAGGTCAGCTGGTCCGACGAGCTGTTCCAGATCTTCGGCCGGTCCCCCGAGTCGGGCGCGCTCCCCCTCGACGAGCTGGGCTCCACCCTGTTCTCCGAGGACCAGCCGCTGCTCACCGCATGGGTCACCGCCTGCCTGGTGGACGGAAGGCCGATCGACGGCGAGTTCCGCATCGTCCGGGCCGACGGCCGGGTCCGGACGCTGCACATGAGGGGCGAGCCGGTACTCGACTCCGACGGCTGCACGGCCTCCATGTGGGCCGTACTGCGGGACGTGAGTGAACTGCGGCGGAGCCAGCGGGCGGTGCGCGAGTCCCGTGACTCGCTCCAGCGCCAGCGGGAGATCGCGCAGACCGAGCACCGGCTTGCGGTCGAGCTGCAGGAAGCCGTGCTCCCCCCGTGGCGCGGCTCCCTGCGGTTCCCGCACAGCGACGCCGGCACGCTCGACGTGGCCGCGCACTATCTGCCTTCGGCGACCAGCGCGTTGATCGGCGGGGACTGGTACGACGCGCTCGAACTCCCCGACGGCTGCTCGATGCTGACGGTCGGCGACCTGACCGGGCACGGTGTGACCGCCACCTCCGGGATGGCGATGATGCTGGGCGCCCTGCGCGGCATGGCCATGGCCGGGATCGCGCCGGGGCCGCTGATGGGCTGGCTCAACCAGCTCCTCGAGACCTCCGTCCAGCCCGCCCTCGGCTCGGCCGTGTGCTGCCGCTACGACCCCGCGCGCCGGGTGCTGTCCTGGGCCCAGGCGGGCCACCCGGCCCCCCTGCTGTTCCGCCGCGGATCGGGCCGCGCCCTGACACCGCCGGAGGGCGTCCTGCTGGGCGCGACCTCCGGGGCTTCGTACGGGCAGGCCGAGGAGCGGCTGGAGGTGGGCGACCTGCTGGTCCTGCACACCGACGGTCTGACGCCGCGCAGCATCGAGTTCAGCCGGGCGGACGGCACCGAGCGGCTGCTCGCCCTCGCGCCGCGGCTCTCGGCGGCGCGGTCGGCCCGGGACTGCGTGCGGCTCGTGGTCGAGGAGTTCGCGGAGAGCGAGCGGGAGGACGACGCCTGCGTACTCGTCGCCCGCGTCGGCGGATAGCGGCGACGATCACGGCCGGGCCACAGGGGCCGGCCGTACGGGACAGTCGGACGCAACGTCGAACGGACTTCAGGGGCCGCGCCGGAGGGCGCGGCCTTTCTCGTCCGTGTGCTGTCGTCACGCCGTCGTCGTACTGTCGTCGTGCTGTCGTCGGCGTACCCGGTCTCGACGTGCCGGTCGTCGTCCTCGTACCTGCCGTGGGGGCGTGCAGGCGGGCCGGGCATCCGGAATCCGCGGGACGTGCTGGGGAGCCGGCCGGGACTACACCCCCGTGGCCGGCCGGCCACTCGGTGCCGGGGAGTCCGGGAGGGCCAGCTCGATCTCCTGGCGCAGGTCCTCGATGCGCGCGAAACCGGCGTACTGGCCGGTGAGCCGGTACATCTCGCGCAGCCGGTCCCAGGTCCGGTGCGAGGACGTCTCGTTCATGGAGACGAGGGCCAGGCGCGCGTAGCGGTCGGCCTGTTCCGGCTCGTCGGCGATGAAGCAGGCGGAGGCCATGGAGATGTAGTCGAAGATCTGCGAGCGCTGGTAGCCCTCGCCGCGCAGCCGCAGGGCCTCCTTGGCGTGGCGCGCGGCGATCGGGGCGGCCGTGGCGTCGTGGTCGGCGAGGGTCCGGTAGGCGAGCGCCTGCATGCCGTGCAGGTCCGCCTCGTCGAAGTGCTGCATCCAACTCGGCGGCGGCACGTCGCCCTTGTCGGAGACGAAGAGCTCCTCCGCCTCGCCCAGGGTGCGGCGCATCGCCTGGCCCTTGCCCATGGCGGCCTGCGCCCAGGCCTCGATGGTGTGCAGCATGGCGCGGGTGCGCGGCAGGGTCTGCTCGCCGGAGCCGGACTTGGCGAGCTTCATCAGGTCCAGTGCCTCGTTCGGCTTGCCGAGGTGCACCATCTGGCGGGCGGCACGCGACAGTGCCTCCCCCGCGCGCGGGCGGTCGCCGCCCTCGCGGGCCGCGTGCGCGGCGATGACGAAGTACTTCTGCGCGGTGGGTTCGAGGCCCACGTCGTGCGACATCCACCCCGCGAGGACCGCGAGGTTGGCCGCCACGCCCCACAGCCGCCGCTGGAGGTGGTCGGGGTGGTGGTAGGCGAGCATCCCGCCCACCTCGTTGAGCTGGCCGACCACGGCCTTGCGCTGGAGTCCGCCGCCTCTGGAGGCGTCCCAGGCCCGGAACACCTCGACGGAGCGCTCCAGCGCCTCGATCTCCTGGGAGCCGATCGGGGCGGCCTCGTAGCGGTCGTATCCCGCGGGGTCGGCCTGGAAGGAGTCCCCGAAGAGCCCGGGGGCCTGCCTCGCCGGGGCGGGGTCGGTGTGCAGCCAGTCGTACATGGCGTTGGTGAGGGCGGAGCCGGCGGTGAGCACGGCGCCCGCGCCCATCAGACCGCGACGGTTGAGCATGAGGTCCATTCCCGTGAATTCGGTGAGGACCGCGGCTGTGCGTTCGGGCGCCCAGGGCATGCCGTCGGGGTTCTCGCGAACCCCGTCCGGCTGCCGTCTGGAGGTGCGCCGCTGTCGTACGAACCCGAGGTCCTCGATGGTCACGACACGACCGAGCCGCTCGGTGAACAGTGCTGCCAGTACCGTGGGCACCGGTTCGCGGGGGCTCTCCCCCATGTCGATCCAGCGCCGCACCCGCGAGGTGTCGGTGGCCAGCTGGGGGTGGCCCATGGCCGCCGCCTGCCGGTTCACCATCCTCGCCAGTTCGCCCTTCGACCAGCCGGCCAGGCCGAACAGGTCGTTCAAGCGGGTGTTTGGACCTTTGCTCACGTCAAGCCCCCAGGTTCTCGGCTGAGTTGACAGTAGCCCCCCGTCAGATGCCCAGCGACTATTCGCCAGGCTTCGCCAGGGCACGCCCGATGGTTCGCCACCTTGCGCCGGGTGTCAGGTAGGAATGCGCCTCCCCGCCCCGGTCACCGGCGGAACTCCCCAGGGTGAAGCACGGGATCGGCGGGGCGGCGTTCGCAACTCGTCGGCGCACGAAGGGATCCGTATCACCATGTACGCAGCAACGTCCTCCGTGTCCGCACCGGTCCGGTCGCACCGCACGCTCCCGGCGGGCGGCCCCTACCTCGACCCCGGCCGCCCGGCGGCCCCGGCGCAGGGCACCGTCCGGGCACGGCGGATGCCGAGTGCGGGATCGCAGCCCGTCAGCGGAAGAATCGACCTCTCGGGGCCGCAGGGAGCGCAACTGCGCACCGCGCTCGCGTCGGTGCAGCGGATCTGTCCGGAGTTCGCGCCGGTGCAGGTGCTGCGGCGCAGCGGCCGCTCGGTCCTCCTGGTCGGCACCACCGGACGCTTGACCGCCGTCGCGAAGGTTTTACTGGACCACTCGCCGGAGTGGCGTGAGCGCTACCGGCACGAAATAGCGGCATACCGGGCGTTCGTCCGGCACCGCCCGCCGGTCCGGGTGCCGCGGCTGATCGCCGCCGACCCGGAGAACTGCACGCTGGTGGTGGAGCGGATGGCGGGCCGGGTCGCGGCGCTCCAGCGGCACCCGGTGGAGCCGCCGCCGCGCGTGGACCTCCGTGCGGCGCTCGGCGCGGTGTGCCGGGTCAACCAGTGGCAGCCGCCGACGGAGCTGTTCGGGACGCCGATGAACTACGCGCGGCGGATCGCCCGCGACTACGAGTTGGGGCTGCTCACCGACCGGGACCTCGGCGACCTGCAGAAGCTGCTGCACGGCGTCAAGGTGTCGGGTGCCGGGCTCCAGTTCAACCACGGCGACGCGCCGCTGTCGAACCTGCTGCTGTCGCCCGCCGGTCCGGTGCTGCTCGACTGGGAGCACGCGGGCTGGTACCTACCGGGCTACGACCTCGCCACGCTGTGGACGGTACTCGGTGACGCCCCCGCCGCCCGCGCCCAGATCAGCCGGCTCGCCCAGTCGGCCGGCCCGGTGGCCCGGGACGCCTTCCTGATCAATCTGATGCTGGTGCTGACCCGGGAGATCCGGATGTCCGAGACAGCGGTGCAGCGCTCGATGCTGGCGAGCACTCCGACCCAGCCGCTGCCGGCCGGCGCCCTGTCCTCCGGGGAGGAACAGCGGCTGCTGCTCCGCCGCCTGCACGACGACGCGGGCATGGCACGCAGGGCGGTCCGCGCGGCCGTGGGCACGCGCTGACCCTCCCCTCCCCCGGACGCGAAGTCCCGTGGCTCCCACCGCCACGGGACTTCGCTCGTTCGCGTCC
>NZ_MQUR01000064.1 GCF_001953875.1 Streptomyces amritsarensis
ACGCCCCTCCGCCTTGCGATGCACCGCATCTGACGCCGTGCGCTCATCCACCGGGGATTACGGGACAGCCCTTAGACGGCGCCACCGACACGGCGGGCGCCCCGCCCCCAGTCCCGACCGGAGAAGTGAACGACCTATGACGCTCCAGGAAGGCCAGCGGGTCACGCTGGCGGCAGACCTCAGGCTCGCCGGGACGGTCGTCCCGGCCGAGGGCTCCCCGGCCGGCGAGGACGCGGTCGCCGCCTCGCTCTCCCTCGCGTCGGGTGTCGCGGGCACCGTCGAGCGGGTGGACGCGCCCCGGGAGCGGGAGCAGAGCCACGAGGTGCGCGAGTACGAACGGCTCAAGGCGCTCCTGGACGACTTCGGCCACCAGATGCCCCCTGCCAGCAGGCGGCAGCTGGAGGAGCAGGTGGCCTCCCTCGAGCCCGCGTGGGCAGCCCACCGGGAGCACGGGCCGCGGGTGACGGTCCGTGTCCGCCTCGACAACGGCTTCGTCCTCGACGAGGCGCACGCGGATCTCTTCGCACCCGCCTGACCTGCCCGTACGGGCCCGGGCGGCTGGGCGCGCAGCCCGCTCCGGCACGTGCGCCCGGCCCCCCGCCCGCGCCCCCCGGCCCGAGACCGGACGGGGGGACCTGCTCCGGGCGGGTACGACGCCGTGCGCCGGCCCCGAATGCCGCCGCCCTCCGGGGCCTGAGGCCGGGCCGGCACGCCGCGGCCGGGCGGTGTTCCCGCCGCCGTCTGCGCACCTCGAGTGACGTTTCTGTGGTGAACCGGCTACGCCGTAGGGGTGAGTAAAGGCTTCATCCGTGAAAGTTCTGCTCTTCCCCAAGGAAGGATCTTCTTTGGGTAAAGAGCCCTGGTGGCGCGGGTTCTCTGCCGTCCCTGTGCCGATGCGCCCCTCGGAGGAACCGAACGATGACTTACGGGAACAAGCTGCGGGAACAGATCGCGAAGCCGGGCACCACGCCGCTCATCGGGGTGTACGACATGTACTCGGCCTCGGTGGCGGCCGCGCACTACGACGGGATGTTCGTGTCCGGGTTCGGGTTCGCCGCCTCCTACTACGGGCTGCCCGACATCGGATTCATCGCCTGGCCCGACATGGTGGCCTTCGTCCAGCGACTGCGCGGCGCCTTCCCCCGTCACCACCTGCTCGTCGACATCGACGACGGCTACGTCGATCCCGAAGTGGCCTGTCACGTCGTGGAGGGCCTGGAGCGGATGGGCGCCTCCGGCGTCATCCTGGAGGACCAGAAGCGCCCCCGGCGCTGCGGTCACGCCGACGGCAAGCAGGTGCTCCCCCTCGGCGAGTACCTGGAGAAGCTGGAGATGGTGCTGGCGACCCGCAAGGACCTCGTCGTCGTCGCGCGGACCGACGCGACGGAGGAGGCCGACATCATCCACCGGGCGCAGGCCCTGGCGGCGACCGACGCGGACGTCGTACTCGTCGACGGGGTCCGCAGCGTGGAGTGGATCCAGCGGATCCGGGAGGCCGTCGGCAGCAAGCCGCTGCTGTTCAACCAGATCGCCGGCGGGAAGTCGCCGCGGCTCTCGCTCACCGAACTGACCGACCTCGGCGTCGACCTGGCCATCTACAGCACCCCGTGCCTGTTCGCCGCGCACAAGGCCATGGACACCGCCCTGGCCGAGCTGCGGCTCTCCGACGGGCGGCTGCCCGCGGCGGACGGGGGCGAGGAGATCGGGGTCGGCGAGTCCACGAGGCTGTTGACCAAGAACATCTCGCGGCACCGCCCCGTACCCGTGGCACGTGAGAGCGTGAAGGTGTGACCGGCGCCCGTGTCCGGGCCGCCGCGGCGCTCGCGGTGGCCCTCATCGGCGGCGGTGCGGCACCGGCCGCCGCGAGCGGCAGCCTGATCACCGTCATCGACAACTCGCACTCCGACTCCGTGGTCGAGATCGACCGCGCGGCCAACCTCCAGAGCGGGAGCGGGACGGCGGGCAGCGACCACGACGGCAGCGCCGTCGACATGCTCGCCACCCTCGTCGAGGCGGTCCGCCCCGCCCCCGACGGCAACGGCTGAGACCCCGCCCTCCGGGGCGACGACAACGGCCGGCCCGCCGAAGCGGGTCGGCCGTTCGGCCGTTCTCGGGGGGCGGCTGTCAGTCCTCCCCCAACAGGTCCAGGTCCTCGACCACGTCGGTGACGTCGTCGGTCAGGTCGTCGGTGAGCTCGTCGGCCGGGTCGTCGGCCGGCGCGGACACCGCGCCGGCGGCCGATCCGGAGGCGGGCCCCGCGGCGTGGGCGGCGGTGGCGGCCGAGAGGGCGCAGCCCGCGAGGGCCAGGGCAAGGGCGGCGGTTCGTACGTTCAGACGCATGCCCTGAGAACGATCTTGCCCGGTGGAGGTCACACCGTGTGACCGGTTCGGGCGCGGCCCCACGGTGACACCGCGGCCCCGGACATGCGCGGGAACGAGCACGGGGGGACGTGCAGGCGAGAACCGGTCGTGCCACGCTGGTCACAGGCCTCGGGGAGACAGCCGCGACGAACGGAGCGCGCTGTGAACGGTCCGCACCTCTCCGCACCGCTGCGCCGCGGCCTCGCCGCCGCCTGCGCCGCGCTCCTGTTCCTCGCCCCGTCCACCGGTACCGCGGCCGGGGCGGCCCCGTCCCCGACGCCCTCCCCTTCCCCGACCCCCGCCGGCGGGCTCGACCCGCGCATCACGGAGATCATGCGCAAGCCGGAGTACCGCAACGCCCAGTGGGGCCTGCTGCAGACCGGGCCGGACGGCGGCCGTGTGGTCCACAGCATGTTCCCCGACCAGTTCTTCATCCCCGGCTCTACCGCCAAGCTGGTCAGCGTCTCCGGCCCGTGGCACACACTCGGCTCCGAACACCGCTTCGTGACCCCCCTCTACGCGGTCGGCGAGCGCAACGGCGCCACCCTGACCGGCGACCTCGACCTCGTCGCCCAGGGCGACCTCACCATGGGCGGCAGGACGCGCCCCGACGGCACGGTCGCGTACACGGACCTCGACCACACCTACGCCAACGACTTCACGGGGGCGACCCTGACGCCGGAGAACCCGCTCGCCGGCATCGACGAACTCGCCCGCCAGGTGCGCGCCGCGGGCATCACCCGCGTGGAGGGGGACGTCATCGTCGACAGCAGGCTCTTCGCACCCGACCCCGTCCTCGACCCGACCCCCACTCCGATGATCGTCAACGACAACCTGATCGACCTCCTGACCACCCCCGGGGACCGGGCCGGCGCGGCCGCCCGCCTGGACTGGCGGCCGAAGGTCGCCCCGTACCAGGTCAGTTCGGCGGTGAAGACGGTCGCGGCCGGCGAGCCGACCGGCATCACGGTGACGGCCACCGACGGCGGCACCCGCATCCGGCTGTCGGGCACGATCGCGGCGGACGCCGAGCCACTGCTGCGCACCTCCCCCATCGGCGACCCCGCAGCCTTCGGCCGTGCCGCGCTGATCCAGGCACTGGAACGGACCGGGGTCCAGGTCACGGCGGACCCGGCCGGCCCCAACCCGGTCGCCCGGCTGCCCCGCGACTACGAAGGCCGGCCGCGGGTGGCCGCGTACACCTCCCCGCCCTACGCCCAGTACGCCAAGCTGATCCTGAAGGTCAGCCACAACCTGGGCGCCAACCTGGGCATCTGCCTGATGGCCGTCGCGACCGGGAGCCGCCAGTGCGAGGCCGGCTTCCCGGTGCTCGCCGACTTCCTGGACGAGGCGGGCGTCGACCGCGGGCAGCTCCAGCTGACGGACGGCCGGGGCGGGAACCCGGCCGACCGTGCCACGCCCGAGGCGCTGGTGCAGATGCTGACGTACTGGCAGCGCACCCCTGACGCACGGCTGTTCCGCGAGGCCCTGCCCATCCTCGGCGTCGACGGGCTGCTGGCCGAGAACTGCCGCGACTGCCCGGCGCGCGGGAAGGTGTTCGGCAAGACCGGGGCGGCGGTCGGCGAGGACGCCCTCAACGACCGGCTGGCCGTCGGGGCCATCACCATCGCCGGGTACCTGGACCGCGGCGGCGGCCGCTTCGACCCCTTCTACGCCGGGGTCAACGGCGCCTCCACCCCGGGCCCGAACACCCAGGACGTGGTGGCCATAGCGAACGACCTCGCCATGATCGCCGCCTACCTCCAGGAGGAGCCGCCCACCCCCTGACCCCCGCCGCTCCCCGGCCGCGAGGGACCGCGAGGAAACCGGCCGGCACGGTACGGGTGCCGGGAGCGGCCGTTCGGATGAACGGGCGGAACAGCGCGTCACGGACAGGATGAGCGGATTGTCAGACCGATATGACAGTCGATCAGTTTCTACCTCGTCAGATCGCCCGCCCGGCGGACAGGACCTCTGCGCGGCGCGCACCGGGGCCGGGGCTGCCGGAGCCCGGTGAGCGGCGCCGGCTCCGTGAGCAGTGGGGCCTGACGACCCGGCAGGTCGCGGTGGCGTTCGGGGTGACCCCGGCGACCGTGCGGTCCTGGGAATGCGGGCGCACGGCTCCGCGGGGTGTCCGGCGTGAGGCCTACCGTAGGTTCCTGGCGGGTCTCGCCCAGCACACCGCCGCGACCGGCACCACCCCGCAGGAGCCGCAGGCCGCCGGCGGCAGACCCGCCGCGCCCGCCGCGGCGGAGGCGGCACCGCGCCCGGCGGCGCCGAGGACGGTGCCGCGGAAGACGGTGCCGCGGAAGACGGTGCCGCCCGCCCCGCCGCCGGTGCGCGTCGTGGGGCCGGTGGACCCGGTCCCGCCGGGGCGGGCCCGCCGGCTGCGGGTGCTGGGGGCGGCCGCCTGCGCGTGGTCGCTCGCCGCCCTGTGGGTGGTCCTCACCTGTCCGCCGCCGCTGTAGCGGGTGCCCGGCGGCCGGTCACACGATGCCGGTGACGGTGACCGTCACCGCCGCCGGTGGCGCGGCCGCCGCCTCGGCCGCTGCCGTCCGTACCGCACGGGCCACATCCGCGGTCCGGTGCTGCGCCCGGGCGACGATCTCGATGTGCACGGCTCGGACGGCGCCGGCGGCGTCGTGGGCGACGCGCACCGCGCCAGGCCTGCGCCCGGCCGCCTGCAGCAGGCCGCGCAGGCCCGGGCGCAGGCAGGCCACGCCCGGCACGGCCAGCACGGCGTCGGTCACCGCCCCGCAGACGGCGTCGGCCGGTGACGTCGTCATGGTGTGGCCCCCTGCGGCCGGTGCGCAGGGTCGTGGAGATCGGTGACGGTGACGTCGAGCGCGGAGACGGTCAGACCGAGCCGGTCGCGGGCGGCGCTGACGGCGCCCCGGCGTACGGCTTCGGACGTGGCCCGGAGGTCGTGTCCGTATTCGACCGTGACCTCGAGGCGCACCGTGACCGGTCCGCGGACGCCGCCGCCGGGCGGGGCGATGCGGCAGCTGCCGGCTCGGACGCCGGGGACCTCCTCGGCGGCCGCGCGCACGGTGCGGGCGGCGACGGACTCGTACATCCAGATGTCCTCGTCCGCCTCGCCGAGCGGCAGGGTCCGGCCGGGGCGCAGTTCCAGGCGCACCACGTCCATGACTCTGCGGACGAGGGCCGACGCGTCCGGGGGGCCGCCGGCGTCGGCCGTCGTCGGGGCGAGTGCGGCGGTGCGGAGCCGTTCCAGGTCGGCCACGGCCTCGCGGCAGTGGGCGCAGCCGAGGGTGTGCGCGTCCGCCTGGGCCCGCCCGGTGTGCCCGGGCCGCCCGGCGTACTCGGTCTGCTCCCACACGGCGGCCAGGTCGCGGCCGCAGGCGAGGAGTTCGGCGTGTTCCTCGCCGGGGTGGTCACCGGGGCGTTCACCGGCGCGTGCACCGGGGTTCTCGTCGGGGTGTTCGTCGGGGTGTTCGTCGGGCGGCCCGACGGGTTCGGGGTGGTTCATCGCCATGCGGCCATCGCCTCCGTCAGCACGCGCCGGGCCCGGAAGACGCGAGCGCGGACCGCCTCCGGGCTGATGCGGACCGTCCGGGCGATCGATTCGTAGGGCCTGCCCTCGATCTCGCGCAGGACCCAGCACACCCTCTGCTCCGCGGACAGGCAGCGCATCGCACGGTCGAGGTCATGTGCGGCCGCATGCGATTCGGCGGCCCGGACGGGTGACGACTGGTGCTCCGGAGCGGCCGGCTCCGGGACCGCGTCGAGGTCGGCGGCCGGTCTGCGGGCACGCAGCAGGTTCAGGCAGCGGTTGGTGACGATGCGGTGGAGCCATGTGCCGAATTCCGCCTCGCCCCGGAATTCGGGTAGCTTCCGCCAGGCGCTGACGAAGGCGTCCTGTACGGCGTCCTCGGCTTCCGTGCGGGTTCCCATGAGGCGCTCGGCGAGTTGGAGCATGGCCGCTCCATGGAGGTGGACGAGCACCTCGAACGCCTCCTCGTCGCCTTCCGCCGCCCGCACGGCCAGCAGCCGGTCCCCTGCGCCGGACGCACCGTCGGCGCCCGCACCGCCGGGGTCCCCTTGAGCACTCACACCCGGGCTCCTTCCGACCTCCACTGCTTTGACACCTCCGTCGCGGGTTTCGTTACGGCCGGAAGATCCGCACATGCGTCCGCATGGTGAACGTCGCGGGTCGGCGATCACCCTGGCGGGGCAGGGCACGGCCCCTGCGCCGCCTCCGGGCGGGCGGCGGTGACCAGGTAGTAGTCCAGGATCTGCTGCTCCCAGGCCGTCATGAAGTTGCGGGGCCAGGTGCCGGGGGCCCAGAGGCGGGCGAGCCAGCGGTCCCAGCCGGGCCAGACCTGCGGGCCGATGGAGTCGGCCCTGACGTCGGCGAAGCCGGCTCCGGTGAGGGCCTGCGCGAGGCGGGAGACGGGCCGGGCGATGTCGAGTCCGCTGGCGAACGTCTCGAGCAGGCCGGCGAGCCGCTCCTGGGGCGCCGGCACGCCGTCGACGCTGAAGAAGCCGGCGACCGCCACCCGTCCGCCGGGGCGCAGGACCCGGGCCGCCTCGCGGGCGAAGGCCGACAGGTCCGGGAAGTGCTGGACCGCCTCGACGCTGTACAGGCAGTCGAACTCGGCGTCGGCGAGCGGCAGGCTCTCCGCGGCCCCGAGGACGAAGCGCAGCCGCTGCGGGCGCGCGGCGAGGAGCGGGGAGTTCGCCTCGCGGGCCCGCCGGAGCTGCTGGGGGTGGATGTCGACGCCGGTGACCGCGGCGGGTCCGTACTCGTCGAGGGCGAGGGCGCAGCCGAGGCCGAGGCCGCAGCCGATCTCCACGGCGCGGCCGCCGCGGGGGGCGACGGCGTCGAGCACGTGCCGGTAGAGGTCCTGCTCGCTGCGGATCCGGTCGTCCTGGGACAGGGGCCGGTCGAGGTCGACACCGTGCCAGTACCCGAAGTTGATGAACCCTCCGGCGAACACCGGCACGGCGCTGAGGTCGGCCGGTCCGTACGTCTCCCAGACCTCGGGCCGTACGACCGGAGCGGGCTGCTCCACTGGGTCTTCCGACACCGCGTCACCGCCTCCTCGTGACGGGGGCTTTGCGCCCCGGAGCCACCAGTGTGGCCCGGGGAGAGCCGCCACGACAGAGGGCACGCCCGGGGTCCGGCGGTCACCCGCGCCCGGCCGCAGCGCTCCTAGGCTGGCAGCATGGATCATGCCGATGCCGCCGCCTCACCCGCCGAGGAGGCGGCCGCTGCCACCGCCCGATTGAAGGAGCGGCGGTACGCGACCATCACCATGATCTCCGTCGTGATCGGTCTGGCCGTGTCGGAGCACGCCGGCGCCGCCGGGGCGGCGGCGACGGTGCTGACCGCCGCCGTCGGTCTGTGGCTGGCGGCCCTCGTCGCCGATCAGCAGGCCCACCGCGTGGTCCACTCCCGGCTCGCCACCGGAGGCGAGTTGCGGCACATGCTGTGGGTCAGCAGTCCCCTGCTGCTGTCCGCCGTCGGGCCGTTGATCCTGATCGCCGCCTCCGCCCTCGGGGTGATGGCCCTGCAGACCGCCCTGTACGCCTCGGCGGGCGTGAGTGTCGCCGGCCTCTTCGGCTGGGGCTGGTACGGCGGCGTCCGCATGGGCAGCGGGGCGGTGGTCGCCGTGCTGGCCGGCGCGCTCGACGCGGCGATCGGCCTGGCCGTCGCCCTGGTGAAGGCCGCGGCCGGCCACTGAACCCAGGCGGCGCATTGTTCGTCGTATGCCGAAATCATGGGGCATCCTGGATGCATGAACGAGTTGCCTCCGGGGGCTGCGGCGGACGCCCCGGCCCCCGCGGCCCGCCTGGCGGCCTTCGCCGCCGCGCTGGCCGACGAGACGCGGGCCGCGATCTGCATGACGCTGCTGGAGGGGCGCGCCTGGACCGCCGGCGAGCTGGCCCGGGTCGCGGGGGTGGCTCCGTCCACCGTCTCCGGCCACCTCACCCGGCTGCTCGATGCCGGGATCTGCGTGACCGAGCGGCAGGGCCGGCACAGCTACGTGCGCGTGGCGGACGCCGCGACGGCCCGTCTGCTCGACGGACTCGCCACCTACGCAGTCCCGGACCGGGACGCCGCCCACGCCGTGCCGGTGGTCGGCGCACCGGATCCCCTCGCCCGGGCCCGGACCTGCTACGACCACTTCGCCGGACGGCTGGGCATGGCGGTGACCGACGCGATGGAGGAGCGCGGCCTGCTGCGCACGGAGGGCGTGTTCGAGCTGACGGAGGCCGGCCGGCAGTGGTGCGCGGAGGCGGGCATCGCCCTGGCCGGCGAGGGGCGCAGACGGCCGGCGAGTTCCTGCCTGGACTGGACGGAGCGGCGCCGCCACCTGGGCGGCCTGGCGGGGGCGCGGCTGTGCGCGCGGGCGCTGGAGGAGGGGTGGGTGGTGCGTCCGGCGGGCGGCGGGCGTGCCCTGGAGGTGACCGCGGCGGGCGAGCGGGCCTTCGGTGATCTGTTGGGGATCACCCGGCAGGCCTGGGCGTAGGCCCTGTCCCCGAGCGGCGTGATCTCGACGGGCACTGCGGTGGCCATGCCGGTCGACACTCCCCCGATATTTCGGTCGACGCCGAAATGTTGCGGTCGTAGAGTGGCGGCATGACGTTCCGCTCGAGTCCGGTACCTCCCGGCGTCCTCACGGCCGGCGCCGTCACCTTCACGGTGTTCGCCTGGGCCTCCGCCTTCGTCTCCATCCGCAGCGCCGGTGCCGCGTACTCCCCGGGCGCTCTGGCCCTCGGCAGACTGCTGGCCGCCTCGCTGGTGCTCGGCGTCCTGCTCCTGATCCGCCGCCAGGGCCTGCCGCCCCGCGAGGCCCTGCGCGGGATCCTGGTCTCCGGCGTGGTGTGGTTCTGCGGCTACACCATTGCGCTGAACTGGGGTGAACGACTGGTCGACGCGGGCACGGCCTCCCTGCTCGTGAACACCGGCCCCATCCTGATGGCGCTGCTCGCGGCCCGCCTGCTCGGCGAGGCGCTGCCGCCGCGACTGCTGGCGGGCATGGCGGTCTCCTTCGTCGGAGCGGTGGTCGTGGGCCTGTCCATGTCGTCCGGGCAGGGCGGTTCCACCTCGCTCCTCGGCGTCGTCCTCTGCCTGCTCGCGGCGGTGGCCTACGCGACCGGTGTCATCGCCCAGAAGCCCGCCCTCTCCTACGGCACGCCCCTCCAGATCACCGCCTACAGCTGCATGACGGGCGCCGCGGTCTGCCTGCCCTTCACGGGGCAGTTGCTCGACGAACTCCCCCGGGCGCCGGCCTCCGCGACCCTGAACATGGTCTACCTGGGCGTGGTCCCCACCGCCCTCGCCTTCACCACGTGGACCTACGCCCTGGCCCGTATGCCCGCCGGCCGGCTGGGCGCGACGACGTACGCCGTCCCGGCCATCGTCGTCCTGCTCAGCTGGGCGCTGCTGGCCGAGGTGCCGGCCTGGCTGACGCTCCTCGGCGGGGCACTGTGCCTGGCCGGTGTGGCGGTCTCCCGGTACGCACCGCGCACCGCGGGCACTCCCCGCACCCCTGCCGCCCCCGTCGACGGCGCTCCGCTCGCTCCCACGAAAGGCGACCGCCCCTGAGGCCCGCCGCGCGGAGCCGGGACCGCCGCTCACCCGGATGCGCCGTCCAGTGGGCATCCGGGCCGCCGAGCCGTTGACTGGGAGGCCCGAACATCCCTAGGAGGCGTGGTGGCGGCGGTCGCGTGGACGCGTGGCGCGGCAGGTGTGGTGCTGGCGGCGGCGGTGCTCGGCGCCGCGGGCTGTTCGGGCGGGGACGGCGACCCGTCCGGCGCGGTCTCCAGTGCCGCGTCCGCGGTGAGGTCCGCCGGCGAGGCCGTCTCGTCGGCCGCCTCCGAGGCGGCGAAGGCCGCCGAGTCCGCGGCCGCCGTCGCCAAGGACAAGCTCGCCGAGGTCAAGGACGGGGTCGACGCGAAGGATCAGGTGTCCCTGGGTACCGTGGCCACCGACCCGGACGGGTACACGGCGGTGCCCGTGACCGTGCGGAACACCGACGACGCCACGAAGTCCTTCGCGGTGCAGGTCGAGTTCAAGGACACGAGCGGCAACCTCGTCGACACCGTGGTGGTGACGGTCTCCGACGTCGCCGGGAAGGGCACCGGACAGGGCACGGCCCGCAGTACGCACAAGCTGTCCGGCACCGTGACGGCACAGACCGGCACGGCCCTGCGCTACTGACCCCCGGCAGGTCGACGACCGCCGCAGCGGTGACCGGAGCCCGGCGTCCGCCCCTCGGTGCGGGCGGCCGTGCGCGGTCCCGGGTGGCGGCCGTCGAATGGCCGGATCCGCTCTGGCCCGCGGGCCACCGGGGGCCGCAGCAGTTCGCGTACACATGCGGGCGTGCGGGCGGGCGGCCGCGGTGCGCGTCGCCCGGCAGGCACACCGGCCCCCTCCGGGTGGGACGCCGAGGCCGCGGCCGGCCCCGAGGAGCCGCTGGTCCTGCCCTGCGGTTTCGGCCCGGGGCGCACCCTGCGGGAGTGCACGCCGCCGACCTGACGGCCGGACGGCGCGGCGGGCCACGCGTCCCGGACGGCCCGCCCGCCCGGTGCGGCCGTCCGGGGGCGCGGCTGTGCGCCGCCGCCGTCGTTTACCGGCCGTACGCGTCCGCAGGGGGGCGGCGCGACGGGCCCCGCGCTACCCTCCCGCCATGATTGACATGGACATGCAGCGCACGGGTTTCCGCGGCCGCCTGGCCGGCCTCTTCCGCAGAGGCCGCGCCCGGCGCACCCTGGTGGGCCTCCTGCTCCTGGCACTGCTGGGGACGGCGACCACCGCGACCGCCTCCACGGCCCCGGCCCCGGCCGCCCCGGCCCGGGCGGCGGCCGCGGCCGGCGCGCCGACCGGCCTCGCGGCCGCCCGCTGGGGCGACCGGCGCCTCGACGAGGTCTCCTTCCTGACCACCCACAACGCCTTCACCAACTACGAGGACTCCCGCTGGAGTTCGGTGAACCAGTCCGAGTCGGTGCGCGCCCAGCTCGAAGGCGGCGTGCGCGGCCTGAGCCTGGACACACACTGGTACGAGCGCAGCACCTGGCTGTGCGTCATCAGCTTCGGGAGCGACTGCTACCCCAGCGACGTGTACCTGTGCCACGGCGACTGCAAGACCTTCGCCGGTGCCACCTACGCCCTGCCGCGCCAGTCCTTCCACGGCACGATGCAGACCGTGGTGGACTTCCTCGCCACCCACCCCGAGGAGGTCGTGACCGTCTTCCTGGAGGACTACGTGAGCGCCGAGCAGCTGCGGCAGTCCCTCGGCCGGGTCCGGGGGCTGTCCGACATGGTGTTCCGGCCCGACGAGTGGGGCGTACGGCAGAACGGGTGGCCGAAGGTCGCCGACCTCGTCACCTCCGGCAAGCGGCTGCTGATCTTCTCCGACCGGTCCGACCGCGAGAACCTGGGCGTCATGTACGACCGGTCGTGGACCGTGAGCAACTTCTGGAGTCTCGGGGACCTGGGCAACGACCTGACCTGCGTCAGCCGGTGGTCCGACCTGCCCCTGGACCGGCAGGAGCCCGGCTTCCGGCGCCTGTTCACGATGAGCCACCACCGCAACGTCCCCACCGTGCTGACGGCGGCCCTGGACAACGGCGCGAAGCTGCGCGACCGCATCGCCGAGCGGTGCCGGCCGGCGGCCGGGGGCCGCGACCCGAACTTCGTCTCGGTCGACTTCCACCGCCTCTCGGACGGCAGCGGCCACACCCCCGCCTCGATCGTCGCCGAGCTCAACGCCAGGCCGTAGCGGGGGCCTTGCGCCCTACCGGGCACGGTCGGGTTCGGGCAGGATGGCCCGGCGCGGCGGAGGCCGCCCACTGCGGCGCCCGCCCCGACCCGACCCGACCGTGATCCGGAGGTCCTCTTGGGGTGGCACGACGACCAGGCGCGGCGTGACGAGCTCTACCGCGACCCGTACCCGCTGTACGACCGTGCCCGCCGGGCCGAGGGGCTGACGTACGTGCCCGAGTTCGACGCGTGGCTGGTCGCCCGCGACCGCGAGGTACGCCAGGTGCTCCTGCGGGCGGAGGACTTCTCCTCCGCGAACTCCCTGCTGCCGGACGTCCCGCTCTCGGAGGCGGCGCTCGGCGTCCTGCCGCGCGGCTTCGGGCCCCGGCCCACGGTCGTGTCCTCGGACGGCGCCGCCCACCGCCGGCACCGGGCCCCGCTGAACCGGGGTCTGTCGGCCGCGCGGGTGGCGGCGCTGCTCCCGTACGTGCGCGCGTGCGCCGTCGAGCTGGTGGACGGCTTCGCGGCGGACGGGTTCGCGGAGCTGGTGGAGGCGTACGCGCAGCGGCTGCCGGGGATGGTGGTCGGGCGGCTGATCGGGCTGGACCCCGCCGATGTGCCCGCGGCCGTGCACGGCGGACACCGGGCCGAGGAGCTGCTCTTCCGGCCGCTGCCGCCGGAGGGACAGGCGGCCGCCGCCGAGGACGTGGTCGCCCTCCAGCACCTGCTGGACGGGTACGTGCGCGACCGGCGCGCCGATCCCCGGGACGACCTGTGCTCGATCATGGTGGCCGCCCTCGCCCCCGGTACGGGCGAGCTCACCCTGGAGCAGCGCCACGAGCTGGTGGCGAGCCTGCAGAACCTGCTGATCGCCGGATTCCTCACCACCGGCGCCCTCATCGGCACCACCCTGCTGCACCTGCTCGACGACGACCGGCGGCAGTGGCGGATGCTCTGCGCCGACCCCTCGCTGATCCCGGCGGCGGTGGAGGAGGCCGCCCGCCACGACACCGCCATCCAGGCGTTCCGGCGGACCACCACCCGCCCGGTGTCCCTGGGCGGCACGCAACTGCCGGCCGGGGCCGCCGTCCTGGTGGCGTACGGGGCGGCCAACCGCGACGCGGAACGCTACGAGCGGCCCGGCGAGTTCGACATCACGCGCCCGGTGAACCGGCAGCACCTCGCCTTCGGGCACGGTCCGCACGGCTGTCCCGGATCCCGGCTCGCGCGCGAACAACTGCGCCTGACGCTCGAACTGCTCACGAGCCGCCTGCCGGGGCTGCGGCCGGCTCCCGGCCGGCCGCGGCCGCGGATGCGGCCCACCTTGATCCACCGCTCGCCGGAGACGCTGCACGTCACCTGGTGAGGAGGAGGGGGCCGGCCGTGTCCGGCCCGGCGCGGCCCGCACGCCGGCGTCCCACGGCATCCCCGCGTCAGGGCCTCACGGGCGGCACGGAGGCCTGGGCGGCCGACCCGCGCGCGGGAGTACCCCGGCGGCGCACTGGCGCGGTCCGCCCCGGTCCGCCCCGTCCGCCCCCGTCCGCCCCGGAGCCGGTTCCAGGTCCGGCCCCGGGCGCGGCAACCTGCCGGGGGCCCGCCGCGTCCTTGATGACAGGACCCGCCGGCCCGGACGGCGCGTGCACCGCGGAGAGGACATGTGATGAGTGAGAAGGCCCGTCGGTTGTTCGACGCCCTCGACCTCGACCAGGACGGCACCCTGACACGGGCCGAGGTCATCGGCGCCCTGCGCTCCAAGGGGCCGACCCTCGCCGCGCAGGGGGCGATCCCCTTCTGGGGTGTGGGGGACACCGAGGAGTCCTCGGCGCTCTTCGACGCCGCCGACCAGAACGGCGACCGGGTACTGACCTTCGAGGAGTTCGCGGCCGTGGTCGACCGCCGCTTCGGCTGGTAGCCGCCGCGCCGTCCGGCGGGCGGCCGTCCCACGTGCGGCGCCCGTCGGGCGGCGGGAGAATGACAGGGGCGACGGGGCGCCCACGCGGGCGGGTACGGCCCCGGCCGGCCCGCGGCACGGCCGACCGGACGGGGCGGACGAGTCAGGTGATGCACATGTGCCGGTGGCTGGCGTATTCGGGAACCCCCGTGCTGCTCGACACCATCCTGTACAAACCCGCCCACTCGCTGATCGACCAGAGCCTGCACTCGAAGCTGGGTGTGGAGACGACCAACGGCGACGGTTTCGGCATCGGCTGGTATCCGGACGGCGGCAGCGGCGACGGAACGCCCGCCCTCATGAGGGACGTCGGCCCCGCCTGGAACAACCGCAACCTGCGGGAGCTCGCCGACCACGTCACCTCCCCCGTGTTCTTCGCCCACATCCGGGCGTCGACGGGGACGGCGGTGCAGCAGACGAACTGCCACCCGTTCCGGCACGGCAGGTGGATGTGGATGCACAACGGGGCCATCGCCGGCTTCCACGCCATGCGGCGCGACCTCGCCCTGCTCGTCGACCCCGTGCTGTTCGGGGAGATCGAGGGGACGACGGACTCCGAGGTGATGTTCTACTTGGCGCTCACCTACGGCTTGGAGGAGGACCCCCCGGGCGCGGTCGCCAGGATGGTGGGCGTGGTGGAGCGGGTCGGCCGCGAGCACGGCGTGGAGTACCCGATGCAGATGACGGTGGCCGTCACCGACGGCACCGCCGTATGGGCCTTCCGCTACTCCAGCCAGGGCGCGTCGCGCTCGCTGTTCTACAGCAGCCGGGTGGACACGCTGCGCAGGCTGCACCCCGACATCCGGTTCCTCCAGGAGGCGTCCGACGAGACCCGCCTGGTGGTGTCCGAGCCGCTCGGCGATCTGCCCGGCGCGTGGAACGAGGTGCCGGAGAGCAGCTACGGCGTGGTGAAGCCGGGTGCGGACGGGCTGTACCCGTTCACCCCGCTGGCGGCCTGAGGTCCGCGCGGGCCTCCGTGCGGGGCGACGGGACGGCCGTGGAGGTGGCGACGCGGGGCAGGGCGTAGGGGTGCTTCTCGGCCAGCCAGGCGACGAGTTGTTCGCGCACCTCGCAGCGGGCGGTCCACAGCCCGTCCGGGTCCTTGGCGGTGACGATCGCCCGCACCACGATGGTGGTGGGGGTGGTGTCGGTGACGGACAGGTCCCAGCCCCGGCCGTCCCACGCCTCGCAGCCGTCCAGGATCTCCCTCAGCTTCTCGCGCATGAGGGCCACCGGCGCGGTGTGGTCGCAGTGGAGGAAGACCGTGCCGGTCATCTGGATGCCGCCGCGGGACCAGTTCTCGAAGGGCCGCGAGGTGAAGTACGAGACGGGCATGGTGATCCGGCGCTCGTCCCAGGTGCGCACGGCGATCAGGGTGAGCGTCACCTCCTCGACCACGCCCCACTCCCCCTCGACGACGACGGTGTCGCCGAGGCGCACCATGTCGCCGAACGCGATCTGGAATCCGGCGAAGACGTTGCCGAGGGTGGACTGGGCGGCCACGCCCGCAACGATGCCGATGATGCCGGCCGAAGCGAGGACGGACGTGCCGACGGCCCGGAAGGCGGGGAAGGTGAGCAGCATCGCGGCCGCCGCGACCACGGCGACGACGGCGGTGACGATCCTCCTGATGAGCGTCACCTGGGTGCGGACGCGGCGCACGCGTGAGGGGTCGCGGGTACCCAACGCGTAGCGGGCGTAGGAGGATTCGACCACCGCGGAGGCGACGCCGACGACGCACCACGCGCCCGCCCCGATCAGGACCAGCGTCAGGGTCCGGCCCACGGCGGCCTCGTGGTCGCGCAGCGGCTGCCATGCGATCTGGCGGTACGCCGCACGCAGCACGGCGGTGAAGAGCAGCACCCGCACCGACGGTCCGCAGCGGCGCAGCATGTTCCACAGTGGTGTCTCGGGGTGGCGGGCATCCGCCCGCCGCAGCAGCAGGTCGGTGAGGCGGCCCACGACGAGCGTGAGCACGACGGAGCCGCCCAGGACGGCCAGCAGTCGGACGAAACTGTTCATGACTCCCCGGTGTCCGGTCTCGGGAACGGGTCGGGGAGGCCGGGCGCGGAGGGGACGCCCGGCCCCCTGAGGTCCTCGGGACCGCGGTCAGTCGTGCAGCATCTCCTCGCGCAGGGTCTCCAGCGTGCGGTTGAGCAGGCGGGAGACGTGCATCTGGGAGAGGCCGACCGCCTCGCCGATCTCCGCCTGGGTCATCTCCTGGCCGAAGCGGAGCTCCAGGATGCGGGTGCTGCGCTCGTCCAGGCCGGCGAGCAGGGGGGCGAGGGCGTGCCGGTCCTCGACGGCCTCCAGGGCGGGGTCGACGCCGCCGACGGTGTCGGCCAGGGAGCGGGCGGGCCGGGCGCCCGCGGGGGTCCCCGTACCGTCGGATTCGCCCTGGTGGGGCGCGTCGAGGGACTGGGTGGAGTAGCCGTTGGCGGCGATCAGGCCCTCGCGGACCTCGTCCTCGGTGAGGCCGAGGTGGGCGGCGAGTTCCGCGGGGGTGGGCGCGTGGTCCGTCTCGGAGGTCAGCTCCTCCGTGGCCTTGGCCAGCAGCAGGCGCTGCTCCTGGAGTCGGCGGGGGACCCGCACGGCCCAGGTGGTGTCGCGGAAATGGCGCTTGATCTCACCTGTGATGTAGGGCACGGCGAGCGTGGTGAACTGGGTGTTGCGCTCGGGGTCGTACCGGTCGATGGCCTTGATCAGGCCGATGATGCCGACCTGGACGATGTCCTCGTTCTCGGGGCCGCCGGGGCGGTCGCGGAACGGCCGTGCGGCGAAGTTCACCAGGGAGATGTTCATCTCGATCAGCGTCCCGCGGACGTACTGGTACTCGCGGGTGCCCTCTTCGAGGCTCCGCAGCCGCTCGAAGAACACCCGGGTCAGCTCGCGGGCGTCGCAGGTCGACAGCTCCCGGGGGCAGGGCACCTCGGGCAGCCCGCTCAGCGCGGGTGCGGCCACGGCGCCGCCGTCCGGGGCGGCGGCCGTAGGGGGGGACGTCGTCGAGGTCGTGGCCTCGGTCGTGGCCGTGATGGTCATCGTCTTCGCTCCTTGGGCACAGGTGCTTGCGGCGCGTTGCGCGATTGCTCGCTCGTTGCTCGGTCGGTGCGGAAGTCCCCTTCCGCTTCCCTGCACCCTGCCGGGAGCCCGGACACACGTCAAGTTATACCGGAAAAGCTTTTCTGGATTTGCCTTTCGCGATTCGCCACTCAAGAATGTCGGAGTGGAGAACGAGCACACGGGTTCCCGCCGGAACCACTGGACCTTCCTGACGAACCACGCCCGGGTCCTGATCGCCATCGCGCGCGACCCGGGAGTCAGGCTGCGCGACATCGCGGCGGGCTGCGACCTCACCGAGCGCACCGTGCAGGCGATCGTCACGGACCTGGAGACCGACGGGTATCTCACACGGACCCGGGACGGCCGGCGCAACCGCTACGCCATCGCCCCCGGCGCGCGCTTCCGCCACCCGGCGGAGGCCGGCCTTGAGATCGCCGGCCTCCTGGCCTATCTCGCGGGGCCGCTGAGCACGCCGGCGGCGGCGCCCGCCCGCGATGCCGCGGACGGCGTACCCGACGGCGACGGGGCCCTGCCCCTGCTGTGACCCGCGGTGGGGGCCGTCACGCCCCCCAGCGGTCCGCGAGCAGACCCTCGAAGAACGCCCAGTCCAGGCGCTCCGCTTCGGTGCCGGCCGGTACCGCCGCCCAGGTCTTCTCCAGCCATGAGGCGAGTCCCGCCCGGTCCAGCACGAAGAGCGCGTACGGCGGCGCCGCCCCCAGCCGGAGCAGGACCTCAGCCGTGCGGCCGGGTCCGGCGGTCGGCCGGATCCGCACCTCTCCGGTACCCGCCAGGGTGCGCAGCCCCCTGGCCAGGAGGTCGCGGCCGATCACCCAGGTCACGTCGTCGGCCCCCACCTGGTGGAAGGTGAGCCCGACTGCCAGCGGGGAACGGGCGGACCAGTGGAACGTGGCCCGGAGCGGGAACCGCAGCCGGGTGCGGACCTGGTGGATCCCGGTCGTCCAGGTCAGTTCCTGCTCGGGGAAGCGGGGCCGGTGGTCCATGGCGACTCGTCTCTGGAGGAGGGCTGGGGGCGGCCGGGGCCGGGGACGGCACCGTCCGGCCGGAGCGGCACCGGCAACACCGGGTGCCATGGCGCGTCTGCTCGTTCGTCCGGCTCCGAAACAGCCGTGCGGGCCATTGGGGGGAACGGCGGACGTGTCGGGCGGGAAGCTCCCGCCTCCGGGCGGATAGTCGTACCGGGTGCTCTCGGCCGGCCGCGGTCCGTCGTGGCACGCCCGTCCGACGATGTCGTGGAGAGCGGGGCCGGAGATGAAGAAGTCCGTAGTGACGTGCGCGCTGGTGGCGGGGCTGGCACTCGGCCCGATGGGCGGCGCGGGATGGGCCGCCCAGCAGCCGGGGGCCCCCGCGCCGGCCCCGGCCGCGCCCCGGGCGGCGTACCCGGTCGGCGAGGTGGTCTCGGACGCGCCGCTCCACGTGCGCCAGAAGCCGACGGTGTACTCCGGCGTCGTCAAGACGCTCCGCCCGGGGCAGCGGGTGCTCCTCACCTGCCAGACCCGCGGCGGGTGGGTGGACGGAAACCCCCTGTGGTACCGCCTCCAGGGCTCCAAGGGCTGGGTCTCGGCCCGCTTCGTCCACGACCACCGGCCGGTCCGCCCCTGCTGACGGTCCCGTTGCCGGCTCACCCGGCCGGCTTGCCGGCCTCCCGGCCGTCGACGTACGTCGCCACCACCTCGATGCCGCCGATCGCCGAGACGTCGACGCGCCGGGGGTCGTCGCCCAGTACGACCAGGTCGGCGCGCTTGCCCGGGGTGAGGCTGCCCGCACTGTGCTCCCAGCGGCAGGCGTACGCGCCCGCGACCGTATAGGCGTACAGGGCCTCGTCGACGCCGATGGCCTCGTCCGGACCGATCGCCCGGCCCGACGCGGAGGCGCGCTCCACCATGAACTGCACGGCCCGCAGCGGGGAGCCGTCCGTCACCGGGCGGTCGGAGCTGCCGACCAGGGTGATGCCGTGGTCGAGGAACCCCCGTCCGCGGTAGAGCCACGGCGCCCGCTCCTCGCCCATGATCGCCGCGTAGTCGTCGCCGAAGGAGCGCAGGAAGTTGGGCTGGACGACCGCGCTGATCCCCAGTCGGGCGAGGCGCGGGAGCTGGTCGGGGCGGATCAGGCCGGCATGCTCGATACGGTGCCGCGCGTCGGGCCTGGGCCTGCGCCGCTGGGCCTCCTCCAGGGCGTCCAGTGCCACGTCGGCCGCGCGGTCGCCGATGGCGTGCACGGCGAGCTGCCATCCGGCGAGGTGGCCGTCGACGATGGACCGTGCGAGGACCTCGGGGTCGTCCTGCAACTGGCCGGCGTGGTCCATGCCCTCGTACGGGGCGCTCAGGGCGGCGGTACGGGCCATCATGCCGCCGTCGGTGAATATCTTGAGGGCGCCCACGGACAGCCAGTCGTCGCCGAAGCCGGTGCGCAGGCCGAGGTCGAGGGCCTTGGGGATGCCGTCGGCCTCGTGCGCGCCGACCGGCCGCAGCCGGTCGGCGGAGACCATCAGTTGGACCCGCAGCGGCAGCAGGCCCTTCTCCCGGGCGAGTTGGTAGGCCCCCAGTTCGACCGGGGAGTGTCCGAAGAGGGCTCCCCCGATGCCCGCTTCGGCGCAGGCCGTGATGCCTTCGGCCACGCAGGTGCGGGCCGCCCGCCCGATGGACTCGGCCAACTCCTGCTGGGAGTAGGGCAGGCGCAGCGCGCGGGCGGCGCCCATGGCGCCCTCGGTGAGGAAGCCGTTCTCGTGCGGGACGTCCGCGGCGAGCAGGTCCAGGACGGCGGTGTTGACGACGCAGCCGTGGCCGGAGTCGTGCAGCACGTACAGCTTGTGCCCCCGGCTGACCTGGTCGAGCTCGGCGGCGGTCAGGTGACGGCCCAGCGCCCGCTGGTCGTAGCCGACGATGCTCACCCAGGATCCGGGCGAGTCCCGGGCCGCGACCGCCTCGGCCACGACCGCGAGGGCGTCCTCGACCCGCGTGCAGCCCGCCATGTCGGCGGTGTTCTGCTTGAACCCGGTCCAGGGCAGGTGCACATGGGAGTCGATGAACCCGGGGAGCACCGTGGCACCCTGGAGGTCGATCACCTCGCGTGCGGGCAGGGAGGCCGCGGCCTCGTCCAGGCCGACGATCCGGCCCCGCCAGATGCCGAGCTCGTGGGCGACGGGATGGTCCGGGTCCATGGTGAGGAAGCGGGCGTTGGTCAGCCTGGTGCAGAGCATCGTGCGAGTCCCCGGGGGTGGTGGCCGGCGGCGCGGCGGACGGGCGGTGAAGGCTCAGGCGTCCATCGAGCGGGCGAGGGAACGGGGGCGCAGATCGGTCCAGTTGGCCTCGACGAAGTCCAGGCACGCCTCTCGGGTGTTCTCGCCGAGGGCGATCGTCCACCCGCCGGGCACGTCGACGAAGGACGGCCAGAGCGAATGCTGGCCCTCGTCGTTCACCAGGACGAGGAATCGGCCCTCTGCGTCGTCGAAGGGGTTGGTGCTCATGGTCGTTGCCTCCCCGGAACGTCATGGTTAGGTTAGGCTCGCCTCATTGCGACGAGCTTAGACTCTCCCCTTGCCGCTCACAAGGAGACCCGCATGCGCCTGCCCGAGGACGCCTTCGCCGCGTACGGACTGCCCGGCGAGCCGGGTTCCGAAGGGTTCTGGGCGGCGGTGGGAACGCCCGCGTCCGTCCCGGCGGAGGGCGGCGGCTGGGCGACCCTGTTCCTGTGGCGCGGCTCTCCGGCGCGCATCGGCTTCGAAAGCTGGTCGCCACCGGTGGCGTTGGACCGGTGGGGCGGGACGGACTGCTGGTACGCGCAGGTCCGCATGCCCGCCCGGCTGCGGGTCACCTACCAGTTCCTCACGGACGGCGGGGCGTTCGCCGACCCGTTCAACCCGCTCGGCGCGGGCGGGGACCGGTCCATCGCCGCGACGCCGGACGCGCCGGTCCAACCGCACTGGCCCGTCCTCGGGGCCGGCGCCGACCAGGTGCTGCCCCTGCCGAGCACCCGGCTGCGCTGGACGAGCGGACGCCTCGGCGGGCGGCGCACCGTACGGGTCCACCCGGCGGGCGGCGGCGGACCGGTGGTCCTGCTGCTCGACGGGGACGACTGGCTGTACCTGCACCCGGCGATGACGGCGTTCGACGCGGCCGTCGCGGCCGGCGACCTGCCGCCCGTCACCCTCGTCTTCCTGCCGACCAGGGACCGGGAGGGCGAGTTCGGGTGTCGGCCCGGGCTGTGGGAGGCCGTACGGGACGAACTGCTGCCGCTGGTCGCGCAGACGGGCCTGCCCGCGGACCCGGACCGCCTGGTGGTCGCCGGGCAGAGCCTCGGCGGGCTGAGCGCGATGTACGCGGCGGTGGAGTTCCCGGACCTGGTGTCCCGGGTCGCCTGCCAGTCCCCGTCGTTGTGGTGGGCGCCCGGCGCGGCGGACCTCGCGGACCCCTTGGCCGGCCCGCTCGGCGGCGCCGTCGCGGCGCGCCTGCGCGAGCGCGTGGACCTGTCGGGGCTGCGGGTCGCCTTCGACGTGGGGGAACACGAGACGCGGATGCTGCCTCACTGCGCCTACGTCGAGACCCTGGCCGCCCAGGCAGGCGCGACCGTGCGCGTGTCACGCTCCCCGTCGGGCCACGACCGCGCGTCCTGGCGCCACGCCCTCCTCAGGGACGTCGCGTGGGCTCTGGGCTGAGAGCCCGCGGTGCGCGGCCCGTGGGCGGGGGCCCACCGGGCGCGCGCAGAGCACCGACGCCGGTTTCGGGAAGTTCACCGGCGCCTGCCGGGTGGCGCTCACCCGGACGGAATCCGGGCCGCCCGCTCGCGCCGGTCTCTCCGGCCGCCCCTGCGCGGGCCGACCCGCCCGCTCATCTCGCCACCGCCAGGCAGTAGTCCTGGTCGGTGGCGAGCAGGTTGCGGTGGGTGTCCTCGGCGGTGATCACGCCGTCGTCCAGGACGAGGACCCGGTCGGCGGCGTCCAGGAGGGCCGGGCTGCTCGTGATCACGAGGGTGGTCCGGCCCCGGCGCAGCCGCGCGATGTTGCGCGCGATGAGCTGTTCGGTGACGGCGTCGACGGCCGTCGTCGGATCGTGCAGGACGAGGACGTCGCTGTCGGCGGCCAGGGCCCTGGCCAGGGACAGCCGTTGGCGCTGGCCGCCGGAGAGGTTCGCGCCGCGGTCGCGCACGGGGTGGTCGAGTCCCTCCCGGTGGAGGGCGACGACATCGGTCAGCATGGACGCCTCGACTGCCTCGGGGACCAGCCGGCTGCGGCCCGACGGGTCGATGTTCGTGCGGAGCGTGCCCGCGAAGATCTCCGCGTCGTACGGGTTCACCAGCATGTGCTCGCGGACCGCCTCCACCGACAGCTCGGCGACCTCCCGCCCGCCGACCCGTACCGCTCCCTCGTAGAGGTGGGGCGGGACCTTCACGGCCAGGACCGCGGCGAGGTCGGCGGCGGCGCGCGGCCGGTAGGCGGCGATCGCCGTGAACCCGCCCGCCGGGACGTGGAACCTCAGGCCGCGCAGGGCGCCGTGGCGGATGCCGTCGACCTCCAGGCCGCCGCCGGCGGCAGGCCGCCGCGTCCCCGGTACCGCGACCGGTGGCGCGGTCAGCACCAGCGCCATCCGCTCGGCCGACGCCCGCGCCATCATCACGTACTTGGGCATGTCCGAGAACATCTTGAGCGGTTCCATGATGAACTGCGCCAGCCCCACGGCCATGACGAGTTCGCCGACGGTGATGCGGCCGTCGAACGCCAGCCAGCCCGCCGTCAGCGTGACCGTGACGGCCAGGGCCGAGTTGAGGGCCGCGGCCGTGCCCGCGTACGCGCCGTTCACCCCGGCCACGGTCACCGCCTGGCGCTTCGCCTCGGTGCTGACCCTCCGGTAGGACCCGAAGGCGGCGTGGTTGCCGCCGAAGCCGTGCAGCGGGCGCAGGCCGGTGATCAGGTCGGCCACCTTCGCGCCCGCCCGGGCCACCCGGGCCTGCTGCTCGCGCGTACTGGAGCCGATCCGCCGGGACATCACCGACAGGACCGACAGGATCGCGACGGTGCCGACGATCACCAGCAGGCCGAGCCTGAGGTCCGCGAGCCCGAGCGCCACGGCGGCCACCAGCACCGCGATCAGCGAGCTGATCAGCAGCGGCACCACCTCGATGATGTCGGCCGTCTGGTCGGCGTCCTCGGTGGCGATGGTCAGCACCTCGCCGGACTTGAGGCCGACGTCACGGGCCACGGGCTGGAGGCCGCAGTCGGCGACCCGCACCCGCCAGCGGTGCGCCTCGGTCGTGTTGGCCTTCTGCAGGATGCGCATGCCGAAGCGCCACGACAGCGACACCGTCGTGATGATCACGGCCAGCGCGGCGATCGACAGCATCAGGGCGCCGGGGCTGCGGTCCCGCATCGTGTGCTCGACGATCAGGCCGAGCGCGATGGGAAAGGCGGTCTCGCCGGCCTGGTAGAGGCCCATGAGGACTGTGCCCCAGGCCATGGCGCCGACGTTGCGGCGCAGGGCGGTGCGCAGGATGTCGGACCCCGAGCGGGGCCGCTGCGTGTCAGGAGTTGTCATCGAGGTGGCGGGCAATCGCTTCCGGGGTGCGCAGGGTGAACAGATCACGGATCGTGATCACTGGACCGTACTGCCGGCGGAGCAGCCCGA
Source organism: Streptomyces amritsarensis (assembly GCF_001953875.1). Classification (GTDB taxonomy): domain Bacteria; phylum Actinomycetota; class Actinomycetes; order Streptomycetales; family Streptomycetaceae; genus Streptomyces; species Streptomyces amritsarensis. Next base: position 23,741 of record NZ_MQUR01000064.1, read on the forward strand.
TCAGCCGCACCGCCAGCATGGAGTGTCCGCCGAGGGACATGAAGTCGCTCACCGCGCTCACCTCGTCGTCGTCCAGGTCCAGGGCCTCGGCGAAGAACCCGCAGACGGCGGTCTCGGTCCCGGTGCGCGGGCCGCGCTCCCCCGCCGTGGTCAGCGCGCCCAGCGGCCGGGCCTCGGGCAGTGCCTTGGTGTCGGCCTTGCCGTTCACCGTCAGCGGGATGGCATCGACCTGGGCGAAGTGGGTCGGGCGCAGGAAGTCCGGCAGCGCGGAGCCCACTTCGGCCGCGATCGTCGCCAGGTCCCCGCCGCCGTCCAGCACGAGGTAGGCCGCCAGCCGGTACGCGCCGTCGACCTGCGGGTCGGGCTGGGCGACGGCGGCGGCGAACCGGACCTGCGGGTGGGCCGTGAACGCGGCCTCCACCTCGCCCGGTTCGACGCGGTGTCCGCGGATCTTGACCTGCTGGTCGGTGCGGCCCAGGTACGCCAGATGGCCGTCGGGCCGGCGCGCCACCAGGTCGCCGGTGCGGTACATGCGCTCGCCGGGCCCGCCGAACGGGCAGGCGACGAAGCGGTGCGCGGTCTGGGCGGCCTGGCCGAGGTAGCCGCGCGCGATGCCGACGCCCGCCACGTACAGCTCGCCGGGGACCCCGTCGGGCAGGGGCCGCAGCCACGGGTCCAGGACGTACACGTCGGTGTTGTCGATGGCCACGCCCACCACCGGGTCCTCGCATTCGAAGGTGCCGACGCCGAGGGTGTTGATCGTGTACTCGGTGGGTCCGTACAGGTTGTAGCCTGCGGTTCCCTCGGTCCGGGCGAGCCGCTGCCACAGCGCGGGGGTGACGGCCTCGCCGCCGAGGAGGACGAGGGCGGGCCGCCGGCCGGGGTCGTCGAGCAGGCCCTCGGCCACCAGCTGCTGGGCGTAGGTGGGGGTCACGTTGATGACGTCGATCCCCTGCCCGAGGCAGTACTCGACCAGCCGGGGGGCGTCGCGGCGCAGTTCCTCGTCGCAGATGTGCACCTCGTGGCCGTCGGCGAGCCACAGCAGTTCCTCCCACGACATGTCGAAGGCGAAGGACACGGTGTGCGCGATCCGGAAGATCCGGTGGCCGTGTTCCGCCAGCACCGGCTCGAAGATCCGACGCTGGTGGTTGATCAGCATGTTGGTCAGGCCCGCGTACTCGGTCACCACGCCCTTGGGCCTGCCGGTCGATCCGGAGGTGTAGATCGTGTACGCGCAGTGCCGCAGGCGGTGCGGGTCGTCGGGGGCGAAGGTGGTGAAGGGCGCGGCGTCGGGGAGGGGCCGGTCCAGCTCGATCAGGTCGCCGGGCAGCCGGCGCAGCCGGGGTGACACGGCGGCGACGGTGAGGATCACCTCCGGGCGGGCGTCCGCGACGATCGCGGCGATCCGCTCGTCGGGGTGGTCCAGCTCCAGCGGCACGTACGCGGCGCCCGTGCGCAGGACGGCGAACAGGGCCACGATCGAGTCGAGGGAGCGGGGGACGGCGAGGCCCACGGTGGTCTCGGGGCCGATGCCGCGTCCGGCGAGGACGCCTGCCACGGCGCGGCTGCGGTCGCGCAGGTCGCCGAAGGTCATGGTGTGTCCGCGGGCGACGAGCGCGGTCCGGCCGGGGTGGCGGTCGGCCGCCCGGTCGAACCGGTCGACGACGGTGTCCGTGCCGACGTCGGTGCGTGCGGCGGGCCGGGGCGGCGGGGCGAGGCCCGGCAGGGCGCCCACCGGTCCCGTGGCGCGGGCGAGTTCGTCGAGCAGGCGCAGGTAGTCGTCCAGGAGGTGCCGGGCCGCCGGGGTGTCGTGGTCGCGGTACTCCAGTTTGACGGTGAGCCGGTCGCCGGGGGTGACCACCCAGGTGTACGGGTAGTGGGTGGAGTCGTCCGCGCGGACGGCGGTGATGCCGTGGCGGGCGTTCATCTCGGCGAAGGCGTCCATGTCCAGGAAGTTCTGCAGCACGAAGAGGTTGTCGAAGAGCGTGTCGTGTCCGCCGGCCCGCTGGATCTCGCCGAGCCCGATGTGCTCGTGCTCCATCGCCTCGACCCGGTCGGCCTGCACGGCCGACAGGTACGCGCGCACGCTGTCGCCCGGCCGTACCCGGGTCCACTGGGGCACGGTGTTGAGCAGGACGCCGACGATGCCGGACAGGCCTTCGCCCTCGCGGCCGGAGACGGTGACGCCGAACACGGCGTCGCCGCGGCCCGTACGGGCGCCCAGCAGCAGGCCGAAGGCGCCGGTCAGCACGGAGTTCAGGGTGACGCCGTGGCTGCGGGCGGCGTCCCGCAGCCGCTGCGACCGCTCCGAGGACAGCGTGTGCACCAGGGTGCGGGGCAGGCCGTCGGCGAGGGCCGGGGCAGGTCCGGCCAGCAGGGTCGGGCCGGGCAGGCCCGTCAGGTGCCGGGCCCAGAACCGTTCGGCCGCCGCCGGGTCCTTGGCGGCGAGCGCCCGGGCGTGGTCCTCGAAGCTCGGGGAGGCCGGGGCCGGCGGCGTCAGGGTGCCCGCGAGGGCCGCCTCGTAGGCGTCGAAGAGGTCGCGGAGCACGATCTCCCGGGACCAGCCGTCCCACAGCAGGAGGTGGTAGCTCAGCAGCAGGCCGTCGCGTCCGTCGGGCCGGCGCACGACGGTCAGCCGGATCAGCGGCGGCCGGCCCGTGTCGAACCCGGTATCGCGGTCGCGGGCCAGCAGGTCGTCGACCTCCGCGTCCGTCGTGAGGTCGAGCGTGCGGACGCCGACGCGGCGGCCGGCCGCGAGGACCTGTACGGCGTTGCCGTCGTCGTCGGTGGCGAAGCCGGCGCCCACCGCCGGGTGGCGGGCGATCACCCAGGCCATCGCCTCGGCCAGGGCGCCGGTGTCCAGCCGCCGGTCGAAGGTGAACCAGCTCTGTGCGACGTAGTGTCCGGCCGGTCCGGCCAGCTGGGCCTGGTAGAACAGGCCGCGTTGGAGGGGGGTGACCGGTGCGGTGCGCTCGGCGGTCGCCGCGGTCCGCGCGATGTGTTCCAGGGCGTCGCGCCAGTGCCCGGTGATCTCGTCGGGGACGCCCTCGGCGAGGGTGAACACGGCGTGCAGGCCGCCGGTGGCCGCGTCCGTCCAGGCGTTCACCTCCACGGCGTAGGGGGTGCTGTCCCGGTCGCCGCCGGTGATGTGCAGGGCGCGCGACTCGTCGCCCCTGCCGAGGTAGTTGAACAGCACCTGCGGGTGGGTGTCGAGCAGCGGGGCCGTCTGCGGGTCGAGGTAGCGCAGGCGGCCGTAGGCGAGGTGGGCGCGCTCGTCCGGCCGCCGTGCGGCGACTTCGCGGGCCGCGGCCACGGGGTCGGTGTGCGCGGTGAGCCGCACGGGTGCGACGGAGGTGAACCAGCCGACGGTACGGGTGTAGTCGTGGTGCGGCAGGATCGGGTCGCGGCCGTGCCGCTCCAGGTCGACCGCGAGGTCGGTGGGCGCGGCCTGGACACGGGTCAGCGCGGTGCGCAGCGCGCCGCACAGCAGCTCGGTGAGGCCGACGCCGAGTGCGGCGGGCGCGGTGCGGGTGACGAGGTCGCCGACGTGGGGCGGGAGGACGACGGTGGTGTCGCGCGGCGCCCGGACGGCGGGCAGCAGCGGGGGCGCCTGGAGCGTGGTGATCCAGTGCCCGAGCCCGGCGTCGGCCGGGTGGGTCGAGGGGGCCGCCACGGCCCGGGCGTACTCGGCGTAGGGGGTGGTCGGCGGCGCCGGGGGCGTGCCGCGCAGGGCCGCGCTCAGGTCGTCCAGCAGGATCAGCCAGGACACCGTGTCGACGGCGAGGTGGTGCACGGCGACCACGAGGGTGCGGGTGGCCTCCAGCCATGTGAACGCGACGACGTCCCCGGCCTCGGGGTCGAGGCGTCCGGCGGCCTCGTCGGCCGCGGCGGCCGGGTCGGTGGTGTCGGCGCGTACGACGTCCACCTCGCGGGCGGGTTCGGTGCGCAGGGCCCACACGCCGTGCTCGACGCTCAGCCGCAGCCGCAGGGCCGGGTGTGCGGCCACGACGGCGTTCGCGGCCCGCTCCGCGTCGGCGAATGCGGTGCCCTCGTCCGCGGCCACCGCCCGGGCCTGGGCGAACCGGGCGAGCGAGCCGCCCAGGCTGCGCCGGCGCAGGATGATGGGGGTCGGGGCCAGCGGGCCGTCCTGGTGGGCGGCGGGTGTGGCGGCGGGTGCGGGCCTCGCGGCCCGCGGTGCGGTCGCCGCCAGGTGTGCGGCGAGGGCGCGCGGTGTCCTGAACAGGAACACGTCCCGCGGCGTGATCGCGAGGCCGAGGGAACGGGCCCGGTTGACGACGGTGATGGCGAGGATGCTGTCACCGCCCGCCCGGAAGAAGTCGCAGTCCGCGTCCACGGCGGCGGTGGGCAGGGCCGCGGTGAAGATGGCGACCAGTGCCGTGACGGCGGTGCCGGGCGCCACCGGCGGCGCGTCCAGCTCCGCGCCCGCCGCACCCGCCCGCTCGGCCTGCTCGGCCCGCTCGGCCCGCTCGGCCCGCTCGGCCCGCTCGGCCTGTTCGGCCTGTTCGGCGAGGGCCTTGCGGTCCAGCTTGCCGTTGACCGTGAGCGGCAGGGCGTCGACCCGCAGTACCCGGGCGGGCACCATGTGCGCGGGAAGTTTCGACGCCAGCGGGACGGCGAGGTCGCCCGGCGGGCGGCCCACGACGTGCGCGACGAGGTGGTCGCCGCTGCCGGCCACCGTGACGGCCGCGTCGACGACGCCGTCGAGTTCCCTGATCGCGGCCTCCACCTCGGCCGGCTCGATGCGGAATCCCTTGAGCTGCACCTGGTCGTCGGCGCGGCCGGTGAACTCCAGCTCGCCGTCGAGCGTGCGGCGGGCGAGGTCGCCGGTGTGGTACATGCGGGAGCCGTCGCCCGCGAACGGGTCGGCCACGAACCGGCCGGCGGTGAGCGCCGGCCGGTTCAGGTAGCCGAGCGAGACCTGGGCGCCCGCGACGTAGATCGCGCCCACCCGGCCCGGCGGCACCGGCCGGAGCCGGTCGTCGAGCAGATAGACGGCCAGGCCGGGGATCGGACCGCCGATCGGGCTGGCGTCGCCGCGGTCGAAGTCCTCGTCGGTCAGGACCCGGTGGGTGACGTGGACGGTGGTCTCGGTGATGCCGTACATGTTGACGAGCTGGGGCGAGGCGGTGCCGTGCCGCTCGACCCAGCCGCGCAGCCGTCCAAGGTCCAGCGCCTCGCCCCCGAGGACGACCCGGCGCAGTGCGGGCAGCGGCTCGCCGGCGTGCCGGTCGGCCTCGATGAACTGGTGGAAGGCGGAAGGGGTCTGGTTGAGCACCGTGACCGAGCGTTCGCGCACGAGCCGGTGGAAGTCGACCGGGGAGCGGGTCAGCGCGTACTCCGGCACCAGCAGCTCGCCGCCGTGGACCAGGGCGCCCCACAGCTCCCAGACCGCGAAGTCGAAGGAGTACGAGTGGAACTGCACCCACACGTCGTGCGGGCCGAAGTCCATGTCGGGGCGGGTGTTGGCGAGCAGGGCCACCACGCTGGAGTGCGGGACGACGACGCCCTTGGGCCGGCCGGTGGAGCCGGAGGTGTAGATGACGTACGCCGGGTCCCGCGGGCCGGCCGCGGACGTGGCGGGCACCGCGGTGGCCCGCGGCAGCCGCTCCCCCTGGACCAGCACACGGGCGGGGACGCCCGCCCGGGCCAGCAGCCGCGTGAAGCGGTCCCGCTGCTCGGGGGCGACGAGGACGACCTGCGCAGCCGCGTCGGCGAGGACGTACTCCAGGCGGCTGTCCGGGTAGGCCGGGTCGAGCGGTACGTAGGCTCCGCCCGCGGTGACGACGGCGACCAGGGCGACGACCTGTTCCAGGGAGCGCGGCACGGCGACGGCGACGCGTTCTCCCGGCCCGACGCCGGCGGCGCGCAGGGCGGCGGCCAGTGCGTCGCGGGCCGCGGACAGTTCGCCGTAGGTCAGCGAGCGGGTGGCGCCGTCGAGGGCGCACTGGGTGACGGCGGTGGCCTGCGGGTCCCGGCGGGCGGCGGCGTCGAAGAGGGCGCCGAGGGTGGCCGGGGCGGCGGGGGCCGGCGCCGCGGTCCGTGCCGGGCGGCGGGCGCCGTCGGGTGCCAGGTCCTCCACCAGATCGCCGACGAGGTCCGCGACCAGGGCCTCCGGCCGGGTGAGGAGGGCGGTGAGGGTCCGGGTGAAGGCCGACAGGAACGTGCGCGCGCTGGCCTCCCGCAGGAGGGCGCCGTCGTGGACCAGGTTGAAGCGGGGCCGGCCGTCCACGGTGCGTTCCACCACGAGGGTCAGCGGGTAGTGCGGCGCGCCCTCGTTGACGATGCCGGTGATGAACAGCGAGTGGCCGGGTTCCCGCAGGGCGGCGGTGTCGGTCGCGACGTCGAAGACCACGAGGGTGTCGAACAGCGGGCCCGCACCGGCGTGGCGGCTGATGCGCGCCAACGAGACGTGCTGGTGGGGCAGGACGGCGCTCTGGTGCTCGCGCACCGAGGCGAGCAGGTCGCGGGCGGTGGTGGCGGCGGTCCACCGGGCCCGCACGGGGATGGTGTTGATGAAGAGCCCGACCATGTCCTCGATGCCGGGCACGTCGGCGTCGCGCCCGGACACCGTGGAGCCGAAGACGACGTCCCGGTCGTGCAGGAGGCCGCCGAGGGCCAGCGCCCAGGCGCTGTGCACGGCGACACTGAGGGGCACCCCGGCCGAGCGGACCGCCTCGTCGAGGTCGCCGTCGGCTTCCACGGCCGCGTCGGCGAACCGGTCCGACGGTGTGTGTCCTTCGGCGACCAGCGAGGGGCCGGGCAGGCCGGCGAGCTGTTCGCGCCACACCCGGTCGCTGTCGTGCTCGTCGCGTCCGGCGAGCCGGCGCACGTAGTCGGGGAAGCCGCCGACCGGGTGCACGGTGCCGGGCGCGTGGTATTCGGCGAGCAGCGCGCGGAGCATCGGCGGCACCGACCAGCCGTCGGCGATGATGTGGTGCACGGTCTGGACCAGGACGGTCCGGTCGGCTCCCGCCCGGATCAGCGTGTACCGCATGAGGGGGCCGGCGGCCAGGTCGAATCCGGCGCGGCGGTCGCGTTCGGCGTGGTCGCGGATCTCCTCGTCGGTGATGCCGGGCCGGTCCAGGACGGTGAAGGGGGCGCGTACGCCGCTGTCGAGCACGGAGACGACGCGGCCGTCGGCGAGGGGCACGAAGCGGGCGGCGAGGTTGGGGAAGAGCGCGAGCAGGCGGGTGGCCGCGGCCGCGAGCCGGTCGGCGTCGATCTCTCCCGCGAGGGTGAGCAGTTGCTGTTCGACGTAGGTGCCGGCGGAGTCGTCGTCGAAGACGGAGTGGAAGTACAGGCCTTCCTGGAGGGGGGTCATCGGCAGGACGTCGTGCAGGTCCGGGCCGTCGAGTTCGTCGACGTCGGCCTGGGTGAGGGCGACCAGGTCGAAGTCGCCGGGAGAGTGACCGCCGGTGTCGAGTGCGGCGATCGCGGCCAGGGTTCGGCGGAAGTACGCGCCGATGGCCGCGATGTCCTCGTCGGTGAAGAGTCCGTCGGGCCAGGAGATGGTGGTGGCCAGTTCGTAGGCGCCGGTGGGGCCGGGCTCGGCGATGGCGTTGAACTCCAGGGCGCGCGGCAGGCGCATCCGCGGGTCCCGCCTCTCCCCCAAGTGTGCTGTGGCGCGGCTGAGTTCCCAGTCCCGGGCGGAACCTGCGCCGAAGCGGCCGAGGTAGTTGAAGAGCACCTGGGGTGCGGGCGCGTCGAACCGGTCGCCGGCCAGGTGGCGCAGGACTCCGTAGGAGAGGCCGCCCCGGGGGACGCGGGCGAGGTCTTCCTTGACGGCCTTGAGGGCCGCGGTCAGGTAGGCGGGGTCGCCGAGGTCGGCGGCCGTGCCGGGGTCGACGGTGACGGGGAACAGGGTGGTGAACCAGCCGACGGTCCGGGACAGTTCCGGTTCGAAGCCGGTGCCGTCCGCCACGAAGCGGGCTTCGCGGCCGTGGCCCTCCAGTTCGATGTGGGCGAAGGTCTGGTCCTGGCCGAGGTCGCGGCGCCGGCGGGCGAGCGTGACGGCGAGCGCGGTCAGCAGTACGTCGTTGACGCCCGCGTGGAATGCGGCGGGGACGTCGCCGAGCAGGGCGGCCGTGACGTCGGGGTCGACGCGGACGGTCGTCGTCCGCTCCCGGGCGACGGTGTCGGACGCATCGAGCGCGCGCCGGCCCAGTGGTGCGTCCGTCCCCGGCAGGGCGCGCCGGAAGTGGGCGCGGTCGTCGCTGAACGGGGCGCGCTCCAGCAGCTGGGTCCAGCGGCGGAACGAGGTGCCCACCGCGGGCAGTCGGACCGGTGCTCCGGCGGAGTACTGCTGCCAGGCGGTGGCGAGGTCCTCCATCAGGATCCGCCAGGACACGCCGTCGATCACCACGTGGTGGGCGACGAGGACGAGCTGCCGGGCGTCGCGGCGCCACACGGCGCGCAGCATGACGCCGCCGTCGGGGTCGAGTGCCTCGGTGGCGAGCGTGACGCACTCGTCGAGCGGCCGGTCGCTCTCCTGCCACCCGGCGGCGGTGCGGTCCCCGGGGGCGGGGACGTCGAAGCCCCAGCGGTCGCCGCGGACGAGCCGGGCGCGCAGCATGTCGTGGCGTTCGACGAGGGCGGAGAGGATCGTGTCGAGGGCGACGGAGGTCAGGTCCGCGGGGGTGTTCACCACCACGGACTGCACGAAGCCGTCGACCGCGTCGGTGGCCTCGCCGAGCCAGCGCACGATGGGCGAGCCGGTGACGGGACCGGTCGCGATGTCGTCGTGGTCCTCGGCGGCGGTGTCGGCGGGGGTCGCCACCGCGGCCAGCGCGCCGATCACGCTGTGGGTGAAGATCTGCCGGGGTGTGACGTGCAGGCCCGCCCTGCGCAGCGCGCCGAGCAGTGAGATGGCGAGCAGGCTGTCGCCGCCGAGCCGGAAGAAGTCCTGGTCGACGCCGACCCGGTCCAGTCGCAGGAGCGTCGCGACCGCCGCGCACACGTGGCGCTCGTTGTCGGTGACGGGCGGGGCGAGCGGGCCGGCGCCGGACGAGGACGCGGGCTCCGGCAGCGCGCCGCGGTCGAGCTTGCCGTTGGCGGTGAGCGGGAACTCCGCCATGACGACGACGCGGGCGGGCACCATGTAGTCCACCATGTGCGCGGTGGCCCAGTCCCGGACCTCCTCCGCCCGCAGGTCTTCGCTGCCCGCCGCCGGGATCACGTAGCCCACCAGGTAGGTGCCGCCGGCCGTGTTCTGCCGGGCGACGACGCAGCTGTGCCGCACCTGCGGGTGCTCCGCGAGGCCGGCCTCCACGTCCTCGATCTCCAGCCGCATGCCGCGGATCTTGATCTGGTTGTCGGCCCGGCCGAGGAAGTCCAGCGATCCGTCGGGCGCGTACCGGGCCAGGTCACCGGTCCGGTACAGCCGTGAGCCGTCCGCGGCGAAGGGGTTGGCGACGAACCGGGAGGCGGTCAGGCCGGGGGCGCCGGCGTATCCGCGGCCCAGGAGGAACCCGCCGACGTACAGTTCGCCGCCGACGCCGACGGGAACCGGGCGCAGCTCGTCGTCGAGGACGTAGAGCTGGGTGTTGGGGTTGGCCCTGCCGATGGACGTGGACAGGCGTTCCGCGGCGCCCCGGTAGATGACGTGGGAGACGCCGATCGTCGTCTCGGCCGGGCCGTAGCCGTGGTACATGGGTATGTCGAGCCGGGTGCGGAAGCGCTCGTACAGTTCGGGGGTCAGTACCTCGCCGCCGCACCAGACGTGCCGCAGGCTGTCCAGTCGGCCGGAGTCGCCCGCGATCTCCAGCAGCACGTCCAGCATGGACGACACCAGGTAGGTGAAGGTGACGCGCTGTTCGGCGATCACGCTCAGGAGGTGGTGCGGGTCGCGTTCGCCGCCGGGCCGCAGGACGACCAGCCTGCCGCCGGAGACCAGCGGCAGGAAGATCTCGTTGATGGAGATGTCGAAGGACAGCGGCGCCTTGAACAGCGAGGCGTCGTCGTGGCCGAAGCCCAGGATCTCCTCGACCTGCCACAGCAGGCGCTCGCTGATCGCCTCGTGGCGGATCATCGCGCCCTTGGGCCGGCCGGTGGAACCGGAGGTGAAGATCACGTAGGCGAGGGAGTCGCCGGGGGTGGTGATGCCGGTGTCCCCGCCGGGGTGGGATCCGTGGCGCCAGTCGTCGAGGTCGACGGCGACGGCGGCGGGTTCGCCCGGGGTGTGTTCGCCCGAGCCGTTGAGCTGGAGCACGACGCCGGCGTCCTCGATGACGACGGCCCTGCGGGCGGCGGGCCACTGCGGGTCGAGCGGTACGAACGCGGCGCCCGCCCGGAGTACGCCGAGGAGTGCGACGACCATGTCGGCGGAGCGGTCCAGGGAGATGCCGACGACCTGTTCGGCGGTGATGCCGCGTTCGAGGAGGTGGTGGGCCAGCTGGCCGGAGAGTTCGGCGATCCGGCCGTACGTCAGGGAGCGGCGCTCGTCGACGACGGCGACGGCGTCGGGGCGCTTGCGGGCCTGCTCGCGGAACATCTCCACGACGGTCGGGCGGATCCGGTCCGCGCCGGTGTCGTTCCACTCGGCCAGGGTCTCGATGCGCGCCGCCACGCTGGAGGGGGCGATGGTGCCGAGGGGCCGGTCGGGGAAGTCGGCCAGGTCGTCGAGGGCGAGCTGCGCCTCGGCCGGTAAGACTCCTTCCGGGACGGCGATGCTGCGGGCGTCCGCGCCGACCTCCCAGCCGGCCGCGCCGGCGCCGCCGTCGGCGACCCGTCCGAGGACGTCGGCGAAGAGGGTGGCGGGGGTGAGTTCCATGCCGTCGGGGCTGCGGCCCGTCGCCCAGTAGGCCAGCCCGATCGAGCAGGCCGCGGCGATGGTCCGGTCGCAGTGGTCGCCCGTTCGCCGGCGCACTCCGGCCAGGCGTCCGGGAGAAAGCCGCACGAGACGAGCGGTCGGTTCCGTCATCGAAGACTCAACGCCCCTTCGGTGTCCGCGGGTCGCCCGCCCGGCTGCGGGTGGGGCGGGCCCAGGCCGTGTCCTGACTTCCCTCGCGCCAGGCGCGCCACAGTTGTGCGTAGCGGCCGCCCAGGGCGACCAGTTCCTTGTGCGTGCCGTGCTCGACGACGCGTCCCGCGTCGAGCACGGCGATCCGGTCCGCCGCCATGGCCTGTGTCAGCCGGTGCGCGACGAACAGCGTGGTGCGGCCGGCGCACGCGGCGAGCACGGCCCGCTCCAGCTCGGCCGCGCCCTCGCTGCCCGCCTCCGCCGTGGACTCGTCGAGCACCACCACGGGTGAGCGGGCCAGGAGCAGCCGGGCGAGCGCGATCTGGGCCACCTTGGTGACGTCCAGACGCTCGCCGCCCTCCCCGACGGGGGTGTGCAGGCCGGCGGGCAGCGCGTCCACCCAGCCGTCGGCGCCGACGGTGCGCAGGGCGTCGGCCAGTTCGGCGTCCGTCGCCTGCGGTGCGGCCAGCCTCAGGTCGTCGGCGAGCGGACCGGAGAACACGTGCGTCTCCTGCGTCAGGATGCTCACCAGCGCCCGCGCGCCGGCCTCGTCCAGCCCGGCGAGGTCGGTCCCGCCGATGCGCACCGATCCGGCCTGCGGGGTGCCGATGCCCGCGATCAGCGCGGCCAGCGTCGACTTGCCGGCGCCCGTCGCCCCGACGAGGGCGAGCGAACCGCCGGCCGGGATGGCCAGGTCGACGTCCTGGAGGACCGGCTGCTCGGTGCCGGGGTAGCTGAAGGTCAGGCCCTTCACGGCCACGGGGTACGGCGCGTCGGCCGCCGGCGCGTCGGCCGGGGTGCCGACCAGGCGGTCCTCGGCGTCCTCCCCGAGCACTCCGACCAGCCGGGTCAGGCTCGCGCCCGACTTCTGTGCCTCGTCGAAGGTGAACATGATGGAGCCGAGCGGGGTGAACAGCCGGTGGAAGAGCAGCGGGGCCGCCGAGACCTCGCCGAGGGTGGCGGCGTCGGCCTCCAGCAGGGCGTACCCCACCACGATGATGAGGACGAGTCCGATGAACTCGGCGCGGTTCTCGCGGCCGACGAACCGGCCGAAGAGCCGGAACACCTCGATGCCGAGCTCGCGGACCCGCCACGACTCGGTGGTGACCTTCTCCCGGACCGCGCCTTCCAGTCGGTAGGCGCGGACCGTGTCGATCCCGTTCAGGCCGCTGATCAGCGCCTGGGCGCGGTCGGCCTGGACGGCCCGCTGCTGCTTGTAGAGCGGGGCGGAGCGGGGCAGGTACCAGCGCAGGGCGAACGCGTACGCGGGCAGTGCGCCGGCTCCTGCCAGACCGAGCCGCCAGTCGAGGCCGAACATGCCGAGCGTGGCGATGACGACGAGCACGCCCGCCGAGAACACGGTGGGGACGGCCGTGCGGATGCCGCGGGAGAGCACGGCGACGTCGTCGCCGACGCGGGACAGCACGTCTCCCCGGCCGACCTGTTCGATCCGGGCGCTGGGCATTGCCAGCACCGCCCGGACGGCGCCCTCCCGGAGCCTGGCGAGGAGGTCCGCGCCGAGCCGCCCGACCAGGTAGGTGGACAGGGCGGTGGCCGCCGCGCCGAGCAGCGCGGCGGCCGCCATCCACACGCCCGTGGTGACCAGGACCGAGCGCGGTCCGCCGGCGACCACTGCGTCGACGACCCGGCCGAGCAGGAGCAGCGGGAGTACCTGGAGCGCCGCCCCGGCCACCGTGGTCAGGATGGCGGTGGCCGTCAGCCAGGGCACCTCCCGGCAGTGCGCGGCCACCCAGCGGGCGGCCTCGCGTCCGGTCGTGGTGCGCAGGGTGGCCTGGGCGGCGGGCGTGTCCGTGGCGCTCACACTCAGCCGGCCGACTTGACGAGTTCGTCGATCGCGTACGGCAGGGAGAGCAGGGTGCCCTGGGACATGGCCGCGCCGACGGCGGGGCCCTCGCTGTCCAGGAGGTAGGAGACCTTGCCGTTCTTGACCGCGTTGAGGTTGGTGAACAGCTCGAACTTCTTCAGTGCTTCCTGGTCCGCCTTGTCGGCGATGACGAAGATGCGGTCGACGTCGACGAGGTCCATGCGCTCCGGGGAGAGCGTGGTGTAGAACTTGCCGCCGGCGATCTTGTCGATCTCGGTCTGGCCCTTGTAGCCGATGCCGGTGACCAGTCGGCCGCGTACGTCGGTGGTGGTGAAGGGGGCGACCGAGTCCTTGTACCAGGACAGTGCGACGGCGGTCTGGTTCGCGAAGTCGGGGTGGGCCTTCTTGGCCGCGTCGAGCTTGTCCTGGATGCCCTTGACCAGTTCGGTCCCCTTGGCCTCCTGGCCCAGGGCCTTGGCGATGTGGACGGCGTTGTCCTGCCAGGGGGCGCTGAACGGCTCCTTCTCGGCCTTGGTCCGGCCCACCGTCGGGGCGATCTTGGTGAGCTTCTCGTAGCCGGCCTGGTCGATCTCGGAGTAGACCGCGATGATCAGATCCGGCCGCAGGGCGGCGATCTTCTCGTAGTTCGGGCCCGCGTCGCCGTTGTTCATGACGACCTCGGGGCGGGCGTCGCCCCACTTGTCCTTCGTCCAGGGCCACTGGGTGTTGATGTCGGGGCTCGTGCCGGGCGGGTTGGGGTACTGGTCGACCATGCCCACCGGCTTGATGCCGAGGGCGAGGACGGCCTGGTCGTCGGTGTAGCCGACGGAGACGACCCGCTCGGGGGCCTTGTCGATCTTCGTGGTTCCGAAGGCGTGCTCCACCGTGACCGGGAAGGTCCCGGCCGCGGCGGCCGGGGCGTCATCGCTCTTCTTCGCGGCCGGGTCCGCCGGGTCGGATCCGCAGCCGGCCAGGAGGCCCACCCCGAGCGCGGCGGCGGACACCGTCGCCGTGATCCGCGCCCAGGGATGCGTGACTGTCGTTCGATGGAGAAGCATCCGCAATCCCTTGCTTTCGTGCTGTCCATTGCGCCCCCGGCCGAGGGCAGGCACACAGTAGCGCGCTCAAGTGAGGCTAGCCTAGCCTTACTTGAACCGTATCTTTGTCCATCCGATCGGGCCGCACGTGGGCCCGGCCGATCGGCACGATCAGGGGCCTGTCCCCCACCGGGTCGTCGATCACCTCGGCCCGCAGACCGAAGGCTTCCCGCAGCAGATCGGCGGTGATGACGTCGCGCGGGTGCCCCTGCGCGAGGATCGCCCCCGCCTTCATCACGATGAGGTTGTCGCTGTAACGGGTGGCGAGATTCAGGTCGTGCAGGACGAGGACCACCGTGCACCCGGACTCGTGGAGGTCGTCCACCAGGTCGAGTACGTCGATGGCGTGCGCCAGGTCCAGGTACGTGGTCGGCTCGTCGAGCAGCAGCAGGTCGGTGCCCTGGGCCAGGGTCATGGAGATCCACACGCGTTGGCGCTGGCCGCCGGAGAGCGCGTCGACGGGGCGGTCGGCCAGGTCGGACACCCCGGTCATGGCCAGCGCCCGCTCCACGACGGCGGCGTCGTCCGACGACCACTGCCGCAGCCAGCTCTGGTGCGGATGCCGGCCCCTGGCGACCAGGTCGGCCACCGTGAGCCCCTCCGGCGCCACCGGGGCCTGCGGCAGCAGGCCGAGCTTCTTGGCCACGTCCCTGGTCCGGAGCCTGGCGATGTCGTCGCCGTCGAGGACGACGGACCCCCGGACCGGCTTGAGCAGCCGCGACAGGGTCCGCAGCAGGGTCGACTTCCCGCAGCCGTTGGCGCCGATGATCGTGGTGATCACCCGGGGCGGGACGGACACGTCGAGGCCGTCGATGACGATCCGGCCCCCGTACCCGACCGTGATCCCCCTGGCCGCCAGCCGTGCGGTGTCCCCACCCCCGGCCGCGCTCCCGGTGAGGTGTTCCATGGCCACGCTCCCCCTTGGTTCCTGCCTGCCCGAACATGTCTCGATCAGCGAAGATTGGCCCGCACCAGGAGGTAGACGAGGAAGGGGCCGCCGATCGCGGCGGTGACCACGCCGACCGGCAGGGTGATCGGCAGCGCCGTACGCGCGACCAGGTCCGCGCCGACCAGCAGCAGGGCCCCGGTCAGGCCCGAGGCCGCCAACGGCGGTGTCGGACACCTCGTCAGGCGCATCGCCACCTGCGGTGCCACCAGCGCGACGAAGGAGACCGGCCCGGCCGCGCTCACCGCGACCCCGGCCAGCAGCACCGCGCACAGCAGCAGGACGGCGCGCACCACCGTGTGGCGGACGCCCAGGCCCGCGGCCACGTCGTCGCCGAGGTGCAGCGGCTTGAACTGGAACGCGACGGCCGCCACGACGACGGTGAGGGCGAGCGTGCACCAGAGTGCCACCCGCACGTCGTCCCAGGAGCGGTTGTCCAGGGAGCCGATCAGCCAGGCCTGCGCCCGGGCCACGTCCCTGATGTCGGCGGTCACCAGCAGCCAGGTCGTGACGGCCTCCATCACCGCGCTCACGCAGAGGCCGATGAGGATGAGCCGGAAGCCGTCGATCCCGCGCCGCCACGCCAGGACGTACACGAGCAGGCCCGTGCCGAGACCACCCGCAAGAGCTGCACCCGACAGCCCCACGGAGTTGACGACGGCCGTGGCGGTCCCGCCCGACACCGTCACCAGGAACACCGCGACCGCGCCGGCGCCCCAGGTGATCCCAAGGATGTCGGGGCTGGCCAGCGGGTTGCGCGCGATGGACTGGGTGATCGCCCCCGACACGCCCAGGGCGACGCCCACGACGCACCCGGCCAGGGCGCGGGGCATCCGCAGGTCCATGATCACGAACTCGTCGACCTGCTCGCCCCGGCCCAGGATCGTGGAGATCACCTGGGGCAGGGCGATGGGGAAGTCCCCGACGCCGATGGACAGGCAGAAGGCGAGGAACGCCGCCGCCGCCAGCAGGAGCGTGACGCCGGCGAGCCACGGCCGCCAGACGAACGACACCCGGCCGAGCCGGACGCCCGGGGCCACCGACGGCTTCCCCCGGGCCCGCTCCACGTCGCTCACGTCCGCTGCGGTCACGTTCACGCCGGTCACGTTCACGCCGGTCCCGTCCATGTCGGCCCCGTTCATGCGCTCTTGAACTTCCCACGCCACACCAGGGCCGCGAAGAAGGGGGCGCCGAGGAGCGCCACGACGACACCCGCGTCCAGCTCGCCCGGCCGCACCACCAGGCGCCCGACGATGTCGCAGACCAGCAGCACGACGGCGCCGAGGAAACCTGCGCAGGGCACGAGCCAGCGGTAGTCCGGCCCGGTCAGGTGGCGGGCCATGTGGGCCACCATGAGGCCCAGGAACGCGATGGAGCCGCACGCCGCCGTCGCGGCGCCCGCCAGCAGGGTGATGGCGACGATGCCGAGGGTCCGGTGCAGGGCGATGTTGACGCCGAGGCCCCGGGCGACGTCGTCGCCCAGGTTGAGGAGGTTGAGGGCGGGCAGCGTGGTCAGCGCCAGCAGCAGGCCGGCCGCGACGAAAGCGGTCACCGGCCAGATGACGCCGAATCCGACGCCGGCCACCGAGCCCGCGTTCCAGAAGCGCAGCGCGTTCAGCGACGCCTTGTCGGACAGCGCGACCGCCGTCGTCATGGCGGCGAGGAACACGGTGACCCCCTGTCCGGCCAGCGCGAGGGTCAGCGGGTTGCCGGCTCCGCGGCCGATGCTGGCGAGCCCGAACACGAGGACGCCCGCGACCGCCGCCCCGGCGAAGGCGAACCAGACGTACTGGAACGGGTTCGCGAAGCCGAGGACGGCGATCACCGAGACGACGGCGAAGGAGGCGCCCGCGTTCACTCCCAGCAGGCCGGTGTCGGCGATCGGGTTGCGCGTGTACCCCTGGATCAGCGCCCCCGCGACCCCGAGGGCAGCCCCGGCCACGGTGGCGAGCACCGTGCGGGGGACCCGTACCGTCTGCACGATGAGCCGGATCTCCGTCAGCCGGTGGTCGGCGCTCGGCCCGGCCGTCAGCCCGTACCAGACCTCGGACGGGCTGAGCCCGCGCGCACCGACGCCCAACGACACCACCATCGCGGCCAGGAGGATCGACACCAGCGCGATCGAACCGACGACGCGCCGCTTGCGCACCCGCGCCGTGCCCAGGGGCGCGGGGCGTTCCACTGCAATCGTGACCATGTCGCCGTACGTCATCCCTTCGGAACACCGGTGGACGGAGCCGGTGGCATCGGCGCCGGTCAGCGGGCGGCCGCGCTGCCGGCGTCCCCGGCGAGCGAACGGGCCTCGTCGGAACCGGACTTCAGGCCGCGCCCGAGGAGCGAGTCGAGGATCTCGCCGACCCTGACAGCGGTGTTGGACAGCAGGGAGGAGGTGATGCCGTGGGTGTGCTCCGTCCCGCCCTGCACGTAGATCCCACAGCGCAGGGCGGGGTCGGTCGCGACGCGGTAGTCGCGCCGGACCCGCACGCGCCCCTCGTCGTCGCGCAGGCACCGCTCGGCGGCCTCACCGAGCAGGCCGAGGGGGTCGGCGGGGCGGTACCCGGTCGCGAAGACCACGACGTCCGCGTCCAGCGGGGTCTCCTCACCCGTGACGAGGGACTGCACGGTCGCGCGGACACCCGCCGGGGTCTCCCGGACGCCGGTCAGCCGGGAGACGTTGAGGAAGCGGAGGCGCTCGGTGCCCAGGACCTTCTCCTGGTACATCTGGCGGTACAGGTCGTCGATCAGGTCGATGTCCACCACGGAGTAGTTGGTGTTGCCGTGGTAGTCCATGAGCCGGCGCTTGACGTCCTCGGGCGCGGCGAAGAACTCGCCCACGGCATCCGGGTCGAAGATCCGGTTGGCGAAGCCGCTGTCGTCGGCGGGGCTGTACCCGTAGCGGGAGAAGACGGCGCAGACCTCGGCCTTCGGGAAACGGCGGTGCAGGTAGGCGACGTTCTCGGCGGCGCTCTGCCCGGCGCCGACGACGACGAACCGGGAGGGGGCGGCGGCGTCCAGGCCCTCGACCTTCGTCAGCAGGTCGCAGTTGTGCCAGACGCGGTCGGTGCGCTCGACACCGTCCGGCATGACGGGGCGCAGGCCCGTGCCTATGACGACGTTGCGGGCCCGGTGGAGGGCGAGCCCCTCCCCGGACCGGACCGTGACGTCCAGGTGTTCCACCACCGCGTCACGGACGACGGGCGTGACGCCGACGACCTCGTGGCCGTAGGAGACCATGCCGTCGACCTTGCCCGCGGCCCATTCGAAGTAGTCGTGGAACTCCACGCGCAGCGGGAAGAGGTTCTTGTGGTTGATGAAGTCGATCAGCCGTCCCTTGCTCTTGAGGTAGCACAGGAAGCTGAACTCGCTCGCCGGGTTCCGCAGCGTCACCAGGTCCTTGAGGAAGCTCACCTGCATGGTCGCGTCGTCGATGAGCATCCCGCGGTGCCAGCCGAAGCGCGGCTGCTGTTCGAAGAAGTGGGCGCTGACCGCTTCCTGTCCGCCGACGCGTGAGTTGTGCTCGCTGACCGCGATGGCCATGGCCACGTTGGACGGCCCGAAGCCGATTCCGATGAGGTCGTGGACCGCCGGGGCTTCGCCAGGACGAACCTGTGCCATGTCACTCCCATCCTGCGAGGGCGGCCGCCGCGCCGTGGGGACGCGCGGCCGTGGGTCGCGCGACCGCCGAGCACGCAAATCGGGCATGGCGACGAAGCCGCGACCATGAGACTTAGGCAAGGCTAAGCTCATTCGGAGGAGGCTGTCGATAGGCAAAGCGGACGGTCACCCGTCTGGGTGATCTCCAACTCCCTTGCAAATAGGGGTCATTGCACGCTTAGGCAAGCCTTGCTTTACTCGACATGGCCAACCGCCTGCCCCGAGGAGGAACCCCATGCGGGTCGTCATGTTCGGTTACCAGACCTGGGGCCACCGCACCCTGCAAGCCCTCCTGGACTCCGAGCACGACGTGGTCCTGGTCGTGACGCACCCCAAGAGCGAGCACGTCTACGAGAAGATCTGGAGCGACTCCGTCGCCGACCTCGCGCAGGAGCACGGGGTCCCGGTACTGCTGCGCAACCGGCCCGACGACGACGAGTTGTCGGCGCGCCTGAAGGAGGCGGACCCGGACATCATCGTGGCGAACAACTGGCGGACCTGGCTCCCGCCGCGCGTCTTCAACCTCCCGCGCCACGGCACCCTGAACGTGCACGACTCGCTGCTGCCGAAGTACGCCGGCTTCTCGCCCCTGATCTGGGCACTGATCAACGGCGAGACCGAGGTGGGTGTCACCGCGCACATGATGAACGACGAGCTCGACGCCGGCGACATCGTGCGGCAGGAGGTCGTGCCGGTCGGGCCGAAGGACACCGCCACCGACCTCTTCCACCGCACCGTCGACCTCATCGCTCCGGTCACGGTCGGCGCGCTCGACATCATCGCCTCCGGCCGGCGGGAGTTCGTCCGCCAGGACCGCTCGCAGGCCAGCTTCTTCCACAAGCGCTCCGTCGAGGACAGCCGCATCGACTGGAACTGGTCCGCGCAGGAGCTGGACCGCCTGGTCCGCGCCCAGTCCGAGCCGTACCCGAGCGCCTTCACCTTCCACCGGGGCAGGCGGATCGAGGTCCTGGCCGCCTTCGTGTCCCAGGGCCGGTACGGCGGCACACCCGGCCGCGTCTTCTACCGCGAGGGCGACGGCGTGGTGATCGTCGCGGGCGCCGACGCCCGTTACGGCCGCAACCACGGGCTGGCCATCACCCGGGTGCGGACCGAGGACGGCCGCGAGCTGCCCGCGGCCGAGTACTTCACCTCCATGGGCGGATACCTGACCGCGCGCCCCTGACCGCGCGCCCCTACGCGCCCCCTGAGCACGGGCTCCTCCGACGCGCCGACGCCCCGGACGGGGGTGCGGCGGACACTACCCCGCCGCACCCCCGCTCACCGCGCGCCCCCGGGCCCCTCAGCCCGGCGGCGGACCGGGCCCCTCATCGGCCCGGCCGTATGTGGGGAACCCGCGGCCGCTCCTGCGGCCCAGCAGTCCCGCCCGCGCCCCCCGCGACAGCAGCGGGGCGGGGCGTAGAAGGGTCCCTTGAACCCGTCGTGGACGGGATTCGGCGAGGGCGGCCACGGCGTCCGGGCCGACCGGCTAGTGGAACTGCTCTTCCTCGGTGGAGCCGGCGAGGGCAGTGGTGGAGGAGGCCGGGTTGACGGCGGTGGCGACGAGGTCGAAGTAGCCCGTGCCGACCTCCCGCTGGTGCCTGACCGCGGTGAACCCGTGCTGCTGGGCGGCGAACTCGCGCTCCTGGAGGTCGACATAGGCCGTCATGCCGTGGTCGGCGTAACCGCGGGCCAGGTCGAACATGCCGTGGTTGAGGGAGTGGAAGCCGGCCAGGGTGATGAACTGGAACTTGTAGCCCATGGCGCCGAGTTCGCGCTGGAACTTGGCGATCCGGTCGTCGTCGAGGGCGGCCTTCCAGTTGAAGGAGGGCGAGCAGTTGTAGGCCAGCATCTTCTCCGGGAACTCCGCGTGGAGGGCCTCGGCGAACTCGCGGGCCTGGGCGAGGTCCGGGGTGCCGGTCTCCACCCAGATGAGGTCGGCGTACGGGGCGTAGGCGAGGCCGCGGGCGATGACCGGGGCCATGCCGTTGCGTACGCGGTAGAAGCCCTCGGCGGTGCGCTCCCCGGTGGTGAACCGCGCGTCCCGTTCGTCGACGTCGCTCGTCAGCAGGGTGGCCGCCAACGCGTCCGTGCGGGCGATGATCAGCGTCGGGGTGTCCGCGATGTCGGCGGCGAGGCGGGCCGCGTTGAGGGTGCGGACGTGCTGCGAGGTCGGGACGAGGACCTTGCCGCCGAGGTGGCCGCACTTCTTCTCGGAGGCGAGCTGGTCCTCGTAGTGGATGCCGGCCGCGCCCGCCGCGATCATCGCCTTCGTCAGCTCGAAGGCGTTGAGCGGGCCGCCGAAGCCGGCCTCGGCGTCCGCGACGATCGGCGCCAGCCAGTCCGTCGCGTCGCCGCCGCCCTCGGCGGTGGCGATCTGGTCGGCGCGCAGCAGGGCGTTGTTGATGCGGCGGACCACCTGCGGGACGGAGTTGACGGGGTACAGGCTCTGGTCGGGGTAGGTGTGGCCGGCCTGGTTGGCATCCGCAGCCACCTGCCAGCCGGAGAGGTAGACGGCCTGGAGGCCCGCGCGGACCTGCTGCACGGCCTGCCCGCCGGTCAGCGCGCCGAGGGCGTGGACGTAGTCCAGTTCGTGGAGCTGCCTCCACAGCCGCTCGGCGCCGCGTCGGGCCAGGGTGTGCTCCTCCCGGACACTGCCGGAGAGCCGCACCACGTCCTCGGCGGTGTAGGTGCGCTCGATGCCCGCCCATCGCGGGTCGCCGGACCAGCGCTGCTCGAGCTGCTGTGCCGCTGCCGTGGTCGCTTTCGCGTCTGCCATGACCGTCACCGTCTCCGTGAGTCGCCTGAGCTGCCAATGCTGTCGCCGGGCACGGCAGGGCATTGGCACTGTGTGCCTGAGTCTTGGGTAGCGGCCGCCGGATCCCACCGTGGGGTGGAGCTGAGCAATGCGCCGGGCAGTCGAGTTCGGGCTGCCGGGATCTCCGACATCAGGGCGTGAATCGCGCCCCGACCGTCCGTCTCGGCCACCTGGGTCCGGCGGGCCGCACGACGACTCTGTCACTGGCACCCCGTGCCATCAAGGAGTGCCGTTTGCCAAGTTCTGCGAATCTTCCGGCGGTCTTCTGCCACGTTTGCAAAGGTCGTCGACGGTGCGGTGGCGCGTACTGTGGAGCCCGGCCGAGGGGGCCGTGTGAGGGGAGGGGTGCGGGTGGGCAAGACGTACGCGGGGGCGCGCCTGCGGCGGCTGCGCGAGGAGCGCCGGATGAGCCAGGCGGAACTGGCCAGGGTCCTCGGCATCTCGCCCAGCTACCTCAACCAGATGGAGCACGAGTCGCGTCCGCTGACGGTCCCCGTGCTGCTCCGGCTGACCGAGGCCTTCGGCGTCGACCCCGGCTTCTTCTCCGAGCGCGACACCGGCCGGCTCGTGGCCGACCTGCGCGAGGCCCTCGCCGGAGAGGTCGCCGAGGCCCGCGTGTCGCCCTCGGACCTCGCGGAGCTGGCCCGGCGGATGCCGGCCGTCGCGTCCGTGCTCCTGGAGCTGGGCCGGCGCAGCCAACTGCTCGCGGAGCGGCTGGCGGAGACGGCGGACGGCAGGGACGGAGCCGACGGTGGGGCACCGCGCTCGCCCCACGAGGAGATCCGCGAGTTCTTCTACCGGCGGCAGAACTACCTGCACGACACCGACCTGGCCGCCGAGGACCTCGCCCGGGAGATCGGCATCCGGCGGGGCGACGTGCTGCGCGTGCTGGCGGACCGGCTCGCCGGCCGGCACGGGGTCCGGCTGGCGGCCGGCTCCGACCGCCTCCACCGTTTCGACGCGAGGGCGCGTGTCCTGCACCTGTCCGGGCGGCTGCGGCCGGGCCAGCAGGCGTTCCGGATGGCCACCCAGCTCGCCCTGCTGGAGTACGGGGCGGAGCTGGACCGGCTGGCCGCCGAGGACTTCCCGCAGGACTCCCCCGCCCACGGCCTGGCCCGGATCGGCATCGCGAACTACTTCGCGGCGGCGCTGGTCCTTCCGTACGGCACCTTCCACACGACCGCCGAGGAGTTCCGGTACGACATCGAGCGGCTCGCGGACCACTTCGGCCTCGGCTACGAGACCGTCTGCCACCGCCTCAGCACCCTGCAACGTCCCAGGCTGCGGGGGGTGCCCTTCTCCTTCGTACGCGTCGACCGGGCGGGGAACATGTCCAAGCGGCAGTCCGCCACCGGATTCCACTTCTCCCGGGCGGGCGGCACCTGCCCGCTGTGGAACGTCTACGAGGCCTTCGTCGCGCCCGGCCGTGTCCACGTCCAGGTCGCCGCCATGCCCGACGGGCAGCGGTACCTGTGGACCGCGCGCGCCGTGACCCGCCACCGCGGCGGGTGGGGCGAGCCCGGCAAGACCTTCTCGATCGGCCTCGGCTGCGAGATCCGGCACGCCTCGCGGCTGGTCTACTCCGACGGCCTCGACCTCGGCAACGCCTCCGCCGCGACCCCCATCGGCATGGGCTGCCGCCTGTGCGAACGGCTCGACTGCCCCCAGCGGGCGGTGCCGCCGCTCGGCCGCGTCCTGGCGGTCGACGAGAACAGCAGCACCTTCGTCCCCTACCCCGTGGCCCCGGAGAAGGGCTGAGGGACCGACCCGCCGGGGCCCGGAGGCAGACCCCGCCGATCCCCACGGAAATCCGCGGGGATCGGCGGGAACCGGGCGGGG
>NZ_MQUR01000050.1 GCF_001953875.1 Streptomyces amritsarensis
CCGGCCTCCGTACCAGCCAGGCCCGCAGCCGCTCCAGCGGCTCCGGGCCGGCCGGGCCGCCCAGCGGCGCCGCCGCGTCCACCCGCACGCCCCGCGCCAGCAGCGCCTCGGCCAGCCCGGCCGCCCCCGGCTCCGCGAAGTGCACCACCGCCCGGTCCGGCAGCACCGTCCACGCGCCGACCCGCGCCGACCACTCGGCCGGATCCGGCTCCGCCCCGATGCTCACCGGCACCGCCAGCGGTACGCGCACCCCCGCGCCGCGCAGCACCTCCAGCACCGGCCCGACCACGCGCGGCGAGAGGCTCTCCCGCCCGCACGGCGTCCGCGGGTGCACCAGCACCTCGGCCGCCCCGGCGGCGACCGCCCGCACCGCCGACTCCGCCAGGTCCCGCGGTGACATCGGCACGGCAGGCCCGTTGGCGGCGCCCCGCGTGCCGTTGACCGACACCACGGCCGGCCCGACCGCACTCCTCACGCCGCGTCCGTCGAGGGGAAGTCCGCCAGGGCCGGTCTCGGCACCACGATCCCGCAGCCCGCGCACACCGGCCCGTCCCAGGCGAAAGCCCCCTCCCAGGGGCCCACCGGGGCCACCTCCGGCCACCGCAGCTCGGTCTCCCCGCAGACCGGGCACGCCGTCCCCGGCTCCGACTCCAGTGCCCGGACCAGCCGCCGCAGCACCTCGCCCAGCGCCCCCTCGGGCCGCACCCCCGGGTCCGCGCAGCGCACCACCGCGTCCCCGCTCCCGCCCCACGCCCACTCCGGCCGGCGCAGCCCGTGGTGCTTCTCCCTCCGGCGCCGCTCCGCGAACTGGCGCTCGTACTCCAGCCAGACCGTCCGCGCGTCCTCCAGCTCCTCCAGCGCGGCGACCAGCCGCAGCGGGTCCGCCCCCCGGTCCTCGGGGGCGATCCCGTGCCGGTCGCACAGATGCCACCAGGTGGCCCGGTGCCCGTAGGGCGCGAACCGCTCCAGGCAGCGGCGCAGCGAGTGGCGCCGCAGGGCCCGGTCGTTGCGCGCGTCGCGCACCTGGTAGGCCAGACTCCGGAATCCCGCCATCACACCATCACCTCCACCGATGTGCCCAACATGCCCGGCCGGGAGCGGGCGCATGCGGGGGCGGACGAGGCGTGCAGGTGGCACATGGCCGGAACTCAGCGCCCCATGCGCCCCGCGGACACCACCACCCGGGCCAGTTCCTCGTGGCAGATGTCGCTGTGCGCCCCCGAGGGGGCACCGCCGCGCCGCACCACGGAGCCCGCGTCCACACTGACGCATCCGGTCGCGGGCAGGCCCTCGCGCAAGGCGGTGTCGAGGCTGAGCCGGGGCGCTCCCGGCACGGCCCGGACCCCGTCGTGCCCGATCGCGCCCCACCGCTCGTCGAAGCCGAGCAGACCGGCCGAATCGCCCGCCATCCGGGACGCCAGGGGGTAGAAGACCCGGAGCGCCGAGTCGTGCGGGGAATGGCAGGCGACCACCGGTCCGTCGACCTTCCGGTGGAGGCCGCGCAAGGCGCCGCCGCGCCCCTTGTCGTGCGGCAGCCGGTCGGCGAACGCGTAGTGGGAGAAGGCCCCCTGGAGCAGGGTCAAGGACCTGACGTAGCGGGCGCCCTCCGGCACCGCGCGCAGCGAGAAGGACACCACGCGGGCCCCGAAGCTGTGCCCGATGAGATGGAAGCGCAGGGCCGGGCGGGCCGCCGCCAGCTCCGCCAGGACCGGGCCCAGCCCCCGCTCGCCGACCACACCCGCCCTCTTCTTCATCTTGTAGTACGTGGCCTGGCGCAGCAGTTCCTTGGCGCCGCCCCACAGGCCGCGCAGATCGCCGCCGACCGTGAGCCCCGGCCCCTCGCCGACGGGAGCCGCGGCGCCCGCTTTGGCCAGGGCGAGCGAGAGGGCCCGGCAGACCTCCAGCACGTCGTCGGCGAAGATCGCGGGCACCGCCGGCGCCGCCACCGCCTGCACCGCGTCCACGCCGGCCAGCTCCCTGACGAGCGCACCGAACTCGATGAACGCGGACGCCGACTCCGGCTGCTCCGCCAGCAGTTCCGCCACCCGGTCCAGCTCCGCGCGCCGCCCCGGCCAGAACTCCCCGAGCGCCTGCCGGGTCAGGGGGTCCAGTGTGCAGCCGCGGCCTGGTTCCGCGAGCGCGCCGGGCGCCTCGAAGTCGGGTATCGGCTCGTCGGAGAACCGCATCGAGGGCCATACGACACCCACGTACCCCAGCCGCACCCCCGGCCCCACCAGGGCGGGGAAAGGCGCGAAGAACCGGTCGTAGAGCCGGGTGGCCGCGGACCGGTCGCTGTTCCAGCCGTGCGCGAAGATGAGCACATCCGTCGCCTCCATCCGGGACACCGCACCCTGCGAGGCGCGGTCCACGTCCCCTTCGGAGTCGAAGGTCAGTTCCGCGTACGGCCCCACCCCGATCCTGGCGCCCACCCCGGACCCGGTGCCCACCCCGGGCCCGAGCCCCGTCCCCAAGCCGAACCCGCCACCGACGTCCGCCATGACGTCCCCCTTCACGCCGTGCCTCCGGTGCAGTCAGCATCCTGCTGCGGCGCCCGCCCGGCCAGCCCCCCGGCGCGGCCGGCTCAGGAGTAGAGCAGGTACCGCGCGCGCACGGCCTCGAAGCGGGCCAGCCCCGCCGCCCAGTCGCCCGCCACCTCCTCCACACCGGCGCCCGCGTCCACCAGCCTGCGCACCCGGTCCGTGCCGGTCAGCCGGTCGATCCAGTGGTCCGCGCGCCAGCCGAAGCCGTTCCACACCCGGCGGGCGGTGACCAGCAGCCCGATGCCCGCCCGTACCGGGTCAAAGGCCTCCCGGTCGTGCACGATCAGCCGGACCCCGCCGCACACCTTTCCCACGTGCTTGGAGAAGGTCGGAGTGAAGTACGCCTCCCGGAACCACACCCCGGGCAGGCCCAGCGCGTTCGCCGCCTCCGCCCACCGCCGGTCGATCCCCTCGGCACCCACCACCTCGAAGGGCGTGGTCGTCCCACGCCCCTCGGAGAGGTTCGTCCCCTCGAACAGGCAGGTGCCGGCGTACGCGAGGGCCGTGTCCGGCGTCGGCATGTTCGGGCTCGGCGGCACCCAGGGCAGCCCGGTCTCCCCGAAGAAGGACCCGCGCCGCCACCCGGACATGGCCACCGTGGTCAGCCTGACCGGGCCGGCGGGGGCCGGACCGGCGGCCAGGAACTCGCCGTTGAAGAGCCGCGCCAGTTCGGCCGCCGTCATCCCGTGCGCGAGCGCGATCGGCTCCCGGCCCACGAAACTGGCGTACGGCCGCTCCAGCACCGGGCCCGCCGCCCGCAGGCCGCCCACCGGGTTCGGCCGGTCCAGCACCACCACCGCCTTGCCGGCGAGGGCGGCCGCGCGCATGCAGTCGTAGAGGGTCCAGATGTAGGTGTAGAAGCGGGCCCCGACGTCCTGGATGTCGAAGACGACCGTGTCGATCCCGGCCGCCGTGAACACGTCGGCCAGCCGCTGCCCGCTCTTGTCGTACGTGTCGTACACGGGCAGCCCGGTCGCCGGGTCCCGCGAGGCGCCCTCGGAGTCCCCGGCCTGCGCCGTCCCGCGGAACCCGTGCTCGGGCCCGAACACCGCGACGAGATCCACCCGCTCGTCCGCGTGCAGCACGTCCACCAGGTGCCGGGCATCGGCGGTGATCCCCGTGGGGTTGGTGACCACCCCGACCTTCTGGCCGGCCAGGACGGCGTATCCGTCCGCCGCGAGCCGCTCGAAGCCGGTACGCACCCGGCCGGCCGGCCGCGGCGCGGCAACCCCGGCGGCCCCGGCAGCCCGCGCGGCCCCGGCGGTCCCCGCGGCCCCGGCAACCTCAGCCGCCCCGGCGGTCCCCGCGGCCCCGGCGGTCCCGGCAGCACCGGCGGTCCCGGCCGCACCCAGGGCGGCCACCGCGCCCGCCGATCCCACGGCCCCCGCCAGCCCCAGCACCCCGCGTCGCGACAGCGTCATCCGGCCACGGTAGGAGGCGCGCCCCTTCCGCCCCGACATACCGACTGGTTAGTCTGCCGGGATCCGCAACCCGCCGTACGAGAGGTGTGATCCCGTGAGCGCGTACCAGGACCAGCGAGTCGTCGTCACCGGCGCGGGCGGCGGCATCGGCGCCGCGCTCGCCCACCGCTTCGCGGCCGAGGGCGCCACGGTGGTCGTCAACGACCTCGACCCGGCCAGGGCCGCCGCGGTCGCGGGCGCCATCGGGGCGCGGGCGATCCCGGTGCCGGGAGACGCCTCGCAGATCGTGGCCGCGGCCCGCGAGGCCCTCGGCGGGACGGTGGACGTCTACTGCGCCAACGCCGGACTCGCCTCGGGCGGCGACGCCGCCGCCGACGAGGCCGTCTGGGAAGCCGCCTGGCAGGTCAACGTCATGGCCCACGTCCGCGCCGCCCGGCTGCTGCTGCCCGACTGGGTCGAGCGGGGGAGCGGCCGCTTCGTCTCCACCGTCTCGGCTGCCGGACTCCTCAGCATGATCGGGGCCGCCCCGTACAGTGTCACCAAGCACGGTGCGCTCGCCTTCGCGGAATGGCTCTCGCTGACCTACCGGCACCGCGGTGTCCAGGTCCACGCCATCTGCCCGCAAGGAGTGCGCACCGACATGCTGACCGCCGCGGGCTCGGCGGGCGAACTCGTCCTCGCACCGACCGCGATCGAGCCGGAAGCGGTCGCGGACGCCCTGTTCGACGGCATGGAGAAGGGCCGTTTCTTGATCCTCCCGCACCCCGAGGTCGCCGACTACTACGCGGTCCGCGCCACCGACCCGGACCGCTGGCTGAGCGGCATGAACCACCTCCAGCAGACGTGGGAGACCCCATGACCCCCGCCTCCCCCGCCTCCCCCTCCTCCACCACTTCCGCCTACGCCGCCCGGCCCTGGCGCGGGCTGCTCTCCCCGGTCCAGCTGGCGCCCGTCGCTCCGCCGCCCACGGTCCTGCACGCCTTCCGCGAGGCCGCCGCCCGCGCCCCCGAGCGCACCGCGCTCGCCTACTTCGACGGCCGGATCGGCTACGCCGAGGCCGACGCGCTGTCCGACTCCGTCGCCGGCCACCTCGCGGCGCGGGGCGTCCGCCGCGGCGACCGGGTGGCGGTCATGCTCCAGAACACCCCGCACTTCGTGCTCGCCGTCCTGGGTGCCTGGAAGGCCGGGGCCGTCGTCGTCCCCCTCAACCCCATGTACAAATCCGGCGAGGTCGGCCACGTCCTGCGCGACTCCGGGGCCGCAGCGCTGGTGTGCGAGGCCCGTGCCTGGACGGCGTACCTGCGCCAGGCGGCGCGGGGCAGCGCGGTGCGGACCGTGCTGACCGCCTCGGACCGGGACTTCCAGACCCGCGACGACCCGCGCGTCTTCGGCCCGCCCCAGGCCCGGCCGGCGGTCCCGGACCAGGCTCCGGGCCCGTCCTCGGCGCGGCCGCCGGCACCGGCTCCGGGTCCGATCGCGGCCGCGGCCGCGGCCATGGCACCGGCCCCGATCGCGGCCGCGGCCATGGCTCCGGGCTCGGCTGCGGCCCCTGCGCGTCCGCCCGTGCCCGCGCAGCCGGACGCGCCGGACGCGGTGCCCGGCCGGGAGCGGACCGCCGCCGATCCCGTCGCCGTGGACCTCTTCACCGCGGCCCGCGCCGGGCGACCCGCTCCACAGGGCCCGGACCTCACCGCCGCCGACACCGCCCTCATCAGCTACACCTCCGGCACCAGCGGCACGCCCAAGGGCGCGATGAACCCCCACGGCGCCCTCACCTACAACGCCGTACGGCAGGTCACCTCCCACCCCCTCGCCGAGGGCGCCGGCTACTTCGCCCTCGCGCCCCTCTTCCACATCACCGGCATGGTCTGCGAACTCGCCGCCTGCTTCGTCAACGCCGGCACCCTCGTCCTCGCCCACCGCTTCGACGCCGGCGCCGTGCTCGACGCCTTCCTGGAACACCGCCCGGCCTACACCGTCGGCCCGGCCACCGCCTTCATGGCCCTGGCCGCCCACCCCGCCGCCACCCCGGACCACTTCGCCTCCTTCCAGGTGATCTCCTCCGGCGGCGCCCCGCTCCCGCCCGCGCTCGTCGAACGCCTCCGCGCGGCCTTCGGCTTCTACCTCCGCAACGGCTACGGCCTCACCGAGTGCACCGCCCCCTGCGCCAGCGTGCCCGTGCACCTCGAAGCCCCCGTCGACCCCGCCTCCGGCACCCTGTCCGTCGGCCTGCCAGGCACCGACACCGTCGTCCGCATCCTCGACGAGCAGGGGGCCGAACTCCCCATCGGCGAGACCGGCGAGATCGCCGTCCGCGGGCCCCAGGTCGTGCCCGGCTACTGGGGCCTGCCCGCCGAGACTGCCGAGGCCTTCCCGGACGGCGAACTGCGCACCGGGGACGTCGGCTTCATGGACCCGGACGGCTGGCTCTACGTCGTCGACCGCAAGAAGGACATGATCAACGCGTCCGGGTTCAAGGTCTGGCCGCGCGAGGTGGAGGACGTGCTCTACACCCACCCCGCCGTCCGCGAGGCCGCCGTGGTGGGTGTTCCCGACCCGTACCGCGGGGAGAGCGTCAAGGCGTATGTGAGCCTGCGCCCCGGCACCTCGGCCGAGCCTGCGGAGCTCTCCGCCTACTGCGCCGAGCGCATCGCCGCCTACAAATACCCGCGCCAGGTCGAGATCCTGCCTGTTCTTCCGAAGACGACCAGTGGCAAGATCCTGCGACGGGAACTGCGCGATCGCGGCTGAAAACAGTCGGACGGTCGTACAGCTGGTCGCACCGGCCAGGCAGGAAACGAGAAAGGGAGGGTCGGCACCATGGCGGCCAGGACAACGGAACCCGCAGGCACGCACGAGGCCCCGGTACCGCAGCGGCTGCTGGCCGTCGCCACCCGGCTGTTCGCCGAGCGCGGCTACGACCGCACGTCCGTCCAGGAGATCGTCGAGGCGGCCGGGGTCACCAAGGGCGCGCTCTACCACTACTTCGGATCCAAGGACGACCTGCTGCACGAGGTGTACGCACGGATGCTGCGCCTCCAGCAGCAGCGCCTCGACGCGGTGGCCGCCTCCGACGCCCCCGTCGAGGAACGGCTGCGGGCCGCGGCCGCCGACGTGGTGGTCACCACCATCGAGAACCTCGACGACGCCATGATCTTCTTCCGGTCGATGCACCAGCTCAGCCCGGAGAAGTACAAGCAGGTACGGGCGGAGCGCCGGCGCTACCACGAGCGTTTCCGGGCGCTGGTGGAGGAGGGGCAGCGGACCGGCGTGTTCTCCACCGCCACCCCCGCCGACCTGGTGGTGGACTACCACTTCGGGTCCGTGCACCACCTGTCGACCTGGTACCGGGCCGACGGCCCGCTCACGCCGCAGCAGGTCGCCGACCACCTCGCGGACCTGCTGCTGCGGGCGCTGCGGCCCTGATCCCCAAGGTCCCCGCGGCCCCCACCCGGCGGGCTTCCGGGCCGCGGGGTCTGCTCCGGCCCCGGCCCTAGCGGTGTCGCTCCAGCTCCCGGCGGGCCAGGGAGCGTTGGTGCACCTCGTCCGGCCCGTCGGCCAGGCGCAGGGTGCGGGCCGCCGCCCACAGCTCGGCCAGGGGGAAGTCCTGGCTCACCCCGCCCGCCCCGTGCAGCTGCACCGCGTCGTCCAGGATCCGGACCACCGCCCGCGGCGTCGCGATCTTGATGGCCTGGATCTCGGTGTGCGCGCCCCGGTTCCCGACCGTGTCCATCAGCCAGGCCGTCTTGAGCACCAGCAGCCGCACCTGCTCCACCGTCACCCGGGCGTCGGCGATCCAGTTCTGCACGACACCCTGCGCGGCCAGCGGCTTGCCGAAGGCCGTACGCTCCACCGCACGCCGGCACATCAGCTCGATGGCCCGCTCCGCCATGCCGATCAGCCGCATGCAGTGGTGGATGCGGCCCGGGCCGAGGCGCGCCTGGGCGATGGCGAAGCCGCCGCCCTCCTCGCCGATCAGGTTCGCCGCCGGGACCCGTACCCCGTCGAACACCACCTCGGCGTGGCCGCCGTGGTCGTGGTCCTCGTACCCGTACACCGTCATGGCCCGGCGCACCTCGACGCCCGGAGTGTCCCGGGGGACCAGGACCATCGACTGCTGGCGGCGCGGATCGGCGCCCTCCGGGTCGGTCTTGCCCATCACGATGAAGACCTTGCAGTCCGGGTTCATGGCGCCGGAGATGAACCACTTGCGGCCCGTGACCGCGTACTCGTCACCGACCCGCTCGATCCGGGTCTCGATGTTCGTCGCGTCCGAGGAGGCCACTTCGGGCTCCGTCATCGCGAACGCGGAGCGGATCTCGCCGTTCAGCAGCGGCTCCAGCCACTGCTTCTTCTGCTCCTCGCTCCCGAACTGGGCCAGCAGTTCCATGTTGCCGGTGTCCGGGGCCGCGCAGTTGGTCGCCATGGGCGCCAGGTGCGGGCTGCGGCCGGTGATCTCCGCCAGCGGGGCGTACTGGAGGTTGGTGAGCCCCGCACCGTGCTCCGGGTCCGGGAGGAAGAGATTCCACAGGCCCTGGCGGCGCGCCTCGGCCTTCAGTTCACCGAAGACGGCCGGGGTGTCCCAGGGCGAGGCCAGCCGTGCGCGCTGCTCGGCGGCGACGGGCTCCGCCGGGTGGACGTACTCCTCCATGAACGCGAGCAGCCGCTCGCGGAGTTCCTCGGTGCGGGCGTCGAATGCGAAGTCCATGCTGGGTGCCTCAGCCTTCCTGGCCGTTTGTGAATGGATGGAGGCCCTGGAGGGTGGTCAGTCCGTGCTCGATGAAGACCGGGACCAGCTCGCCGATCCGGTCGAAGCCCGCACCGACGGTCTGTCCGAGCGTGTAGCGGTAGTGGATGCCCTCGAGGATCACCGCGAGCTTGAACCAGGCGAAGGCCGCGTACCAGGCGATGGCGCCGGTGTCCCGCCCGGAGCGGGCGGCGTACCGCTCGACCAGCTCCGCCGGCGTGGGATGGCCGGGGGCCCCGCTCGTCGTGCTGACCGGGGACCCGGTCAGGCCCAGGTCGCAGCTGTACATCACCAGCAGGCCGAGGTCGGTCAGCGGATCCCCGAGCGTGGACATCTCCCAGTCCAGCACCGCCCGGATCGTGTCGGTGCCGGACGGGGACGTGCCGATCAGCACGTTGTCGAGCCGGTAGTCGCCGTGCACCACGGTCGGGGCGGGGGAGCGGGGCAGTGTGCGGCCCAGCGCGCCGTGCAGCTCGTCGATCCCGGGGAGGTCGCGCCCCCGCGAGGCGGCGAGCTGCTTGCCCCAGCGCCGCAGCTGCCGGTCGAGGAAGCCCTCCGGCCGGCCGAAGTCGCCCAGGCCCACCGCCTCCGGGTCCACCGCGTGCAGCTCGACCAGGGTGTCCACCAGGGCGAACACCGCCCGCCGGGTCCGCTCCGGGCCGATCGCGGCGAGCTCTGCGGCCGTGCGGTACGGCACCCCGTCCACGTACTCCATGACGTAGAACGGCGCCCCGAGCACCTCCTCGTCCTCGCACAGCAGCACCGGCTCCGGGACCGGCACGGCCGTGCCGTGCAGCGCCGCGATGACCCGGTGCTCGCGGCGCATGTCGTGGGCCGTGGCCAGGACGTGGCCGAGCGGCGGCCGGCGCACCACCCAGCGGGCGGTCCCGTCGGTGATCTCGTACGTGAGATTCGACCGGCCGCCCTCGATCAGCCGGCCGCGCAGCGCACCGGCCAGGAGTCCCGGCCGGGCCCGGTCGAGATGACCGCGCAGCCGCTCCAGATCCAGGCCTCTGGGGTCGGCCGGGGCTGAGGTCATGGTGCGCACCTCCGTGCGGGGAGTCGATGGGGGCGTGCGGCGGTGCGTCGGAACACCGCCGCACGTAATCATGCCGACCAGTCGGTATGCCGTCCAGAGGGCGGGGCCGGAAGAACACCTCCGGCCCGCCGGCTCACGCGTGGCAGGGGATGGGCCTACCGCCGTTCATCAGCGTCATGTCCGCGAGCAGCGCCGGTATGTCCAGCGGAGCGCCCTCCGGCTTCCCGGCCAGCTCCGCGTACGCCCGGTGCACGTTCGCCACCAGCCGCTCGCTCTCCCGCCACGCCGCGAACTCGCCGAGGTCGGCCTGTCGGGCCACCTCCAGCGGGGTCAGGCCCTCGGCCACGCCCTCCCGGGCGAGCTCGGCCACGTACCGCAGATACCGCTCGGTGGAGTCGTAGGCCGACGGGTCGGTCAGCGGGCCGTGGCCCGGTACGACCGTCTCCGCGTCCAGCGACCGCAGCAGCTCCAGCGCCCGCAGGGAGCCGGCGAGCGAGCCCATGGCCAGGAACGGCGTGCCGCCGGCGAAGACCAGGTCCCCGGTGAAGACCACCCGCTGCCGAGGCAGCCACACGACCGAGTCGCCGGTGGTGTGCGCGACGCCCGGGTGGAGGACCTGCACCTCGGTCCCGCCCACGTGCACGGTCGCCCGGTCGCTGTAGGTCAGGTCGGGCGCCGTGATGTCCATCGCGCCGAAGTCCGTCGCGGGCCAGATCATCTCCAGCTGGTGGCCGGCGGCGAGCTGCTCGGTCCGCGCGTTGTCGTGCCCGAGGACCAGGGCCTCGGGGGTGAAGACGCAGTTGCCGTAGGTGTGGTCGCCGTGGTGGTGGGTGTTCACCACGGTCCGCGGGAGCGGCACCCCGGTCGAGACGACCGCCTCGCGCAGCGCCAGGGCCCGGCGCTCGGTGGCTGCGGTGTCGACGAGCAGGGTCCGGCCGCCGTCGCTCACGAAGCCGGCGTTGTTCAGGCACCAGCCGCCGTCGGGCTGGACGTAGGCGTACACCCCCGCCGCGGGCCGGACGAGGTACGGGTCGTCCACGGGCATCTGCGCTCTCCCCGGGTCGCTGTGACAGGCGGTCGGCATCCTGCCAGCCGTCACGGCGCGGGGCGAGGGCGGGTACCGTCCCCGGCCGGCCGGGGAGCCCGCGGGGGAGGGGCGATCAGGGGCGGCGGCGCCGGTCAGTGGTCGTCGTAGTGCCCGTCGTGCTCGGCGTGCCGGTGCCCGTCGTGGAGGTAGTCGACGTGGTCGCCGTGCGGGACCGTGTCGTGCCCGCAGCCCGCGCTGTGCGCGTGGGCGTGGCCCTCGTGGGCGGTGTGCCCGGCCGGCTCGCACTCGTCCCAGTGCCCCGCGTGCTCCCGGTGCAGGTGGCCGTCGTGGGCGTAGTCCACGTGGTCGCCGTGCGGGACCGCCCGGTGG
Organism: Streptomyces amritsarensis; assembly: GCF_001953875.1. Taxonomy (GTDB): domain Bacteria; phylum Actinomycetota; class Actinomycetes; order Streptomycetales; family Streptomycetaceae; genus Streptomyces; species Streptomyces amritsarensis. The sequence continues at coordinate 11,165 of NZ_MQUR01000050.1, forward strand.
CCGCAGTCCGCGCCGTGGGAGTGCTGGTGCGTGGGGTGTTCGTGGTGGAGGGTCGTCATGGCGTCGAGACTAGTGCGAATGGTCGGCTATCGCCCGTTGTGCCCCAATCTGTTGGGGTAAGTGGGACAATCCGGCAGGCGGGTCAGAGGATGACCGCCACCGCGAACGCCGCCAGCGCCACCGTGCACGCGACCACGGCCAGCGCCGACCGGGCCCCGAGGACCTGCGGCCGACCCGTCGCCAGCGCCCCGATCCGGCGGTGCGCCACCCACAGGAACGCCAGCCAGAGCAGCACGATCACCGCCGCCCCGGCCACCTCCGCCGACGACCCGGACCCGCGCAGCGCCTGCCGCAGCGCCAGTACGGCCACCACCGAGGACGCGAGCGTCGTACGCCGCCACGCGAGCCGGGTCCGCTCGGGCTGGAGCCCGGCGTCGCGGTCCCTCCCCGGCATGCTCACCGCTGCGAGGTCCAGCCCAGCAGCACGACCACCACCATCGCCACCGCGACCAGGCCCACGCCAAGGCTCAGCACCACGGGGAACCGCGACAGCGGCAGGTCCTCGTGCCGCCGCATCGCCCGCTCGCAGCGCACCCAGTGGTTGACCGCCCGCAGCGCGCAGGCGGCACCGACCACGAGCAGCGCGAGGGCCATGCCCACCCGCACGCCCCACCGCAGGTCGGGCAGGAACTGGTCGACGGCGAAGCCGCCGCCGACCAGGGCCAGGGCGGTTCGGATCCAAGCGAGGAACGTACGCTCGTTGGCCAGCGAGAAGCGGTAGTCGGGGGTGTCGCCCTCGTCCTCCAGCCGCGACGGCGCGAACCACAGGCGTACGTCCTTGACGAAGTCGATCACCTGATCAATCTACTGGCGGGAGACCGGACGCGCGCGCAGCCGCCGGTAGGCCTCCAGCCCGTCCGGCACCCAGGGCCACTCCCCGTCCCCGATCCGCCGGTCCAGCTCCTCCCGGGTGAGGAACGCGTGCCAGTCCACCTCGGAGACCTGCGGGGCCACCGGCAGCCCGCACCGCACCTCGTGCACGGCGGACCACCAGGCCCCGCCCGGGCCCTCGTACAGGAACGTGAACAGCGGCTCCGGCCGCGGCAGCCCCCGGACCCCGAGCTCCTCCTCGGCCTCCCGAAGCGCGGCCTGCGCGTAGCTCTCGCCGGCGCCCACCACCCCGCCCACGAACATGTCGTAGTGCGAGGGGAACACCAGCTTCGACGCGGTCCTGCGGTGCACGAAGATCCGGTCCTCCGCGTCCCTGGCCAGCACGAACACGCAGCGGTGGATCAGCCCGCGGGCGTACACCTCGCCCCGCGGGGCCTGCCCGACGACCCTGTCGTCCCGGTCCACGACGTCCAGCACTTCATCAGCGGCACTCACGGGTTCATCCAACCACCGCTGTTGACTGGTTACCGCTCCGTAGCAAAGGATCTGCCCCACCATCGACGGAGGACGGGTGTCCGCATGACGTACGACGCAGACGTGATCGTGATCGGAGCCGGGCTCGCGGGCCTCGTGGCCACCGCCGAGCTCGTCGAAGCGGGCCGCAAGGTCATCCTGCTCGACCAGGAGCCGGAACAGTCCATCGGTGGCCAGGCGCACTGGTCCTTCGGCGGGCTGTTCCTCGTGGACTCGCCCGAGCAGCGCCGGATGCGGATCAAGGACAGCCGGGACCTCGCCCTCCAGGACTGGCTGGGCACCGCCGGCTTCGACCGCGAGGAGGACGCCTGGCCGCGCCGCTGGGCCGAGGCCTACGTCGACTTCGCGGCCGGGGAGAAGCGCCCCTGGCTGCACTCCCGGGGCGTCCGCTTCTTCCCCGTCGTCGGCTGGGCGGAGCGCGGCGGCTACGACGCGAGCGGCCCCGGCAACTCCGTCCCCCGCTTCCACATCACCTGGGGCACCGGACCGGGCCTGGTGGAGCCGTTCGAACGGCGGGTACGCGAGGGCGTGGCCCGGGGCCTGGTCCGCCTGGCGTTCCGACACCGGGTCACCGCACTGGCCGCGACCGCCGGCGCCGTGGACACCGTCACCGGCGAGATCCTTAAGCCCTCCGACGCCGTACGGGGCGCGGCCAGCAGCCGCGAGGCCACCGGGTCCTTCTCCCTGCGGGCCCAGGCCGTGATCGTCACCAGCGGCGGCATCGGCGGCAACCACGACCTCGTACGCGCCCAGTGGCCCGCCCGGCTCGGCACCCCGCCCGAGCGGATGCTCTCCGGGGTCCCCGCGCACGTCGACGGCCTGATGCTGGGCATCGCGGAGGCCGCGGGCGCCAGCCACATCAACAAGGACCGGATGTGGCACTACACCGAGGGCATCCGGAACTGGGACCCGATCTGGGCCAAGCACGGGATCCGCATCCTCCCCGGCCCGTCCCCGCTCTGGCTGGACGCCACGGGCAAGCGGCTGCCCGTGCCGCTCTTCCCCGGCTTCGACACCCTCGGCACGCTCGACCACATCATGAGGACGGGCCACGACCACACCTGGTTCGTGCTCAACCAGCGCATCATCGGCAAGGAGTTCGCCCTCTCCGGCTCCGAGCAGAACCCGGACCTGACCGGCCGGTCGGTGCGCGACGTCATCACCCGGGCGCGCCAGGCCGTACCCGGCCCGGTCAAGGCCTTCATGGACCGCGGCGCCGACTTCGTCGTCGAACGCGACCTGTCCGCCCTCGTGCGCGGCATGAACGCCATCACCAAGGAGGACCTCCTCGACGAAGCCGCGGTCCGGGGCGAGATCGTGGCCCGCGACCGGGAGGTCGCCAACCCCTTCACCAAGGACCTCCAGGTCACGGCCATCCACGGGGCCCGCAAGTACCTCGGCGACAAGCTGATCCGCACCGCCGCCCCGCACCGGATCCTCGACCCCGGGGCCGGCCCGCTGATCGCCGTGCGGCTCTCCATCCTGACCCGCAAGTCCCTGGGCGGCCTGGAGACCGACCTCTCCTCGCGGGTCCTGACCGGGACGGGCGAACCGCTGCCGGGCGTCTACGCCGCGGGCGAGGCGGCCGGATTCGGCGGCGGCGGGGTCCACGGCTACCGGGCCCTGGAAGGCACCTTCCTCGGCGGGTGCATCTTCTCGGGCAGGGCGGCGGGCCGGGCCGCGGCCCAGGCGGTCGGCTGAGGCCGGACCGGCGCGCCCGGCCGCGCGGCGGACCCGGCGGACCCGGCACGCGGCGCCCCCGCGGCCCGGCGCGACAGGCCCCGGCGGTCCGGCCCGTACGGCCCGCGGTCCGGCGCGCGTACGGCAGGCGGGGGGCCCGGCGCGGGCGACCCGTGGCCCGGCGCGGGCGGCCCGTCGCGAGCCGGGGCGTCAGGCCAGCCGCTCCGTGACCCGGAACCGCTCCGCGACGACGAGGGTGTCGTCGTCGACGGTGAACCCCGGGTCGCCGATCACCGTGCGCACCGGCTCGCTGTGCCAGAACTCCTCGTGCGCCGTACGCCATTCGGCCACCGACGCGTACCCCTCGCCCTCGTCGAGGGCGTGCCCCAGCCCCACGTCGGCGAGCCGCAGCACCTCCACGGCCGTCACCTCCACCACCGCCACCCCGCGCTCGCCGGAGTCGACCAGCAGGGACCGCCCGCCGGGCTCCGGCAGCGGTTCCCGCTCCGCCTCGTACTCCGCGAGCAGGCCGGTGGTGGTGGTCTTCGCCCCGCTCAGCACGGCCGCCACCAAGCGGTCGCGCAAGGGTCCGGGGAACCCCAGCAGGTACGGGGGAAGATCGTCATATGCCGTCATACGGCCACCCTAGGACACCGTCCCCGGCCTGCCGGAACACATACCGGCTGCTCAACTGGCACGGCCCCCGGAGCAGTTGAAACCCGCCACGCAGTGGACTGGACCTTGACTCGGAGCTGCGCATACCGCTTTGCTGTGCGTGATCACCGGAGTGCTCAACGGAGTTCCGAGCGAACTTCGCCCGCGCCCCGGGGTCCGACGCAACAGCACCGCAGCTCCTCCGCACCTCTCCGGAGCCCCACCGGGCTCCACCGGCACGATCCCCAGCCCCACGGCTCGACCGCCCGACCGCGCGCGTGCGCCCTGCGCGCGGGGCGGCCCCGCCGACCCGACCCCGTCCGCCCGCGTCCTGGAGGGAAACCCCGCGGATGTCCCCGCCTCCGCCGCCCCTCGGCCGCGCCCGCAAGCGGGACGCCCAGCTCTTCGACCCGGCCCTCTGCGACGCCGAACTCATCGATGTCCGGTCCCAGTTCGCCCAGGGGCGCTGGGCCAAGGTCCGTTCCCTCCTCGTCGGCACCGGCGACGACTGGGACCGCCGGGGCCACCGCGTCGTCGTCCTCGCCCAGACCCCGGCGGCCACCGCCTGGGCGCGCGAATGGCTGCTCGCCGAACCCGACAGCGCCGACGCCGCCACCCTCCTCGCCTGCGCCGCCGTCTTCACCGCCCTGCGCCACAAGTGCACCCCGGCCGCGGCCGAGGATGCCTGCCGCCGGGCCGCCGCCCTGCTCCCCGACGACCCCACCCCCTGGCTCGGACTGCTCCTGCTCTCCCGCGCCTTCGGTACCGAGGAGGAGTTCAGCCGCCACTTCGACCAGGTCCGGGCCCGTCACCGCGAGCACCACCACGCCCACCACCTCATGGTCGCGAAGCTGGCCGAACGTACCCTCGCCCCCGGCCAGGACCCGCTCCACGAGGTCTACGACTTCGCCGCCTGGGCCGCCGAGGAGTCCCCGGCCGACTCACCGCTGGCCGTGCTCCCCGTCGTCGCGCACGCCGAGCGCTACCGGGTCCTCGCCGCCACGCGCGGCCACACCCCCGAGGCCGCCGCTGCGCACTGGGAGGGCCGCCGCGCCCGCCAGGTCCTGCGCTCCGCCTTCGACTGGTGGCTGGAGTGGGAGCGCGACGACCACCCCCGCAACCGGGTCGACCTGAACTTCCTCGCCCACGCGAAGCTCTGCGAGGGGCGCCCCGCCGAGGCCGCCGCGCTCTTCCACCGCATCGGCAGCCACGCCACCCGCGCTCCCTGGTCCTATCCCGACCGCGACCCGCACAAGGCCTTCCTCGCCGCGCGCAACGTCGCACTCGGCACCGCCTGACCCCACGGCCCCCTCCCCCTTCCCCTTCCCCACTTCCCGCTTCCTCCACTTCCCGCTTCCCCCTTCCCGCCCTCCCCTCCGCCCCGAAAAGAACCGCGCCCCCGAAAGGACGCCGCCATGCCGACGGGCAGATCCACCACGCTCCAGGAACCGGCCGAGATACGCACGTACAAGGGCCAGGACCGCGCCCTGCGCGCCGATCGCCTCGGCACCGCCGGCCTGCTGCTCTCCGTACTCGCCGCGAGCGCCCCCCTGATGGTCGTCGCCGGTGTCATGCCCACGACCTTCGGCCTGATGGGCGTCGTCGGCCAGCCCCTGCTCTTCGTCATCCTGGGCCTCGTCCTCGCGCTGTTCAGCGTCGGCTACGCCGAGATGAGCCGCCACGTCCACAACGCCGGCGCCTTCTACGCCTACATCGCCCGCGGCCTCGGCCCCACCGCCGGCGCCGCCGCCTCCCTCGTCGCCCTCGTCGCGTACAGCGCCATGCAGGTCGGCGTCTACGGCATCCTCGGCTTCGAGATCTCCGGCCTCTTCGCCACCTACCTGGACATCGAGCTCGCCTGGTGGATCCCCGCCCTGCTCGCGGTCGCCGTGACCGGCGCCCTCGGCTGGCTCAAGATCGACCTCAACGCCAAGGTCCTCGGCGTCCTCCTCCTGATCGAGTGCGCCTTGGTCGTCGTCTTCGACGCCGCCGCCCTCGCCAAGCCCGGACCCGAAGGCCTCTCGCTCCACGCCTTCAACCCCGAGACCCTCTCCGGAGCCGGCCTCGGCACCGCCCTGTGCTTCTGCATCGCCGCCTTCGTCGGCTTCGAGCAGTCCCCGGTGTACGCCGAGGAGACCAGCAAGCCGCACATCGTCGTCTCCCGCGTGATGTTCCTCGCCGTCGGCTTCGTCGCCCTCTTCTTCGCCTTCAGCGCCTGGGCCCTCACCGTCGCCACCGGCCCGGCCGAGGTCGTCAAGACGGCCGGCGAGGCCGGGCCCGGCCTGCTCTTCCAGCTCACCGAGGCCCGCCTCGGCACCGCCTTCACCGACGTCCTGCACGTCCTCTTCGTGACCGGCATGTTCGCCGCCATGCTCAGCTTCCACAACGTCGTCGCCCGCTACGCCTTCGCCATGGGCCGCGAGGGCCTGCTCCCGGCCGCCTTCGGCCGCACCAACGCCGGCACCGGCGCCCCCGCCACCGGCTCGCTCCTGCAGACCTGCATCGCGACCGTCGTCGTCCTCGCCTTCGCGGTCACCGACGACCTCCCGGCCGGCGACCCCACCGCCCCCGTCCTGCACCTGTTCACCTGGATGGGCAGCGTCGGCGCCCTCGGTGTGACACTCCTCATGGCCGCCGCGTCCTTCGCCGTGATCGCCTTCTTCGTCCGCCGCGGCACCGCCGGCGCCCAGGTCTGGCGGCTCGCGGCGGCGGCCGCCGCCGGCCTCGCCCTGCTCGCCATCGCCGTCTACACCGTCAAGGACTTCGGCGTCCTCGTCGGCGCCGAGAAGGGCTCCGCGCTCAGCTGGATCCTGCCCGGCATCATCGGCGCGGCCGTCGTCGCCGGACTGCTGTACGGGGTCATCCTGCGCCGCAGCCGCCCCGAGGTGCACGCCCGCATCGGGCTCGGCAACGAAGCCTTCCGTCTCGACCAGGCGGCAGAGGGCACAACCGGCGACTGACCCCCGCATTCAAGCCCCTGCGAAGCCCCCGACGCCCGTTTCCAAGGTCGTCGGGGGCTTCCGCGCGCAGGGCGCGATTTTGGCGGCCGGCCGGGCCTCGTGGTCTCCTATGGCGATCAAAACACCCGGAACGCGTCACAGGGGACACCACCCAGCTCCCCTGCGGGGCCCTCCGGCATGCCTGTCCCACCCACGAAGGCGAAGTCATACATGAGTGACCCCACCATGACCGCGGTACCGGCCCCGGCGTCATCCCGCCATGTCGACGCCGGTGACGAGGGCTACAGCAAGGACCTCAAGTCCCGCCACATCAACATGATCGCGATCGGCGGAGCGATAGGCACCGGCCTGTTCCTCGGCGCCGGCGGCCGCCTCGCCGGCGCCGGCCCCTCCCTCGCGATCGCCTACGCGGTGTGCGGCGTCTTCGCCTTCTTCGTGGTCCGCGCCCTCGGCGAGCTGGTCCTCTACCGGCCCTCCTCCGGAGCCTTCGTCTCCTACGCCCGAGAGTTCATGGGCGAGAAGGGTGCCTACACCGCCGGCTGGCTGTACTTCCTGAACTGGTCCACGACCACCGTGGCCGACATCACGGCCGCCGCCGTGTTCGCCCACTACTGGTCCGCGTTCACCGACGTGCCCCAGTGGGTCCTCGCGTTCATCGCACTCGCCATCGTCCTCACCGCCAACCTGATCTCGGTGAAGTACTTCGGCGAGATGGAGTTCTGGTTCTCCATCGTCAAGGTCAGCGCCCTGGTGATCTTCATGCTGGTCGCCATCTACCTCGTCGCCACCAGCCACCCGATCGACGGCCACACCCCCGGCCTCTCGACGATCACCGACAACGGCGGCCTCTTCCCCTCCGGCGTGCTGCCGATGCTCCTGGTGGTCCAGGGCGTCGTCTTCGCGTACGCCTCCGTCGAGCTGTGCGGCGTCGCCGCGGGCGAGACCGAGAACCCCGAGAAGATCATGCCGAAGGCGATCAACTCCATCATGTGGCGCGTCGGCGTCTTCTACGTCGGCTCGGTCGTCCTGCTGGCCATGCTGCTCCCGTACACGGCCTACTCCGCCGACCAGTCCCCGTTCGTGACCGTCTTCGACAAGCTGGGCATCCCCGGCACCGCGGGCATCATGAACCTGGTCGTCCTGACCGCCGCCCTCTCCTCGCTGAACTCGGGCCTGTACTCCACCGGCCGCATCCTGCGCTCGATGGCCCTGTCCGGCTCCGCCCCGAAGTTCACCGGCGTCATGAACAAGGGCAAGGTCCCCTACGGCGGCGTCCTGTTCACCGCGGCCTTCGGCGTCGCAGGCGTCGGCCTGAACTACTTCATGCCCGGCGAGGCCTTCGAGATCGTCCTCAACCTCGCCTCCATCGGCATCCTGGGCACCTGGGGCATGGTCATGCTCTGCTCGCTCTTCTTCTGGCACCGCTCGAAGAGCGGCCTGGTCTCCCGGCCTTCCTACCGCCTGCCCTGGGCCCCCTACACCCAGATCGTGACCCTGGTCTTCCTGGCCACGGTCCTGGTCCTGATGTGGAGCGACGGCGGTGTCGGCCGCACCACGGTCATGCTCGTCCCCGTCATCGCCGCCGCCCTGGTGGGCGGCTGGTTCCTGGTCCGCGGCCGAGTGGCCGAACTGGCCGCCGACCGCGGCTGACCCCCGCCAGTCCACTGGACCCCGCACCGACCGGTGCGGGGTCCAGTGCTTTCGCCAGCCCCGCCCCGCCTTGTCCCTGCTCGACGTGGGAGTGGCGCCCTTGACACCCTCTCGCGGGCTCGTGAAGCTGATGCGGCTATGAGCCGATCTCAACTTCCCGCAGGAAAAGCCCCGTTCACCGAATCAGTGGCCGCGCGCGCCGTGCTGGAGGCCGTCCGCGACGCCGGTGCCCCGCACCCCCACGATCTGCGCTTGCTCCGGCTGGGCGAGAACGCGCTCTTCGCCAGCCCCGCACAAGGCCTCGTCTACCGGGTGGCCCGCACCGACGCCGCTCGGGACAAGGTCGAGAAAGAGCTCGCCACCGCCCGATGGCTGCTCGCACAGAATTTTCCCGGCCTGGCGCCGCGCGACGAAATCCCCCAGCCATTACCGGCGGCGGGCCGCCTGGTCACCTTCTGGCAGTACGTGGCACCCGCGGATCCCGCACCCGAGCTCGCGGATCTCGCCGTGCTCCTGCGCGATCTGCACGCGCTGCCCACCCCCGACTTCCCGCTGCCCGCCCTTGACCCGTTTCCGGTGATGCGCGACCGGCTCCGTACCGCCGCAGTCCCTGGCACCGACGAGTCGGATGCGGCGGTGTCCGAGAAGGACCTCGCTTTCCTCACAGAGGCCTGCGATGCCAACGAAGCCGCCTTCCACGACCTGGTCGCCTCCGATCCCGACGCCGGCCTCGTCCACGGCGATGCGCACAGGGGGAACCTGCTGCGCGATGGCGACCGGGTCCTGCTCATCGACTACGAGGCCGTGGCGCTCGGCCCGCGCAGCTGGGACCTGCTCCCCACGGCGACAGGCGTGGACCGGTTCGGTCTTGCACCGTCCGAGTACGCCGAGTTCTGTGCCCTGTACGGGGCGGACGTCACCCGACGGGACGAGTACCGGCTACTGCGCACCGTGCGCGAACTCGGCATGACGACCTGGCTCATGCAGAACGTCCCTCACTCGGCCCCGGCTGCGGAGGAGTTCGCTGTCCGGATGGCGTCGTTGCGAGAGGGAGACCATGCCGCCCGCTGGCACGCCCTCTGAGCGCGAACCGGGCTCGTCGGCCTCCTCGGAGGCTGCGGCGCCGTTCGACCCGTACGTCTCGCGCCTCGGCACCAGGCTGACCACCGTGTACGCCACCTCCTGGACCTACGCCCCCGACACCGGCGACGGGGGCGACGGTGAGGTCGCGTCCCTGCGCCCGTCCGCGCTGCTGAACCTGGGACGCCTCGCCGCGGCCTACGACCGTCATGCCGACCAGCTGCCGCGCATTCTGCAGAGCGGGCGCCTGGACCCGGCACTCTTCGACGCGCGCCGGTGGCGGGCCGCCGGCCAGGGTCCGCCGACGGCAGCCACCCTCTGGCAGTTCGCGGCGCCGTCCGGCCAGATCATGCTCGCCCTGACCCTCGACGTCGCCGCTCCGCTCCTGGGGTGCATTCCGCTTCTCGAGGACCTGTACTACGCCGACGTCACCTTCGGGGGTGAGGACGTCGAGCAGCTGGCGGCCGCCCGGATCGGAACGGTCCCCTCGGGCCTTCTGCCCGAAAGGCATCAGCTCGTTTTCCAGGCGTCCCCCTCGGCGGGCGACGTTCCGACATCCGACACTGCGCAACGGATCATCTACCGGGCCGACCTCCCCGTCCGACCGGGGCTGGACCCGCTGTGCGCGCCCGACGAGCTCAACCGGCGCCCGACCACCGCGGGAGTCCTGGGCCCCTACGTGAGTCTGCTGACCGGTCACCAGGACTATGTGGAGAACGCCGCATTCCTGTCGGCCGTCCAGGCCGTCGCCTCTGCGGCCCGTCTCCGCGAGATCCGCGTGCTCGCGGAATCGTACGCACGCCGATTCCGCGCACGGTCAGACGGGGACGCCTCTCCGCTCGCTCGGCGGTCCCTCCTGGAGAGGATCACCACGGCCCAGGGCCACCTGGAACTGGAACTCGGCTACAGCGTCGAGATCCCCGCCGACCTTGCCACCCTCATCCCCTCTCTGCGCCCCACCGCCTACCACTCGGCCCTCTACGAGGCCATGGGGCTCATCGCGCGCGCGGCAGCAGTCAGCCAGACGCTCCAGCGCCTCGGCAACGCCACGGCCGCCGAACTCACATCGGTCGAATCGACGGAACTCCGCGCCGCGGACCGGCGGCGGGTGCGGACCGTCGTAGCCGTCACATTCATCACTACCGTCACGGCGACCCTGGGTCTGCTCTTCGCCTTCTTCGGCATCAACGCGAAGGAAGTCGACGAAGGGCGCTCCATGTTCGACCCGGCCTACGTGCCGGTCTACGGACTCATCGCCACCGTGCTCGTACTGGGCTTCCTGGTGTACAGCGTCCTGCACGCCGTCGACCGGGCGGCCCTGCGCCGGTTCGCGGCACCTGCTCCCACGTGGCACGGGACGCACAGACTGCTGGCTGCGGAGCTGGGTACGGCGCTCCTCGACGGTCGGCCCGCCACAGTGCCGCGATCACGAAGCGCGAACCCGCCCGGCGCCCAGGACGAGTCCCCGCTCGCCCCGCCCTCACTCTGAGTGAGGCCAGGAGCACATTCGGCAGCTCGACTGAATGTACGAGAGGCCGGTCGGGATTTCTCCCGACCGGCCTCTCGCTGTTGTGTCCGAGGGGGGACTTGAACCCCCACGCCCGATAAAGGGCACTAGCACCTCAAGCTAGCGCGTCTGCCATTCCGCCACCCGGACCGGGTGTGTGTCGTTCGCCCTCACGGGCCGTTGCGACGAGCGAAACACTACCAAACATTCCGGGGCCGCCGCCGCGTGCCCGGCGCCGGCCGCGGACCGACCCGGGAACGAAGAAGGACCCCGCCGAAACGGGGTCCTTCTGCTGGTGTCCGAGGGGGGACTTGAACCCCCACGCCCGATAAAGGGCACTAGCACCTCAAGCTAGCGCGTCTGCCATTCCGCCACCCGGACCGGGTGTGTGCCGTCCGTCCCTCACGGGCCGTTCCGACGTGGAAAACATTACCAAACGGCGGGGGGTCCTCGATCACACCCCCCGACGGCCGGGGAACGCCCTTGGGGAGAGCGGCCCGGGGGGCGAGGATGGGAACGTTCGGTACCGAGCGGTTTCGGTGGACTGAGTGGACCAGTGGGAGGAAGCAGCGTGAGCGAGTCGAGCGCGGGCAGGACCGTCTCCGGCGAGGACGAGGTCGTCGACCTCTGCCGGGACCTCATCCGGATCGACACCAGCAACTACGGAGACCACTCGGGCCCCGGGGAGCGCAAGGCGGCCGAGTGGGTCGCCGAGAAGCTCGCCGAGGTCGGGCTGGAGCCGCAGATCTTCGAATCGCACAAGGGCCGCGCCTCGACGGTGGCGCGGATCGAGGGGGAGGACCCCTCGCGGCCCGCGCTGCTGATCCACGGGCACACCGACGTGGTTCCCGCCAACGCCGCGGACTGGACGTACGACCCGTTCGCGGGTGAGATCGCCGACGGCTGCGTGTGGGGCCGCGGCGCCGTCGACATGAAGGACATGGACGCGATGACGCTGGCCGTCGTCCGCGACCGGATGCGCAGCGGCCGCAAGCCCCCGCGGGACATCGTGCTGGCCTTCCTCGCCGACGAGGAGGCGGGCGGCATCTACGGCGCCCGCCACCTCGTCGACAAGCACCCGGGCCTGTTCGAGGGCGTCACCGAGGCGATCGGCGAGGTCGGCGGCTTCTCCTTCACCGTGAACGAGAACCTCCGGCTCTACCTCGTGGAGACCGCCCAGAAGGGCATGCACTGGATGCGCCTGACGGTGGAGGGCACCGCGGGCCACGGTTCCATGACCAACAACGACAACGCCATCACGGAGCTGTGCGAGGCCGTGGGCCGTCTCGGCCGCCACCAGTGGCCGGTGCGCGTGACCAAGACCGTACGGTCCTTCCTGGACGAGCTGTCGGACGCGCTCGGCACGCCCCTGGACCCGGACAACATGGACGCCACGCTCGCCAAGCTCGGCGGCATCGCCAAGATGGTCGGCGCGACCCTGCGCAACTCGGCCGCCCCGACGATGCTCGGCGCCGGCTACAAGGTCAACGTCATCCCGGGCCAGGCGACGGCCCACGTCGACGGCCGCTTCCTGCCCGGTTACGAGGAGGAGTTCTTCGCCGACCTGGACCGCATCCTCGGCCCCCGCGTGAAGCGGGAGGACGTGCACGGCGACAAGGCGCTGGAGACCGACTTCGACGGCCGGCTCGTGGAGGCGATGCAGGGCGCTCTGAAGGCGGAGGACCCGATCGCGCGGGCGGTCCCGTACATGCTCTCGGGGGGCACGGACGCGAAGTCCTTCGACGACCTCGGCATCCGCTGCTTCGGCTTCGCGCCGCTGCAGCTGCCGCCGGAGCTGGACTTCGCCGGGATGTTCCACGGAGTCGACGAGCGGGTGCCGGTGGAAGGGCTGAAGTTCGGGGTGCGCGTACTCGACCGATTCATCGACAACGCGTGAGATTCGAGAAGGTGTGCGCACTCCACTGAGAAGAGTGAATGCACTCATACGCTCGTAGCCCTGGTGATCCTTCCTCGTTACAGGTGGTGCGGTCCGCGGCTGGGACCGCACTTTGCCTACTAGGAGGAACAATGCTCAAGAAGGTTGTCGCCGCTGCGGCTGCCACCGGTGGTCTGGTTCTCGCGGGTGCGGGCATGGCCGTCGCCGACGCGGGCGCCCAGGGTGCGGCCATCGGCTCCCCCGGCGTCCTGTCCGGCAACGTCGTCCAGGTCCCGGTCCACATCCCGGTCAACGTCTGCGGTAACACCGTGTCCATCATCGGCCTGCTGAACCCGGCCTTCGGCAACACCTGCGTCAACGCCTGACGCGTCTGAAGTCTTCGGCCCCGGAGCGCAATCCAGCGCTCCGGGGCCACCGGGCTTTTACGGCCCGGAACCAACCTATCGGCGTACCAGGCGGGGGAGCCTGGACGGCCGGGGCCTGCGGGCGCCGGCCGACACGTACACACCAGGGGACGAGTACAGATGCGACGACCGGCACAGGTCACCAGGAAGACCCTGATCACCATGGCGGCCGCGGGGGGTGTCCTCGCGCTGGGCGGGGGCTACGCACACGCGGATTCCGGTGCTGCGGGGCAAGCGAAGAACTCTCCGGGCCTGCTGTCCGGGAACACCGTGCAGGCGCCCGTGGACGCGCCGGTGAACGCCTGCGGGAACACGGTGACGGTGGTGGGAGGCCTCAACCCGGCCTTCGGGAACCACTGCGCCAACGCCTCCGGCCACGGCAAGCCGGGTCACCCCGGTCACCCGGGCCACCCCGGACATCCGGGTCACCCCGGCCACCCCGGTAACCCCGGGAACCCGGGTAACCCCGGGAACCCGGGTGACGACGAACCGTGCGACGACCACCCGGGCAACCCCGGTAACCCTGGGAACCCCGGTAACCCTGGGAACCCCGGTAACCCTGGGAACCCCGGCAACCCGGGCAACCCTGGGAACCCCGGCAACCCGGGCAACCCGGGGAATCCCGGTAACCCTGGGAATCCCGGTAACCCCGGCAACCCGGGCAGCCCTGGGAATCCCGGTAACCCTGGGAATCCCGGTAACCCCGGCAACCCGGGCAGCCCTGGGAATCCCGGTAACCCTGGGAATCCTGGTAACCCCGGCAACCCCGGTACTCCTGGCAACCCGGGTACCCCCGGCACCCCCGGGAGCCCCGGCGCCGGTACGGTCACCCCCGTCACGCACCCCGGCACGGGAACCGGCACCGGGACCGGGGAGAACCCCGGTCTCGCCGCCACCGGCTCCGGTGACGTCCTGACCGCAGGCCTCCCGATCGCGGGTGGCCTGCTGCTGGCCGGCACCGTGCTCTACCGGCGTGCCAGAAACGCCGCCTGACGATTGCTCACGACGCGGGCCCCGCCCCCGGGGCCCGCGCTCACCAGGTCGCGCGGACCTGGCGGATGATCCGGCGGCGCAGCCGCACGCGGCGGCTGCCGTCCCGGTGCAGGCTCAGCCGGTCGATCTCCCAGTTCCCGTACTCGGCATGGTCGGTCAGCAGGCGGGTCGCTTCCTTGCGAGGAACCCCGCGGGGCACGTACACGTCGACAAATTCGTATTCCGGCATCGCATCTATTGTGCGGGCAGAGCCCTGCTACGGATAGCGTCTGCTCTATGTCTGATGCCGCTCTGCCCACTGTTGCCGAGGTCCGCGCCGCCGCCGAGGCGGTCAAGGCCGCGCTCGACCGTCACCTCGCCGCGGTCGAGCGCAGGATCGGGGACGAGGATCCGGACGTCTACGCCGCCTTCAACGAACTCGCCGCCGCCGCCGAGGAGTACGACGAACTCCTCTACGACCGCTACGACGAGGTCACGCCCTTCGAGATCCCGACGCCCGAGGACGGCGTCCCGTACACCGGGCCCGCCGAACCCGCCGCCTTCAGCGTGCTCATCCGCCGCGACTACGCCGTCGTCGAGCCGGCGCGGCTGATCGCCCAGGCCGAGCGTGTCGCTGCGCACGACCGGGACGCGGACTTCGTCCACGACGGCGGCACCGCCGACGCCCTCGGCGTGCTCTTCGGGGAGTACGAACCCGACGAGATCGCCTCCCGCTACAAGGACTTCGGGCTGGAGGAGGGAGACTCCACGCTCTGGATCGCCGCCTCCGAGGACATGGCGGAGCCGGGGGAGTGGCTGGGCTCGCCCTTCGGACACATCGACCCGCAGGACGTCCTGCACCGCTTCGACGTCAGCTCCGTCTTCGACGAGGAAGCGGACGATCTCGACGACGTCGAGGACGAGGGCCAGACCGCCCGGCCGGGCCTGACCACCGCCTGACCGCCGCCTGACCACCGCCTGACATCCGCGGCCGCGCCCCGGCGCGGCCCCACGGCGCGGCCTCCCGGCCCTCGGACGGGAGGCCGCGGCCGCCTACCGCTCCTGCTGTCCGCCCGCCGCGGCCAGGGCCTTCAGCAGCCCCGTCAGCCGCGTCGTACGCGGCTTGGGCAGCACCTCGGCGACGGCGCGCGGCAGGACCTGGTCGACCCCGTGCACCACCGAAAGGTGCCGCTCGGCCCGCCCGAACGCCGTGTAGACCCAGTCCCGCGACAGGGACTGCGCCGCGTCGCCCGGCAGCACGACGACCACCGCCGGCCAGCGCGAACCCACCGCCTGATGCGCCGTCACCGCCCAGCCGTGCCGCACCTGGGACTCGACGAGCTCCTTCGGTACGACGATCCGCGCGCCCGCGCGGTCCAGGTGCAGCCCCTCGGCGTCGGCCGACACCACACGGGCCGGCAGGGCCCGCCCCGGGGACGGCACATGGACCACCCGGTCACCGGGGTCGAAGCCGCCGAACCGGCCCGGCCCGGGGTTGAGCCGCTCCTTGAGGGAGGCGTTCAACGCCCGCGTCCCCGCCGGGCCGCCGTGGCCCGGAGTGATGACCTGCACGCCGTCCGCCGGGATCCCGAAGGCCCGCGGCACGGACTCGGCCACCAGCTGCACGGCACGGTGCACGGCCTCCCCGGCGTCCTGCACCGGGACGATGACGACCTCCTTGCCGGGCGCGTCGACCTGGTTCAACTCGCCGATCCCCACACCGGAGACCAGCTCGCCGAGGGGGCCCGGGTCCGGGGTGCGGGAGACCAGGTGCGGGCAGGTCCGCGCCGCCAGCAGATCGGCGAACACCCGTCCCGCCCCGGCGGAGCCCAGCACACCGGGGTCCCCGGACAGGACCAGCCGGGCCCCGTCGGGCACGCCCTCGACCAGTGCGGCCGCGCTCTCCACGTCCAGCTGCGGCGCGTCCAGCACGACCAGCAGGTCCAGTGCGAACTGCCCGTCCGCGTCCCGCCCGGGCCCCTCCTGACCGGACAGCAGCCCCGCCACCGTCACCGAGTCGGCGCCGCCCGGGGCGTGCGCGGCGACGCAGACGCGCAGGCCCAGCCCACGGGCCGCCGCGGCCAGCGCGAGCGGTTCGGCCCGGGCGGCCTCACCACCCGTATGGGTGACCAGGCCGTGGCCGGCGACCGCGCGGACCAGCTCCCCGGAGGACCGGTCCGGCGCCGCCGCGGCGGCCTGCTCCCAGTCCGCCGGGCCGCCGAACGTGCCGGCCAGCCGGGCCAGACCGTCGGCCAGGCTCTCCTCGGCCATCGCGGCGCCCTCCAGACCCACGAGGATCCGTACCGGCTGCTCCTCGCCCTCCTCCACCGGCGGGCCGAGGGGCTCGTGGAAGACCAGCACCGACGCCTCCGCGATGGCCTGCTCCAGCGCCTCTGCCGGCTCCGGCACGCCGTACTGGGCCAGGGCCTTCTCCAGGACCGGGGCCTCCAGCGCGGTGTGCCCCTTCAGGCCCGCCTGCTCCAGCAGCCAGCCGACCAGGACGCCCGTGCGGCGCTCGTCCCCGGGGCCGGCCCCCGAGCCCAGCAGCGCCCGGGCGAAGCCGTCGGCCTGCGTCGGGCGCACCGCGGGGACGGCCAGCAGCCGCCACGGGTTGTGCGCGAGCTCCTCCGCGGCTCCCTCGCCGAGGGCCGCCGCCACGGGCCCCGCCAGCGACTCGGGAGCGCCACCGCGGGCCAGGACGGCCCGTACGCCCTCGACGGCGTCGGCGGAGGGCACGGCGGCAGCCGTCGGCGCCGGAGCGGCCGGACGCGGCGCCGGGGGAGCGGGGGCCGGCCTGCGGGGCGCGGCCGGCGCCTCGTCGAAGTACACGGCGGAGGGCTTCGCACCGCTCTCCACGGCCCGTACGGCGGCCAGCAGGTCGGCGGCCTTCCCGCTGAGCTTCGCGCCGGCCTCCACGGGACGCTCCCGTTCGGCCTTGCGCCGGGCGATCCGCTCCCGCTCGACCTTCTGCGCGGCCAGCTCCGCCTGGGCCTCGCTCAACCCACCACCTGCGGCGGGCCCGGCCCCGTCCTCTGCCGTGGCGTCTGCGGCGGGCCCGGCCCCGGCGTCCCCCGCGGCCCCGGCTCCGTCCTCGGCCCCGGCGTCCCCGGCGCCCGCGGCGGGCCCGGTTCCGTCCTCGGCCGTGGCGTCGGCCGCCGGGGGAGCCTCCCCGGCAGCCGACGCCCCGGCCCCGTCCGCGTCGGTGCGGGTCCCGGCCTGGTCCTCCGCGGCGGCGGTGCCGGCCTCGGGCGCGTCCGAGTCGGCCTGCGCCCCGGCCGGTTCCTCCGCGGCAGCGGTAGCGGTCTCGGCCTGACGGTCCGTGCTCACAGCGTGCTCCAGTCCTGGTCGGGATAGCGGTGCTCCGGTGCCGACACGTCGTCCAGCGCCCGGCAGATCTCCTCCGGAAGACTAAGCTCCTCCACCGACAAAGCCGCCGCGAGCTGCGCCGACGTCCGCGCGCCGACGATCGGCGCGACCACCCCCGGCCGGTCCCGGATCCAGGCCAGGGCCACCTGGAGCGGGGTCACGGCCAGCCCCTGCGCGGCCGTCACCACCGCGTCCACGATCCGGCCCGCCGTCTCGTCCAGGTACGGCTCCACCAGCGCGGCCAGGGACTGCGAGGCGCCCCGGGAATCGGCGGGCGTGCCCTCCCGGTACTTGCCCGTCAGGACTCCGCGGCCCAGCGGGGAGGAGGGCAGCAGGCCGACCCCCAGGTCCAGCGCGGCCGGCAGGACCTCCCGCTCGACGCCGCGCTGCAACAGGGAGTACTCCATCTGCGTCGAGGCGATCCTGGTGCGCACCCCGGGGGCCGCCAGCTGCCAGGTCGCCGCCTTCGCCAGCTGCCAGCCGCAGAAGCCGGCCACCCCCGCGTAGCGGGCCCGGCCGCTGCTCACCGCCAGGTCAAGGGCGTGCAGGGTCTCCTCCACCGGGGTCGCCGGATCGAAGGCGTGCACCTGCCACAGGTCGACGTGATCCGTGCCCAGCCGGTCCAGCGAGTCGTCCAGGGCGGCGAGCAGATGGCCGCGCGAGCCGTCGAAGCGCCGGTCCGGGTCGGGCACGCTGCCCGCCTTGGTCGCGATCACCAGGTCCCGGCGCGGGACGAGTCCGCCCACCAGGCGCCCGAGGAGGTACTCCGCCTCCCCGTCGCCGTACACGTCGGCGGTGTCGACGAGGGTGCCCCCCGCCTCCCAGAACGTCTTCACCTGTTCGGCGGCGGCTTCCTCGCCGGTGTCGCGGCCCCAGGTGAGGGTGCCGAGGCCGATCCGGGAGACGCGCAGTCCGGTGCGGCCGAGATGCCTCTGCTCCATGAGCGCTGAGACTACTGGGGCGCTGACGTGGAGCACCCGGGCGCGCTACAGTCCCCGCACACCAACGTTACTGATCGGTACACCGGTAAGGGGACGACTCATGCGGCTCGGCATCAATCTCGGTTACTGGGGCGCGGGCATGGACGCCGACAACCTCGCCGTCGCCCAGGAGGCCGACCGCCTCGGCTACGACGTCTGCTGGGCGGCGGAGGCCTACGGCTCGGACGCCCCGACCGTCCTGGCCTGGGTCGCCGCCCAGACCGAGCGCATCGACGTCGGCTCGGCGATCCTCCAGATCCCCGCCCGGCAGCCCGCCATGACCGCGATGACCGCGGCCACCCTCGACTCCCTCACCAAGGGCCGCTTCCGGCTCGGCCTCGGCGTCTCCGGCCCGCAGGTCTCCGAGGGCTGGTACGGCGTCAAGTTCGACAAGCCGCTCGCCCGCACCCGCGAGTACGTGGAGATCGTCCGCAAGGCCATGTCCCGCGAGCGGCTCAGCTACGAGGGCGAGCACTGGACCCTGCCGCTGCCCGGCGGCCCGGGCAAGCCGATCAAGCTGACCGTGCACCCCGAGCGCGAGCACATCCCGCTCTACATCGCCGCCATCGGGCCCAAGAACCTGGAGCAGACCGGCGAGATCGCCGACGGCGCCCTGCTGATCTTCCCGGCCGCCGAGCACCTGGAGGCCACCGCGCTCACCCACATCCGGGCGGGCCGCGAGAAGGCCGGGCTGACGATGGACGGGTTCGACGTCTGCCCGACCGTGCCGCTGGCCCTCGGCGAGGACGTGACCGCCCTCGCCGACATGTTCCGCCCGTACACCGCCCTGTACGTGGGCGGCATGGGCAGCCGGAAGCAGAACTTCTACAACCAGCTGGCCCAGCGCATGGGCTACGAGAAGGAAGCCGCCGAGATCCAGGACAAGTACCTGGCCGGCGACAAGGACGGTGCGGCCGAGGCCGTCCCCCACTCGCTGATCGACTCCACGACGCTGCTCGGCCCCGTCGAGCGGATCGCCGACGGGATGCGGGCCTACGCCGAGGCCGGGGTCACCACCCTCACGCTGGCGCCGGCCGGCTTCACCCTCGACGAGCGGATCGCCGCCCTGCGCGCCGGTACCGAGGCCATGGAGCGCGCGGGCCTCGCCTGAGCCGGCTGCCCGCGGGGGAGTCCTGCGGCCGTGGTGGGGGCTCGGGGGGTCTTCCCCGCCACGGCCGACACAGCCAACAACGCGCCGGAGGCCCGCGGGGTTACGCCTGCGGGCCCGGCCCGGGGGTTCGTTCATTCGGACGAGTAGTGCCACCCGGCGGTTGCCCGCCCCGCGGACCGGCGTTTGACTCGTTGCATGCTCTCTGCCCGCAGCCTGTTCCAGGAGATCGTCGACAACGACGACTCCTTCCAGCTGTTCTGCTCCATCGCCGCCAGCGGGGAGGCCCAGGGCGGCTGGGAGAACGCCCGCATCGCGGCCCTGGTGCCGGACGCCATGCGCGACCTCGCGCCCAAGATCACCCGGCACGGCGCCGACGAGGACAAGCACGGCCGGATCTTCCACGCCCTGCTCCGCAAACGCGGCCTGCAGGCCGTCCCCGTGCCGCCCGAGACCGACTACACGATGCTGCTGGAGCGCCGCGGCATCGGCCTCGCACACGACAAGCTGCGCCGCCAGCAGGCCCTGAGCGAGGAGGACATCGTCGTCTACCTCGCGCACAGCCGCGTCACCGAACAGCGCGCCGCCGAACAGATGGACATGCTGGTCAAGTTCTTCGGCGACCACCCGGTGGTGGGCAGGGCCATCCACATGATCAGCAACGACGAGGGCAACCACCTCGCCTACTGCCACGAGGAACTGCTGCGCCTCGCCCGCGCCGGCCACGCCCGGACCATCCAGCGGGTGCTCCGCGAGAGCGCGCTCGCCGAGATCTCCGTCTACCGCGACGTCAGCCTCGCCGTGATGGAGCACATGGGGCGGCTGCTGCACTGGCCCGCGCCGAAGGCCGCCCTGCTGGCCGCGGGCATCCGCGCGATGTACGCGTACGAGCGCTTCAGCGGCTGGCACCGGATGGTCGACCTGCGGATGCCCGAGCGGCGCGACGCCCTCGGCGGCGCCCCCGCCACCAGCCCCGAGTACGCATAGCCGCCGCACCCGCCGCACCCGCCGCACCGGCGTGCCCGCCCGCGCCTAGAGCCAGCCCCGGCGCTTGAACATCCGGTGCAGGCCCAGGCAGACCCCCGCCATGAGTGCCAGCACCGCCGGATAGCCCCACCACTGGTGAAGCTCCGGTATGTGGTCGAAGTTCATCCCGTAGATCCCCGCCACCATCGTCGGGACGGCCGCGATCGCCGCCCAGGCCGAGATCTTCCGCACGTCGTCGTTCTGCCGCAGACCCGTCTGCGCGAGGTGCGCGGCCAGCGCGTCCGACAGCAGCCGGTCCAGGCCCTCGATGTACTCGCTCGCCTTGGTCAGGTGGTCGGCGACGTCGCGGAAGAACGGCCGGGCGTGCTCGTGGACGAACGGCACCTGCCCGAAGGCGAGCCGGTCCATCGGCGCCAGCAGCGGGTTCGTCGCCCGCCGGAACTCCAGCACCTGCCGCTTGAAGCCGTAGATCCGGGCAGCGGTGTTCTTGGTGTCCGAGGCGTTCGGGGCGAAGACCTCCGCCTCCAGCTCCTCCAGGTCCGACTGGAGCTCGGCAGCGACCTCGATGTAGTGGTCCACCACCGCGTCGGACACCGCGTACAGCACCGCCGTCGGGCCGTGCCGCAGCACGTCCGGCTCCTGCTCCAGCCGGTGGCGCACGGCGGTCAGCGGAGCCCCCTCGCCGTGCCGGACGGTGACGACGAAGGAATCGCCGATGAACAGCATCAGCTCGCCCGCCGACACGGTGTCCGTGGCCTCGTCGTAGAGCACCGGCTTCAGCACGACGAACAGCGAGTCGTCGTACACCTCCAGCTTGGGGCGCTGGTGGGCGTTGAGCGCGTCCTCCACCGCCAGCGGGTGCAGGCCGAACTCCCGGCGGACGTGATCGAACTCCGCCTCCGTCGGCTCGTACGTGCCGATCCACAGGAAGGCGTCACCGCTCGCCCGGGCCTCGTCCAGGGCGTCCGAGAAGTCCTCGGGACCCTCGGCGCGGCGACCGTCCCGGTACATCGCGCAGTCGACAATCACGCCGAACATTCTCCCCCGCCGCCGACGGACCCGCACCCGTCCGGCACCGCCTACGCTGGCCCCCATGGCCACGCTGATCCTCGTACGACACGGGCGGTCCACCGCCAACACCGCAGGGCTGCTCGCCGGATGGACCCCCGGCGTGGCCCTCGACGAACGCGGCGCCGAGCAGGCCGCCGCGCTCCCCGGACGGCTGGCGGGCGTACCGCTCGCCGCCGCCGTCACCAGCCCGCTGCAACGCTGCCGGGAGACCCTCGCACCCCTGCTGGCCGCGCGGCCCGAACTGGAACTCCACACCGACGAGCGCATCGGCGAATGCCACTACGGCGACTGGTCCGGCCGCAAACTCTCCGAACTCTCCGAAGAACCGCTGATGAAGATCGTGCAACAGCACCCGTCGGCGGCGGCCTTCCCCGGCGGCGAGTCCATGCGGGCCATGCAGGCGCGCGCCGTGGACGCCGTACGCGACTGGAACGCGCGGATCGAGGAGAGCGACGGCACCGACGCCGCCTTCCTGATGTGCTCGCACGGCGACATCATCAAGTCCCTCGTCGCCGACGCCCTCGGCATGCACCTGGACCTCTTCCAGCGCATCCACGTCGACCCCTGCTCGGTGACCGCGATCCGCTACACCCCGACCCGCCCGTTCGTGTTCCGGCTCGGCGACACCGGGGACTTCGGCTCCCTCGTGCGGCGCCCGGCCGCACCGGAGCCCGTCGCCTCCGACAAGGACGCCGAGGACTCGGGGAACGCCGTCGTGGGGGGCGGCGCGGGCGCGGCGTGATCGCGCGGCGCAGTAGGGTGGACGGGCCCACACAAGGGCGCAGAACAGCCCCCGCCGCCGAGACTTGGAGACTGGACGTGCCCCGTCAGGTGTTCCTCTACGACCCGCCGGACCGCTTCGTGGCCGGCACGGTCGGCTTGCCGGGACGCCGTACGTTCTTCCTGCAGGCCTCCTCCGGCCCCCGCGTCACCAGCGTCTCCCTGGAGAAGACCCAGGTCGCCGCATTGGCCGAGCGGATGGACGAGCTGCTGGACGAGGTCGTGCGGCGCACCGGCGGAAACGCCCCGGTCCCGGCCGTGGCCCCGGCGGAGGCCGCCGACACCGCCCCGCTGGACGTTCCCGTCGAGGAGGAGTTCCGCGTCGGCACCATGGCCCTGGCCTGGGACGGCGAGGAGCAGCGGATGATCGTCGAGGCCCAGGCCCTGGTGGAGCTCGACGCCGAGTCCGACGAGGACCTCGCCGAGGCCGAGGAGCGGCTGCTCCAGGACGAGGAGAACGGCCCGCCGATGCTGCGGGTCCGCCTCACCGGCGCCCAGGCCCGCGCCTTCGCCAAGCGCGCCCTGGACGTGGTCAACGCCGGCCGCCCGCCGTGTCCGCTGTGCAGCCTGCCGCTGGACCCGGAGGGGCACGTGTGCCCGCGCCAGAACGGCTACCGGCGCCAGGCGTGACGGGCCAGGGGGACAGGCAGGTGTACATGGAGGAGCTGCTCGCCAAGGGGGAGCTGACCGTCGTCGGCCGGATCCGCGAGGCGTCCAACGCGGTCCTGCTGTGCACCGTCACCTACGACGGCGCGAGCGCCGACTGCGTCTACAAGCCGGTCAAGGGGGAGCGGCCGCTGTGGGACTTCCCCGACGGCAGCCTCGCCCAGCGCGAGGTCGCCGCCTACCTGGTCTCCGAGGCCACCGGCTGGGGCCTGGTGCCCGCCACCGTGCTGCGCGACGGACCCTACGGCGAGGGCATGGTCCAGCAGTGGATCGAGTCCCGGCAGCCGCGGGAGGACTCCCCGCAGGAGGAGCTCCTCGCGCTCGTCGAGGGCGACGAGGCCGGCGAGGGCTGGAAGCCCGTGGCCTTCGCCGAGGTCGGCGAGGGCCGCACCGCCCTGCTCGTCCACGCCGACGACCCCAGGCTGCGCCGGCTGTCCGTCCTCGACGCCGTGATCAACAACGGCGACCGCAAGGGCGGGCACCTGCTGCCCGCGCCCGACGGGCGGATCTACGGCATCGACCACGGCGTGACCTTCCACACCGAGGACAAACTGCGCACCCTGCTGTGGGGCTGGGCGGGGGAGCCGCTGACGGACGAGGCCCGCGCGGCGCTCGCCGCACTGGCCGCGGAACTGGCCGAGGGAGCCCCCCTCGCCACCCGCCTGGCCGAACTGATCACGGCGGCCGAGCTGGCCGCCGTACGCGGGCGGGTGGCGCACATGCTGCGCACCGGAAAGCACCCGCAGCCGTCCGGGCAGTGGCCGTCGATCCCCTGGCCACCGGTCTGAACCGGCCAACGCCGGTACGCACAGAATCGGCCAGACCGCAAGAGTGCCGATCAAGACAACAGTGCAGGTCCAGTTCGTTTCCGGAACATCCGTCCGGTTAGGCTCGAGACATGCATGCCTGGCCCGCTTCTGAGGTCCCCGCCCTGCCCGGCAAGGGCCGCGACCTCCAGATCCACGACACCGCGACCCAGGGGACGATCACCCTCGCCCCCGGTCCCGTCGCCCGCATCTACGTCTGCGGCATCACCCCGTACGACGCGACCCACATCGGTCACGCGGCGACCTACAACGCGTTCGACCTCGTGCAGCGCGTGTGGCTCGACACCAAGCGGCAGGTCCACTACGTCCAGAACGTCACGGACGTGGACGATCCGCTCCTGGAGCGGGCGCTGCGCGACGGCCACGACTGGACCGAGCTGGCCGAGCGCGAGACCGCGCTCTTCCGCGAGGACATGACGGCCCTGCGGATGCTGCCGCCGCAGCACTACATCGGAGCCGTCGAGGCCATACCCGGCATCGTGCCGCTGGTCGAGCGGCTGCGGGACGCGGGCGCCGCGTACGAGCTCGAGGGCGACATCTACTTCTCGGTGGAGTCCGACCCGCACTTCGGCGGGGTCTCCCACCTCGACGCCGAGGCGATGCGGCTGCTCTCGGCGGAACGGGGCGGCGACCCCGACCGCGCGGGGAAGAAGAACCCGCTGGACCCGATGCTGTGGATGGCGGCGCGTCCGGGCGAGCCGGCCTGGGACGGCGGCTCGCTGGGCCGAGGCCGGCCCGGCTGGCACATCGAATGCGTCGCGATCGCCCTGGACCACCTGGGCATGGGCTTCGACATCCAGGGCGGCGGCTCCGACCTCGCCTTCCCGCACCACGAGATGGGCGCCTCGCACGCCCAGGCGCTGACGGGCGAGTTCCCCATGGCCAAGGCGTACGTCCACGCCGGCATGGTCGCCCTGCACGGCGAGAAGATGTCGAAGTCGAAGGGCAACCTCGTCTTCGTCTCGGCGCTGCGCCGCGCCGGGGTGGACCCGGCGGCGATCCGCCTGGCCCTGCTCTCGCACCACTACCGGGCGGACTGGGAGTGGACGGACGCCGTCCTCGACGAGGCCGTGGCCCGGCTGGAGCGGTGGCGCGCGGCGGTGTCCCGCCCGGACGGCATCCCGGCCGACGCGGTCCTCGAAGAGGTCCGCGAGGCCCTCGCGAACGACCTGGACGCGCCTGCGGCACTGGCGGCCGTGGACCGCTGGGTGGAGCTCCAGAACGCCACCGACGGCGACGACGAGTCGGCCCCCGGCCTGGTCTCCCGGACCGTGGACGCCCTCCTGGGCGTGGCCCTGTAGCCTCCGCGGCCCCGCCACCGATGCCCCTGGCCCCCGGCCGGGGGCATCGGGCGTTCGGGCGCGGTGCGGGCCGCCGCCGCGCGGAGCCGTCCCCTGCCCGCCCTTCCGCGCGCCCCGGGATCTGCCCCGACCCGGTCCGAACCACCGGACGGGCCGGGACAACCGGCCTCGCCGGCGTGCGAGGCGCGGGGTGGGGGCGGAGCCCCGGCCCCGGCTGTCCGGGCGCGGCCCGGAGCTTGCTGCGCGGCGCCGCTCAGGCCTGCGAGGGGCCGTCCTCCTCGGGCGGGGCCTCCGGCGGCTCGTCCCCGGAGGTGTCCGGCTTGCGCTTCGGAGGGCGGGGGAGGCCCCCGCTGGTGTCCCGGAGGTAGGAGCTGTCGCCCGGATCGGCCGAGGGGCCCGCCGAGGGATCCCGCCGCCGCAGGTACCGCTCGAACTCCCGCGCGATCGCGTCGCCCGAGGCCTCCGGCAGGTCCGCGGTGTCCCGCGCTTCCTCCAGCGTCTGGACGTACTCCGCCACCTCGCTGTCCTCGGCGGCCAGTTGGTCGACGCCCAGCTGCCACGCGCGGGCGTCCTCCGGCAGTTCGCCCAGCGGGATCCTGATGTCGATCAGGTCCTCCAGCCGGTTGAGGAGGGCCAGCGTCGCCTTCGGGTTCGGCGGCTGCGACACGTAGTGCGGCACGGCCGCCCACAGCGACACGGCCGGCACCCCGGCGTGCGTACAGGCCTCCTGGAGGATGCCCACGATGCCCGTGGGGCCCTCGTACTTGGTCTCCTCCAGGTCCATGGTCCGCGCCAGGTCCGCGTCCGAGGTGACCCCGCTCACCGGCACCGGCCGGGTGTGCGGCGTGTCCCCCAGGAGCGCCCCGAGGATGACGACCATCTCGACGCCCAGCTCGTGCGCGAAGCCGAGGATCTCGTTGCAGAACGACCGCCACCGCATGGACGGTTCGATTCCGCGTACCAGCACCAGGTCGCGAGGCTTGGCCCCGCCGATCCGGACCACCGAGAGCCGGGTCGTCGGCCACGTGATCTTCCGTACCCCGTTGTCCAGCCACACCGTGGGCCGGTTGACCTGGAAGTCGTAGTAGTCCTCGGCGTCCAGAGCCGCGAAGACCTCGCCCTTCCACTCCCGGTCCAGGTGTGCGACCGCACCGGAGGCCGCGTCACCCGCGTCGTTCCAGCCCTCGAACGCGGCCACCATGACCGGGTCGATCAGCTCGGGCACGCCCTCAAGCTCGATCACCCAGGTCTCCTTCCGAAGTTCCTTGCGTACGTGGGTCAGCCTAAGCCTTGAGGGGACAGCGGCCACAGCCCACGACAGAGGGGCGGTTCCCCTCGGAACCGCCCCTCTTCCCCACCTGCGTGAGAGCTATGCCTTGCGGGCCAGCATCTCCTCGACCCGGGCCTTGACGGAGTCGTCGTCCAGGCCGCGGATCGTCACCGTCGTGCGGCGGCGCAGCACGTCGTCGACGGTCTCGGCCCACTCGTGGTCCCGTGCGTAGGCGACCTGCGCCCAGATCTCCGGACCGTCCGGGTGGATGCGCTCGGCCAGTGCCGGGTCCTCGTTCGCGAGGCGCGCGATGTCGAAGGCCAGGGAGCCGTAGTGCGAGGCCAGGTGGCGCGCGGTCAGCGGGTCCATGCGGGTGCCGGGCTCACGGTCCACCAGCAGCCGGTGCGCGACCGCGTTCGGGTTGGCGACACCCGGCAGCGCGATCCGGCGTACGAGGGACTTCACCGGCTCCATGTCCTCGGTCAGCGGGCTGCCCGGGAGCTTGGCCAGCTTGTCCATGACGACGCGGCCGATGTGGCGGTAGGTGGTCCACTTGCCGCCGGCGACCGAGAGCATGCCGCCCGCGCCCTCGGAGACGACGGTCTCGCGCTTGGCCTTCTCCACCCCGCCGGGGCCGCCGGGCAGCACGCGCAGGCCGGCGAAGGCGTACGTCATCAGCGAGCGGTCGAGGTCGGCGTCCTTCACCGAGAAGGCCGCCTCGTCCAGGATCTGCTGGATGTCGGACTCGGTGGCGCGCACGTCCGCCGGGTCGCCCTCGTACACCTCGTCGGTGGTGCCGAGCAGCAGCTGGTCCTCCCACGGGAGGGCGAAGGTGATGCGGTACTTGTCGATCGGGGTGGCCATGGCGGCCTTCCACGGCGACTTGCGCTTCATGACGATGTGCGCGCCCTTGGAGAGGCGGATCGACGGCATCGAGTGCTTGTCCTCCATGCGCCGCAGGTGGTCCACCCACGGGCCGGTGGCGTTGAGCACGACGCGTGCGTCGATGCCGAACTCGGTGCCGTCCAGGCGGTCCTTGAGCTCGGCGCCGGTGACCCGGCCGTTCGTCTTGCGCAGGCCGGTGACCTCGGCGTGGTTGAGGACGACCGCGCCCGACTCGACGGCCGCGCGGACCGTCATGACGGCGACGCGGGAGTCGTTCATCTGGTGGTCGTAGTAGACCGCGACGGCCTTGAGGTTGTCGGTCTTCAGGCCGGGGTTGTCGGCGACGGCACGGGCGGGGGATATGACCTTGCCCATGCCGTCGCCGAAGGCCGAGAGGGCGGAGTAGGCGAAGACGCCCGCGCCCAGCTTGGCCGCACCCACCGGACCGCCCTTGTAGACCGGCAGGTAGAAGGTGAGCGGGTTGACCAGGTGCGGGGCCACGTCCTTGGCCAGCACCCGCCGCTCGTGGTGGTTCTCCGCCACCAGCTTGACCGCGCCGGTCTGCAGGTAGCGCAAGCCCCCGTGGACGAGCTTGGAGGAGGCCGAGGAGGTGGCGCCGGCGAAGTCGCCGGCGTCCACCATGGCAACCCGCAGACCCGACTGCGCGGCGTGCCAGGCCACCGAGGTGCCCAGGATTCCACCGCCGATGACCAGCAGGTCGTACGTGGCCTTCGCCAGCTGCTCGCGGGTCTCGGCACGGCTCGCGTTCGCGCCGGCGGTCGGGTGCGTACCCAGGGCGGGAACGCTCTGCAGGGTGCTCATATCTCTTATCGCTCCTCGTCGATTGACTCAGCTGGTGCGGATCAGCTGGCGTCTTCGTCGTCGACCCAGCCCATGGACCGCTCGACGGCCTTGAGCCAGCTCTTGTACTCGCGCTCCCGCTGCTCGGCGGGCATCCGCGGGGTCCACTCCGCCGCGCGGCGCCAGTTGGCGCGCAGGGCGTCGGTGTCGGGCCAGAAGCCGACGGCCAGGCCGGCGGCGTAGGCGGCGCCGAGGCAGGTGGTCTCGGCGACCATCGGGCGCACCACGGGGGCGTCCAGGAAGTCCGAGAGCGTCTGCATCAGCAGGTTGTTGGAGGTCATGCCGCCGTCGACCTTGAGGGCGGCGAGCTCGACGCCCGAGTCCTTGGTCATGGCGTCGGTGATCTCACGGGTCTGCCAGGCGGTGGCCTCCAGGACGGCACGGGCGATGTGCGCCTTGGTGACGTACCGGGTGAGGCCGGCGATCACACCGCGGGCGTCGGAGCGCCAGTACGGGGCGAACAGGCCGGAGAAGGCCGGCACGAAGTAGGCGCCGCCGTTGTCCTCCACGGAGGAGGCCAGGGTCTCGATCTCGGCCGCGGACTTGATCAGGCCCATCTGGTCGCGCATCCACTGGACGAGCGAGCCGGTGACGGCGATGGAGCCCTCCAGGGCGTAGACCGGCTTCTGGTCGCCGATCTGGTAGCCGACCGTGGTCAGCAGGCCGCTGTAGGAGTTGATGATCTTGTCGCCGGTGTTCATGAGCATGAACGTTCCGGTGCCGTACGTGGACTTGGCCTCGCCCTCGGCGAAACAGGTCTGGCCGAACAGCGCGGCCTGCTGGTCGCCGAGCGCCGAGGCGACCGGGACACCGGCGAGGACGCCGTCCTTGACGTGGCCGTAGACCTCGGCGGAGGACTTGATCTCGGGGAGCACGTTGAGCGGGACGCCCATCGAATCCGCGATCTTCTCGTCCCAGGCCAGGGTGTGCAGGTTCATCAGCATGGTGCGCGAGGCGTTGGTGACGTCCGTGACGTGCGCACCGCCCTCGGCGCCACCGGTGAGGTTCCAGATGACCCAGGAGTCCATGGTGCCGAAGAGGATGTCGCCGGCCTCGGCGCGCTCGCGCAGGCCCTCGACGTTGTCGAGCAGCCAGCGGACCTTGGGGCCCGCGAAGTAGCTCGCCAGCGGCAGGCCGGTCTCGCGTCGGAAGCGGTCCTGGCCGACGTTGCGGCCGAGCTCCTTGCACAGGGCGTCGGTACGGGTGTCCTGCCACACGAGCGCGTTGTGGACG
Source organism: Streptomyces amritsarensis (assembly GCF_001953875.1). Lineage (GTDB taxonomy): Bacteria > Actinomycetota > Actinomycetes > Streptomycetales > Streptomycetaceae > Streptomyces > Streptomyces amritsarensis. Next base: position 40,729 of record NZ_MQUR01000050.1, read on the forward strand.
GGTTCACCGGTGTGGCGGTCCCACAGCAGGGTGGTCTCGCGCTGGTTGGTGATGCCGATCGCCTTGACGTCGGCGGCGGTGATCTCGGCCTTGGCGATCGCGCCGGCGACGACCTCCTGGACGTTGGTCCAGATCTCGGTGGCGTCGTGCTCCACCCAGCCCGGCTTCGGGAAGATCTGCTCGTGCTCCTTCTGGTCGACGGCGACGATGCGGCCGTCGCGGTCGAAGACGATGCAGCGGGAGGAGGTCGTGCCCTGGTCGATCGCGGCGATGAAGGGGCCGGTGCTGCTGGTCATGATGGCTGCTCCTGGCAGGTCTGGTGAGTAGGCGGAATCAGGAGTGCGGTGCGGATCTTACGAGCGCGGCAGATGCTGATCAGGCGAACGCGATGTTGTAAAGACCGCCGGCGAGCACGGCACCGACGAGCGGGCCGGCCACCGGGATCCAGGAGTATCCCCAGTCGGAGCCGCCCTTGTTCGGGAGCGGCAGCAGGGCGTGGACTATTCGGGGGCCGAGGTCGCGGACCGGGTTGATGGCGTAGCCGGTCGGGCCGCCCAGCGAGAGGCCGATGCCGACGACCACGAAGGACGTGATCAGGACACCGATGACACCGAGGCCCTTGCCGCCGTCCTGCAGGCCCTGGGTCAGGATCGCCAGGACCAGGACGGCGGTGCCGATGATCTCGGTCGCGAGGTTCTGCACGACGTTGCGGATCTCGGGACCCGTGGAGAAGATGCCGAGCACCGGGCCGGCCACGTCGTGCGGGTGCGGGTCCTGCGGGCCGAGCTTGGCGTCGCGGATGTGCTCGGGGTCGGACAGGTGTGCGCGGAACTGGCCGTAGTAGGTCACCCACATCACCACCGCGCCGAGCATGGCGCCCAGCAGCTGGCCGGCGAAGTAGACGGGCGTGTCGCCCCACTCGCCGGTCTTGACGGCGAGGCCGACGGTGACCGCCGGGTTGAGGTGCGCACCGGAGAGCGGCGCGGACACGTAGGCCGCGATCAGTACGGCGAAGCCCCAGCCGAAGGTGATCGCGAGCCAGCCCGCGTTGCGGGCCTTGGAGCTCTTGAGCGTCACGGCGGCGCAGACGCCACCGCCGAGCAGGGTGAGCAGGGCGGTACCGATGGTCTCGCCGATGAAGATGTCGGAGCTGGACACCCGCGACTCCTTACGTACGTCCAGGGGTGGGCGGAAACCGGGTCCCTCCGGTGGTTCCGCGCACTCGGTGAGTGCTGCACCGGTCCTTGGCCTTGTCGCATCCTAGCGCGTATTGCCGTTAGGTGTTCGACAATGTCGACCGGTGAACGGCAGTTTTCCGCCCAGGTGAAGAATGCGTCAAGGGTCGGCCTGGCCAATGTGTCGGATCGTTACCAGCACGTGCGATCAGCCAAATCCGGCCATCTCAAGGTCGAGATATGGCGAAAAATGGGCAGAAGGGGGCCAGGGGATGGCCGAGGCCTGTTAAAGAGAGGTCAGAACCGGCCTGCGCCGAGATCGCGTGAAACGGAGCGCGCACAGTCGCGCACCGAGGCCACCAGGGCCGCGCGGGGCTCGCCGCCCTCGCCGCAGACCCGTTCCACGGCCCCCGCGACCGCCACCGCGCCCACCGGCATCCGGCGCCGGTCGTGGATCGGGGCCGCCACCGAGGCGACGCCCTCCCACGTCTCCTCGACGTCCGCGGCCCAGCCGCGCGCCCGGGTCAGGCCCAGGATCTCCTCGAAGCCGATGGGGTCGGTGACCGTACGGGGGGTGAAGGCGTCGCGCTCCACCTCCAGCGCCTGGGTGTGCGCGACCGGGTCGTACGCCGACAGCACCTTGCCCAGCGCGGTCGAGTGCAGCGGCTGCATGGCCCCGACCTCCAGCACCTGGCGGCTGTCGTCGGGCCGGAACACGTGGTGCATGATCAGCACCCCGCTCTGGTGCAGCACGCCCACGTACACGCTCTCGCCGCTCGCCCGGGCCAGGTCGTCGGTCCACACCAGGGCGCGGGCGCGCAGCTCGTGGACGTCGAGATAGCTGTTGCCCAGGCGCAGCAGCTCCGCGCCCAGCTGGTAGCGCCCCGAGGCCGGGTCCTGCTCCACGAAGCCCTCGGCCTGCAGGGTGCGCAGGATGCCGTGGGCCGTGCCCTTGGCCAGGCCCAGTGACGAGGCCACGTCGGAGAGCCCCAGCCGGCGCTCTCCGCCCGCCAGGAGTCGCAGCATCGCAGCGGCTCGTTCGAGCGACTGGATGTTCCGTGCCATCGCGCAGCCTCCTGCTGACCTTCGTTACGTACGTACATCTTGACGCGGTTCGACAATGCTGAACAGTATCGGTCGATGCCGACCTCGCGCACCGCCGGAGATCTGTTCGCCGTACGGTCGGCGGGACACCCCCGCCACGTTCCCGCCACAGAATGCAGTCCGCCACGTGGGACACCCACACCGGGGCCGGTGCCTCGCGGTTACCCTGGCCGCGTGCACCCCTGACACAGCGGGGGTGCAAAGCCGACAGCCGTCGCATCCCAGGGAGCACTCCATGGCCTCGTTGCCGAACCCGCCCGCCGATACCCAGACCCGGGCCGACGCCCTCCGGGAGGCGCTCGCGACCCGCGTGGTCGTCGCCGACGGAGCCATGGGAACGATGCTCCAGGCGCAGGACCCCACCCTCGACGACTTCCAGCAGCTCGAAGGCTGCAACGAGGTCCTCAACGCCACCCGCCCCGACATCGTCCGCACGGTGCACGAGGCGTACTTCTCGGTGGGCGTGGACTGCGTCGAGACCAACACCTTCGGCGCGAACTACGCCGCCCTCGCCGAGTACGACATCGCCGAACGCAACTTCGAGCTCTCCGAGGCGGGCGCCCGCATCGCCCGCGAGGTCGCCGACTCCTTCACCGCCTCCACCGGACAGCAGCGCTGGGTCCTCGGCTCCATGGGCCCCGGCACCAAGCTGCCCACGCTCGGCCACATCACCTACGCGCAGATCCGCGACGCCTACCAGACCAACGCCGAGGGCCTGCTCGCCGGCGGCTCCGACGCGCTGCTCGTCGAGACCACCCAGGACCTCCTGCAGACCAAGTCCTCCATCATCGGCGCCCGCCGCGCCATGGAGGCGCTCGGCGTCAACGTCCCGCTGATCTGCTCCGTCACCGTCGAGACCACCGGCACCATGCTGCTGGGCTCCGAGATCGGCGCGGCCCTGACCGCGCTGGAGCCCCTCGGCATCGACATGATCGGCCTGAACTGCGCCACCGGCCCCGCCGAGATGAGCGAGCACCTGCGCCACCTCGCGCGCAACGCCCGCATCCCGCTCTCCTGCATGCCCAACGCCGGCCTGCCCGTCCTGACCAAGGACGGCGCGCACTACCCGCTGACCGCCGCCGAGCTCGCCGACGCCCAGGAGACCTTCGTCCGCGAGTACGGCCTCTCCCTGGTCGGCGGCTGCTGCGGCACCACCCCGGAGCACCTGCGCCAGGTCGTCGAGCGGGTCCGCGGCAGGGCCGTCGTCCAGCGCGACCCCCGGCCCGAGCCCGGCGCCGCCTCCCTCTACCAGTCCGTGCCCTTCCGCCAGGACACCTCCTACATGGCGATCGGCGAGCGCACCAACGCCAACGGCTCCAAGAAGTTCCGCGAGGCCATGCTGGAGGGCCGCTGGGACGACTGCGTCGAGATGGCCCGCGACCAGATCCGCGAGGGCGCGCACATGCTCGACCTCTGCGTGGACTACGTCGGCCGCGACGGCGTCGCCGACATGGAGGAGCTCGCCGGCCGCTTCGCCACCGCCTCCACCCTGCCGATCGTCCTGGACTCCACCGAGGTCCCCGTCATCAAGGCGGGCCTGGAGAAGCTCGGCGGCCGCGCGGTCATCAACTCGGTGAACTACGAGGACGGCGACGGGCCCGAGTCCCGCTTCGCCAAGGTCACCCGGCTGGCCCAGGAGCACGGAGCCGCGCTCATCGCGCTGACCATCGACGAGGAGGGCCAGGCCCGCACCGTCGAGCACAAGGTCGCCATCGCCGAACGCCTCATCGAGGACCTGACGGCCAACTGGGGCATCCGCGAGTCCGACATCCTCATCGACACGCTGACCTTCACCATCTGCACCGGGCAGGAGGAGTCCCGCCGCGACGGCATCGCCACGATCGAGTCGATCCGCGAGCTCAAGCGACGCCACCCCGACGTCCAGACCACGCTCGGCCTGTCGAACATCTCCTTCGGCCTGAACCCGGCCGCCCGCGTCCTGCTGAACTCCGTCTTCCTCGACGAGTGCGTCAAGGCGGGCCTGGACTCGGCCATCGTCCACGCCTCCAAGATCCTGCCGATCGCCCGGTTCGACGAGGAGCAGGTCTCCACCGCCCTCGACCTGATCTACGACCGGCGCACCGAGGACTACGACCCGCTGCAGAAGCTGATGGCCCTCTTCGAGGGCGTCAACACCAAGTCCCTCAAGGCCGGCCGCGCCGAGGAGCTCCTCGCCCTGCCCCTGGAGGAGCGCCTGCAGCGCCGCATCATCGACGGCGAGAAGAACGGCCTGGAGGCCGACCTCGACGAGGCCCTCCGGACCCGCCCCGCCCTCGACATCGTCAACGACACCCTCCTGGAGGGCATGAAGGTCGTCGGCGAGCTCTTCGGCTCCGGCCAGATGCAGCTCCCCTTCGTCCTGCAGTCCGCCGAGGTCATGAAGTCGGCGGTGGCCTACCTCGAACCGCACATGGAGAAGACGGACGACGAGGGCAAGGGCACCATCGTCCTGGCCACCGTCCGCGGCGACGTCCACGACATCGGCAAGAACCTCGTCGACATCATCCTGACCAACAACGGCTACAACGTCGTCAACATCGGCATCAAGCAGCCCGTCTCGGCGATCCTCGAAGCCGCCCAGGAGCACAAGGCCGACGTCATCGGCATGTCGGGCCTGCTCGTGAAGTCGACCGTGATCATGAAGGAGAACCTGGAGGAGCTGAACCAGCGCAAGCTGGCCGCCGACTACCCGGTGATCCTCGGCGGCGCCGCCCTCACCCGCGCCTACGTCGAGCAGGACCTCCACGAGATCTACGAGGGCGAGGTCCGCTACGCCCGCGACGCCTTCGAGGGCCTGCGCCTCATGGACGCCCTCATCGCCGTCAAGCGCGGCGTGCCGGGCGCCACCCTGCCCGAGCTCAAGCAGCGCCGCGTCGCCAAGCGGGACACTCCCGCCCTCCAGGTGGAGGAGCCGGAGGAGACCGGCGGCCGCTCCGACGTCTGTGTCGACAACCCGGTGCCCACCCCGCCGTTCTGGGGCACCCGGGTGGTCAAGGGCATCCCGCTCAAGGACTACGCCTCCTGGCTGGACGAGGGCGCCCTCTTCAAGGGCCAGTGGGGCCTGAAGCAGGCCCGCGCCGGCGGCGCCACCTACGAGGAGCTCGTCGAGAGCGAGGGCCGCCCGCGCCTGCGCGGCCTGCTGGAGAAGCTGCACACCGAGAACCTGCTGGAGGCGGCCGTCGTCTACGGCTACTTCCCCTGCGTCTCCAAGGGCGAGGACCTGATCATCCTCGACGACGCCGGCAACGAGCGGACCCGCTTCACCTTCCCGCGCCAGCGCCGCGGCCGCCGCCTGTGCCTCGCGGACTTCTTCCGCCCGGAGGAGTCCGGCGAGACCGACGTCGTCGGCCTCCAGGTGGTCACCGTCGGCTCGAAGATCGGCGAGGCGACTGCCGAGCTGTTCGCGTCCGACTCCTACCGCGAGTACCTGGAGCTGCACGGCCTGTCCGTCCAGCTCGCCGAGGCCATGGCCGAGTACTGGCACGCCCGGGTCCGCGCCGAGCTCGGATTCGGCGGCGAGGACCCGGCGAAGGTCGAGGACATGTTCGACCTCAAGTACCGGGGTGCCCGCTTCTCCCTCGGCTACGGCGCCTGCCCCGACCTGGAGGACCGCGCGAAGATCGCCGACCTCCTCCAGCCGGAGCGGATCGGCGTCCACCTCTCGGAGGAGTTCCAGCTCCACCCGGAGCAGTCGACGGACGCGATCGTGATCCACCACCCCGAAGCGAAGTATTTCAACGCACGCTGAGCTCCGCCGACGTACACTTGTCGGTCCCATACAGGCCGGTCGCCTGTTCCGAGGGGTGGTATGCCCCGAGGAAGAGGTGACCGGCCTTCTCGTCCCTTCGGAGAGGCATGCGCATGACGAGCACCGTTCCCGCCCCGGTCACCCGCACGGCCGACGGCTCGGCCCTGCAGGCGGTGCTGCTCGACATGGACGGCACCCTGGTGGACACCGAGGGCTTCTGGTGGGAGATCGAGGCGGAGGTCTTCCGCGAGCTCGGCCACCGGCTCGAGGACGCCTGGCGCGACGAGGTCGTCGGGGGGCCCATGACCCGCAGCGCCGGCTTCCTGATCGAGGCCACGGGGGCCGCCATCACCATCGCCGAGCTGAGCGTCCTGCTCAACGAGCGCTTCGAGGCCCGCATCGCCGACCGGGTGCCGCTGATGCCGGGCGCCGAGCGGCTGCTGGCCGAGCTGGCCCGGCACAACGTGCCCACCGCGCTCGTCTCCGCCTCCCACCGCCGCGTCATCGACCGGGTCCTGCTCACCCTCGGCCGCGACCGGTTCACGCTGACCGTCGCCGGCGACGAGGTGGTCCGTACCAAGCCGCACCCCGACCCGTACCTGCTCGCCGCGCGGACGCTGGGCGCGCACCCCTCGCGGTGCGCGGTCATCGAGGACACCCGCACCGGTGTGGCGGCCGCGGAGGCCGCCGGCTGCCGGGTCGTGGCCGTCCCCTCGGTCGGCGTGATCGAACCGGCACCGGGGCGTACGGTCGTCCGCTCGCTGGAGGACGTCGACCTGGCGTTCCTGCGCTCGCTCATCGCCCCCATGAACTGAGAGTGACGGACGGGCCTGGCCGGCGCCCGGCCCGCTCCCGGTCCGGGGCCCGCCGCCACCCAAGCGGACACATCGGCATGCAGTGCCCTACATCGGTATGCATTGCCACGCAACGGAATCCCTCGAATACGCTCCGTGCCGAACGGAAGCCGGTCGAGGCGGGTCCTGACGGAAGGATCTTCCGCCGAAGGCCCCGGAGGCTGAAATTCCATCCCCTCCGGGGTCGTCGCACAGGGTGACCTTGGTCACGCGTCACACCCTCGACGGGCCTGTCCGAGGGCCCCCGCGGCTTCCAATGTGTCCACATTGATCAGCCCCTGACCGAATCTGCGCAGCCCTGCCTGTGAACAGGCAGTTCGCTCCGATCACGGTGCGATTACGCCCCAAGTCCGGCCAGTTCCAGCCATCCCGCCCCGGACCACTAGTGTCGAGCCGGGCACTGCGCCGCACCCAGCCGCGTCCCGGACACACACCCCTGTGCCGGACCGCGTGGACCGATCGTCACATCACCGGCCCGATCGTTCCGCCCCGAACGGGCGACCGCCGCGAAGTGCCCTTCACACCGCTTTGACCAAGTGCCGGTTACAGGGAGTACTTCCAGCATGAACCGCAAGACCATGGTGCTGACGGCCGCGGCCGGACTGCTCACCCCCGCGCTGGCCGCATGCGGCACAGCGAGCGGCGGAGGAGCAGGATCCGCGGCCATCGTCGTCGGGACCACCGACCGGTTCGAGGCCGCAGACTTCGCTCCCGCCCCCTTCGACCCCGCCTACGCCTACGACGCCGGCGCCTGGAACATCCTGCGCCAGACCGTCCAGACGCTGATGCACACCCCGCGCGGCGGCGGCCAGCCCGTCCCCGAAGCGGCCTCCGCATGCCGCTTCACCGACTCCGGCAACGAAAGCTACCGCTGCACCCTGCGCCCCGGCCTGAAGTTCGCCAGCGGCGACCCGCTCACCGCCAAGGACGTCAAGTTCTCCATCGACCGGGTCCTCGCCATCAAGGACGAGAACGGCCCCTCCTCGCTGCTCTCCACCCTCGACAACGTCGAGGTCAAGGGCGAGGACACCGTGATCTTCCACCTGAAGACACCCGACGCGACCTTCCCCTTCAAGCTCTCCACCCCCGCCGCCGGCATCGTCAGCGAGAAGAACTACGACGCCAAGAAGCTCCGCGAGGGCTTCGCAGTGGACGGCTCCGGGCCCTACACCATGAAGGCCGAGGTCAAGGAGAACCGCCTCGTCCGCGCCGTCTTCAGCAAGAACCCCCACTACAAGGGCGACATCAAGCTGCAGAACGACAAGGTCGAACTGCGCACCTACCCCGACTCCCCGGCCATGGGCAAGGCCCTCACCGACGGGAAGATCCACATGGTCTCCCGCACCCTGTCGCCCGCCCAGATCACCGAGCTCAGCGCCAACCCGCCCAAGGGCGTCAAGCTGGTCCCGATGCCCGGCCTGGAGATCCGCTACATCGGCTTCAACACCGACGCGCCCGTCGTCAAGGACAAGGCCGTGCGCCAGGCGCTCGCCGCCGCCGTCGACCGCAGCGCGCTCATCTCCAAGGTGTACGGCAAGTCCGCCCAGCCGCTCTACTCGCTGGTCCCCACCAGCGTGACCGGCCACGTCAACTCCTTCTACAACAAGTACGGCGACGGCAACACGCCCAAGGCCGCCGCGCTGCTGAAGGAAGCCGGGATCAAAACCCCCGTCAAGCTGACGCTGCACTACACCACCGACCACTACGGCGACGGCACGGCGGCCGAGTTCGAGGCCCTCAAGGCCCAGCTCAACGCCACCCAGCTGTTCGACATCACCGTCCAGGGCAGCGAGTGGGCGGACTTCCGCCCCAAGCAGAAGAAGGGCGACCACGCCGCCTACGGGCTCGGCTGGTTCCCCGACTACCCCGACGCCGACAACTTCCTCGCCCCGTTCCTGGAGCAGGACAACTTCCTGGGCACGCCGTACGCCAACAACGCGGTGCGCACCAGGCTCCTCCCCGAATCCCGGCGCGCGGTCGACCGCAACGTCGCCGCCCCCGCGATCACGGAGATGCAGGACATCGTCGCCGAGGACGTACCCGTCCTGCCCCTGTGGCAGGGCAAGCAGTACGTCGCCGCACGCGACGGGATCACCGGAGTGGAGTGGTCGGTCAACGCCATCTCCGACCTCCAGTTGTGGGAGCTCGGCCGTGGCGTAAGCGGCTGAGCAAGGCACAGACCGGCAGCGGGTGTCGCGGGCCGGAGCAACGAAACAGTTCGACTGTGAAGGACGTTCGCGTGAATCGACGTAACCAGTGGCTGGCGGCCCCGCTCGGCGCAGCCACCGCCGCCGCGCTGCTCAGCGGTTGCGGCTCGACCGATGGCTCCAATGCCGGCAGCGGCAAGGGCGTGGTCATGGGCATATCCGACAAGGTGAAGTCCACCGACCCGGCGTCCGGCTACGACCCGGGCTCCTGGCTGCTCTTCAACAACGTCTACCAGTCGCTGCTGAGCTTCCCCAAGGGCGGAACCACCCCCGAGCCCGACGCGGCCCAGAGCTGCGGCTTCGAGGGCGGCGACAGCAAGCTCTTCAAGTGCACGCTCAAGCCCGACCTGAAGTTCAGCAACGGCAACGAGCTCACCTCGAAGGACGTCAAGCACTCCTTCGAGCGCACGCTGAAGATCAACGACGAGAACGGCCCCGCCGTCATGCTCGCCTCGATCGCCGGCATCGACGCCCCCGACGACAAGACCGTCGTCTTCCGCCTCAAGAACTCCGACGCCACCTTCCCGAGCAAGATCGCCTCGGGTGCGGGCTCCATCGTCGACCACCGCGAATACCCGGCCGACAAGCTCCGCACCGACAACAAGGCCATCGGCTCCGGCGTCTACAAGCTCGACTCCTTCACCGAGAAGAGCGCCAGCTTCTCCGTCAACGAGTCCTACACCGGCAAGGCCAAGGCCAAGAACACCGGCGTCACCCTGAAGTTCTTCAACGGCGACCAGGCCGGCCTCAAGACCACCCTGGAGAGCGGAGCCGTCGACTTCGCCTTCCGCGGCCTCGCCGCCAAGGACATCGCCGCCCTCGCCTCCAGCAAGACCGGCGACGAGAAGGTCGACGTCGTCCAGGGCACCGGTGCCGAGGTCGAGCACATGGTCTTCAACATGAACGACCCGGTCGTCGGCAAGCTCCCCGTCCGCAAGGCCATCGCCTACCTCGTGGACCGCGAAGCCCTCGTCAAGGACGTGTACGCCGGCACCGCCACCGCGCTCTACTCCATCGTCCCCACCGGCATCGCCGGCCACACCACGCCCTTCTTCGACCGCTACGGCGGCAGCCCGCAGCCCGAGAAGGCCAAGGCCGTCCTCAAGGCCGCGAACATCACCGGCAAGGTCAAGGTCACCCTGTACTCGACCCCCTCCCGCTACGGCCCCTCCACCGACCAGCAGTTCGAGGTCATCGCCAAGCAGCTCAACGACAGCGGCCTCTTCGAGGCCGACGTCAAGTCCGTCGAGTACGAGCAGTACGAGCAGGACATCCAGGCCGGCAAGTACGGCATCTACGTCAAGGGCTGGGTCCCCGACTACCCGGACGCCGACAACTTCACCCAGCCGTTCTTCGGCCCGGGCAACGTCCTGAACAACAACTACGACAACAAGGAGATCACCGGGACGATCATCCCGTCGACCTCCGCGAAGTCCGACCGCACCGCGGCCAACACCGACTACAACCGACTCCAGGACATCGTCGCCGAGGAGCTCCCGCTCCTCCCGCTCTGGCAGGGCAAGCAGTACGCCGTCACCCGCCAGAACGTCAACGGCCTGCAGTGGTCCCTGGACGCCTCCACGGTCTTCCGCTTCTGGGAGATCAGCAAGGGCTGACCCGGGCCGCCCCCGGACACACCACGGGGCCGTACACGCGAGCCATGCCCGCGCGTACGGCCCCGCGCCCGTTCCCGGGAACAGCCCCCGCCGAACCGGCGGCCGGCCCCCGCCGAACCGGCGGGAGACTACTGCGCCCCCGGACGCACCAGACCGCTCTCGTACGCGTACACCGCAGCCTGCACCCGGTCACGCAACCCCAGCTTCGTCAGGACGTGCCCCACATGCGTCTTGACCGTCGTCTCGCTCACGAACAGATCCGCCGCGATCTCCGCATTCGACAGGCCCCGCGCCACCAGCTTCAGCACCTCCACCTCGCGCTCGGTCAGCGTCCCCAGCGCGTCCGGCACACGCTCCTCACCCGACGGCAGGTGCCCCGCGTACTTGTCCAGCAGCCGCCGCGTGATGCTCGGCGCCAGCATCGCCTCACCCGCCGCCACCACCCGGATCGCCTGCACCAGCTCACCCGCCGGAGCATCCTTCAACAGGAACCCGCTCGCCCCCGCCCGCAGCGCCTCCACCACGTACTCGTCCAGGTCGAACGTCGTCAGCACCAACACCTTCGCCGGACCGTCCCGGCCCGGACCGGTGATCCGGCGCGTCGCCTCGACCCCGTCCATCCGCGGCATCCGGATGTCCATCAGCACCACGTCCGGCTGCAGCGCCCGCACCTGGTCCAGCGCCTGCAGGCCGTCCCCCGCCTCACCGACCACCGCCAGATCCTGCTCCGCCTCCAAAATCATCCGGAAGCCGGTGCGCAACAGGGGCTGGTCATCGACCAGAAGAACGCGGATGGCCACGGGCGATACCTCGTATTCGTCGGACGGCTTCGGCGGACACGCCCATTCTGCCCTGACCGGACGATCAAGAAATCTCCGGACTCCCGGCCGGCCTCGGCACGACCGGCAGGGGATACACCGGCGGAGTCCCGCCGAACTCCGGACACGAGGCCTGATGGTCGCACCAGCCGCACAGCTTCGTCGGCCGCGGCCGCCACTCACCCGACACCGTCGCCTCCCCGATGGCCTCCCACAGCGCCAGCAGCTTGCGCTCCACCCGCTCCAGATCCGCCACCACCGGGTCGTACGTCAACACATCCCCGCTGCCCAGATACACCAGCTGCAGCCGCCGCGGCACGACCCGCTTCAGCCGCCACACCACCAGCGCGTAGAACTTCATCTGGAACAGCGCACCCTCGGCATACTCCGGCCGCGGCGCCTTCCCCGTCTTGTAGTCGACGATCCGCACCTCACCCGTCGGCGCCACGTCCACCCGGTCGATGATCCCGCGCAGCCGCAGCCCCGACTCCAGCTCCGTCTCCACGAAGAACTCCCGCTCCACCGGCTCCAGCCGCGTCGGGTCCTCCAACGTGAACCACCGCTCGACCAGCGCCTCCGCCTCCGTCAGCCACCGCGCCAGCGCCACCCCCTCGTCACCCTCCGGGAACAGCTCCGCCAGCTCCGGCCGCGACTCCAGCAACCGGTCCCACTGCCCCGGGACCAGCCCCTTCGCCCGCAGCGCCGTCCGCTCCTGCGCGGGATGATCGAAGAGCCGCTCCAGCACCGCGTGCACCAGCGTCCCCCGCGTGGCCGCCGCACTCGGCTTCTCCGGCAGCTTGTCGATCACCCGGAACCGGTACAGCAGCGGGCACTGCATGAAATCGCTCGCCCGGGAAGGAGAGAGCGAAGAGGGTGCCACAGCACTCGGGCTTGCGGCTTCGGCCGCGCCAGGCACGGCACCGGGGCTCGTCGTCATGCACAAAACCCTACGACCCGCCACGGACAGCACGCGCATACCATCGACGCAAAGCCCCCTCGCACTGCATGATCGGAGCATCACCAGGCGCTACGCACACCGCGCCGTACACGACGAGAACCACCCGTGAACCCCCAGCACCGAACGAAGGACAGACGTGGCAGACACCGACCAGACCGGCGAGCGCGACAACCGGCGCTCGGGACCGGGCGGCGGACTCCTCATGGGCCGCCCCTTCGGCGTGCCCGTCTACGTCTCACCCAGCTGGTTCCTCGTCGCCGCCCTCATCACCTGGGTCTTCGGAGACCAGCTCGACCGCGTCCTGCCCGACCTCGGACCCGTCCGCTACCTCGTCTCCCTCTTCTTCGCCGTCGCCTTCTACGCCTCCGTCCTCGTCCACGAACTCGCCCACACCGTCGCCGCCCTCCGCTTCAAACTCCCCGTCCGCCGCATCCAGCTCCAGTTCTTCGGCGGAGTCTCCGAGATCGAGAAGGAGTCCGAGACCCCCGGCCGCGAATTCGTCCTCGCCTTCGTCGGCCCCCTGCTCTCCCTCCTCCTCGCCGGCGGCTTCTACCTCGGCATGGAAGCCGTCGACCCGGCCACCGTCCCCGGCGTCCTCCTCGCCGGCCTGATGATCTCCAACCTGCTCGTCGCCGCCTTCAACCTGCTCCCCGGCCTCCCCCTCGACGGCGGCCGCATGCTCCGCGCCGTCATCTGGGGCATCACCGGCAAACCCATGGCCGGCACCGTCGCCGCCGCCTGGGTCGGCCGCGCCCTCGCCGTCGCCGTCCTCCTCGGCCTCCCCCTGCTCACCCACACCGGACTCCTCGGCAACCGCACCGAGGAGATCGGCGGCATGGACACCGTCATGGACGCCCTCCTCGCCGCCATCCTCGCCGCCATCATCTGGACCGGAGCCGGCAACAGCCTGCGCATGGCCCGACTGCGCGAACACCTCCCCGAACTGCGCGCCCGCAGCCTCACCCGCCGCGCCATCCCCGTCGAGAACGCCACCCCCCTCAGCGAAGCCCTCCGCCGCGCCAACGAAGCCGGAGCCCGCGCCCTCGTCGTCGTCGACGGCCACGGCGACCCCACCGCCATCGTCCGCGAGAGCGCCATCGCCTCCGTCCCCGAACACCGCCGCCCCTGGGTCGCCGTCAGCACCCTCGCCCAGGACCTCACCGACGGCATGAAGGTTTCCGCGGAACTCACCGGCGAAGAACTCCTCGACCACCTCCGCGCCAACCCCGCCACCGAATACCTCGTCCTCGAACCCGGCGGCGCCATCTACGGCGTCCTGTCCACCCTCGACGTCGAGAAGGCCTTCGTGAAAGCCATGGCGCGGCCCCGACCCTAACTTGTTCTTTAACGTCCGAGGTCGAACGATGCCTCGTAC
>NZ_MQUR01000121.1 GCF_001953875.1 Streptomyces amritsarensis
CCCACCGGAGCCCGCCCCCACCCAGGCCCGCGCCTCCACCCCCACCCCACCCACTCCCGTCCCACCAACTCCCGTCCCACCAACTCCCGTCCCACCAACTCCCGCCCCACCTGCCCCCCGCTCCGCGTACCCCCCGCTTCGCGTACCACCCCGGTTCGCCTGTTCCGGGGGCCCGCAACGGCCCGCTCGATACGCTGCCACGTCATGATCAGTTGAGAGAGGTGCCGTGGTGAGTCAATACTTCGACCTGGGCGACGAAACCCTGTGGAACCCTTCCAGCGGCGCCTCGCGGCTGTTCCGGCGCCACGTGCCGGTCTTCGAGGCGGAGCTCGGGCTCCCCTCCGGTATCGGGCCGATGGAGAACGACGAGTGCCAGATCGACCCAGTCGCACTCGATGCGTTCGTCCATGCCCTGTTGGCGCAGCACCGGAAAGCGGGCCACGCCGTCATCCTCGCGCTTTCCGAAGGCTTCACCGCGACGATGCTGGTGCTCGCAGAGCGCGCCGGCATCAGGCTGGACTGGGCGCGGCTCGGGACCCTTCCGGCAGCCTTCGAGGACGTGCAGGTTTCCGCGGACACAAGGTGGCCGGTCGCTGAGGGCGGCGGAGCCTGGGGGGCGGGACTGCGTGAGAAGGCCCGGGAGCTGGGGCGGCGCATGCCCCGTTGACCGGTCACGTCAGCAGCCGGGGATGCGTGCCCTCATGCGCCGAACAGCACCCGCTGGGCCGCCTCTCGGGCTGCCAGGCGGGCGCCCGCCAAGACTGCCGGGTCGCCCAGGGTCGTGGCGCGGATCTCCGTCGGGACCGGGGTGAGTTCGGCCAGGCGGTGGGAGACGCGGGCGGCCAGGGCGGGGCCGCCCGCGCGGCCGAGTTCTCCGGCCAGGACCACGCAGCCCGGGTCGAGGAGGGCGGCGGCGGCCGCCGCGCCCAGGGCGAGGCGTTCGGCGAGGGCTTCGAGGAAGGGTTCGCCGGCGGCTCCCGCGACGGCCTGTTCCACCGCGCCGGCATAGCCGTGTTCGCGGGCCAGCGCGGTCACGGCGTCCCGGCCGGCCAGGGCGTGGAAGCCGCCCGCGCAGTCGACGGCCGAGGGCAGCCCGCCGGTGCCGGGGACGGGGAGGAAGCCGATCTCGCCCGCCCCGCCGGAGGCGCCCCGGCGCAGCCGGCCGTCCAGGACGACGGCCGCGCCCACGCCGGCGCCGAGCCACAGCAGGACGAAGGAGTCCAGGTCGCGGGCGACGCCGAGGCGCTGCTCGGCGAGGGCGGCCAGGTTGGTCTCGTTCTCGACGGCCACGACGGCGGGCAGGGTCCGCTGGAGGGCCGCGACCAGGTCCCGGTGCCAGGCCGGGAGGCCGATGGTGTCGCGGAGTTCGCCGGTGGCGGGGGCGACCAGGCCCGGGGCGCCCACGACGACGGTGTGCAGTGCGGCGGCGCCGGCCTCGTGGGCGGTGCGCAGCAGGGCCGCGACCGCGTCCTCGGGTGCGCCGACGGGCAGGGCGGCTTCGGCCAGGGGGTGGCCGAGCAGGTCGGTGACGACGGCGGTGACCCGGTCGGTGCGGACGTCGAGGGCGGCGAGGTGGGCGCGGCCGGCGACGATTCCGTAGAGCTTGGCGTTGGGGCCGCGTCGCTGTGCGCCGGATTCGCCGACGACCTCGATGAGGCCCGCCTCGGTGAGCCGGTCGACGAGGTCGGCGACGGAGGGGCGGGAGAGGCCGGTCATGGTCTTGAGCTGGGTTGCCGTCAGCGGCCCGGCGTCCTGGAGGAGTTGCAGGGCGAGGCGGTCGTTGATGGCACGGGCCGTGCTGGGTGAGGCGGGGGACGGTACCGGGGCGTGGGCTGGAGTCACGGCGCCCATCCTAGGAGTCGCAGCCGTTATCTATCAGGCAGGGTCCCTGATAGTTTATGCGTCATGACCGGGGACACCGACCTCAGCCCGGCACGCCTGCGCCGTGCCCGCCATGCCATCGCCGCCGTGTTCTGCGTGCACGGCGCCGTCACCGGCTCCTTCGCCACCCGGATCCCGTGGATCCAGGAGCATGCCCAGCTCAGCGCGGGCACGCTGGGGCTGGCGCTCGCCTTCCCCGCCGTGGGCGCCGCGCTCGCGATGCCGCTGGCCGGGCGGATCAACCACCGCTTCGGCGCGCGGGCCGCGCTGCGGGGGCTGCTGGTGCTGTGGACCCTCTCGCTGATCCTGCCGGCCCTCGCCCCGAGCCTGCCCCTGCTGTGTCTGGCGCTCCTCTTCTACGGGGCCACCGCCGGCATGTCGGACGTGGCGATGAACGCGCTGGGCGTGGAGACCGAGAACCGGCTGGGTCGCTCGATCATGTCCTCCCTGCACGGCATGTGGAGCGTGGGCGCGCTGCTCGGGTCCGCGGCCGGTACGGTCGCCGCGCACGCCGGGACGGACGCCCGGCTGCACCACCTGGTCGCCGCGCTCGTCCTGACCGCGGGCGGGCTGGTCGCCGTACAGGGTGTGCTGGACCTGCGCAGCGACGGGGACGCGCAGGCACCCCCGCACTTCGCGCTGCCGCCGAGGTCCGCGCTGCTGATCGGCGCGATCGGCTTCTGCGCGGTGTTCGCCGAGGGCGCGAGCCTGGACTGGTCGGCGGTCTACCTGCGGGACGTCCTGCACACGGACGCGGGTCTCGCGGCCGCCTCGACCACCGCCTTCGCGCTGACCATGGCGGTGGCCAGGCTCGTCGGCGACCGGGTGGTGGACCGCTTCGGGCCGGTGCGCACGGTGCGCGCGGGCGGGGTGCTGGCCACCCTCGGCGGCCTGCTCGTCATCGGGGTCCGGCATCCTGCCGGGGCCCTGGCCGGGTTCGGGCTGATCGGGCTCGGGATCGCGGTGGTGGTCCCGCTGGCCTTCGCCGCGGCGGGGCGCAGCGGGCCGGCTCCGGCGCAGGCGATCGCGGGTGTCGCGACGATCACGTACACCTCGGGGCTGATCGCGCCGTCGGCGATCGGCGCGGTGGCGGACGCGACCTCGCTGGTGGTGTCGTTCGCTCTGGTGACCGTGCTGGCGTTCGCGCTGGTGGTGGGTGCCGCGGTGCTGCGCCCGAAGCCGCCGGTGGGGCGGTCCGGGGGCGGGTCCGCCGGGAAGGCCGGTCCGGCTGAGCGGGATGAACCTGCCGATATACGGCCTTAATATGTCGGTGGCCGCAGCGGCACTCCGTGCACTGCGGCTTCGATGTGTGCGCGGCTTCGGCCGCGCTCGTCCGGATGACCGGGAAGACCGGCACAGAGGAGTGGAACATGGGCCTCGGCGTGGGCTGGACCCTGCACGGAGACGGGCGGACTCCCGCCCCCGGCGCGGTGGTCCGGCCGGAGGAGCGGCTGTCGTGGCCGCGGACCGCCGGGCTGGGCGCCCAGCACGTCGTGGCGATGTTCGGCGCGAGTTTCGTCGCGCCGGTCCTGATGGGCCTGGATCCGAACCTGGCCATCATGATGTCCGGCATCGCGACGGTGATCTTCCTGCTCGCGACGCGCGGCCGGGTGCCCTCGTACCTGGGCTGCTCGCTGTCCTTCGTCGGCGTGGCGGCGGCCATCCGGGCGTCGGGCGGGGACAGCGCGGTCGTCACGGGCGCCGTGTTCGTCGTCGGCGTCGCGCTGTTCCTCGCCGGTCTCGCGGTACGGCGCTTCGGCGCGCGCGTCATCCACACGGCGATGCCGCCGATCGTGACGGGCGCGGTGGTGATGCTGATCGGCTTCAACCTGGCGCCGGTGACGGCGTCGACGTACTGGCCGCAGGACCAGTGGACGGCGTTGCTGACCATGCTGTTCACCGGGTTCGCCGTGGTGTGCCTGCGCGGCTTCTGGTCGCGCATCGCGATCTTCCTGGGGCTGGTCTTCGGGTACGCGATCTCCTGGCTCTTCGACCTGCTCTTCGGCAAGATCCACTCGACGGTGGGCGGGGAGGCGGCCGTGGACCACTGGCGTCTGGACCTCTCCGCGGTCGCGAAGGCCGACTGGATCGGTCTGCCGTCCTTCCACGGGCCGTCCTTCGAGTGGTCGGCGATCCTGATCGCCCTGCCCGTGGTGATCGCGCTGATCGCCGAGAACGCGGGGCACATCAAGGCCGTGGGCGAGATGACCGGCGATCCCCTCGACGACAAGCTGGGCACGGCCATCGCGGCGGACGGCGCGGCGTCGATGCTGTCCACGGCGGTCGGCGGCCCGCCCAACACCACGTACTCCGAGAACATCGGCGTCATGGCGGCCACCCGGGTCTACTCCACGGCGGCCTACTGGGCGGCGGCGGGCTTCGCGCTGCTCTTCGGCCTGTGCCCGAAGTTCGGGGCGGTCGTCGCGGCGATCCCGGGCGGCGTCCTCGGCGGCATCACCGTCATCCTGTACGGCATGATCGGCCTGCTCGGCGCCCAGATCTGGGTCAACGGGCGGGTGGACCTGCGCAATCCGCTGAACCTGGTGCCGGCCGCGGCGGGCATCATCATCGGTGTCGGCGGGGTGAAGCTGCAGATCACCGACAGCTTCGAGCTGGGCGGCATCGCGCTCGGCACGATCGTGGTGATCGGCGGCTACCACGCGCTGCGGTGCCTCGCCCCCGCGCACCTGAAGCCGCAGGAGCCCCTGCTCGACGCCGGCACGTCCGCCTACGACGACGACGGGGAGGCGGAGGACAAGCGGCGTTGACGGGGTTTCGCCCGAACCGGGGAAGCGTCCGGCCAAGTTCCCCGGATCCGCGCCGGCGCCTGCGACCCTGCCTCCCATGGAAGCGGTGCTGGCGCGGATGCGCGCCCTGGAGGAGCGGCTCCCGCCGCAGGACGGCGTCGCCGTCTTCAACCGGGTCTACCTGACGGTGACGGAGACCCTGCACCATCGGATCGAGCACGGGGGCTTCCCGGCGCCGCGGCGGGCGGCGACGCTCAGCGTGCGCTTCGCGGAGCGGTACCTGACGGCGGTGGAGGCGGACCGGGCGCCGGCCTGCTGGCGTCCGCTGCTGCAGTACCGCCGCCACCCCGGGATCCGGCCGCTCCAGCACGCGCTGGCCGGGATCAACGCGCACATCGGCCACGACCTGGCGCTCGCGGTGGTGGCCACGTGCGGTGAGCTGGGCTGCGAACCGCGCGCTCTGGAGGCGGACTTCGACCGGGTCGGCGACACGCTGGTCTCCTTGGAGGAGCACATCCGCGAGGACCTGATGCCGGGTCCGGACCTGCTGGAGATCGCCGACCCGCTGACCCACCTGGTCGGCTCGTGGAGCCTGGAGCGGGCCCGCGCGGGGGCCTGGTCGGCGGCCCGGCTGCTGTGGACGCTGCGCCGGGCGCCGGACCTGGCCGAGGAGTTCGCGGACTCCCTGGACGCGGGCGTAGGCCTGGTCGGCCGCTGCCTGCTGACCCCGCGGGGCTGACACGGCGCCCGGGCGCCGTAGGGCCCGGCCCGGGCCGCTGTCAGGGCCGGTCGATAGATTCCGGCCATGACGACACTTCTCCTCGACGGCGGGCCGGTCGCCCAGGACGCCCCGGTCAGCCGGACCGGCGGGGTGCCGCTGGGCCCCGCCGGGATGGTCTGGCCCGTGTGCCGCGCATGCGCGGGCCCGCTGCGGTTCCTCGCCCAGATCGTGCTCGACACGGGTGTGCTGGCCCTGTTCATGTGCGCGCACCGGCCCGGCGAGTGCGAGCAGTGGAGTCCCTCCGCGGGCGGGAACCTGGCCCTGCTGCTGCCCGCCGAGGGGCTGGCGCCCGTACCGGTGCCGCGCGGTGCGGATCCGGAGGTGCTGGGGCTGGGCGCCGTACGGGCCGCCGTGCCCGCGGGGGCCGCGGCGGACGGGCGGGCGGTGCTGGGCTCGCTCGGCGGCGAGCCGGACTGGCTGCAGTACGACGAGACCCCCGACTGCCCCGCGTGCGCCCGGCCGATGGGGTTCGCGGCGGGCCTGGAGGAGGGGCCGGACCCGGTCACGGCCATGAACTTCGGGTCCGGCAAGGCGTACGCCCACGTGTGCGGCGGCTGCGGCCGTGCCGCGCTGCTGTGGCAGTGCTGAGCGCCCCCGGCGCCCGCGGCGCGGGGACGCGGCCAGGAGAACGAGGCGCGGGGACGCGGGTGTGAGAACGGGCCGCCGGCCCGCGTGCTGACGGCGCGGGGCGGCGGCCCGTGATCAGGGGCCCGGGGGGGCCGGGAGGATCAGTCCTCCGGGAGTTCGACCGGGGCGATCTCGTCGTAGACGTCGCCCGGGCCCGGGTTGGTGGAGTCCGTGGACCCGCCGAGGTGGTGCATGACGCCCCAGACGGCGTTCAGGGCGGTCTGGACCGCGCCCTCGGCCCAGCCGGCCGTCCAGGAGATGTCGTCGCCCGCGAGGAAGATGCCGCGCTTGTCCTCGGGGAGGCGGTCCTGCATGAAGTGGGTGTACAGGCGGCGCTGGTAGCGGTAGTGGCCGGGGAGGTTGGCCTTGAACGCGCCCATGAAGTAGGGCTCGTCCTCCCAGGAGACGGTGACCGGGTTGCCGATGATGTGGCGGCGGATGTCGACCTTGGGGTAGATCTCGCCGAGGGACTTCAGCATGACCTCCATCCGCTCGTTCGCGGACAGCGGCAGCCACTTGAGGCTGTCGTCGCACCAGGTGTACGACAGGCAGATGACGGCCGGCTTGTCGGGGCCGTTGTCCAGGAGGTAGGTGCCGCGGGTCATGCGGTCGGTCAGCGTCATCGACATGACGTCGCGGCCGGTCTCCTCGTCCTTGTCCAGCCAGAACGGCCGGTCGACGGGGACGAACAGCTTGGACGACTCCATGTAGTGGGTGCGCTCGATCGCCGTCCAGTGGTCGATCGGGAACAGCGTGTCGTCGCACTCGATCTTCGACAGCAGCATCCAGGACTGGGCCGTGAAGATCGCGGCGCGGTAGGTGCGGATGTCGCCGGAGGCGTCGGTGACGGTGATGCGGTTGCCGGCGGTGCGGTGCAGGCGGGTCACGGCCGGACGCGGGGTGCCGCCGTGGAGGGAGGACAGGGAGGTGCCCTGGGCCCAGTGGACGATCTTCTCGGGCTCGCGCTCCCACAGGCGCAGCGGCAGCTGCTGCGAGCCGCCGACGATGCCGCGGTGGTGGTCGTCGGCCTCGGTGTAGACGACGCGCAGGATCTCGAGGATCGAGTTCGGGAAGTCGGTGTCCCAGCCGCCGGTGCCGAAGCCGACCTGGCCGAAGATCTCGCGCTTGCGGAAGGACTTGAAGGCCTCCGACTTGCACAGGAAGCCGTAGAAGGTCTCGTCGTCGAGCTTCTCGACGAGCTTGGCCCAGATCTCGCGGATGCGCGGGACGTCCCGCTCGCGCATCGCGGTGTTCATGTCGGAGAAGTCGGCGCCCTCGTCGAGGCAGGCGTTCCAGGCCTCGGCGACGTCGCGGTAGATCTGCGGGAGGTCCGCGATGGTCTCCGCGTAGTGGGTCTCGCCCTTGAGGTCGACGACCGTGGAGGGGGTGGCCTCGGCGAGCGGGTTCGGGAAGGGCTCGGTGACCAGGCCGACGAGGTCGATGTAGTGCTGCAGGGCCGTGGAGGAGGGCGGGAAGCGCATGGCGCCCATCTCGGCGGTGAGGCCCTCGGTCTCGGCGCCCTCGAAGCCGACGGTGCGCAGGCGGCCGCCGATCTGGTCGGCCTCGTAGACGACGGGCTTGAGGCCCATCTTCATGAGCTCGTAGGCCGAGATGATGCCGGAGAGTCCGCCGCCGATGACGGCGACCTCCGTGCCGAACTCGGTCGCGGGTATCTGGCCGAGGCCCGCCGGGTGGGCGAGGAAGTCGTCGTAGGCGTACGGGAAGTCCGGACCGAACATGGTGATCGGCGGCTGTCCGTCGCTGTGCGGGACGGCGGTGGTGGGCACCGTGGACGTCATGGGGTACGACTCCTTGCGGGCAGGGCTCGGGGGGTGGAGCGGTGGGGGCGGGGTGGGGCGGGGGGCTGGTGCGGGTCAGACGAGCGAGGCGTAGAGCCCGGGCCGGCGGTCGCGCAGGTACGGGTTGTTCTCGCGCGAGACGCCGAGCAGCTCGGGGTCGACCTCGCCGAACACCATTTCCTCGCCGCGGCCGGCGCGGGTGCGGGTGGTGCCGTCGGGGCTCGCCAGGCAGCTGAGGCCGACGAACTCGAACTCGCCCTCGGGTCCGGTGCGGTTGACGTACGCGACGTACATCTGGTTCTCGAAGGCCCGGACGGGGACGAGGTGCTCGGCGACGAACTGGAAGGGGTGCATCTGGGCGGTCGGCACGAGGAGGAGGTCGGTGCCGACGAGCGCGTGGGCGCGGACGTTCTCGGGGAACTCCACGTCGTAGCAGATCATGATGCCGATGCGGATGCCGCCGAGGTCGGCCTGGACGACGGGGGTGTCGCCGGGGGTGAAGGCGTCCTGCTCGAAGCAGCCGAAGAGGTGGGTCTTGCGGTAGTTCGCCAGGGACGCGCCGTCGGGGCCGATGAGCTGGGCGGAGTTGTAGACCGTGTCGCCGTCGCGCTCGGGGTAGCCGTAGAGGACCGCGAGGCCGTGGCGGCGGGCGATCTCGCCGATGGTGCGGGCGGAGTCGCCGTCGCTCGCCTCGGCGAGGCCGGGGACGGCGTCGAGGTCGAGCGCGTAGCCGGTCAGGAACATCTCCGAGGTGACCAGCAGCCCGGCCCCCGCCTGTGCGGCGCGCTCGGCGGCCTCGTCGAGAGCCTTGAGGTTCTCGGCGACGTCGCCGAGGAAGCCGGAGCTCTGGAGGAGGGCGGTGCGCAGCGGGGGCATGGGCGTACCTCTGGGGCAGGAGGGTCGGTGCGGTCCTATGAACGGTACGTTTCGGCCTCCCGGCGCAACAAGGCGCCGATGTTGCGCGCTGGTGTGCGATTCGTTGCGCGTTGCGGGGCCCTGGCGGCGATTCGTTGCGCGGCGGGCCCGGCCAGGCCGGTCAGTCGGCGGTCCGGCGCAGCAGGAGGGTGGCGAAACCCCAGGTGGCACGGTATCCGCGGAGCCATTCGGTGCGGTGGCCGTTCGCTGCGTCGAGGGCTTCGGCGCTGCCGGGGTGGTCGGGGTGGTCGAGGGCCCAGGCGGCCAGCGATCCGGTCCAGGACCACTCGTAGTCGTCGAGTTCCTCGCGGGTGCTGAGGTGACCGTACACCGGGGTCCAGCCGGCCGCTGTGACCTGGTCGACGAGGGTGGGCAGATCGGCGAGGGGCCCGAAGTCCTGGAGGTCCGCGGGGGTGGGCGGGTGCTCCCAGTAGCCGTCTCCCACGAGGACGCGGCCGCCGGGGGCGAGGTGGGCGCGGGCCGCTTCGAGGGTGGGCAGGAGCCCGCCGAGGGCGTGGGCGGCACCGATGCTGAGGACGAGGTCGTAGGGGTGCGGGTCGGCGTGGTCGGCGGCCGGCCGCAGGTGCAGGGACAGCCGGTCGGCGACGCCGAGTGCCTGGGCGGCGGCCGCGGCCCGGTCGAGCGCGGTGCGGGAGACGTCGACGCCGACGCCGTGCACGCGGGGGCGGTCGCGCAGGGCCCGCAGGAGCCATTCGCCGGGGCCGCAGCCGAGGTCGAGGACGCGTTCGGTGCCGCGGGGCAGCGCACGGTCCAGGAGCCGGGCCACGGCGGCGTCGCCGAGCGGGGCGGCGACGGGGTGGTGGGTGTGGGCCAGGTGGGAGATCGTCTCTCGGTTCACCCGGACACTGTGCCGGTCGGGGGTGCTGCGGGCAGCCGGTTTTCCGGACGTGCCGCGGGGCTGCGGCGGGGGCGCCCGTGGGGCCGCGGGGCGGGCGGGGGCCGCGTCCGGGCCGGGGCGGGGGCCGCGTGCGGGCCGGGGGGCGTCTGTCCGGGTTTCGCCGTGGGGCCGCGAAGAGGATCGTGGGAGGTGCACCGTGCGGCGCCGGCTCGGCGCCGGCGGACACCCGTGCCGGGAGGCTCGTCATGCGCAAGGTCATGGACTGCAGGGAATACCCCAGCGAGATGAACTGCACCCTCGCGATCTCGGGCGAGGAGGAAGAGGTCGTCGCGGCGGCGGCCCAGCACGCCGCGGCCGTTCACGGCCACGAGGACACCCCGGAGCTGCGCAGCTCGCTGCGCGGCATGTTGAAGGACGAGGCGCCGCAGCACGCGTGAACCCGCGGGGCCGGGCAGCGGAGGGAGCCGCGCGGCCGGTCTGGCGCTGTGGCCGGAAGGGTTTGCCGGGGCGCGGCGTCCGGTGCGGTGCATCGCAAGGCGGAGGGCCGCGGCTCGTACTGGACGTACTCGCGCGGTCCGACAACGCGGCGAGGTGCCGTGCCGGGCGTCGCGACCCGGTGAACCCTGCCGGTCACAGCACTAGGCCGGGGCGCCCGAGGTGAAGCGGCGCAGGAGCGGGGAGAGGACGAGGACGGACTTCGTGCGTTCGACGAAGGGCTCGCCCGCGATGCGTTCCAGGACCCGCTCGAAGTGGCGCATGTCGGAGGCGAAGATCTGGACGAGGGCGTCCGCGTCGCCGGTGACGGTCGACGCGGACACCACCTCGGGGTATCTCTCCAGTCCTCGCCGGATGTCGTCCGGCGAGGTGTTGTGGCGGCAGTAGATCTCGATGAAGCCCTCGGTCTCCCAGCCCATGGCGGCCGGGTCGACGCGGACGGTGAATCCGGTGATGGCGCCTTCGGCGCGCAGCCGGTCCACACGCCGCTTCACGGCGGGGGCGGAGAGCCCGACCTCGGAGCCGATGTCCGCGTAGGAGCGGCGGGCGTCCTCGGCGAGGGCGTGCACGATGCGTTCGTCGAGATCGTTCAGTCGCACGGGGGGTGAATCACTTCTGTTCAGCGACCTCCGCGGCCGGGGCGGCCACGGTGGCCACAGTGGCCAGGCTGGAGCGGCGCATGCCGTAGAAGAAGTAGATCACGAGCCCGACCGCCATCCAGCCACCGAAGCACAGCCACGTGGCCAACGGCAGCTCGATCATGAGGTAAGCGCAGAAGAGGAAGCCCAGGATCGGGGTGACGGGGAAGAGGGCGACCTTGAAGGTGCGGTTCATCTCGGGGCGCTTGTGGCGCAGGATGACGACGGCCACGTTGACCAGGCCGAAGGCGAAGAGCGTGCCGATGCTGGTGGCGTTGGCCAGTTCACCCAGGGGGATGAACGCGGCGAGCAGTCCGCAGAAGAGGCAGACGATGATCGTGTTGGTCTTCGGGGTGCCGGTCTTCTCGTCGACCTTGGCGAAGGCCTTGGGCATCAGGCCGTCGCGGGACATGGCGAAGAGGATGCGGGTCTGGCCGTAGAGCACGGCGAAGACGACGCTGGCGATGGCGACGACCGCGCCGGCGGCCAGGATGACGCTCCAGAAGGAGTGGCCGGTGACGTTCTCCATGATCTGGGCCAGGGCGGCCTCGCTGCCCTCGAACTCCTGCCACGGCATGGCGCCGACGGCGACCAGGGCGACGAGGCAGTAGATCGCGGTGACGATCAGCAGCGAGAGCATGATCGCGCGCGGCAGGTCCTTCTTCGGGTTCTTGGCTTCCTCACCGGCGGTGGAGGCCGCGTCGAAGCCGATGTACGAGAAGAAGAGCATGGAGGCGGCGGTGCTGATGGCGGTGACGCCGAGCGGGGCCAGCGGGGTGTAGTTGCCGGCCTTGATGCCCATGAAGCCGATGACGATGAACAGGGCCAGCGTCACGATCTTGACCGCGACCATGATCGTGTTGATCCGGGCGCTCTCCTTGGCTCCGCGGAGCAGGAAGACCATGCACAGGAGCACCACGACGAGGGCGGGGAGGTTGATGTAGCCGCCCTCGCCCAGCGGGGCGGAGAAGCCCTCGGGGATCGTGAGGCCGAGCGTGCCGTCGAGCAGCTCGTTGAGGTACTGGCCCCAGCCGACGGCGACGGCCGCGACGGAGACGCCGTACTCCAGCACCAGGCACCAGCCGCAGACCCAGGCTATGAGCTCGCCCATGGTGGCGTAGGCGTAGGAGTACGAGGAGCCCGAGACGGGGATGGAGCCCGCGAGCTCGGCGTAGGAGAGCGCCGAGAACAGCGCGGTGAGACCGGCGACGATGAAGGCGATGAAGACCGCCGGGCCGGCGACCGGGGTGGCTTCGCCGAGGACGACGAAGATGCCGGTGCCCAGGGTCGCGCCGATGCTGATCATGGTCAGCTGCCACATGGTGAGCGAACGCTTGAGCGCGCCGCCCTCACCCTGGCCGCCTTCGGCGACCAACTGCTCGACCGGCTTGCGGCGGAGCAGCGGGTGGGCGGGCCTGCGGGGCTCGGAAGCGAGCGGCGGCGCCTGGCCGTGGTCGAGCACGAGGGGACTCCTTGTCACTGCGGATCGACAGAGGTCGGGGATGAGGCGTCGACCGCGACGATCCGGAGCAGGACAGGGCCCCACGGGGGAAGGGCCTGGCATGGCGGACCGCCGAGCAGGCGATCCGCGCCACTCCACGTACAGCGAGTGAGCCTACGAGCTGAGTGATACCGCCCGTAATGGACCATCCTTGCACATTGGCGCACGATCATTGCGCGGATCGGTCACTGACAGTTGTTTGTTGCGTGTGGATGATCGATCGCTGCGCAGGCCTCCCGCGGCCCCCCTTCTTGACACCTCGTCAGATCTGTCGCGGGGTGCCCACCGGATCAGGGGCCGCCCAGGCCGCCCCCGACGGCATTGGTGTGCTCGGCGGCGGTGGAACCGGGTCCGCGCGGGGTACGGGTCAACGCGTGGCACCGGGAGCACACGGACCCCCGGGCCGCCGCCCCGCCGGGCGCCGAGGGACGGCGGCGCGAGGCGGCGAACGCACCGCCGGCCGCATGGCCGCGCACGCCGGCCTCGCGGCCGCCCGGTACGTCCCGGCCTCGCCGCTGTGCCCGTACGTGACGGGGCGGACACCCGCGGTGGACGGCCGCAACGGCGCGGAGTTCCCCCGTCCGACGATCGGAGGCGAAGGATGAGCGCACCGGTGCACGACGAGGGCCGGCCCGGCCCGTGGCAGCAGCGGACCGGGCGGCGGGAACGGGCGCCGTGGCCGCAGCAGCGGGGCGAGGCGCGGGACGCGGTCCCCGGCGGGTGGCAGGATCCGCAGCCCTTCCTGCGCGGGGTCGCCTGGCTGGACAAGGGCCGGCCCGTGCGCGCCGACCCCGCCGACACGATGCGGCTGCCGTGGGACACCGGTGAACGGGCCACCCTGCCCATCGGGGTCCGGCTGGAGTTCACCACCGAGACCGCGACGGCCGTCGAGATCCGCTACCGGGCCACCGTGCCCGGCCCCACGGACGCCCTGCGCGACCTCGCGCACGGCTTCGCCCTGTGGGACCGCCACGGGATGGTCGACGAGGTGTTCACCGAGCCGGCCGCGGAGGCCGTCGTACGCATCGGGCTGGGGGGCGGCAGCGGCCCCTTCACCGTCCACCCGCCCGAGAACCAGTCGCCCCTCGTCCTCGGCCTGCGCGGGATCGGCGGCGCCCTCGCCCCCGCGCCGCCGGCGCCGCGCTGGGTGGTGCACGGCGACTCCATCACCGAGGGCTGGTGGTCCACCCGGCCCGCCCACGGCTGGCCCGCCGTGGCCGGCCGGGCCCTCGGCTGGGACGCCGTCAACCTCGGCTACGCGGGCGCCGCGCGCGGCGAACTGGCCACCGCCGAACAGCTCGCGGGCCTGCCGGCGGACGTCCTCACCCTCGCCTTCGGCACCAACTGCTGGTCCCGGGTGCCCTTCTCGGCGCCGCTGCTCTACGAGACCACGCGCGCCTTCCTCGAACTGGTCCGCCAGGGCCACCCGCGGACCCCGCTGCTGCTGGTCTCCCCCGTGCTGCGGCCCGACGCGGAGCGCACCCCGAACAGGCTCGGCGCCACCCTGGGCGCGCTGCGCGACGCGATGGAGCGCGCCGCCCGCGACCGGATCGCCGCCGGCGACGACCGGCTCGCCGTCCTCCCGGGCCGTGACCTGCTCGGACCCGAGCACCTCGCGGACGGGCTGCACCCCAACGACTGCGGACACCAGGTGCTCGGCCTCGCTGTGGCCACGGCCCTGCGGCGCACCGGGTTCGGCACGGGGTGAGTGAAACAGCCCACACCGGACGGGGTGAACAGATCCCGTCCACCGGGGCGTGTCCTGTGCACAGTTGCCGCCGCTGGGGGCGACGGCACAGACAGACACGACGTGGGAGAGATCAACATGGGCATGAAGCGCGCAACCACCTTCGCCGCGGCCGCCGTAGCCGTCGTCCTGGCGGCCAGCGCCTGCGGCCCCTCGGACTACAAGGCCTCGGACTCGACGCAGCCCGCCGGCGCCGCCGCCGAGGCCGCTCCGGCCGCGGCCGGGCCGGGCAACCAGCCGGGCGGGCAGCTGGCGGCGTCCGTCACCGAGCAGCTCGGCTCCGTCCTCACCGACAGCGCGGGCCTGACCCTCTACCGCTTCGACAAGGACACCGCGAAGCCGCCGAAGTCCAACTGCGAGGGTGACTGCGCGAAGACCTGGCCGGTGGTCGCGGCCGGTGACGTCACCGCCGCCGCGGGCATGGACCCGGCGCTGCTCGGCGAGGTCGTGCGCGCCGACGGCAGCAAGCAGCTGACGGTGGCGGGCTGGCCCGCGTACCGGTTCAACAAGGACGCCAAGCCGGGCGACATCAACGGGCAGGGCGTCGGCGGGGTGTGGTTCGCGTTCGCCCCCGACGGCAAGAAGGCCGCGAAGGCGGCCCCGGCCGAGGCCGCCCCGGCCGCTCCCGCCGGGGCCGGCGAGGCGGCGCCCGGCCTGTCCGTGGCGAAGGACCCGAAGCTCGGCGAGCACATCGTCGACGGCAAGGGCATGACGGTCTACCGCTTCAAGAAGGACACCGCCTGGCCGATGGTCTCCAACTGCACCGGCGACTGCCTGGCGAAGTGGCCGGTCGTGCCGCCGGTGGACAAGGCCAACGCCAAGGGCATCACGGAGAAGAACTACCGGGTCATGGACCGGCCCGACGGCAAGCAGCAGCAGACCGTCGACTGCTGGCCCATCTACACCTTCTCGGGCGACAAGAAGCCCGGTGACACCAACGGGCAGGGCGTGGGCGGCACCTGGTACGCCGTCTCCCCCGACGGCAAGCTGATCACCGTCCAGTAGCCGGTCCGGTCCCCCCCGACCCCCCACCACGGTCCGCGCGGCCCCTGTCCCACCTCCCCCCGGGCAGGGGCCGCGCCCGTCGCGGCCCTCCGGACTGCGCCGGGCAGGTCATAGACTCGGCCGCATGCTGCGTGTGCTCGCTGTCGACGACGAGAAGCCGCTCCTGGAGGAACTCCTCTACCTGCTGCGCTCGGACCCCCGCGTGCGCAGCGCGGAGGGCGCCTCGGACGCCACCGGGGCCCTGCGCCGCGTCACCCGGGCGCTGGAGTCCGGTCCGGACGGGCCCGACGGCATCGACGTGGTCTTCCTCGACATCCACATGGCCGGTCTGACCGGGCTGGACATCGCCCGGCTGCTGGCCGGGTTCGCGCGGCCGCCGCTGATCGTGTTCGTCACCGCCCACGAGGGGTTCGCCGTACAGGCCTTCGACCTGAAGGCCGTGGACTACGTACTCAAGCCGGTGCGCCCGGAGCGGCTCGCCGAGGCCGTCCGGCGGGCCTGCGCGCAGCTGGGCCGGGCCGAGGAGGCGCCGGCGGGCCGGCCGGCCCCGTCGGTGGCGCCCCGGCCGGCTCCGGAGGCCGTCGTCGCCGACCGCGGCCCGGAGCAGATCGCGGTCGAACTGGGCGGTGTCACCCGTTTCGTGGCGATCGCCGACATCGCCTACGTCGAGGCGCAGGGCGACTACGCCCGCCTGCACACCGACGAGGGCAGCCATCTGGTGCGGATCCCGCTGTCCACGCTGGAGGAGCGGTGGGCGGCGCGCGGGTTCGTCCGGATCCACCGCCGCCACCTGGTGTCGCTGGCCCGGATCGACGAGCTCCGGCTGGACTCGGGCACCACCACGGTGCGGGTCGGAGCGGCGGAACTCCAGGTGAGCCGCAGGCACTCACGGGAACTGCGGGACCTGCTGATGCGGCACGCGACCGGTTGAGACCGGTCGGCGCCCCTCGCCGCGGGACCCCGCCGGGTGACCGCCGGGCGCGCGCGGCCGGCCGTTCACCGCACCGCGAGGGGTGTACGGCGATCCGCGGGAGCCGCCTGCCGCACCGGTGGCGTGAACGGCCCGCCGAAGCCGGCGCAGCTGCGTATCGTGGATCTTCCCGGCGCGGGAGGAGCGAGATGTCCGAGGTCCAGGCGCTGGTCGACGCCCTGAGCGGGCTGCCGCGGAGGCGGCCTGCGGGGCCCGTCGAGGCCGAGGCCCTGCTCGCCCTGCTGCGCAGTGCGGCCGCCCGCTGGGCGGACATCCTGTACGAGGCCGGCGAGGGCGTCCGCGATCAGGTCCCACCGCGCGCGGAGGCCGCGCTGACGCTGGCCTTCCGGCGTGCGGAGGAGTCGTACGTGGAGCTGGAGATCGCCCTGCGCGACTGCTCCGAGCACCGCGACCCGGCCATCTGACCGTGGCGGCCCTTCGGGGTCCGAATCGTGCCTGTCGCCCCGGTCGGGGGCGTGCGTAGACTCCGGTCACCCCGCTCCCCGCCCGAAGGACCGCCCTGGTGAACCAGACGTACGCGCTGACCGCGGTCGCCGTCGTCGTCCTGGTCACCCTGCTGCTCGGCGCGCTGGGCCTGCGGATATCCCGGACCACCTCCGACTTCTACGTCGCCTCGCGCACCGTGGGGCCGCGGCTGAACGCGGCGGCCATCAGCGGGGAGTACCTCTCCGCGGCGTCCTTCCTCGGGGTGGCCGGGCTGGTGCTGCTCCAGGGGCCCGGGATGCTCTGGTACCCGGTGGGCTACACCGCCGGCTACGTGGTGCTGCTGGCGCTGGTGGCGGCCCCGCTGCGGCGCTCCGGCGCGTACACGCTGCCCGACTTCGCGCAGGCGCGGCTGGAGTCCCGGGCGGTGCGCCGGATCGCGGTGCTGTTCGTGGTCGGGGTCGGCTGGCTGTATTTGCTGCCGCAGTTGCAGGGGGCCGGGCTGACCCTGGAGATCCTCACCGGGGCCCCGCACTGGGTCGGCGGGCTGGTCGTGGCCTGTGTGGTGAGCCTGGCGGTGGCCGCCGGGGGGATGCGCAGCATCACCTTCGTGCAGGCCTTCCAGTACTGGCTCAAACTCGCCGCCCTGCTGGTCCCGGCGTTCTTCCTGATCGGAGCGTGGGCCGGGGACGGTGCGCCGCGGGCCACCTTCGACGCCCCCGCGGTCTTCCGCGAGGCCACCGCGGTGACGCTCGCGCAGGACGTGCGGCTGTCGGTGAAGGAGCCGCTCGCGGTGACGGTGACCGGGCACGTGGACGGGCGTACCCACGTGTCGGCGCCGCTGGTGCTGGCGGCCGGCGAGCATTCCGTACAGGCCCGCACGCGGCTGGAGTTCGCCCCGGACACGCCGGTGCCGGCGGCCCGGGCGGAGCCGGGCGCCGGGGTGGGCACGTGGTCGGAGCCGCCGTCCGGGGAGCTGCGGGAGTACCGGCTGTACGCCACGTACGGGCTGATCCTGGCGACGTTCCTCGGGACGATGGGGCTGCCGCACGTGGCGGTGCGGTTCTACACGAGCCCCAACGGGCGGGCGGCGCGGCGGACCACCCTGGTGGTGCTCGGGCTGGTCGGCGCGTTCTACCTGCTGCCGCCGGTGTACGGGGCCCTGGGCCGGATCTACGCCCCCGAGCTGGCGCTGACGGGTGACGCGGACGCGGCGGTGCTGGTGCTGCCCGAGCGGATGCTGGGCGGGGTACTGGGCGAGCTGCTGGGGGCGCTGCTGGCCGGGGGTGCCTTCGCGGCGTTCCTGTCGACGGCCTCGGGGCTGACCATGGCGGTGGCCGGGGTGCTGCACCAGGACGTGCTGCCCAAGTGCGGGGCGCGCAGTTTCCGCTGGGCGGCGCTGGTGGCGATCCTGGTGCCGCTCGGCGGGAGCGTGGCGGCCACGGCGGTGCCGGTGGCGGATGCGGTGGGCCTGGCGTTCGCCGTGTCGGCGTCGTCGTTCTGCCCGCTGCTGGTGCTGGGCATCTGGTGGCGGGGGCTGACCCCGCCGGGTGCGGTGGCGGGGCTGGTCACCGGCGGCGGGGCGGCGCTGGGGGCGGTGCTGGCGACGCGGGCCGGGCTGGCTCCGGCGGGCTGGGCGCACACGATGCTGGCGTGGCCGGCGGCGTGGTCGGTGCCGCTCGGCTTCCTGACGATGGTGGCGGTGTCGCTGGCCACCCGGTCCCGCATCCCGGCGGGGACCGCGGCCACCCTGGCCCGGCTGCACCTGCCGGAGGTCGTGGCAGGGGACCGGGCGGGAGGCCGGGCCGGGAGCCGGGCCGGAGGGCGGGCCGGGAGCCGGGCCGGGGGGCGGCGGTGACCGCGGCCGGGCCGGCCCTGCTCGCCGTGCTCGCGGTGGCGGGCGCGGCCCTGCTGCTGGGCGCCGGCTGGGTGGCGGGACGCTGGCACGCGCGCCGCGGGGAGCGCCTGGCGGGCCTGGATCTGGGGACGCCGGTGGAGCGGGCCACCTTCCACACGCTGCACACGGCCTCGCTGGCCGCTCCCCCGCTGCGGGCGGGGCTGACCGAGGACGCGGCCCGCAAGGCGGCCCGGCGGCTGCGGTCGCTGCTGGGGACGGAGGCGCTGTGCCTGACGGACCGGGATGCGGTGCTGGCGTGGGACGGCCCGGGCGCCGACCACCACCAGCGGCGGGCGATGGCCCGGGTGGCGGTGATGCTGGAGTCGGGGCGCAGCCAGAGCGTGCGGACCGAGTGCCAGCGGCCCGACTGTCCGCTGAAGTGGGCGGTGTTCGCCCCGCTGACCGGCGAGGACGGGGTGCTGGGGGCGCTGGTGGCATACGGGTCGCGGGAGTCGGCGGTGCTGGTGCGGGCGGCGACGGAGGTCGCGCGGTGGGTGTCGGTGCAGCTGGAGCTGTCCGAGCTGGACCGTTCGCGGACCCGGCTGATGGAGGCGGAGATCAAGGCGCTGCGGGCGCAGATCTCGCCGCATTTCATCTTCAACTCGCTGGCGGCGATCGCCTCGTTCGTGCGGACCGATCCGGAGCGGGCGCGGGAACTGCTGCTGGAGTTCGCGGACTTCACGCGGTACTCGTTCCGGCGGCACGGGGACTTCACCACCCTGGCCGAGGAGTTGCGTTCCATCCAGCAGTATCTGGCGCTGGCGGGGGCCCGGTTCGGTGACCGGTTGAAGGTGACGTTGCAGGTGGCGCCGGAGGTGCTGCCGGTGGCTCTGCCGTTCCTGTGTCTGCAGCCGCTGGTGGAGAACGCCGTCAAGCACGGGCTGGAGGACTCCACCAAGGAGTGCCGGATCACGATCACGGCGCAGGACGCGGGGCCCGACGCGGTGATCACCGTCGAGGACAACGGGGTGGGGATGGATCCGGCCCTGCTGCGCCGGATCCTGGCCGGGGAGCTCGCGGGTTCCTCGTCGGGGGTGGGGCTGCCCAATGTCGACGAGCGGATCCGGCAGGTGTACGGGGACGCGTACGGCCCGGTGATGGAGACGGGGGTCGGCGCCGGCATGAAGGTGACCGTCCGGATCCCCAAATACCGTGCGGGTGTGCACAGTTCGCCGTCGGGGCAGGTCCCGCCGCCCCGGCCCTGAACGCCCGCGGCCCCCGGGCCCGTCCGTGGTGGACGGAGC
>NZ_MQUR01000106.1 GCF_001953875.1 Streptomyces amritsarensis
GCGAAGCGACGCGAGGAACGAGCGCCCTTGAGGGACCGGCACGAACCGGAGAGACGATGGGACTGACGGGAAACCCCCAGAACGTCTCTGACTCCCGGCCCAGTGAATCCCGCTCACCCGAAGCCGCCTCGCGCTTTCCTGCTTCCGCCGCGTCGAAGTCCTGTCCCGAGGGCGCCTCGCGCTTTCGTGCTTCCGCCGCGTCGAAATCCCGCCCCCCCGAAGCCGCGTCGCGCCCCGCCACCCCGGCCCCGTCGAGCTCCCGCCCGATGCCGTCCCGTCGTCCCCACCCCCGCCCCGCTCGGACCTCGCCCCCTGGCGTCACCCCGTTAACCCGTCACCTCGCCCCCCGCGTTGTCCCGTCGCTCCTCCTATTCCGCTCCCGAACTCCTTCCCTCCCCCTATCCCCGCCCCAGCAGGATCGTTCCCGAGGAGCAGAACCAGCCGCCTGTGCCCGACGTGAGGGCTACCTCCGGGAGGCGGCCGCCGGGTTTGGTGACCTGGCCCGCCCCTGCCTCGCCGCGTAGCTGGCGCACCGCCTCGACCAGCAGGAACAGGCCCCGCATGCCGGGGTGGCAGGCCGACAGGCCGCCGCCGTCCGTGTTGACCGGGAGCTCCCCGTCGCGCAGCAGGCGGCCCTTCTCCACGAAGGCCCCGCCCTCGCCCTTCGGGCAGAAGCCGAGATCCTCCAGGGTCACCAGCGTCATGTAGGTGAAGGCGTCGTAGATCTCCGCGAGGTCCACGTCCGCAGGGGTGAGGCCCGCCTGCTCGAAGGCGATGCGGCCCGAGACGGCCGCGGGGGACACGGTGAAGTCCTCCCACTCCGACATGGTGGTGTGGGAGACGGAGGTGCCCGCACCCAGGATCCACACGGGCGCCTTCGCGGTGTCGGGTACGTAGTCCTCCGCGGCAAGCAGTACCGCGCAGCCGCCGTCCGAGCGGATGCAGCAGTGCAGCTTCGTGAAGGGGTCGGCGATCATCTCGCCGGACAGGACGTCCTCGACCGTGATCGGGGCGCGGTACATCGCGTCGGGGTTGGTCGCCGCGTTCGCCCGGGCCTGTACGGCGACGGAGGCGAGCTGTTCCAGGGTCGTGCCGTACTGGTGCATGTGGCGGCGGGCGGCCATGGCGTACTTCGAGATCAGCGTGTGTCCGTACGGGACCTCGAACTGCAGCGGCCCCCGCGCCCCGAAGGACAGGTTCGACGTGCGGCGCCGGGCCTTGATGTCGGCCCGGGCCGTGGAGCCGTAGACCAGCAGGACGGCGTTGGCGTGTCCGGCGGCGATCGCGTCCGCCGCGTGCGCGGCCATGACCTCCCAGGTCGAGCCGCCCACGGAGGTGGAGTCGACCCAGGTGGGGCGCAGGCCGAGGTACTCGGCCACCTCGACGGGGGCGAGCGTGCCGAGGCCGGCTGAGGCGAAGCCGTCGATGACGCGGTGGTCGAGGCCTGAGTCGGCCAAGGCGCGGCGGGCGGCCTGTGCGTGCAGGGCGTACGGGGTGGGGCCGTCGACCCGGCCGCAGTCCGAGAGGGCGACGCCGACCACCGCGACCCGCCGGCGGGGGCGGGCGGTGGTTCCAGGTGAGAGTCCAGGCATGCGAGGAAGGTACATCTGACGTATCGTCAGATGCCAGACCGCGGCGACGGGCCGCGGTGACCGGCCGCGGTGAGGGGCCCCGGTGATGGACCTCGGCGCCAAGTCCCGGCGCCGGGTCCTGGCGTCCGGTCCCGGTGTCAGGCCTGGGCGCCGGACTCGGGTGCCGGGTGCGAGCCGGCTTGAGTGCCCGCCTGCGCCCGCCCCCCCCCGGCAAGCGCCCCCCGGCAAGCCGCCCGCGTTGGGCCCTGTGCATCTGTCGTCCGCCGCCCTAGCATGACGGCCCGTCAGATACGCCCCCCGGCTGTCGCTGGGAGGTGCCCCCGGGAGGAGCCCGACGATGGATGCCGCCTTCACCGCGGAGCAGGACGAGATACGGCGCACCCTGCGCGAGATCCTGGGCAGGCGCTGCGGCCCCGACGAGGTCAAGGCCGCGGTCCGCACCGCCGGCGGGTACGACCGCGAGCTGTGGCAGCAGCTCTCCCGGCAGCTCGGGCTCCCGGGCATCGCCGTCGCCGAGGACTACGGCGGGGTCGGCTGCGGACCGGCCGATCTGGCGCTGGCCTGCGAGGAGACCGGGCGGGTGCTGCTGCCGTCGCCGCTGCTGGCCACCGCCGCGCTGTGCGTGCCCCTGATCACCGCCCTCGGCACCGGCGCCCAGCGCTCCGCGCTGCTCCCGTCGCTGTCGTCGGGCGGGATGACCGCCGCCCTCGCCGTCCCCGGCCCGGCGCTGGCCACCGCCCTCGCGCTGACCGGCGGGGACGCCGTCGGCCAGTGGTCCGGCGGCGGGCGGGCCGGCGGGGTCCAGGCGCGCGCCGACGAGGCCGGCGGCGGCTGGCGGCTGTACGGGGAGGCCGCCCAGGTGCTCGACGGCCACAGCGCCGAGCTGCTGTTGGTCGCCGCGCACGCCGGCGGCTTCGCGCGCAGCCGCACCCTGTTGTTCCTCGTACGGGAGGGCGCGCCCGGCCTCGTACGATCCCGGCAGGCCGTGCTCGACGAGACCCGCCCGCAGGCCCGGGTCCAACTGCGCGACGTGCCGGCTGAGTTGCTCGGGGAGCAGGGCGCGGGAGGTGAGGGGGCCGATGTGCTCACAGCCCTCGCCGCCACCGGACGCACCGCCTCCGCCGTGCTCGCCGCCGAGGCGGTCGGCGCGGCCGGCGAGGCGCTCGCGCGCACGGTGGAGTACGTGCGCCGGCGCGAGCAGTTCGGCCGGGCGATCGGCTCCTTCCAGGCGGTCAAGCACCGGCTGGCCGACGTGTACGTGCAGGTGCAGGCGGCCCGCTCGGCGGCCTACTACGCCGCATGGGACCCGGACCAGGGGGGCCTCGCGCTCGCCCAGGCCCTGGAGGCGCTGCGTACTGCGGCGGGGGAGGCGATCCAGCTGCACGGCGGCATCGGCTTCACCTGGGAGCACGACGCACACCTGTACTTCAAGCGGGCGGCCTCCGACGAGCTGCTGTTCGGCCCGGTGCACCGGCTGCGGGCGCACGCCGCGGACCGTGCGGGCCTGTTCGCGCCCGCGGCGGCGGCCGCCGCCGCCCCGCCCGCCCCCGTTTCCCCTGCCGCGGCCGTCGCCGCGCCCCCGCCCGCACACGAGAAGGTGGCCGTCTGATGGCTCGCGTGGCTCCCGGCGTCAAGCTGATGCAGAAGGTCTCCTCGACCATGCTGTTCGCCAAGATCGCACCGCACTTCATCCCCGCCATGGACAAGGCGGTGCACAAGCTCACCCGCGGCAAGGTCATGCTGAGCGCGCAGATGCTGCCGGGCGTGATCCTCACCGCCAAGGGCGCCCGGACCGGCGAACCGCGCACCACGCCGCTCGCGTGCATGCCGGAGGACGGCGGGACGAGCTGGATCCTGATCGGGTCCAACTTCGGCCGCCCCGGGCACCCGGCATGGACCGGCAACCTGCTCAAACACCCCGACGCGGAGGTCAGTTGGCAGGGCGAGGACATAGCCGTACGGGCCCGGCTGCTGGCGGGTGAGGAGCGCGCGGCGGTGTGGCAGGCGGTGTTGGGGTTCTGGCCGCCGTACGCGACGTACCAGGCGCGCATCGAGCGGGAGATCAGGCTGTTCCGCCTGGAGCGTCGCTGATCCGGGGCGGATCTCGGTGTGGCGTGGTCCGGGTGGGGCGTGGCGTGGTCCGGCTGGTCCGGCTGGGGCGTGGTGCGGCGTGGTGCGGCGTGATGTGGTGCCGCGCTGAGCCGCCGGGGCGGCGGACCCGGAGCGGGTCCGCCGTTACCTGGTCGGCTTCTTGCCCGTGATGCCGAGGTGGACGAGCAGGGCCAGGTTCGGCTTGAGCTCGGCCTGCTTGACGCCCCAGGTCTGGAAGCCCTTCTGGTGCGAGGCGACCGCGGCCAGCATCGCGACCAGGGAGCCGGCCATCGCGGCGGGGCTGACGTCCTTGTCGACCTTGCCCTTGGCCTGGAGCTCCTTCACCGATTCCGTGAGGGAGTTGGTGACCGAGTTCAGGATCTTCATGCGGATCTTGTAGAACCGCTTGTCGCCCTCGGCCGCACCGAGGTCGACCACGCGCAGGATCGCGTCGTTGCGACGCCAGAACTCCAGGAAGCCGTCGACGAGTTCCTCGGCGGCTGACCACCCGGACTTGCCGACCCAGGTCCGGCCCTCGACGAGCGACGTCAACTGCGCGCCCTCGGTGGCCATGTGCTCGGCGATCTCCAGGACGGCGCCCTCGACGTCCGGGAAGTACTGGTAGAAGGTCGCGGGGGAGGTGCCGGCCTTGCGGGCGACGTCGATCACCTTGACGTCGCGGTACGGCGAGGAGCTGAGCATCTCGCTGAGGCAGTCGAGCAGCTTCTGCCGCGTCGCCTGGCCGCGCCGGCCGGCGACACGCCCGTCGACGGTGCGTACTTGTCCTGTCATGCCGTCAGCTTACCGAGGGGTGATCGGCGCGCTATTCGGCCGCCTGCAAATGGGGTTGCGGGGTCCCTGGCCTGGGCGGGAGGCGGTCCCGGGTGGCCGAGGAGGAGGATTTCCGGCCGGATGCGACCCCGTAGTCGCCGTGTAGTCGCCCTGCGGTCGCCCTGTGGTCGCGTCTAGTCACCGCGCCGTCGCCGCATGGGCCGCCGCGTCGTCACGGCCCAGGCGTGTCGCCCCGTTCCGCGGCCTTTCCCCCGAATAGTCTTATCAACAGGCTGTGGACAAGTTTTCGGGCGGATCATGGCTGGGAGAGGTGGGAGGGTACACACCCTCGCAGAACGGAAGGAACCGGGCCCATGGCCGCATTCGTGGAAGGTGCCCCCTGCTGGGTGGACGCCTCGCTTCCGGACGTCGAGGCGGGCAAGCGTTTCTACGGCGAGCTCTTCGGGTGGACCTTCGCGGACAGCGCGGGCGCGGAGTACGGCCACTACACGCAGGCCTACAGCAGGGGCCGCAACGTCGCCGCCCTCGCCCCCAAGCCCGACGGCCGGATGCCCACGGTCTGGGGCGTCTACCTCTACACCAACGACGCCTACGCCTGCGCCCAGCGCATCCGCGCCGCCGGCGGCCAGATGGTGATGGACCCGATGCCGGTCGGCCCGTACGGCACCGCCGCGATGGCCGCCGACCCGGGCGGGGCCGTCTTCGGGCTGTGGCAGCCCGGCACCCACCACGGCTTCGAGGCGCAGCAAGAGCCGTTCACGTACTGCTGGAGCGAGGTCTACACCCGGGCCCGCGACGCCGTGGACGTCTTCTACGCGAAGGTCTTCGGCTACGTCCCGCAGGACCAGGACGACGCCGGAGTCGAGTACCGCATCTGGTCGCCGCCCGGCAAGGCCCCCGGCACCGACACCGCCGTCCTGGGGCGCAGCTTGATCACCGACGCCTTCCCGGAGATCATGCCCGCGCACTTCCTCGTCTACTTCGCCGTCCCGGACTGCGACCGGTCGGTGGCGACCGTGCAGCGGCTCGGCGGCCGGGTCACCGCGGACCCGTTCGACACCCCCTACGGGCGGATCGCGGTCGTCGCGGACAATCAGGGGGCGGTCTTCGGGCTCCTCTCGGAACCCCGCACCGAGGCGGACGCCTAGGGTGCCGTGGGCGGATCGCCGGGCAGATCACACCGCGCTGCTCGCCGTGCCGGGGCCGGACCGGGCCGGGGCCTGACAGAATCGGGGTTGCGCGAGCCGGGCTGCGCCCCGGAATGAGACGCTGCACGGGGCATGGCCCCGTGCTGGTGGGAGCGGGCCCGGTGGGTGGCCCGTACGGGGAGGTGTGGAGGCGAGTGGTGGAGCAGCTGACGCAGCACGACCCGAGACGGATCGGCCCCTTCGAGGTGCTCGGACGGCTCGGCGCCGGCGGCATGGGGCTGGTCTATCTCGCGCGGTCCGCGTCCGGACGGCGGGTCGCGATCAAGACGGTGCGCACCGAGCTCGCCGAGGACCAGCTCTTCCGCGTCCGCTTCACCCGCGAGGTGGAGGCGGCGCGCGCGGTGTCCGGCTTCTACACCGCGGCCGTGGTCGACGCCGACCCGCGGGCCGCGGTGCCGTGGCTGGCCACCGCGTACGTCCCGGCGCCCTCCCTGGAGGAGATCGTCAACGAGTGCGGGCCCATGCCCGCCCAGGCCGTACGGTGGCTCGCCGCCGGCATCGCCGAGGCCCTGCAGTCCATCCACGGGGCCGGGCTCGTCCACCGCGACCTGAAGCCGTCGAACGTGCTCGTGGTCGAGGACGGCCCGCGCGTGATCGACTTCGGTATCGCGAGCGGTGTCTCGAACACCCGCCTGACCATGACGAACGTCGCTGTCGGCACCCCCGCCTACATGTCGCCCGAGCAGGCGAAGGACTCGCGCAGCGTCAAGGGCGCCAGCGACGTCTTCTCGCTCGGCTCCACGCTGGTCTTCGCCGCGACCGGGCATCCGCCGTACCACGGGGCGAACCCGGTGGAGACGGTCTTCATGCTGCTGCGTGAGGGACCGAACCTGGAGGGGCTCCCGGAGGAGCTGCGGCCGCTGATCGAGTCCTGTATGCAGATGGACGCCTCGCTGCGGCCCACCCCGGCCGACCTGCAGGCGCAGCTGGCCCCGCACCTCTTCGACGGCGGCGACGACAGCGGTACCGCCTCGGCGTGGCTGCCGGGACGGGCCGTCGCGATGATCGAGGCCCGGCGGGCGGGGAACCGTACGCCTGCCGCGGCGGTGCCCGCGCCGGCCCGTGACGGCCGTGGCGGCGGAGCCCGCGGTCCGGTGTCCGAGCAGGCCACGCACCGCCGTCCGCGGGGCGCGGAGGGCTGGGTGGACCCGCGGACCGGCCAGGCCGTGCCGCAGCGCCCGCACCACCCGCCGCGGTCGCCGGTGCTGTCGGGGGAGCCCGTGCGCCTGGGCGGCTCGCCGGTGCCGATCGGTCCCGGGCCGTTCGCTTCGGCCGCGGCGTCGGCCGCGCACGGCGCCGCCGCGGACTCGGCGACCGGCTGGGTCCGCCCGCCGGACGGCTCCGCGCCCGCCCATGCGACCGGACCGGTCACCCCGTCCGTACCGGGCCCAGGCGCGGCTCCCGACAGCGGCCGCTGGCGTCCGTGGCGCTTCCGCATGTCGAACGAGGTCTGGGGTACCCCGGCCGTCGCGGGCAACCTGCTGTACGTGACCTCCTTCGAGGTGCACGCGCTGGATGTGGCCAGTGGCCGCCGCCAGTTCAAGACCCGGGACGTCGCCTGGTCCATGGCGGTCGCCGACGGCCGGATCCACGCGTCCGACGGGCCCTCCCTGTACGCGCTCGACGCCTCCGACGGCTCCGAGCGGTGGCGGCTGTCCACCGACGCCTGGGTGTACGCGCTGCGCGCCGAGCGCGGCACGGTCGTCACCGCCACGCGGGGCGGCGGCGTACAGGCCTGGGAGGCGTCCAGCGGGCAGAAGCTGTGGGAGCTGACGGGGGCGCAGAGCGACTTCGAGACCCCGGAGGCGGCACCCGTCCTCCACGAGGGCACGGTGTACGTGTGGCAGGACGCGCGGCTGCGCGCCCTGGACGCCCGCAGCGGCCGCGAGTCCTGGTCGTACCCGATCGGCGACGCCGGCTCCTGCGGGAACGTGCCCGTCCGGGTCACGCCCGCCGCGGACGGCAACGTGTACGTCGCGGCCGGCACCCGGGTGCTGTCGGTGGACCGGGCGTCGGGCCGGGTCCGCTGGCACTTCGAGGCCCCCGCGGTGTTCCTGGCGCCGCCGGCCTTCGCGCCGGGCGCCGCGGTCACGGGCGGCGGCGTCTACCTCGCCGACTACCTGGGCACCGTCTACGCCCTCGACGCGGCCACCGGGCAGGACCGCTGGCGGATCGCGACGGAGTCGCGGCAGTCCTCCGACCCGGTGCTGGTGGTGGGCGGCAACGTCCACCTGGGGGCGGGCAGCGCGCTCTACACGCTCGACGCGGTCACCGGCACCCCGAAGTGGCGGTTCGCGGCGGGCGGCGAGATCACGGGCCTGCCGGCGGTCGCGGACGGCCGGGTGCACTTCGGTTCGGCCGACCACTGCCTGTACACCCTGGACGCGGCGGGCGGTCAGCTCCGCTGGAAGCTGGCCACGGGCGGCGAGATCACGGGCGCCCCGGTCGCGGAGGCGGGCGTGGTGTACGCGTGCAGCAAGGACCGCTGCGTGTACGCCCTGGACGCGGCGAAGGGCACGGGCACCCGTACGAGCGGGTGACCCGGCCGGGGCCGGGTCCGGCCCCGCCGGGTAGCGCACCGCACCGGGAGTGACAGGATGGACCCCATGAGCAACGTCTACTTCGACATCAACATCAACGGCGCCTCCGCCGGCCGCATCGTCTTCAAGCTGTACGACGACGTCGTCCCGAAGACGGCGCGCAACTTCCGTGAGCTCGCCACCGGCCAGAACGGCTACGGCTACGCCGGCTCGGGCTTCCACCGCGTCATCCCGCAGTTCATGCTGCAGGGCGGTGACTTCACCAACCACAACGGCACCGGCGGCAAGTCCATCTACGGCGAGAAGTTCGAGGACGAGAACTTCACCCTCAAGCACGACCGCCCGTACCTGCTGTCCATGGCGAACGCCGGCCGCAACACCAACGGCTCGCAGTTCTTCATCACCACCGTCGTCACCCCGTGGCTCGACGGCAAGCACGTCGTCTTCGGCGAGGTCGTCGAGGGCCAGCAGCTCGTCGACCAGATCGAGGCCCTGGGCTCCCAGTCCGGCGCCCCGAAGGGCAAGATCGAGATCGCGGCGTCCGGCGTCGTCGAAGCCTGATCCCCACCCGCCTGCACGGCCGGTCGGCCCCGCCCCCTCCCGGGGGCCGGGGCCGCCGCCGTTTTCCGGGCCCGCCTGGTAGCGTGACCCGCCGTTTGTTCGAGGGGGAGGGTTCGGGACATGGTGACCGGGCGTCGGATCAGATGCACCGCGGTGCTGGTGGCGGTGGTGTTCGCACTGACGGGTTTTTCGTCGTCGGGCGGCAGCGGCGGTGGCGGAAAGAGCAAGAGCGGCAGCAAGGGCAGCAGCAGCGGGGGCGGCTGTTCCAGCTCCAAGAGCAAGAAGAAGAGCCACAGCGGCGGGAGCGGCAGCACGGCATCGGTCTCGCCCACCGCCTCCGCGAGCCCCGGCGATCCGGCCACCGTGGCCGTGGTCACCTGCACCCGTCCCGGTGCGCCCGTCACCACGCTGCGGTTCACCTCGCTGCTCGACCGCAGGGCCACCGTCGAGGTCGAACTCCGCCGGGAGGGCGCCGCGGGCTCCGCCGTCGAGTCCAAGGTCGTCCAGGTGGATCTGGGGGCCCGCGAGACCCGCACGGTCGACGTGCCCCTCGACGACCCCTCGCGTGCCGCGGACGTCACGGGCTGCCGGCTCGGCGAGCCCGCCACCCGCGGCTCCGGCCCGGCCGCCACACGCACCCCCGCCCCCGGCTCCACCTCCGGCGGCTCCACGAGCAGCGGCACGGGCACGGGCACGCCGAAGCCCGGCGCGAGCAAGTCCCGCAAGCCCCGCTGACCGGAGGCGTCAGCGCAGCCGGAAGTCCGTCCCCGGGCGGCGGTTGGCGAAGAGGTCCGCCTGCCGCTGGGGCGGCAGGTTTCCCAGGGCGATCAGGGCCGGTGCCTGCGCCAGGGCCTGCTGGAGGGCGGCCTGCTTCGCCGACCACAGGGCCCGCACGGTGCCCTGCACGGCCTCCGTCGGGAAGCCGGCCAGGGTCTGCGCCGCCCGCAGGGCCGCCGGGAGCAGCCCGTCCGGCGCGGTCAGCTCCGAGACGAGTCCGATGTCGTGGGCGCGGCGCGCGGAGAGCCGTTCGGCCGTGCCCATCAGGGACATCCGGGCGGCCTCGCCGAAGGGCATGCGCTGCGCCATGTAGACGGCCTCGTAGGCGCTGACCATCCCGTAGGTGGTGTGCGGGTCGAAGAAGGTGGCCGTATCGGAGGCGATGAGGAAGTCCGACTCGCCCAGCAGGTAGAAGGCTCCGCCGCAGGCCATGCCGTTGACGGCGGCGATCACCGGCTTCCACAGGTCGCAGGACTTCGGGCCGATCGCGATCAGGGGGTCGTCGGCGGAGTAGGGGGAGGCGGGCTGCGGCACCTCGACGCCGCGGTCGACGCCGGTGCAGAAGGCCGCGGTGCCGGCGCCGGTCAGTACGACCGCCCGTACCTCCTCGGCGAACCGGAGCTCGCGCCACGCCTCGCCCAGGGCGGCGGCGGTGGCCAGGTCCACGGCGTTGTGCCGGTGCTCCCGGTCCAGGGTGACCACCGCGACCCCGGTGGCCTTGTCCCGCTCCACCCGCAGGGTCACGGCTTCTCCAGGATCCAGCGCGGCACGGTCATCCCGCCCGTCTCGGTGAAGGCCACGTGGACGCGGGCGCCGATGCGCAGCCGGGTTGTGTCCACGGAGTCGAGGGGGGCGTCGGCGCAGGCCACCAGGTTCCCGGCGAGCCGGATGTGCGGGGCGTCGGCGAGCTCGACGAGGATCACGTTGTACGGGGCCTGCGCGGCGTAGGCGGGCAGCAGCGGCGGGTGCGGCCGGACGTAGGACCAGATGCGGCCGCGGCCGCTCATGCGGCGCCACTCGCTGTCGAAGGACCGGCAGTGCGGGCAGCAGGGGCGGGGCGGGAAGCGCAGTCGGCCGCACGCGGTGCAGGCCTGCACGCGCAGTTCGCCGCGGGCGGCGTACTCCCAGAAGGGGGCGCCGTCCTCGTCGGGGACGGGCACGAGCAGGGCGTCCGCCGACGCGGCGGACGTGTCGGGTGCGGCGGGCGCGGGGGACTTGTCGGGTGCGGTGGTCATCGGTCGGTCAGCTCCTCAGCAGGATCGCGGACGTCGGGACGCCTTCGCCCGCCGTCACCAGGCAGGTCGCGGCGTCCGGCACCTGGGCGGTGGAGACGCCGCGCAGCTGCTTGACGCCTTCGTTGATCAGGTTGAAGCCGTGTACGTACGCCTCGGACAGGCCGCCGCCGCCGGTGTTGATGGGGAGCCGGCCGCCCAGTTCCAGGGAGCCGCCCTCGGTGAAGGCGGCTCCCTCGCCCCGGCCGCAGAAGCCGTAGCCCTCCAGGGAGAGCGGGATGAGCGGGGTGAAGGCGTCGTAGATCTGGGCG
The DNA here is from genome assembly GCF_001953875.1 of Streptomyces amritsarensis. Lineage (GTDB taxonomy): Bacteria > Actinomycetota > Actinomycetes > Streptomycetales > Streptomycetaceae > Streptomyces > Streptomyces amritsarensis. The sequence goes on from NZ_MQUR01000106.1 coordinate 11,105, forward strand.
ACGTCCACGTCCTGGGGGCCGAAGTCGGCCTGCTTCCACAGGTGGCGGGCGGCGGTCCAGGCGGGTCCGGACAGGGGGTCGTCGTTCCAGTAGTTGACCATGCCGTGGTGCTGGGAGGGCAGGCCCTGGGCGGCGGAGTGGACGTAGACGGGTTTGTGGCGGCAGTCGCGGGCCCGTTCGGCGGAGACGATCACGCAGGCCAGCGCGCCGTCGGTCTCCAGGCAGTTGTCGAAGAGGCAGAGCGGGTCGCTGATCATGCGGGAGGTCATGTACATCTCGCGGGTCAGCGGGCGTTCGTACATCATCGCGGCCGGGTTCTCGTTGGCCCGGTTGCGGCAGGCCATGGCCACGTTGAAGAGGTGGTCGCGGGTGGCGCCGTACTCGTGCATGTAGCGGCGGGCCAGCATCCCGATCTCGTCGGCGGGGCGCAGCAGGCCGAAGGGCCGGGTCCACTGGCCGGGGGTGGGCAGTTGGACGGCGGTGTTCTTCCAGGGGCGGGGGCCGGAGCCGCGTTTGCGGGAGCGCCAGGCGACGCCGACGGTGGCCTGGCCGGTGGCGACGGCGGCGGCGAGGTGGCCGACGGTGGCGCAGGAACCGCCGCCGCCGTAGCCGATCCTGGAGAAGAAGGTGACGTCGCCGGCGCCGATGGCCTTGGCGACCTCGACCTCGTCGGTCTCCTCCATGGTGTAGGAGGAGAAGGCGTCGACCTCGCCGGGGTCGATGCCCGCGTCGGCGAGGGCGGCCAGGATCGCCCGGCAGGCCAGTTCCTTCTCGGACTGCGGCAGACGTTTGGCAAAGGCGGTCTGGCCGATGCCGACTATCGCCGTAGCGTCCTTGAGCGTTGCCGCCATCGCCACCTCCGGGGAGTGCGCCAGTGCTGACAGCCGCGAAGGCTACAGCTAATCTGACGGATAGTCAGCTACTGGGTTCGCGGGAGGGTGACACGCATGGGCGACGACGGGCTGCGCCGGGAGACACGCGAGGACGCGTGCGAGGACGCGTGCGAGGACGCGCGCGGAGACCTGCGCTGGGCCACCATCGCCGGGCTCGTCCGGGCGGCATCGGCACGCTACGGCGACCTCGAGGCCGTCGTCGACGGGCGCGTCCGGATCAGTTACGCGCAGCTCGGGGAGCGCGTCGAGCGCGCCGCGGCGGCCTGCCTGGCCGCCGGGGTGGAGCTTGGGGACCGGGTCGCCGTCTGGGCGCCCAACACCCTGGACTGGATCGTCTCCGCGCTCGGCGCCGTCTCGGCGGGGGCCGTCCTCGTCCCCCTCAACACCCGTTTCAAGGGCACCGAAGCGGCGTACGTCCTCCGGCGCAGCCGGGCCCGGCTGCTCTTCGTCACCGGCACCTTCCTCGGCACCTCCTACGTCGCCTCCCTGCGCCGGGCCGCCGCCGAGGGGCCCGGCCCCGGGCCCCTGCCCGGACTGCCGCACCTGGAACAGGTCGTCGTCCTCGCCGAGGACGCCCCCGACACCTTCCGCACCTGGAAGGACTTCCTCGCGGGCGGGGACCGGATCACGGCGGAGGCGGTCCGCGAGCGCGCGGCAGCCATCAGCCCCGACGCCCCCTCCGACATCATCTTCACCTCCGGCACCACCGGCAGCCCCAAGGGCGCGGTCATCACCCACGCCCAGTCCCTGCGCTGCTACGACGTGTGGAGCAGGCTCGCCGGCCTGCGCGAGGGCGACCGCTACCTCATCGTGAACCCCTTCTTCCACACCTTCGGCTACAAGGCCGGGATCATCGCCTGCCTGATGCGCGGGGCGACGATGGTCCCGCAGCCCGTCTTCAACGTGGACACCGTCCTCGCCAACGTCGCCGCGGAACGGATCTCCGTCCTGCCCGGCCCGCCCACCCTGCACCAGTCCCTCCTGGACCACCCGCAGCGCGGCCACCACGACCTGTCCGCACTGCGGCTGGTCGTCACCGGCGCGGCCGTGGTCCCCCTCCGGCTCGTCGAGCGCCTGCGCGAGGAACTGCGCATCGCCACCGTCCTGACCGCCTACGGACTCTCCGAGGCCGGCGGCATCGTCACCATGTGCCGCCGCGGCGACCCCGCCGAGGTCGTCTCCGCCACCTCGGGCCGGGCCATCCCGGACACGGAGGTCGCGGTCCTGGACGGCAGCGGGCGGCCCCTGCCGGCCGGGCGGGCCGGCGAGATCGCGGTCCGCGGCTACCACGTCATGCAGGGGTACTTCGAGGACCCCGACGAGACGGCCGCGGCGATCACCCCGGAGGGCTGGCTGCACACCGGCGACGTGGGCGTGCTGGACGCCGGCGGGAACCTGCGCATCACCGACCGGATCAAGGACATGTTCATCGTCGGCGGCTTCAACGCCTACCCGGCCGAGATAGAGCAACTCCTCGGCCTGCACCCGGACATCGCCGACGTCGCCGTCGTCGGTGTGCCCGACCCGCGGCTGGGCGAGGTCGGCAAGGCCTACGCCGTCCGCCGCCCCGGCTCCACCCTCACCGCCGACGACCTGATCGCCTGGTCCCGCCGGGAGATGGCCAACTACAAGGTCCCGCGCGCGGTGGAGTTCGTCACCGAACTGCCGCGGAACGCAAGCGGGAAGGTCCTCAAACGCGAACTCCGCGCCCGCCGCTGACCCCACCCCACCGGGCCCGGCCGGCCGTACGGGCCCCCGGGGCGTCGGGCGTCGCCGTCGTGACGCGGTACAGGCCATGCGCAGGCGGGGGTGGTCCCAGGCATGCTGCTGGAGGAGTGCATCCCGCGGCCCTCCGGGTCAGCGGGCGTAGGAGCCGATGCCGACCAGGCAGTACACGTACTGGTTGAGGACGGTCGAGCCGCGCATGTAGCGGTAGGAGAAGGCGTACTGCGTCTTCGGGTTGTCGTTGCAGCTGTTCAGGTCCGAGGTGCCCGGGATGCTCTCGATCACCCGGTAGTGGGCGTCGGACGCCGAGCAGGGGACCTCCTCTACCCCGCTGACGCTGCGGGGCGTCGTGGAGTCCGGCAACTGCCCGTTGAGGCAGGTGCCGCGGTCGAACGGGCTGGGCTCCGGGCTCGGCTCGGCGCTGTACGGGGTGGTGGCTGCGGCCTCCGGGGCCGACGTCCAGGGCGAGGGGGTGGGGGAGGGCGAGGGGGAGGGCGAGGGGGTCCACGAGGGCGACCAGGCGGGTGTCGCGTCGGCGGCCGGCTTCGAGTCGCCGCCGTCACCGCCGCTGAACGCGAAGAAGCCGATCACCAGCAGCGCGGCGACGCCGAGCCCCACCAGGCAGCCCCGTCCGCCGCCCGTCTGCGGGGCCGGGACGGGCTGCTGCACGACCGTGTCCGCCGCCGGCGGGGGAGTGATGCCGCCGGCCCCCGCGATCCAGGCCGCGCCCGCCCCGGACACGTGGATGCGTAAGCGCATCTGCTCTGCGCCGACACGGACCTGGACGAGGTCGCCGTGCCGGCAGGGCGGTATCCGCATCCGGACCGGTCCGGACGGCAGCTCCACGGGCAGGATCACACCGTGGGCGGCCTGCTGAGGAGTGATCGTGACGAGCATTTCCTGTGACGACACCGGCTGCTCCAAGGAGTGAGGTGGTGCGCAGGCTGCTGACGGTTCCTCACGGATTGTGCCCTGTGTCCTGATGGTGACGCAGCCGTTCCGGCGAGTCTCAGCAGCGGCGGGCCAGGACCAGCCGCCAGCGCGGAGCGCCGCCGGCCTGGCGCCCGAAGTGCTCCAGCGCGACCGTCTCCACCGTGAAGCCGGCCGCCCGCAGATCCGCGCGCACCCCGCTCAGCGGGAACGTCCGGTAGTACATGACGAACGGCGGCCGCCACACCGCGTTGCGCACCCGCATCGCGGCGTCGAAGCCGGCCACCGCCCACCACACCGGTGAGGTCGGCGGGATCGGGGCGCCGATCGGGAAGGCGAAGAGGCCGCCCTCGCGCAGCGTCGAGCGGACCCCGGAGAACAGCGCGGGCCGCTCGGAGGGCAGGAAGTGGCCGAAGGCGCCGAAGCTGACCGCCAGGTCGTAGGAGCCGGCCAGCGCGGACGGCAGGGCCCGGGCGTCGGCCCGTACGAAGTCCGCGCGGTCGTCGTCCGCGTGCGTGCGCTCGGCCTCGGCCAGCATGCCCGCACTCAGGTCCACCCCGGTGACACGGTCCCGGCACAGCCGCCGCAGCATCCCGATCCCGGCGCCGGTGCCGCAGCACACGTCCAGGCCGGAGCCGAAGGTGCCCTCCCGCTGGGCGAGGGTCTCCTCGACCGCGTCGAGCATCCGGTCCGGCGTCCGGAAGGGGGTGTGGTCGAACTTCGGCGCGAGGAGGTCGTAGCCCCGCTCGACGGAGGAGAGGCCCTGCACGGCCAGTTCGCGGACGCTCGGCCCGTGGGAGGAGAACACACCCCCAGCCTAAGCCGCGCCCCGGATCGGCGTCCGGGCATACGTGTGCGGCGGTCGCGGTGGCTCCCCCTCCGGGCCACCGCGACCGCCGTTCCCCCGTTGCTCCCCCGATTTCCCCCCGAGCCCCCGTATCCCCCGTGGGCTCCCCCGTACGTCGTGGGGCGGTTACGGGCGAGGACCGGACGCGTGGTTGTCCAGCGTCTGGATCTCCTCGCCCGTGCCCTGGTCGTCCGCCGGCGGCTTGATCTCGATGCCCGACGCGTGGTTGTCCAGGGTCTCGATCTCGACGCCCGAGGCATGGTTGTCGAGCGGCTTGATGGTGCCGTCGTTCGGCAGGATGTTCTCGTTCGTCGTCATCGGTTCTCCTGATGGATGGGTGGGACCCGTTCGGCGATTCCCCCGATGACCGCCGAACGGGTGATCCTTCCAAAGGCCCGGATGTCCCCCGACGCACCGGGTCGATGCACCTATCGTGCCGTTCGGCGATAAACGAACGATGAACGCCTCGTTCAAGGGGCGTCCTCGCAGGTCAGGCGCCCGTCTCCGGGCAGGTCAGGCGGCGATCTCCGTGGCCAGCAGGGTCTGTACCTCGCCCAGTTCGGCCGAACCGAGCTGCTGGAACACCTTCTCCGCGTCCCGCCAGCACGCCCGGGCCCGGTCCGTCTGCCCCAGCCGCCGCAGCGCCTTGCCCAGCACGGTCAGCACCGTCGCGCGCCGCCACTCCCCGCCGATGCCGCGCAGTGCGATGGCCTGCTCGGCGTGCGCGGCGGCCAGTGTGGGCCGGCGCGCCGCGAGATGGGCGACGGCGAGCCGGAAGTGGGTCACGCCCTCCCACAGCGGCTGCCGGTTGTCGCGGAACAGCGCCAGCGCTTCGGTGAGTTGCGCGAGGGCCTCGCCCAGCCGGCCCGCCTGGGTGAGCGCGATGCCCAGCGCGTAGCGGCCGTTGGCCAGCCGCAGGGACAGGCCCATCCGGTCGTAGATGGCGATGCCCTGCTGCGCGAGGTCTATGGCGCTGGTGAGACGGCCCAGTTCCACGTGGATGCGGGACAGGTTGCACAGGGCGCTCGCCTCGCCGACGTTGTTGCCGTCGGCGCGGAAGTTCTGGATGGCCTCCAGCAGGTACCGCTCGCCGTCCGCGTGCCGTCCCTCGTACAGCGCGATGATCCCGCGGTCGTTGGGCGCCCAGCAGCTGGGCAGCGGGTCGCCGGCCTCGCGGGCCAGGGCCATGGCCTGGCGGGCCTCGTCGTCGGCCGCGGCGAAGCGGCCGGCGACCAGGTGCACGTTGGTCAGGGTGGTGCGGGCGCGGCCCTCGGCGTACGGGTCCTTGGCGGCCTGCGCGGCGTCGCGCAGGGCGGTCGCGGCCGACTCGTACTGCTTGGAGTTGGCCCCCGACTCGGCCAGGTCCTTGGCCGCCCACAGCAGGTCGACGGCCCGGCGCAGGACCGGTGAGTCGCCGCCCCGCGCGGAGGCCTGCCGTACGCACGCCAGCAGGGGGCCGGCCTCGGCGTACAGCCAGTCCAGGGCGGCGCGCGGCTCGGCGAAGACCAGACCGGGGTAGTGGGTGTCGGACAGGTGCGCGGGCAGCCGGTCACCGGGCCGTTCCAGGGCGTACACCCCGGAGGCGGTGGCCAGGTAGAAGTCCAGGAGCCGGTCCAGGGCCGCCTCGCGCTCGCTCGGCGGCTGCTCGTCGCGTTCGGCGCAGGCACGCGCGTAGAGGCGTACGAGGTCGTGGAAGCGGTAGCGGCCGGGGGCGGCGGATTCGAGCAGGGAGCAGTCGACCAAAGCCTCCAGGAGGTCCTCGGTGTCGTACTCGGGGCGGTCGAGGACGGCGGCGGCCGCGGACAGCGAGATGTCGGGGCCGTCGGCGAGGCCGAGGAGGCGGAAGGCGCGCTGCTGGGCCGGCTCCAGCTGGCCGTAGCCGAGCTCGAAGGTGGCCTTGACGGCGAGGTCGCCGGCCTGGAGCTCGTCGAGGCGGCGGCGTTCGTCGGCGAGCTTGGCGGCGAGGACGGAGACGGTCCAGGTGCGGCGGGCCGCCAGCCGGGACGCGGCGATGCGGATGGCCAGCGGCAGGAACCCGCAGGCGCCGACGACGTCGAGGGCGGCCTGGCGTTCGGCGCGGACGCGTTCCTCGCCGACGATGCGGGTGAAGAGCTGGAGGGCCTCCTCGGGGCTCATCACGTCGAGGTCGACGAGGTGGGCCCCGGCGAGGCCGGCCATGCGGACGCGGCTGGTGACGAGGGCGGCGCAGCCGGCCGTGCCGGGCAGCAGCGGGCGGACCTGGGCGGCGTCGCGGGCGTTGTCGAGGAGGACCAGGACGCGGCGGCCGTCGAGGGTGGAGCGGTAGAGCGCGGCCCGTTCGGCCGGGGAGTCGGGGATGGCGGTGTCGGGGGTGCCGAGCGCGCGCAGGAAGGAGCCGAGGACGGCCTCCGGTTCGGCGGGGCGGGCGTCGGTGCCCTGGAGGTCGACGTAGAGCTGGCCGTCGGGGAAGTGCGGGCGGGCGGCGTGGGCGACGTGCACGGCGAGGGTGGTCTTGCCGACGCCGCCGATGCCGGCGAGCGCGGAGACGGCCATGACCTGGTCCTGGGCGCCGCCGGAGAGGATCGTGCCGAGCTCGTGGACGAAGCTGGAGCGGCCGGTGAAGTCCGGTACGGTCGCGGGCAACTGGGCGGGCCTCACGTGAGCGGCGGCGGCTGCCGGGGCCGGGTCTTCGGCGCGGGCCAGGTCGGCGTCGGCGTTCAGGATGCGCTGCTGGAGCGCGGCCAGTTCGGGGCGCGGGTCGACGCCGAGTTCGTCGGCGAGGAGCCGGCGGGTGTCGGCGTAGACGGCGAGTGCCTCGGCCTGCCGGCCGCTGCGGTACAGGGCGAGCATGAGCAGCTCGCGCAGCCGTTCACGCAGCGGGTGGGCGGCGGTGAGGGCGGTGAGCTCGGAGACGGCCTCGGCGTGGTGGCCGACCTCCAGGTCGAGGTCGAGGCGGGTCTCCAGCAGCGTCAGGCGCCATTCGGTGAGCCGGGTGCGCTCGGTCTCGGCGTGCGGTCCGGGGACCCCCGCGAGGGGTTCGCCCTCCCAGAGGTCGAGGGCGCGGGCCAGCAGGGTGCGGGCGAGGGAGCGGTCCCCGGCGGCGCGGGCGCTCTCGGCGTCGGCGGCGAGGCTGCGGGCGACGCCCAGGTCGAGGGTGGCGGCGGAGCGCAGCCGGATGGCGTAGCCGCCGGACTCGGTGACCAGCAGGCCGGGGGCGACGACCTTGCGCAGGCGGGAGGCGTAGGTGCGGATGGTGGCCAGGGCCTGCTGCGGGGGGTCCTCGCCCCAGATGGCGTCGATCAGTTCGGGTGCGGTGGCGGTGCGGCCGTCGCGCAGCAGGAGCACGGCGAGCAGGGCGCGCTGCTGGGGGGTGCCGGAGGGCAGGGCCTCGCCGCCGCGCCAGGCGCGTACGGGCCCGAGGACGGCGAACCGCGACTCGCCTGCGGTGCCGCCTGCGGCGGGCTCGGCGGGGTGGGGTGTCTCGCCGCCGCGGGTGGCGGTGCGGGGCGGGGGCGCGGCGGGGTCCGGGGTGGTGTCGCCTGCGGTGCTGGTGCTGGTGCTGGTGCTGGTGCTGGTGCTGGTGCTGGTGCGGGCCGGGGCCGAGCGGGCCGTGGTGGCCCCTGCGGCGGGCGCGGCGGGGTACGGGTGGGTGCCCGGGGTGGCCGTCGGCGGTACGGGGCCGGCAGGGCGGGCGGCGGGGCCGGTTTCGGACGCGGCGGCAGCCGCACGGGCCTCGGGGTGTTTCCGCGGGTGCGGGATGGCCGGTACGCCGTCCATCTGTCGTCCCCCCTGCCTTCCGTCGGTGTAAGGGTCAGTCTGCCCTGTCTCGCGCGTACACGTCAGCCCGTCCATGACCGATCACAGACCAACTAGCTGACGGTTCGTCAGATCAGCGCTACCGTATGAGCCATGGAGACCTTCCCGAAGATCATCTCGGTGGACGACCACACGGTGGAGCCCCCCAACGTCTGGCGGGACCGGCTCCCGGCCAGGTACCGCGACACCGGCCCCCGCATCGTCCGCGCCCCGCTGAAGGAAATGACGTTCCTCGGCGGGAGGTTCGCCCCCGTCATGGGGGCCCCGGGCGACGACGGCCCGATCGGCGACTGGTGGGTGTACGAGGACCTGCACCGGCCGCTGACCCGACTCGACACCGCCGTCGGGTACGACCGCGACGAGATCAAACTGGAAGTCATCACCTACGAGCAGATGCGCCCCGGCTCCTTCTCGGTTCCCGACCGGCTCGCCGACATGGACGTCAACCACGTCCAGTCGGCCCTCTGCTTCCCGACCTTCCCCCGCTTCTGCGGCCAGACCTTCACCGAGGCCAAGGACCGTGAGCTGGGGCTCCTCGGCGTACGGGCCTACAACGACTGGATGGTGGAGGAGTGGTGCGGCCCCGACGCCGGCGGCCGGCTCATCCCGCTCACCCTGATCCCGCTCTGGGACGCCCGGCTGGCCGCCGCCGAGGTCCGCCGCAACGCGGCGCGCGGCGTGCGGGCGGTCGCCTTCTCCGAGATACCCCCGCACCTGGGCCTGCCGTCCATCCACACCGACGAGTGGGACCCCTTCCTCCAGGCGTGCGACGAGACCGGCACGGTCATCGCCATGCACATCGGCTCCTCGTCCCGCATGCCGTCCACCTCCGCGGACGCCCCGCCCGCGGTCGGCTCCACCATCACCTTCGCCAACTGCTGCTTCTCCATGGTCGACTGGCTGATGAGTGGCAAGTTCGAACGCTTCCCCAACCTGAAGATCATGTACGCGGAGGGCCAGATCGGCTGGATCCCGTACATCCTCGAACGTGCGGACGTGGTCTGGGAGGAGAACCGGGGCTGGGGCGGGGTCGCGGACAAGGTGCTCCGCCCGCCGTCCGAGCTGTTCGCCGGGCACGTCTTCGGCTGCTTCTTCGACGACGCCTTCGGGCTGAGGAACCTCGACTCGATCGGCGTCGGCAACGTCCTGTACGAGACGGACTACCCCCACTCCGACTCGACCTGGCCGAAGTCCCGCGAGGTCGGAGAGGCCCAGATGGGCCACCTGGCGCCGGACGTGGTCGAACGCATCGTGCGCGGCAACGCCGTCGACCTCCTCGGACTCACCCCGGACGGCCTGTGGCCAGGGCCGGGCTCGGCCGCCTGACCCGCCCGCTCGGGCCGCTGCCCGACACGGGCCGGCGTGCGTCCAGGACGCGCCCGCGCGGATCGGCCGGCTTCCCTCCGCGGACGGGCCGCCCGGTGCGTGCGGGCGGCCCGTCCGCGGATCGGGGCCGGGCTACTTCGGGGTGGCCCAGACCTGGCGCTTGTTCGTGTTCGCCGTGTAGAGCTGGACCACCGTGCCGTTGGCGGTCGCGCCGCCCGTCACGTCGAGGACCTTGCCCGATGCCACGTGGACGATCTGCCCCTTGGCGTTGACCGACCAGCGCTGGGCCGCCGAGCCGTTGCAGTCGTAGAGGCTGATCTTGTTGCCGTTGGTGCTCGCGTTGCGCGCGTTGTCCAGGCACTTGCCGAACGCGCGGAAGGTGCCGTCCTTGCCCAGGATCCAGGACTGCGCCGCGGAGCCGTTGCACGTGTAGAGCTGGATCTGCGTGCCGTTGGCGGCCTTGCCGCCCTTGACGTCGAGGCACTTGGAGCCGATCCCGGTCACCTTGCCCTGCGGCGGCAGCGTCGCCCCGGCACCGGCGGCGAGGCGCCGCAGGCCCTGGACGTCGAACTGCTGGACGTAGGTGCCCGCCCGCTTGTCCTGGTAGGCGTAGGCGGGCGAGCACATGACCGGGAACTGGCCCGAGTCGGTCCCCTTGACGCAATCGCCCTTGGTCAGGCTGCGGTTGGCGTGGGTGAGGCCCAGCGTGTGCCCGAGCTCGTGGCTGATGTGGTTGCGCATGTACGTCTCGCCCATGGCGGCGGTCGGCTTGCCGGCCGGGGTGAAGAACGAGTCATCGATGTAGGCGTGCCCGCTGGTCACAGTCTCGGGCACGGAGGAGCTGGTGAAGCCGCAGCTGAGGTTGGCGGTGCCGGTGCCGTCGCGGACGATCTTCCAGCCCGTGCTGCCCATGGTGCCTTCGCCGGCCGGCGGGAGGCACGGGCGGTGCAGCACGCCCATGATCACCTCGCCCTTGGGGCGGGCGTAGTCCCAGCCGACCGGCTTGGTGTCGACGGCCACCGGCAGGTTCGTGATGCGGCGCAGGTCCGCGGCGGAGGCCTGGACGTACGGACCCAGCCAGTCCGCGGACTTCTGGTCGTAGAACTTGATCGTGTAGCCGGTCGCCAGCCACTTGGTCGCGCCGCTCAGCTTCCATCCCTCGCCCGACGGCGGGGGAGGCGCGGCGGTCGCGGTCGCCGGGGTGCCCGATGCGGCGGCGGCCGACCGGGTGGCGGCCTTCGGCGCGGTCTGGGTCCCGAGCGACATGACGCCGTCCTTGAAGACGGTGCCGTCGCTGCCGTGGACGGTGGAGTCCTCCGCGTGGACGTCGGGGGCCTCCCCGGTCGGCGGGGCGCTGTCCGCGCCGTCCGTCCCCTCGGCGGGGCTCTCGACGCCCGCCGTTCCCGTGGTGTCCTCGGTGCCGAACGCGGTGGAGGGGAGCTGAAGGGTTCCCACGATCGCGGCCGCGGCCGCCGCGGCAACGATGGATATCCGGTGCTTGCCTGTGAATCGCAAGTGTTCGTTGCCCTCTCGTCAAGAATCTCTTTCCGCGGCCCGCGCGGCGGCGGGGCGGCGAAGATCGAAGCGATGATAGGCCAATCGGCCAAAAGCCCCTCAAGGCAGCCGAGTTGACGCCTGTGGGCGGTCTGCCGGCGGTGACTGGCCGACTACGCAGGGGTCTTCACGTGCCTTGCACCCGGCACCGCGGCCAAGGCATGCTTCGCCAGGGCAAAGCGGAAGGATCATCATGCCGGTGGACAAGCGGAGCGTCGTGACGGCCGTGCTGTGCGCGGTGGCGGCCCTGGGGGCCTCCGCGGCGGTGGCGAAGCTCGCACCCCCGCCCGAGGCGGCCGCGCCCGTGCGGGCGAAGGCCGCGCAGCCCTCGCTCTCGCCCACGGGCCCCGCACGCTCGCACGAACCGAAACCCCAGCTGTCCGGCCTGCCCGGGACCACCCTGCCGCCGGCCGTGACGCCCCCGCCGGGCGGGCCCGCCGCCTTCACCGGCGCGCTGTTCACCAACGGCCTGGACAGCGACCACTTCTGCACCGCCACCGTGGTGCACAGCCCCGGCCGCAACCTCATCGTCACCGCCGGGCACTGCCTGCTCGCCGGGAACCAGGCCGGCGGGACGGCCGTCTTCGCGCCCGCCTACGCCAACGACACCGCCCCGTACGGCACATGGAAGATCGAGGAGGTCTTCGAGGACGACCGCTGGGCCGAGGGCACGGACGACGACTACGACCTCGCCTTCGCCACGCTCGCCCCCGACGCCCAGGGCCGGGCGATCGAGGACGTGACCGGCGCGGCAGTGCTGGACACCACCGGCCGGGCCGGCGAGGAGGTCACCGTCACCGGCTACCCCGCCGACCGCAAGATCCCCCGTACCTGCACGGCGACCGCGGTCCGCGAGAGCGCGACCCAGCAGCGCTTCGACTGCGCGGACTTCCCGGGCGGCACCAGCGGCAGCGCGTGGATCGCACGCGACGGGAAGATCATCGGGATCCTCACGGGCGGCGACACCGACGACGTGTCGACCAGCACGGTGCTGGGGGAGTACGCCGCCTCGCTCTACACGAAGGCCACCTCCAAGGCCCCCGCCTCCCGCTAGGGTCCGTCCGGGCGATCACGGCGCTCCCGACGGAGTCGGATCGGGTCGAGCGAGCAGGTCGTCGCGAAACGGCCGGTGCCCGGCAGCGAACTGCGCTGCCGGGCA
>NZ_MQUR01000023.1 GCF_001953875.1 Streptomyces amritsarensis
CGGAAGCCGCAGGCGGCGGGCCGCAGGACCGGAAGCCGCAGGCGAGGCCACCGGGCCCGCGGGCCGCCCCGCCAACCAGGCCGCCGGAGCCCCTGGTCGGCAGGGCCAGGGACGCAGGGGCGGGTTACTTCGCGGCGTACCTGGCCCGGAGGGCTTCGGTCGCGGCGGAGACCGCCTCGGCCTCCGTCAGCCCCAGCCGGTGCACCCGCTCCGCGAACGCCTGCGCGGCCGACGCGGCCTCGCGCGCCGCGCCTTCCCCGGCCGCGGCGACGAAGGTCCCGTTGCGGCCCCGCGTCTCGATCACCCCGTCGGCCTCCAGCGCCCGGTAGGCCTTCGCGACGGTGTTGGCGGCCAGCCCCAGGTCCTCCGCCAGCCCCCGTACCGTCGGCAGCTTGAAGCCGGCCGGCAGCTTCCCCGACCGGGCCCGGTCGGCGATCTGCGCGCGCAGTTGTTCGTACGGGGCGGCCGACCCGGCCGAGCCGTCGATGGTGATCTTCAGGTTCGTCGAGCTCACGGGGCTGATTGTCCACCATCGTCCACCATCGGCGGTTAATTGGGAGGCGCCGGGCGGGCGGGCGCGCATAGCGTCTGCCGCATGACCGTTCTGATCCGCGACCTGCGTCCGGACGACCTCCGGGACGTGGAGTCGGTGGTGCGGGTACGCCGCGCGGCCCTGCCGTTCCTGATCACCAGTGCCGGGGACGTGACCCACGAGCTCGCCCGCTCCCACCCCGACAGGCACCACCGCGTCCTCGTCGCCGAGACCCCCGACGGCGAGGTCGTCGGCAGTGCCCAGGCCGGCATCGCCCACGACAGCCCCCGGCCGGGCCAGGGGTACGCCAACACGTACGTCGACCCCGCCCGCCGGGGCCTCGGCGCCGGCCGGGGCCTCCTGCGCGCGGCCGAGGAGCACCTCGCCGCCCGGGGCGCGGTGGACTCCTACGCCTGGGTCCTCGACGAGCCCGCGCACCGCGCCTTCGCCGAACGGCACGGCTACCGCCCCGGCCGCTCGGCGCACTTCCTGCGCCTGGACCTGGCCGCGGCCGCGCTGCCCGCGCTCCCGGCGGCCCTCCCGGCCGGGGTGGAGCTGCTGCCCGCCGACGCCTTCGCCGCGGACCCCCGTCCCCTCTTCGCCATCGACGCCGAGACGACGGCCGACGAACCGGGTGACGTGGGGGCCGAGCTCGACGACTACGAGGACTGGCTGACCCACACCTGGCACAACCCCTCCCTCGACAAGGAGCTGACGACCGTCGCCCTGGTCGACGGGAAGGCGGTGGCCTTCAGCGCCGCCCGCACCGACGGCGCCACCCGCTACGCCTCGGCGATGACCGGCACGCTGCGCGCCTTCCGCGGCCGCGGCCTGGCCAAGCTCGCCAAGAACACCTCCCTGCACCGGGCCCGCGCGGCCGGCTACACGGAGGCGTTCACGGGCAACGACGCCGGCAACGACCCGATGCTCGCCATCAACCGGTGGTTCGGGTACGAGATCTGCGCGACCGAGACGCACTACACGAGGAGGCTGGGGACCCAGTGGCCGAGCAGCTGACCGTCGTCCTGACCAAGGCGGGCCGGACCAAGATCCGCTATCCGGCGACGCGGGTCGCGGACGACGGCGACCGCATCTGCGTACGGGCCCCGTGGGCCGCGGAGGGCGTGCGGGACTTCGGGTTCGTCCGCTTCGAGCCGGGCGACGTGTTCGTCGAGCACTTCTGGCGGACCCGCTGGTACGCGGTCAAGGAGGTGCGCACGGGCGACGGGGTCCTGAAGGGCTGGTACTGCGACGTGACGCGACCGGTCCACATCCAGAGCGGGGAGATCCTCGTGGAGGACCTGGACCTCGACCTGTGGGTCTCGGCGGACGGGACATCCGTACTGCGGCTGGACGAGGACGAGTTCGCCGGGAGCGGGCTCGCGGCGAGCGACCCGGAGGCGGCGGCCCAGGCCGTCCGCGCCCTGGACGCCCTGGAGGACCAGGCCCGTTCCGCGTCCGGCCTGTCCGCGCTGCTGCGGTAGGCGGCGTTCCCCCCGCGGTGCGGGGGTGGTTCCTGATGCCGCTCTTTCCCCCTCCTTAAGCGGAGCCTAAGGATCCCCTCCTGGGGCCTCCGAGCGGCGAAAAGGCGTGGTCCGGGGGCTAGCTTGGCAGGGCCAGGACAGGAAGGGCCGGTCGTGGCGCCGCCGGGGGGCGGCGCCGCCGAGCCCGGTTTCCGCAGGCGCGCCCCCGCCTTTGCCCGAAGGAGATCCACTCATGCCCGCACGCCGCCGTACCGTGACGCCGATCCGTATCGCCGCCGCCGGTCTCGCCCCGCTCGCGCTGGCCGCGTACGCCGCCGGGCCCGCGGCCGCCCACGGCTCGATGACGGACCCGGTCAGCCGGGTCGCGGCGTGCTACGCGGAGGGTCCGGAGTCGCCGAAGTCGGCGGCCTGCAAGGCGGCGGTCGCCGCGAGCGGGGCCCAGGCGTTCTACGACTGGAACGCCGTCAACATCGCCAACGCCGCCGGGAACCACCAGGCGCTGATCCCGAACGGCCAGCTGTGCTCGGCCGGCAACGACAAGTACCAGGGGCTGGACCTCGCCCGCGGCGACTGGCCGGCCAGCCCGATGTCCGCCGGCCCGCACACCTTCCGCTACAAGGGGACGGCACCGCACAAGGGCTCCTTCGAGCTGTACGTGACGAAGGACGGCTACGACCCGTCGAAGCCGCTGAAGTGGTCCGACCTGGAGCCCGCGCCGTTCGCCAAGGCCACCGACCCGGGCATGCAGAACGGCGACTACGTCTTCTCCGGGACCGTCCCGAACAAGTCCGGCCGCCACCTGATCTACAGCATCTGGCAGCGCTCCGACAGCCCGGAGGCCTTCTACACCTGCTCGGACGTGGTCTTCGGCAAGGACAACGGGGGCAACGGGGGCAACGGCGGTGCGGGGACCTCCCCCGGCACCAAGCCCACCACCGGCAGCGGCAGCGGCACCGGCAGCGGGTCGAAGCCGGCCGACAAGCCCTCCGCCCCGACCGACCGGCAGATCGCCGACGGCGCCGGCAAGTCCT
The DNA here is from genome assembly GCF_001953875.1 of Streptomyces amritsarensis. Lineage (GTDB taxonomy): Bacteria > Actinomycetota > Actinomycetes > Streptomycetales > Streptomycetaceae > Streptomyces > Streptomyces amritsarensis. The sequence goes on from NZ_MQUR01000023.1 coordinate 3,048, forward strand.
CGGTGGAGCACAACGGCCACGGCGACAACGACCCGAAGACGAACGGCGCGGCCGGCGCCTCCCTGCCGTCCCCGTCCCCGTCCTCGCCCGCCTCCGCGAACCCGGCGGACCCGGGCGCGTCGGCGGGCGGCAACCTGGCGGAGACCGGCGGCAACAGCGCCACCCCGTCCATCGCGATCGCCGGGGCCGGCGCCCTGGCCGTCGGCGCCGCCGCGCTGTTCGCGACGGCCCGCCGCCGTGCGACGACGGCGGGCCGCCACGGCCGCTAGTGCTGTGGCCGGAGAGGTTTGCCGGGGCGCGGCGTCCGGTGCGGTGCATCGCAAGGCGGAGGGCCGCAGCTCGTACTGGACGTACGTGCGCGGTCCGACAACGCGGCGAGGTGCCGTGCCGGGCGTCGCGACCCGGTGAACCTTGCCGGTCACAGCACTAGCCACGGCCGCCAGTCGAGCGGGCCTTCCCCGGCGGACCGCCCCCGCCCGGTGTCAGTCGAAGACCGAGGCGCAGGTGGTCCGTTCGGCGTTGGCCGGGTCGAGGGCGTTGAGCGCCTCGTGCCAGGCGATCCGGTCGGTGAGCCCGATGGCCACGTGCTCCGAAAGGTCCAGGAAGCACAGGTCCTGGAGCACGACGTTGCGTACGTTCGGCCCCTCCAGGAAGCCGCTCCGGTACGGCGTCACCACCTCGTCGTACTTGGTGGCGATCACCGTGTACTTCACCCCGGGCACGGTGTCCCCGCCCTCGTTGAGCTTCTGCAGGAAGGCCGAGCCGGCGATCTGGTCGGCGAGGCCCGGGGTCGCGCTGCTGATCAGGTGCTCCGCCCCGGGGAAGTACGGGAGGAGCTTGGTGAACCCGAGCAGGGTGGTGCCGTGGTTGTCGGGGGCGAGTCCGACCAGCGCGTTCACCTTCTGCGCGCCCCCGAGGAACTTCAGGTAGTAGCGCGGCATCATGCCGCCCTGGGAGTGCCCGATGATGTCGGTCTTGGACGCACCGGTCGAGGCGAGCACCTTGTCGACGAAGACGTCGAGCTGTTCGGCGGACTTGTCGATGGGGCCGAGCCCGTTGAAGAAGGGCACGCCGGGCAGTTGGCCGTAGTCGAGCGAGTAGACGCAGTACCCGCGGTGCACGAGGTACGGGGCGAGGCCGAGCCAGTTGTCCCAGGAGTTGCCGAAGGTTCCGTGGACGAGGACGACGGGGCGCGGGTGGGCGGCGGAGGGCTTGCAGGACCAGTTGTTCCAGCCGCTGCTGGGGGCGGACGCGGCCTGCGCCGCCCCGGTGGGGGCGACGAGTGCGGCGGCGGTGAGGGTGAGGACGGCCAGCGGGCGGAGCAGGCGTCTCCAGGGCAGCATCGTGTGATCTCCTTGCGGTCGACTCAAGGGGATGAGCGGGGGGATTCGTCCCGTGATCCGGATCACAAGGGGGCGCTGCTGCCGCTAAATTACGTGTGAGTAGCAACACAGGGAAGTTACGCGTCGGTAAAAACTCGCGTGTCGTCCGATCGACCGTCAGGCGGCCAGCGTGCCACGGGCGATGGCGTGCGGGCCGAAGCGCGAACGGACCCGGTCCGTGACGGCCTCCAGGCGGCGGGCCTTCTCGTCCTCGGGGTCGAAACTGAGCTGCCGCACGGCCCGTTCGGCCGGGATCAGGTCCTCGGCCCGCAGGGACAGCGCGCGGACGCGGGCCCGCTGGAGGCCGAGGCCGCCGTACAGGGCGTAGGCCGTGGCGGTCAGGGCCGCCGAGTGCGCGGTGGGTTCGGCCAGGGTGCGGGTCCGGGTGAGCGTGGTGCGGTCGGCGCAGCGGACGGTGAGCGTCAGGGCGCGGCACACCTGCCCGCCCTCTTGTGTACGAAGCTTCGCGCCGAGCTCCTCCGTCAGCGAGAGCAGGGCCCGCCGGTGTCGTACGGGATCCAGCTCGTCCCGGTCGAAGAGCCGCTCGGCGGCGAGGGCGCGGGCGGCGGCGCCCGGCCGGACGGGGGTCCGGTCGATCCCGAGGGCGCGCTCGTGCACCTCGCGGCCGAGCCGGGCGCCGAGGATCCGCCGCAGGGCGGCGGGCGGGGCGGCGGCGACCCGGCCGACGGAGTCGAGGCCGTAGGAGCACAGGGTGCGGGCGGCCTTCGCGCCGACCCCGTCGAGTGCGGTGACGGGCTTGTCCGCCAGGAAGTCCCTGACGGCGTCGGGGTCTTCGGGGAGCACCAGGGTCCCGCCGGGCCGGGCCTCGCGGGCCGCCGCCCGGGCCAGCATCGGATTGCCGGCCACGCCGACGGCGGCGTCCACGCCGTACAGGGCGAGGGCCCGGACCCGGATCACGGCGGCCAGCCTGCGGGCGTCGCAGCCGAAGTAGCGCAGCGCGCCGCGGACATCGGCGAGGGCGGCGTCCGGCGGCAGGGCCTGCACGGCCGGGGTGATCCCGCCGAGCAGCGCGAGCACCCCGGCGTACTCGTGCGCGCCGAGCGGCCCTCCGCCGGCGGGGTGCAGGCGCAGGCACATCACGGCCTTCCCGGTGGTGCTCATCCCGCGCTCCCCGGGCTGGAGTGCCACAGCTTGCGTCCGGTGGCGGGGCCGGTGCCCGGCGGCTGGAGGTCGGCCCAGGGGTTCATCTCGTACCCCGTGGACATGCGGATCGTGCGGCCGGGCCCCTTCGCCGCCGGCTCCTCGCCGGCCGCGTCCCCGTCTGCGGCGGCCGGGCCGCCGGAGCCGTTGCCGGAGCCGTTATAGGAGCCGGAGCCGTTGCCGTTGCCGGAGCCGTTGCCGGCCGGCTCGGCGAGGCGGGCCGCGACCGCGTCCAGGCCGCCCGCCGCCCGCAGTTCCACCAGCTCCGCCAGGTTCCACACCGCCGCCCCGACCACGCTCAGGCTCTGCGGGCCCCTGCGCTGCACGACACCGCGCACCAGCAGCAGGAAGGAGTGGAAGACGGTGTGCGCGCACCGCTCGTGGCTGTCGTCGAAGAAGGCCAGGTCGACCAGGCCCGTACCGTCGTCCAGCGTCGTGAAGATGACCCGCCTCCCGGACCGGATCGGCGGGGTCTGGGTGGCCGCCTTGGCGCCCGCGACGAGCACGGTCTGCCCGTGCCCGGTCTCCCGCAGCCGGCGCGCCGGGATCACACCCAGCTCGGCCAGGAAGGCGTGGTGGTCGCCCATCAGGTGCCGCGAGGCGTCCATGCCGAGGACGCCCAGCTCGGCGCTGAGCCGTTCCGCGTCGCTCAGGTCGGGCAGCCCGACCGACGCCGTGGACCGGCCGCCCTCCAGCGGGAGTTGGGGGCCGCGTACACCGGCCGCCCGCTGTGCGCCGTGCAGCTCGGTCAAGTGCAGCATCAGGTCACGCCGGTTGGCGCCGAACGAGTCCAGGGCGCCGACCTGCGCGAGCCGTTCGGCGACCGGCCGTCCCGGATGCGCCCGGTCCCAGAAGTCGCGCAGGGAGGCGTACGGCTGCCCGGACTCGATCCGGTCCGCCTCCGCCCCGCTGATGCCGTGGACGTCGCCGAGCCCCAGCCGCAGCCCCCACACACCATCCGTATCGGACACCAGTTCGATGCGGTGGGCGACCGCCGACCGGTTCACGTCCAGCGGCAGCACCGGCACGCCCCGCCGCCGGGCGTCCGCCAGCAGCAGCCGCTTCGGGTACATCCCCGGATCGTGGGTCAGCAGCCCGGCGTAGAAGGCCGCGGGGTGGTGCGCCTTCAGCCAGGCCGACTGGTAGGTGGGCACGGCGAAGGCCACCGCGTGCGCCTTGCAGAAGCCGTACGACCCGAAGGCCTCCACGATCTCCCAGGTACGGGCGACCACCTCCACCGGATAGCCCCGCTCGGCCGCCTTGGCCGCGAACCAGACCTTGATCCGCGCCTGCGACGGCGGGTCGGACAGTCCGCGCCGCACGCGGTCCGCCTCGTCCCGCCCGCAGCCGGTCATGACGTCCACGATCTCGATGATCTGCTCGTGGAAGACCACCACCCCGTACGTCTCGCGCAGCGCGTCGGCGAGGTCCGGGTGCGGGAAGCGCACCGGCGCCCGCCCGTGCCGGGCCTCGATGAAGGGCCGCACCATGTCGGCGGCCACCGGGCCCGGGCGGAAGAGGGAGATGTCGACGACCAGGTCGTGGAAGGTCGACGGCTGGAGCCGCCCCACCAGGTCCCGCTGGCCCGGCGATTCGATCTGGAAGCAGCCCAGCGTCTCGGCCGAGCGGATCAGCTCGTACGTGGCCCGGTCGCCCGGCGGCACCTGCGCCGGGTCGTCCAGGTCGAGCTCCTCCCCCGTGCCGCGCCGGATCTCCGCGACCGCGTGCGCCATCGCGGACTGCATCCGCACGCCCAGCACGTCCAGCTTGAGCAGCCCGAGCTCCTCCACGTCGTCCTTGTCGAACTGGGACATGGGGAAGCCCTCGCCACTGGTGGGGACCACCGGCGTACGGGCGAGCAGCGAGGCGTCGGACAGGAGCACCCCGCACGGGTGCATGGCGATCCCGCGCGGCAGCGCGTCCAGCGATTCGACGAGCTCCCACAGCCGCCCGTGCGACTGCCCGCGTACGTCCCGCAGTTCCGGCAGCTCCTCCAGCGCGGCCCGGGCGTCGCGGGCCCGGATGTGCGGGAAGGCCTTGGCGAGCCGGTCGACGACGGCCGGGTCCATCGACAGGGCGGCGCCGACGTCCCGGATGGCGTGCCGGACCCGGTAGGTCTCGGGCATGGAGACGGTGGCGACGCGCTCGGCGCCGAACCGGTCGATGATCCGCCGGTAGACCTCCAGCCTGCGCGCGGACTCCACGTCGATGTCGATGTCGGGCAGGACACGCCGGCGCTTGGACAGGAAGCGCTCCATCAGCAGGCCGTGCTCGACGGGGTCGGCGTGCGCGATCCCGAGCAGGTGGTTGACGAGGGAGCCGGCGCCGGAGCCGCGGGCCGCCACCCGGATGCCCATCTCCCGTACGTCGTCGACCACCTGGGCGACGGTCAGGAAGTACGAGGCGAAGCCGTGGTGGGCGATGATGTCGAGTTCGTGGTGCATCCGCTCCCAGTAGGCGGGGTCGCCCGCGTAGCCGCGCAGCACCATCCCGGCGGAGGCCCTGGAGGTGAGGACCCGCTGGGCGCTGCGGTGGGCGGCGCCGACGAGCCGGGCCTCGGGGAAGTGCACGGAGCCGATGCCGAGGTCGTCCTCGGGGTCCACGGAGCAGGCCTCGGCGGTGTGCCGGGTCTGTGCGAGCAGGCGGCGGGCGTCGGCGGGGCCGAGGCCGGCCGCCCGGGCGATCAGGTCGGCCGTCTCGGCCATGGCGGCGGGGGCCTTGAGCCAGCGCTCGCCGGTGTCGAGGGGGCCGCGGCGGTCGATGGGGACCAGGCGGCGGGCCGCGTCGAGGATGTCGGCGACCGGGCCCTGGCCGGGGTCGGCGTAGCGGACGGCGTTGGTGAGCACGGCCGGGACGCCCTGCTCGGCGGCGAAGCCGACGGTACGGGCGGCCAGCCGCAGCGAGCCGGGGCCGGTGCCGGTGCGGCCGTGGTGGACGGCCTCCAGGCGCAGGGAGTCGCCGTAGACCTCGCGCCAGGGCGCGAGCAGCCGGGCGGCCCGGTCGGGTCGGCCCGCCGCGAGCGCCCGCCCCACCTCGGAGCCGGGCCCGAGGAGGACGAAGACGCCCTCCCCGCGCAGCGCGTCCCAGGGGACGACCGGGACCTCGGCGGCCGTCGCGTGGGCGGCGGTGACCATCCGGCACAGCTCGGACCAGCCGGCGGCCCCGTCCCGGGCCAGGAAGACGGCCCGGGCGGCGGACTCGTCCAGGAAGGCCCCTCCCTTGACGGGGGTGCGCCGCCGGTACGAGGCCCCGGCCGGACCGCCGCCCGCGGCGGAAGCGGTCGAGCCCCCCGGCCCGGCCGAGCCCGCCGCGGGGGAACCTGCGGGAGACACCGCCATGTCCACGCCGAACAGCGGCCGGATGCCCGCGTCGGCACACGCCTTCGCGAACCGGACCGCGCCCGCCAGGGTGTCGCGGTCGGTCAGGGCGAGGGCGTCCATGCCCCGCTCGGCGGCACGCTCCGCCAGCCGTTCCGGGTGCGAGCCTCCGTAGCGCATGGAGAACCCCGAAACGGTGTGCAGATGCGTAAAACCAGGCACCCGCGGCCTCCTGCTTCGCTCGTTGAACACCACCCCCGCTCTCCACCATAGAGCAATTCGAATACCCGTGCGAAACACTTGTTCGATCACCTGAAGGGTCGGGAGTCATCCGTTCGGCCCGCCCCTGCTGCGGCCCGCCCCCCGCACGCCGAGCGTGTGAGACATGACCCCGTCCCAAGGTTTCCTCGCCGAGATCAAGGACGCCGTGACCACCCGGGCGGCGCTGCTCGTCCTGGGGGTACTGGCGCTCCAGCTCGCCTTCATCACCTCGTACATCGGGGCCTTCCACCATCCGAAGCCCAGCGAGATCCCGATCGCCGTGACCGCGCCGGCCGCGCCGGCGGCCGAGCGGTCCGCGCAGCAGCTCGGCGCCCTGCCCGGTGACCCGCTCGACCCCCGCGTCGTCGAGGACGAGGCAGCGGCGCTCGCGCAGGTACGGGACCGGGACGTCGACGGCGCGCTGATCATCGACCCGGCCGGCCGGACCGACCGGCTGCTGGTCGCCTCGGGCGCCGGAGCCTCGCTGTCCCAGGCCCTGGAGGAGGTCGTGGGCGCCGCCGAACGGGCCCAGGGGCGGACCGTGCGGGTCACCGACGTGGCACCGGCCGCCAAGGGCGACAGCCGCGGGCTGAGCTCCTTCTACCTCGTCATCGGATGGTGCGTCGGCGGCTACCTGTGCGCAGCGATCCTCGCGATCAGCGCCGGCGCGCGGCCCGCCAACGGGCACCGCGCCGTCATCCGGCTGGGCGCGCTGCTCGTGTACGCGCTCGCCGCCGGACTGCTCGGCGCGGTCATCGCCGGGCCGGTCCTGGACGCGCTGCCCGGCAGCGTCTGGGGCCTGTGGGGGCTGGGCACCCTGGTCGTCTTCGCGGTCGGCGCGATCACCCTCGCCTTCCAGGGCCTGGCGGGGGTGATCGGCATCGGCCTCGCGATCCTGCTGGTCGTGGTGCTCGGCAACCCGAGCGCGGGCGGCGCCTACCCGTACCCGCTGCTGCCGCCGTTCTGGAGCACCATCGGGCCGGCCCTGCCACCGGGCGCCGGTACGTACGCCGCGCGCTCCATCACGTACTTCGACGGCAACGGCGCCGGCGGGCCGCTGCTGGTGCTGGCCGCCTGGGCGCTGGTCGGCGCCGCGGTCACCCTGGCCTGCGCAACCCTCCGCCGCCCCCGCCCCGACGCCCCGGCGGGCACGACCTGACCCGGCCCCGACGCGCGGAGCGCGGGCCCGGCGGGCGGGATACGGGCCCCTACGCGGGGAGCAGGACGGAATCCGCGCCGCCGGGCGGGATACGGGCCCCCTCGCGGGAAGCAGGACAGAATCCGGGCCGCCGGGCGGGATACGGGCTCGGTGCGGGCGGGTCGCGGTGCCGGGCAGGGGTATCTCCTCGGCTCGGCGCGCGCGAGGTGTCTCGGCCATGAGCGGTGGCAGCGCGCTCGTCCTGCGGGGACACCCCTCCCCGTCCCCACTCCAGCAGTACGAGCCCGGTTCCCCGAAGGGCGTCCCCGGCCGGGCCGTGGCCTCGCCGTACGGGCGGGATACGGGCACGGCGCGGGCCGGTCGCGGTGCCGGGCAGGGGTATCTCCTCGGCTCGGCGCGTGCGGGGTGTCTCGGCCGTGAGCGGTGGTCGCGCGCTCGTCCTGCGGGGACACCCCTCCCCGTCCCCGCTCCAGCAGGCGCGAGCCCGGTCCCCGAAGGGCATCCCCGGCCGGGCCGTGGCCGCGCCGGCCGCCTGCGCCGATGGTCCTCAACAGACCGGCCTCTGCTGACCCGGACGGTGGTCGCCACGCACGGAGCCCTCCCCGAAGGCCGAACCCCCGCCCGGTCACCGGTCCACCGGATCCGGCACCCCCAGCAGCCGCACCGCGCGGTCGGCCTCGGCGTCGTAGACCTGGAAGTCGATGCGCCGCCCGTCCGGGGCCCGGTACTCCAGAACCCGCATGCCCGGCCGCCAGCTCTCGCGTACGACCGCCCGGCCGCCCGTGGGCAGCCGGACCGCCGGGCGCAGCGGGGCCTTGAAGACGGCGCCGGCCCCGTCCGGGCCCGCGCCCAGCTTGCCGTAGCCGAAGAACCGCCGCCGCAGGCCCTGCCGCCACCGCGCCTGGCAGGGCACGTCCACGGCGGCTCCGCCGGAGGCCGCCGCCGTGCGTCCGGCGGCCCGGCGGGCGACGGTCCGGCGCGTCAGCGTCCCGGCGAGGGCGGCGACGAGCGCGAGCACCGCGTATTCGACGATCGTGGTCATCTCCATGTCCCCCGCCCCTCCCCGGGGCACGGCGCCCCCGGCGGGGATCACCTTAGGCACGGGGGCCGGCCGGGGTCAGCGCGCCCGGTGGACGATTTCGCCCGCCACCACCACCGTTTCGGCCACCGTGCCCGGGATCTCGTCCACCGGGACGGCGAAGATGTCGCGGGAGAGGACCACGAAGTCCGCCACCTTGCCCACGGTGAGCGAACCGCGTTCCCGTTCCAGGAAGTTGGCGTGGGCGGAGCCCATCGTGTAGCCGTGCACCGCCGTGGCGACGTCCACCGTCTCGGCGGGCTGCCAGGCCGGGCCGTCGCCGGACAGCGGGCGGCGCGTCACGGCCGTGTAGATGCCGATCATCGGGTCCATCTCCGCCACGTTCCAGTCGCTGGAGAACGCCAGTACCGCTCCCGCCTCGTGCAGGCTGCGCATGGGCCAGGCCTTGTGCCAGCGGTCCTCGCCGACGTTCTGCGCCCAGTCCTTGCCCGGGCCGGCGATCTCCGGGGCGCAGTGCCTGGGCTGCATGCAGGCGACGACGCCGAGCTCCTCGAAGCGCGGTACGTCCGCGGGGTCCAGGCACTCCACGTGGACCACCTGGTGGCGGGCGTCGCGCGGGCCGTTCACGGACCGCGCGTGCTCGACGGCGTCCAGGACGGTGCGGATGCCCCGGTCGCCGGTGGCGTGCACGAAGCACTGGAAGCCCCGCGCGTCCAGGCCGGCCAGCAGTTCCGCGAATTCCTCGGCCGGGTAGAAGGTCTCGCCGCGGTGCGTGCCGCATCCGGTGTACGGCTCCAGCAGCGCGGCGGTGCGCGGCTCCACGACGTCGTCGATGTAGAGCTTGAGGGGGCCGACGCGCAGCCGGTCCCCCGCGTAGGAGCGGGCGGCCGCCTCGAAGTCGTCGAGGTCCTGCGGTGTGGTGCCGCGCGGGTGGAAGAGCGCGGCGACGATCCGCGGTCGCAGCCGGCCCTCCGCCCTGGCCCGCTCGAAGAGGGCGAGGTCGTCGAGGGAGTTCTGCGGTTCCACGACGGTGGTGATGCCGAATCCGATCGCGTCGTCGAGGCTCTTGGCGAGGCGCCCGTACTGCCGGTCCGGGGAGGCCCACGGGACGCCGAGGCGGCGCAGTGCGCGGTGGCCTTCGCGGGAGAGGCCCTTGACGGCGAAGTCCTTGACGAATCCGGTGGGTTCGCCGGTGGCGGGGTCCAGGGCCGCTGTGCCGAAGGGGAGGTCGGTGCGGTCGCGGGTGACGCCGAGCCGGCGCATGGCGGCGGTGTTGAGCCAGGCCGTGTGCACGTCGTACGAGAGCACGATGGCCGGGGTGTCGCCGGTGGCGGGGTCGAGGTCCGCGGCGCACGGCATCCGCCCGTCGGGGATCGCGGAGTAGTCGAAGGCCTCGGCCTCGATCCACTCGGCGTCGGGGTTGGCCCCCCGCCAGGCGAGGATCCGCTCGTGGATGCCCTCCAGGGTCCGTACTCCGGCGAGCTGGACGCAGGCGTCGTCGGAGCCGAGGCGGACGTGGTTGTGCGCGTCGATGAAGCCGGGGAGGACGAGGCGGCCGGCGGCTTCGATGTGTTCGGTGTGGGGGCCGGCCCAGGCGGCGGCCTCGTGGTCGGGGCCGATCCACACGATGCGGCCGTCGTGGACGGCGAGGGCCTCCGCCTCGGGCAGGTCCGGGTCCACGGTGTGGATGCGGGCGCCGGTGAGCAGCAGGTGGGCGGGATGGTTCACAGGTGGTGCTCCAGTTGCGGTGGTGGGAGGGGTCAGGCGGCGGCCGGGACGTCGGCGGGCGCGGGGGTCCTGCGCTGCAGCGCCGTGTAGACGAGGCCGGAGACGACCGCGCCGAGGAGGGTGAGGTCGGCGCCGCCCAGGGGTGCCACGAGCGGGCCGGTCCACAGTTCGGAGTCGCAGGTCAGGGCGGCGAAGGTGATGCCGGCGAGGAGCGCGGCGAGGCCGGCCGGGTGGTAGCCGGAGCGGTACCAGTAGGCGCCGCCGGGGCCGGTGGTGTGCAGGGCGTGGCCGTCGTAGCGGCAGCGGCGCAGCAGCATGTCGGCGAGGAAGACTCCGCCCCAGGGCGCGAACACGATGATCAGGAGGGAGAGGAAGGAGGTCAGCGCGCTCGTGAAGTCGGTGAGGAAGAGCGCGGCGAGGGAGCCGAGGCCGGTGATGGCGGCGCTGACGACGATGGCCTGGGAGCGGGTCCACGGGATGCCGAGGACCTGGAGGTTCAGGCTGGAGGAGTACAGCGTGATGATCGAGTTGGTGACGGAGCCGCCGAGGACCAGGGCCAGGAAGACGGGCTGGAACCAGCCGGGGAGCAGGCTCTCGGTGCCGGCGACGGCGTCGGTCATGTCGGTGCGGGTGGCCGCGGCGACGCCCGCGATGCCGAGGGCGACGGAGGAGAGGAAGCCGCCGAGGGCGCCGTACCAGGTGATCGACTTCAGCGAGGTGGTGCGGGGCAGGTAGCGGGTGTAGTCGGCGGGCATCGGCAGGTACGAGAAGGGGGCGGCCAGCATGATCACGAAGGCCAGGCTCCAGCCGGAGGCGCCGGGCACGCCGGTCGCGGGGGCGGTGGTGTCGGCGCCGGGCAGCAGGAAGGCGAGCAGGGCGGCGAAGCCGGCGGCGAGGGCGTAGGCCATCCAGCGTTCGGCGAACTGGACGGTGGCGTGCCCCCACAGGGCGACGACGAAGGTCAGCGCGAGGGTGGCGAAGAGGGCGGCGGCCCGGGCGGGGGTGCCGTGCAGGAGGCCCACTTCTTCGAGGAAGACCTCGAGGGCGAGCGTGCCGACGACGGTGTTGAGGATGGTGTAGCCGATGCCGACGAGCCAGTTGAGGACTCCGGCGGGCAGGTTGCCGCGGACGCCGAAGGCGGCGCGGGAGATGACCAGGGTGGCGGTGCCGGTGCGGATGCCGGACAGGCCGGCGGCGCTGATGGCGAAGAAGGCCAGTCCGCTGACCACGACCACGGTGGTGGCCTGCCAGAAGGTGAGGCCGAAGGCGACGGCGAGGGCTCCGTTGATCACGTAGGTGAAGGTCAGGTTGGAGCCGAACCAGAGCCAGAAGAGGTCGCGTGCCCTGCCGTGCCGCTCGCTGTCCGGGATCGGATCGATGCCGCGCGTCTCGACTCTGAAGATCTCGTCACTCATCGCTGCACGCACCCTTGATCTTGAATGGCGTTCTAAGTTCTTGAATGGCATTCAAGATGAGGGGTGGAGCGGACGCCCGTCAAGACCCTGTCCGGGATAAGGTCGGCCCACGAAGATCGGGAGGCGGCAGCGGTGGCAGGAGCGGCACGGCGGCGCGACGGGCAGGTCGCCCAGGAGCGGATGCTGGAAGAGGCCATGGCGGCGATCGCCGAGGACGGGCTCGCGGCGCTGACCATGTCCAAGCTCGCCGACCGGCTCGGCACCAGCGGCGGCCACATCCTGTACTACTTCGGCAGCAAGGACCGGCTGCTGCTGGAGGCACTGCGCTGGAGCGAGGAGCAGCTCGCGGTCGAGCGCGCGGCCCTGCTGCGCCGCCGCGTCCCGGCCGCCCGCAAGCTGGAGCTCTTCCTGGAGCTGTACCTGCCGCGCGGCCCGCGCGACCCGCGCTGGACCCTGTGGATCGAGCTGTGGGCCCGTACGCCGTCCAACACGGACCTGCGCGCGGCCCAGGAGGAGCTCGACGCGGGCTGGCACGAGGACCTGCGGGCGCTGCTGGCGAAGGGCGTCGAGCAGGGCCGGTTCGCCCCGATGGACACGGCCGAGCGGGCCGCGGAGCTGCTCGCGCTGCTGGACGGACTGAGCACCCGGGTGGTGCTGGGACAGCGGGACACGGACCGGGGGCGGGCGCTGGAGCGGGCGCGGTCGGCGACGGCCCTGCTGGTCGAGCACCTCTGAGCCCGCCCGCCCCTTCGGCCGCGGCACTCCCGCCTCCCGAACCCCACCGGTCGGCGGCGCGCGCTCGCGGGCACCTTCGCGAGAATCGCCCCCGGAGTGCGCCCTACCGCACTCCTCCCCCAGCGAGCACAATCGCCGTGACGACCCACACCGAACGTGAGGGAGGGAGCGCGTGCGCCATCAGGTGCGCACAGCGGACGGGCGCGCTCTGACCGTGGAGCGCTGGGGCGATCCGGACGGCAAGCCCGTCTTCCTGCTCCACGGCATGCCCGGAAGCCGCCTGGGCCCGGCCCCCCGGGGCATGGTCCTCTACCAGCGCCGGATGCAGCTCATCGCCTACGACAGACCCGGCTACGGCGGCTCCGACCGCCACCCGGGCCGCACCGTCGCCGACGTGGCCCACGACGTGGCCGCCGTGGCCGACTCCCTCGGCCTGGACAGGTTCGCCGTGGCGGGCCGTTCCGGAGGCGCCGCGGGCGCCCTGGCCTGCGCCGCCCTGCTGCCCGAGCGGGTCACCCGCACCGCGGCGATGGTGGGACTGGCCCCCCGGGACGCGGAGGACCTGGACTGGTTCGCCGGGATGGCCGCCTCGAACGTCCGGGAGTACACCACCGCCTCCACCGACCCCGAGGAACTGGCCGCCCGGCTCATCCCGCGGGCCGCCGGCATCCGCAAGGACCCCGGCCGGCTGCTGGACGAGCTGCGCCGGGAACTGACCGACAACGACCGCATGATCGTCTCGGACGCCGGCCTGCGGTCGATGCTGCTGCGGAACTACCGCGAGGGGCTGCGCCATTCGGCCTACGGCTGGATCGACGACGTCCTCGCCTTCAGCCGCCCCTGGGGCTTCGACCCGGCCGACATCCGCTGCCCGGTGCTGATCTGGCACGGGGAGCTCGACGTGTTCTCCCCCGTGGGCCACTCCCGCTGGCTGGCGCGCCGGATCCCGGGGGCCACCACCGCGATCGAGCCGGCCGCCGCGCACTTCGCGGCGCTGCGCGCGCTGCCCGACGTGCTGAACTGGCTGCTGCGCGACCTCCCGATCCCCCCGCTCAGCGAACAGCAGTCCGCGTAGGGGCCGTTCGGCCGCGGGCGGGCCGCCACGGAGGTTTCGTACCGGCTTTCGACCGCGTGCTCGACCAGGTGTCACACCTCGCTTGCCCAGCGGGTGTTGCCGGGCGGAGGTCCGCGCCCGACAGCAGGCCCAGCCCGAAGGGCCGGCCGGCGCGAGCCCGGAGAGGCCGCCTCCGCGGCCCTTGGCGCGGACGGCATCGGCATGGCCGCACTCGGCGTCGGACTCCTCGCGGGGTACGCCGTCCGCCAGCGCACGCGGTCCGCCGCCGGCCCCGACCCGGCGCGGCGATGGGCGCCGGCACCGCGGTCGCCGCCGCCCCTTCCCGCTGTTCGGCGGGGGCGCCCGGGAAGTCGGCCGCGCCCGAACCCGGGCCCTCGGGCCGGGCGCCTTCCGCAGCCGCGGCCGGCACCCCGGCGAGCCGCGGCCCGGCCTCGGGGCCGATGATCATCCCGTACCGGCCGGCCAGGACGTCGGCCTTCCTCCGAGACGCCCAGGTCACGGGTGGTTCGCGCCGCTCACCGACCCCGCCCGCGATCCCTGTCCGGCCCGGCGTGGACCCCGGCCGGTTCCCCCGCCGGGAGAAATGGATCTTGCCGTCCGGCGAACGGCCGAATAAGCCGCCTCGGGAAATGCGCCGCACTCGCTATAGAACGGTTGACCAGGCGTCATGTCTCGGTTGCCATTGGGGTGTGGCCGAGTAAAGTCCACGCTTGACGGCAGCGCGTCGCTGTTGTCATTCACATGCCCATTCCATATGGCTTCCCCGAGGACGGTGTCGTGAACACTTCCGCAACCCCCGCGACCAGCACGGTCAAGGCCCGCCGGGTCCCGCTCGCCAAGATCGACGTCGAGACCGCGTCCGCGGCCGTGACGCTCGGCCGCGTGCTCCCGGCCGAATCCGGCCGTCCGGTTCAGGCGCCGATCTTCAACTCCGCACTCTGAGGCGGAGCGAGAGCTCTAGACTGGCGGAATGACCGGCCTGATCGCATTTCGCGAGATCGTCCTGAAAGTTCACAGCAGATGCGATCTTGCTTGTGATCATTGCTACGTCTACGAACACGCAGATCAGAGCTGGCGGGCCCGGCCGAAAGTGATCTCCCCCGAGGTTATTTCACGGACCGCGTCCAGGCTCGCCGAACATGCCCGTGACCATGCACTCCCCTCCGTCACGGTGATTCTCCACGGAGGGGAACCCCTGTTGGCGGGCACGGCCCGGCTCCGCCTCGTCTGCGAGGAGTTCAGCCGGGCGCTCACCGGGATCGCCGCCCTCGACCTGCGGATCCACACCAACGGGCTCCAGCTCAGCACCCGTTACCTCGACCTCTTCGCCGAGTTCGGCGTCCGGGTCGGGATCTCCCTCGACGGGGACCGCGCCGCCAACGACCGCCACCGCCGCTTCGCGGACGGCCGTACGAGCCATCCGCTGGTCCTCGCGGCCGTCGCGCTGCTGCGCTCCGCGCCCTACCGCCACCTCTACCAGGGTCTGCTGTGCACCGTGGACGTGGCCAACGACCCCGTCGCCGTGCTCGACGCGCTCGTCGAACTCGAGCCCCCGCGCGTGGACTTCCTCCTCCCGCACGCCACCTGGGAAACTCCGCCCGTCCGACCCGACGGCGCCCCGGACGCGTACGCCCGCTGGCTCCTGCGGATCTTCGACCACTGGGAGCGGCTGGGCCGCCCGGTGCCCGTCCGGCTCTTCGAGTCCCTCCTGTCGACGCTGCGCGGCGGACCCAGCCTCACCGAGTCGCTGGGCCTCGCGCCCACCGACCTCGTCGTCGTCGAGACCGACGGCACCCTGGAACAGGTGGACTCCCTCAAGAGCGCCTTCGAGGGGGCGGCTGCCACCGGCTTCAACGTCTTCGACCACGCCTTCGACCGGGTCGCGGCCCACCCCGGGGTCAGGGCCCGGCAACTGGGCCTGGCCGGCGTCAGCGACTCGTGCCGGCGCTGCCCCGTCGTACGCTCGTGCGGGGGCGGGCTCTACACCCACCGCTACCGCGACCGCAACGGCTTCGACAACCCCTCCGTGTACTGCACCGACCTGCGCGAACTGGTGGACGGGGTGGAGGGGCGCACCGCGCCCCGGGAGACCGCTCGGCAGCTGTCCGACCCGGCCGAACTGGCCCGCTCCCAGGAGGAGCTGACCCGGATCCTGCTGGCCCGGCTGAACGCCGACCTGGCCGGCGACCCCGGCTGGGCGCACGCCTGGGAGCTGGTGGCCGCGGTGGAGCGGGCCGGTCCGGCGGGCGCGGACGCGCTGGACGCCGTACTGGACCACCCGTTCACCCGGACCTGGGTGCTGGCGGCCCTGGACGCCGCGCGCGACGGCCGGCCCGGCGCCGCCGAGGCGGCCCGCAGGCTCACCGCGCTGGCGGCCGCGGCCGTGCTGCGCGGCGGGCTGGACCTGCCGGCCGAGGTGGCCTACCGGGACGGCGAGGTGTACCTGCCGACGCTCGGGCTGCTGCGGCTCGGCGAGCCGGGCACCCAGGGCCGGGCCTCGCTGCACGTCACCGACGACGGCTACGCGGCCCGGGACGGCCGCTCCGAGCACCGCTTCGGGCCGGCGGCGGGCGACGCCCGGTGGCAGCCCGTACGCACCTGGTCGCCCGGCCCGGACGCGGCGCCGGTGGCGCTGGAGGACCTCGACCCGTACCGCAACTGCTTCCCCCGCCCGCCCAGGCTCCGGCTCGGCGCCGGCGAGACCGAGGAGTGGCGGGGACGGCTCGACCGGGCCTGGGCCCTGCTGCACAAGGCGGTGCCCGGCTTCGCCCGGGCGGCGGCGGCCGGGCTGACGACGCTGACCCCGCTCGCGGGCGGCCCGCGGGCCGGCGGCTGGGGCGAGGCGGGCCGGCACGGGCCGGGGGCGCTCGGGGTGCCGTACGCGGCGGGCGTACGGGAGACGGCGCTCGCGCTGCTGACCGGGCGGCGGCGGACCCGGCTGCGGGCCCTGGCCGAGGTGACCGACCTGTACGCGCTGGACGGGCAGTGGCAGCACCCGTCGCCGTGGCGGTCACGCCCGGTGCCGGTGTCGCGGCTGCTGGCCGACGTGCACGAGCGGGTGGCGGTGGAGGCGTACCGGCGGGCGACGGCGGGCCCCGAGCCGGGCGGCTCGGACCGCATCCACGAGGCCCTGGACCGGCTCTCGACCGCTGCCGAGCTGACGGTCACCGGCAAGCGGCTGGTGGCGGAGCTGCGCTACGAACTGAAGGCGGTCGACGCGTGAGCGCCCACTCCCCGTCTCCGGCCCCCTCCCCGGCCGGCCCGGGCCGGGGCCGCCGGGCCGCGGGCACCCTCCGGCTCGCGGTGCAGCTGCGGCTGCTCGGCGTACGGCCGGGGATGCGGCTGCTGGTCCACGCCTCGCTGCGCGGGACCGGGCTGCGCGCGGAGCAGCTGCGCGACGCCCTGACGGGTGTCCTGGGCCCGCGCGGGACCCTGGTGGTGCCCGCGTTCACCCCGGAGAACTCCAGGACTTCCAGCGCCCACCTGGAGCGGATCGCCGGTATGGACGAGGCCGAGGTGCGGGCCTTTCGTGACCGGATGCCGGCGTTCGACCCGGCGAGCACCCCCAGCCAGGGCATGGGCTCCCTGGCGGAGGTCGTGCGCACCGCGCCGGGCGCTGCGCGCAGTTCCCACCCGCAGACCTCGTTCGCCGCGCTCGGCGCGGACGCGGAGCGGCTCTGCGGCGGGCACCGCCTCGAAAGTCACCTGGGTGAGGAGTCGCCTCTGGGAAAGCTGTGCTGGGAGGGGGGACAGGTACTCATGATCAATGTGGGGTTTTCCGTCTGCACCGCTTTCCATCTCGCGGAGTATCGAATTCCGAAGCCCCCCTTGCGCATGTACGAGTGTGTGGTGAAGGTGAATCCTCCGGAGGGGCACCAGGGGTCCCGCCAGGAGGGGGCGTGGACCGCATACGAGGACGTCGCGCTGGACGACGGCGATTTCGCGGAGATCGGCAGGGCGTTCCCGGATTCGCGGGTGCGCAGGGGGCGGGTCGCAGGGGCGTCGGCCATGCTCTTCTCCGTCCCGGAAGCCGTCGACCACGCCCTTGAGTGGATGACCGAAAACCGATGCTGATTGACTGAACGATGAGGGGATGTGGCGAAGCAGCTCCGGAATGATGTTTCTTCGCTCGCATCTTCGGGACGGGGGGCGTGTGCCCGCATCAGTGCAGCCGTATTTTTTTCTCAGTTATGCGCATACACCGAGGTTCGGGGCCGGGGGGCCCGACCCCGACATGTGGGTGGAGCGCCTGTTCCGCGATCTGTGCAGCCATGTCATGGCGCTGACGGATCTGCCCGCCGGCGCCGAGGCCGGCTTCATGGACCGGGAGATACGCAGCGGCGAGGGCTGGTCGGAGCGGCTGGGGGCGGCGCTCGCCACCTGCCGGGTCTTCGTCCCCCTGTTCTCGCCGCGGTACTTCGCCAGTGAGATGTGCGGCAAGGAGTGGTACGCCTTCGCCCAGCGGGCGATCCACCAGGGGGCCCTGAGCAACCAGCCCGCCGAGGCCATCGTGCCGGCGCTGTGGGTGCCGGTCCCCCCGTCGCAACTGCCCGGCCCCGCGGAGCGGTTGCAGTTCAACCACAACACCTTCGGGGAGCGCTACGTCACCGACGGACTGTACGGGCTGATCAAACTGCGCGGCTACGCCGAGCAGTACGAGCGGGCGGTGTACGAGCTCGCCAAGCGCATCGTGCGGGTCGCCGAGACCGTCCGGCTCGAACCCGTCCGCCCGCTGGACTACCGCGGGGTGCCGAGCGCCTTCGGCCCTGCGGGCGGCAGCAGCCCCGCCCGCACCCTGCACGTGAGCGTGGCCGCCGCCTCCCGGCACGACCTGCCCGACGGGCGCAGCCCCGAGTACTACGGGGACAACGCGCTGGAGTGGAACCCGTACCACCCGGTGGCCCAGCGGCCCATCGCCTACGTCGCCGAGGACCTGGTCAAGAACCTCAACTACCGGACGAGCGTGGGGTCCTTCGACGACGAGGCCGGGCACTACGACAGCAAGCAGCCGCCGACCCGGCCGGAGATCCTGATCGTCGACCGCTGGGCGGTGGAGGACGAGCACCGGCGCCAGCGCCTGGCCGCCTTCGACCAGGAGTCCCGCCCGTGGGTCAACGTGGTCGTGCCGTGGAACCGCTACGACCACCAGAGCCGTGCGAAGGAGATCGAGCTGGCGCAGCGGCTGGAGGAGACCCTGCCCGTCAAGATGGGGCAGGGCCGGGCCGCCTGCCGGGCCGCCGCCAACGGGGTGGCCAACATGGAGACCCTCGGGCAGATCCTGCCGCAGGTGGTCGAGGCGGCGGCGCAGCAGTTCCTCAGACACGCCCAGGTGTACCTGCCGGCCGGCAACACCCGCACCGAACGCCCGCGGCTGCTCGGGCCGATGGGGATGAGCGGGCCCGCGGCCCCGCCGCGGGCGCCCTTCCCGCCCGACACGTTCGGCGGCCACAACGACGGCAACGACAGCAACGACACCGACCGGGGGGACGCGGATGACAGCGAGTCGTGACAGCAGGGACGGCCGTGACGGGCGCATCGTCACCTTCTACTCGTACAAGGGCGGTACGGGCCGCACGATGGCGCTGGCCAACACCGCGTGGATCCTGGCGGCCAACGGCAAGCGGGTCCTGGCGGTGGACTGGGACCTGGAGGCGCCGGGCCTGCACCGTTTCTTCCACCCGTTCCTGGACCCGTCCACGCTCGGGGCCACCACCGGGGTCATCGACCTGATCAGCGAGTACGCGTGGGCCGCCACCAGTCCGGTGGCGCGCGCCGACGACTGGCACAAGGACTACGCGCGGATACAGCCGCACGCGGTCTCGCTGACCCCGGAGACCCTGGGCTGGGAGTTCCCGGACGGGGGCACCCTGGACTTCGTCTCGGCGGGCCGGCAGAACCGCGAGTACTCCGCGACGGTGTCCACCTTCGACTGGGACAACTTCTACGACCGGCTCGGCGGCGGCCTGTTCTTCGACGCCCTGCGCGCCGACATGAAGCAGAACTACGACTACGTCCTGATCGACAGCCGCACCGGCCTGTCCGACATCGCGGATATCTGCACCGTGCACCTCCCGGACGTCCTCGTCGACTGCTTCACCCTGTCCGACCAGTCCATCGACGGTGCCGCCTCGGTGGCCCGCCAGATCGACGAGCGGTTCAACGACCGCGGCATCAAGATCTACCCGGTCCCGATGCGGATCGACGAGGGCGAGAAGGAGAAGGCCGACGCGGGCCGGGCGCTGGCCCGGATCAAGTTCGACCGGTTCCCGGGCGGCCTGGTCGGGGACGAGCTGACCTCCTACTGGGGCGCGGTGGAGATCCCCTACCGGCCGTACTACGCCTACGAGGAGACGCTGGCCACCTTCGGCGACGAGGCCGGGCTGACGAACTCCCTGCTCTCGGCGTTCGAGCGGCTGACCGCCGTGGTCACCGAGGGGGAGATCACCTCCATGCCGGCGATCGGCGAGGAGGTCCGCCTGCGCATCCGGGACGCCTTCACGCGGCGCCGTCCGGCGCTGCCGGCCGACCTGTTCCTGTCGTATGTGGCCGAGAACCGGATGTGGGCCGACTGGATCGAGTCGGTGCTCACGCGGGCCGGTTTCCGGGTGGTGCCCAAGGACGTCTCGGCCGAGCGGCCGCCGGCCGCGGCCGCGTCGGGCTCCGCCGGGGACACGCTGGGCGGCGGCACGGGCATCAGCATCGACACCGCCGCGCGCACGGTGGTGCTGCTCTCCACGGCCTACCTGAAGTCGGCGCGGGCCGTGGACGTGTGGGAGCGGGCGGCCGCCGAGGACCCGACCGGGGGCCGGCGCCAGCTGGTGCCGCTGAGGGTGGGCGACGTGCGGCTGTCGACGCCGTACATCGACCGCAACCCGGTGGACCTGTTCCGGCTCGACGAGGTGCACGCCACCGCCGCCCTGCTGCGCGCGGTGGAGCGGCCGATGGCCCTGCCCGACAGCGTGGCGAGCGCCTCGCAGCCCGGTCCCCGCTTCCCGGGGACCGTGCCCAAGATCTGGAACGCCCCGCCCCGCAACCCCGGGTTCACCGGCCGCAGCATCGTGCTGGAGCGGATGCGCGACCAGCTCGGCGGCGGCATGGCCGTGGTGCTGCCGCAGCCGCAGACCCTGTTCGGCCTCGGGGGCGTCGGCAAGACCCAGGTGGCGCTGGAGTACGTGCACCGGTTCATGGCCGACTACGACCTGGTGTGGTGGATCTCCTCGGAGCAGACCGACGACGTGGTCGCCGCGCTCGCGGAGCTGGCGGTCCGGCTGGGCGCGCAGACCGGCGAGGACATGGCGGCCGCCTCCCAGGAGGCGATCGACCTGCTGCGGCGCGGGGTGCCGTCGTCGCGCTGGCTGCTCGTCTTCGACAACGCGGACGATCCCGAGACCCTCAAGCGGTTCTTCCCGCCGGGCGGTCCGGGCCATGTGCTGGTGACCTCGCGCAACCAGTCCTGGTCGCAGTACGGTGACGCGCTGCCGGTGGACGTGTTCCTGCGCGAGGAGTCCATCGAGCACCTCCAGCGCCGGGCCCCCGGGCTCACCAAGGAGGACGCGGAGCAGGTGGCGATCGCGGTGGGCGACCTGCCGCTGGCCGTGGAGCAGGCGGGCGCCTGGATCGCGGAGACCGCGACGCCGGTGGCCGCGTACATCGAGCAGCTGGCGCAGCAGGCGGCGAGCGTGCTGGGCCTGAACCAGCCGCCCGGATATCCGGAGCCGGTGGCCGCGACCTGGAACATCTCCATAGAGCGGCTCCAGTCGCGTTCGCCGGCCGCCGTGCGGCTGCTCCAGCTGTGCGCCTTCCTGGCTCCCGAGCCGATCTCGGCGAACCTGCTGTACAGCAAGGAGATGATCGACGCCCTCAAGCCGTACGACGCCTCGCTCCAGGAGAAGCTGGTGCTGGGCCGGGTGATCCGGGAGATCGGCCGGTTCGCTCTGGCCAAGGTGGACCAGGTCAGCAACAGCATCCAGGTGCACCGGCTGGTGCAGGCCGTGATCCGGTCGCAGATGAGCGAGGAGGACCAGCGGGAGGCCCGCCACGCCGTCCACCGGATCCTGGCGGGTGCCCGGCCGGACGACGACGAGCCGATCGACAACCCGGAGACGTGGCCGCGGTTCAACACCATCTGGTCGCACCTCACCCCGTCAGAGGCCCGGTACTGCAAGGAGCCGGAGACGCGCCGGCTGCTGATCGACCGGGTCCGCTACCTGTGGAAGCGGGGTGACTTCAAGGCCGCCTACCAGCTCGGCGAGGAACTGCGCGAGGCCTGGAAGGAGATGCTGGGCAACGACGACCTGCAGTACCTGTACCTGCGCTTCCACCTGTCGAACATCCTGCGTTCGCAGGGCCGGTTCGTGGAGGCGAAGGAGCTGGACGAGGTCACGCTGGAGCGGCAGCGGGCGGTGCTCGGGCCCTCGCACCCGCACACGTACATGACCACGAGCGGCCTGGCCAACACGCTGGGCGCGCTGGGCCAGTACGGCAAGGCGATGGAGCTGGCGACCGACGCGCACGAGGGCTTCAGCCAGATCTTCCACGAGGCGCACCCGCGCACCCTGGCGGCCGCGAACAACCTGGCGCTGAACCTGCGGCTGGTGGGCCAGTACACCAGAGCCCGTGAGATCGACCAGGAGGTGTACGACCTGCGCACGGAGGTGCTCGGCCCGGAGCACCCGTACACCCTGTCGTCGGCGCAGAACCTCGCACGCGACCTGCGGGAGGTGGGCCGGTACGAGGATTCGGTGCAGCTGCTCAGCCGGACGTACGAGATCTACAAGCGGACGCTGGGGCGGGCGTTCCCGGGCACCCTGTCGGCCGCGAAGAACCTGGCGGTGTCGCTGCGCCGGGCAGGCCAGCTGGAGGACGCGGTGCGGCTGACGACGGCCACCCGGGCCCGCTACCGGGCCAAGTACACCTCCGTCAACCCGGACCTGCTGTCCTGTGAACTGAACCTGGCGTCGGACCTGTTCGCGACCGGGGACCCGGGCGGGGCGCGGGACCTGGCGCAGGAGGTGGTGGACGAGTACATGAAGGTCCCGGGCGAGCGGCACCCGTACACGCTGGCGGCCGTGAACAACCTGGCGGTCTTCCACTGGGGCACGGGCTCGGCGGAGGTGGCGGAGGCCATGCTGCGGCAGACGATCCGGGGGATGCGGGACGTCCTGGGCGACAACCATCCGCACACGGTCTTCGCCCACCTCAACCTGGCCAACGCCCGGGCGGACCTGGGCGATCCGGAAGGGGCGCTGGAGCTGGAGCGGCCGGCCGTGCTGCGGCTGCGCGAGGCGCTCGGGGCGCACCATCCGGAGACCCTGGCGAGCAGCTCCAACATGGCGATCAGCCTGGACTCGATGGGCCGCAAGGAGGAGGCGGCGAGGCTGCGCGCCGAGGTGGTGTCCGAGCTGACCCGGCTGCTCGGCGAGGACCACAGCCTGCCCCGGTACGCGCGGGACGAGCGGCGGATCCACCGGGACCTGGAGCCGCTCGCCGTGTGATCCGACGGAGGGCGGCGGGGGCCGAGGGTCCCCGCCGCCCGCCACCCGACTCGAGGGGGGCGTTGTGACCGACAGCATGACCTTTCGAAACGAGGACCTGCCGGCCCTCTTCCACCACACGGACCAGGCGGCGATCTCCCGGCAGCGGGAGTCGGTCCAGGCCACGCGGGCCCAGCTGCTGCTGCTCGTCGTGGCAGCGGGGGCCGCCGCGTTGCCGCCGGGGCCGGAGCTGGGCCCGCTGCACCTGTTCGGGCTGCTCAGCGTGCTCGGTTACGCGGGGGTGCTGGCCGTCGGCATGCGGGCGACGCGGCGCCGGGCCCGCCCGCAGTGGCAGCTCAACCGCAGTGCCGCGGAGTTCATCAAGTCGCTCGCCTGGCGGTACGCGGTGCACGGGGCGCCGTTCGGCAGTGACGTGGCCGATCCCGGGGAGGCGTACCGGGCACGGCTGGAGGCGGGGCTGGCCGAGCTGCGGAAGATGGGGTGGGAGGATCCGCGGTCGGCGGGCTCGGTGCCGGAGGGCGCGGAGATCACCGGTGCGATGCACCGGCTGCGCGGCAGGGACTACCACGTGCGGCGGGAGACGTACGTCCGGGACCGGCTGATCGAGCAGCGCAACTGGTACCGGCGGCGGGCGGAGGTGTCGCGGCGGGCGACGCGCCTGTGGTCGTGGACGATCGTCCTGCTGACCTGTCTGGCGCTGCTGTTCGCCCTGCTGAGGGCGTTCGGTTCGGGTCCGGGCGCGGGCCTGACGGGGCTGCTGAGCACGGCGGCGGCGGCCGGCATCGCCTGGAACGAGGTGCGCCGCCACCATCCGCTGATCGAGGCGCACACCCTGATCGAGCAGGACCTGGCGGCGATGATGGTCGTGATGCAGACGACGATCACCGAGTCCCAGTGGCCCTCGTCGGTGTACGAGACCGAGCGGTACGTCTCGCCGCAGCACACGGACTGGCTGGCCCGGCACAGCAGTTGAGGCGCCCCGGGGCGGTGGGCGTGGCTCAGTCCCGGGCCACGCCCTCGCACCACAGGACGGTGACCGGCTTGCCCAGGGCACGGGCGTAGGCCACGATCTCGGCGGTGCCGCCGTGCCCGCGGGCGGGCCGGCCGTCCCAGACGGCGACGAGCCGGTCGCAGGAGTCGGCGATGTAGGCGCCCGCGGCGTAGTACGCCTCGTCCGTGGAGTGGGCGAAGTCCATGCGGATCTCCTGGGCGGCCCGGAGCCTGAGGCTGTGGTAGCGGTCCAGCGCCTCGGCGCCCTCGAAGGACTCTTCGTAGTCCTCGCTGGGGATCACCACGGTGAGGTCGGCGCCGCATTCGAGGGCGATGGCCGCGAACAGCTGGTCCGCTCCGTCGGCGAGGCTGGAGAGGGCCTCCAGCGGCCCTTCGTGGCCGCCCAGTACGGCCCGCAGGCCGCTCTCCACATGGCCGAGCACCGAGTCCGGGATGGACCGGTGCCCGGTCACGCCGATGCGTTTCATGCAGGAACCTGCTTCCCCCCGGGGACACGGCCGCCCTGGACATCCTCCCAGAAGCCGGGAGGACGTCCAGGGTGCCGACAGGGGCGCGCGGGGCACGGGTCAGTAGACGCTGACCCCGTAGGCGTTGAGCGCCTCGACCACGGGCTGGAAGAAGGTCGTGCCGCCCGAGGAGCAGTTGCCGCTGCCGCCGGAGGTGAGGCCGACCGCGCGGGTGCCCGAGTAGAGCGGGCCGCCGCTGTCGCCGGGCTCGGCGCACACGTTGGTGCGGATCATGCCGTAGACGATGTCGCCGCCGCCGTAGTTGACGGTGGCGTTGAGGCCGGTGACGCGGCCGCTGTGGGTGCCGGTGGTGGAGCCGCGCCGGGTCACGGACATGTTGACCGTGGCGTTGACGGCGCTGGTGATGTCCTGGCTGCCGACGGTCCCGGGCGGTACGGGGGTGTTGCTGGCGTACTTGATGAGGCCGTAGTCGTTGTTCGGGAAGCTGGAACCGGTCGTGGAGCCGAGGACGTTCGTGCGGGCGGAGTTGGTCCACCAGGTGCCCGCGCCGTCGGTGCAGTGTCCGGCGGTCAGGGCGTAGTAGTTGCTTCCGCTGCGGACGTTGAAGCCGAGCGAACAGCGCCAGCTGTTGGCGTAGATGGCGTCGCCGCCCGAGGCGAGCTTGGTGAGCCTGCCCGGGATGCGCTCGATGCGCAGCGCCCCCGCGTCGGTTCCGGCCTCGCGCTTGATTTTCGCGATGGCGGCTGCGGAGACGGTGGAGTCGGCGGAGACCACGAGGGTTCCGGTGGCGGGGTCGGCGTGCCAGGCGGTGCCCGCTACGTCGGCCCGCAGGACGGAGGCGCCGGCGGAGGCGAGCCGGTCGGCGCTGAAACCGCCGTCCTGGGGGTCCGCGCTCGCCGCGGTCGGTGCGGCGAGCGCTGCGGCGGCGGCCAGGCCGGTGGCCACCGCGAGCAGCCTGTTACGGGTGGTGCGCTTGATCCTCACTTCTCGTCCTCCTGGAGAGGGTCGGGGGCCCGGCGGTCGTGGGGGTGCCAGAGCCCGTGAGGCGCAGCCGGGGGCACGGCGAACACATGAGCTTTGGCCGTGTCCCTGACAAGCGCTGTCGGGAGTGTCCTGTCGTCGGATACCGGTCGCAAGAGCGGCTTTCGGCCTCCGCGCGCCGCCCGTCGCCGTGCGGGGTGATGTGTTCCGGGGCGGTGCGGGAGGGCCGGGGCGGGGTCTACGAGGGCGCGGTCGGGCGGCGCGGCGGAGCCCGGCGGGGCTCCGGGGTGATCGCGCCCCGCGCGCCGGGTATGCCGGTCTGCGGGCGGTGGACGCGGCGCCTGCCGCGCCGGCGCGGGGCGTCTTGGGCGACGGCCCCCAGGGGGTGTCCGCACAGGAGCGCCGTGCGCGCGGAGGGCGGCCGCCGCGCGCGTCGGGCCTTGCGGGCCCGACGCGGGACGCGCGCCGTGCCCTCGAAGGGGATGGCGGGCTGCCGGCCGGGACCGGGTCGGCGCGGGTGCCGGCCGTGGTGTCCCGTCCGGCCGTTCCGGTCGTGCGCGCACGCAGGAGAAGGCCCCGGCAGTGCGGACGCGGGGGTGCCCTGCCGGGCCGCGGCGCCCTCGGCGGCAAGGCCGAGGGTGTGTGCGGCCCGGCGCCCTGCGGGCCGGATCACGACGGCCCGGGCGGTCACGGCCGCAGGCCGGGAGCGGGCCGGCGGGCAGGCTGCGGCGGCCGCAGCGGCCCCGCCCGCGGCGGCCGCGCGGCCTCGGCGTGCGCGGTGCCCGGGACGGGTCCGCGCAGCAGCGCCCGCCGGCCGTGGCCCGGCCCCCGCGGCGTCCGGCGCCTTGAGGTCTCCTCCGGCCCGCCGGGCCGGACGCGGCAGGCGCGCCGGACGCGCCCGGGCACACCCGGGAACGCGGCGGAGCGCGATGCCGGGAGCCTCGGGGCGGGCCGGGCCGTGCGGGCCCGGAACGGCCGGAATTCGACCTTCCGGGTGGTCGGCGGGGCGGGGGCCGGCCCACGGTGCGCGAGGGCCGCGCGGGGCGCACACGGCGGCCCGCGCCACGGCCCCGTGCCCGCGCCGTGCCCGCCGGGCCGCGTGCGGATCGTCTGCGTCAACGCTCATCCCGCTCAGCCCTTCCACGCGCGTCCGGCCGGGAATCCCCGCATACGCCGTCCGGGCGCGTGGAACTGACGCGAACTCAGTCGCAGCAGCAGCCGCAGTTGCAGTCGCAGCAGCCGCCGTCGCCACCGCCGCCGGAGCCGCCCTCGGAACCGCCGGCCGCCGAGGGGTTCGACCGGCAGCAGGTGCAGCACTCGCAGGCGTCGCACCACGGGTCCCGCTTCTTGCGCGACCAGGGGCCCTCGTGCTCGGTGCAGCAGATCTGGCAGGTGCAGAAGAGCCCGATGGCCACCGCGCAGCCGGCCAGCAGACCCCGGGGCGTCCGCTGCGGATGCCGCCCGCCGCCACCGAAGCCCCCGCCCCCGAAGCCGCCGCCGCCGAAGCCGTCGCCGCCCCCGAAGCCGCCCCCGCCGCCGAGGCCGCCGCCACCGCCGCCGGACCCGCCCGACCTCGCGGGCGGCGGGCCGCCCGGCGCCTGCGGGGTGTTCGGGCCGTAGGGGCTCGCGCCGTACGGAGCGCCGCCGTAGGGGTTGCTGCCGCCGTTCCCGTCGTACGGGTTGGATCCGTACGGGTTGGATCCGTGCGGGTTCGGGCCCTGCCCGGCCGAGGCGGTGGCGGTGTGGCCGCAGCTCATGGTCCCGAAGGCCCGGTCCACCGAGGTGCGCAGCTCGTGCACGAGGAGCCGGTGGGCGAGTCCGGCGTCGGCGAACTCGACCTCGGCCAGCGCCAGCCTGATGCCGTGCAGGGCGTCGTCGCAGAGCCTGCGGGCCTCGGCGAGCGGGGTCCCGGTGGCGGTGAGGGGGTTCCAGGCGCCCGCCTGCGCGTCGGCGCCCTGGTCCTCCACCGCGTCCAGCAGGTGCGCGAGCCGCCCGAAGTACCGGCCGGCCTCGGCCAGCGCGGGGGCGTTGCCCGGCCGTCCCGCCAGCTGCGCGGTATGCGCGAACGCGGCGGCCGTCGCGGTCTCCGTCGGCTCGGTCACCACGAGCACGGGAGTGCCGGGGCCGGCCAGGGTCTCGATGCCCGCCTGCCGGTCCACCGCGTCCACGAGCACCGCGGTGTCGAAGCCGAGCGAGGCGCCGGTGCGCGCACCGGCCCGGTCCCAGCCGCGGGCCACCTTGCGGGCGGCGGCGGCGATCGGGGCGCGGGCCAACAGCCCGTCCCCGTCGGCCACGTGGTCGCGCACCTTGGCGGAGGCCAGGACGAGCGAGACGGCGGCCGCCAGCCGGGCGCCCTCGCCCTTGGCGACGGCGGCGGTGCGCATGCCGCGCAGCGGGCAGGGGCCGGCGGTGCGCCGGGACCCGGGGGCCGGACCGGACTGAGCCTCCGTCAGAACGGAGACAAGCAAACCGTCGTAGTTCGTGACGATGCGGGCGAACTGTCCGTGGTCGCCCCGAAGTGCCAGGCACAGCCCGCACAGATGGGCCATCCACTCCGCCTTGAGCCGCTCCCCGAGCCGGTGCGTGCAAGGCCTGACTATGCCGAACAAGCTGCTTCCCCCGTGTGTCGTACGCGTGCCTGCCGGGCATCGTATCGACCCGCGTCTTTCACCCGTACGTCCCCGTCGCCCACCCGTACGGCGGCGCCGGTCGTATTTTCACTCAGTCAGCAGCGGTAGCGGCCAGGATCCTTGACCGTGCAACGGATGTTCTGCACCAGTACCGTCACGAAACCCCTGCGCGGCGACTATCCACTTGGCGCGTTGTCAGCATCATGGACGAGCATAGGGGCAGCGGAGAGAAAGACAGAGTGACCGCGGTGAAAGGAGGCAGTCCATGGGTTCGGTGCGCAAGGCGAGTGCCTGGCTGGGTCTCGTGGAGGACAGCGACGACGAGCGCTACTACGACGACGACTACGCGGAGGCCGCCCACGGTTCCGTCGCGGGCCCGGGTGACCAGTGGGTGACCGACCCCCGCGTCAAGGTGGCCTCCGAGTCGGCCGTGGAGCACGGCCGCCGGATCGCGACCGTCACCCCGGACGGATTCCGTGACGCGCGCGGCATCGGCGAGCTGTTCCGCGACGGGGTCCCGGTGATCGTGAACCTGTCGTCGATGGACCCGACCGACGCGAAGCGCGTCGTCGACTTCGCGGCCGGACTGACCTTCGGTCTGCGCGGTTCGATCGAGCGGGTGGCGACCAGGGTCTTCCTGCTGACCCCGGCCGACACCCAGATCGTGAGCGGCGAGCCCGGCGGCCGCTCGCGCGACTTCTTCAACCAGAGCTGAGCGGGGCTCTCACCGGAAGGCGTCCAGCCCGGTGAGCGCCTTGCCCAGCACCAACTGGTGCATCTCGACGGTGCCCTCGTAGGTGAGGACCGATTCGAGGTTGGTGGCGTGCCGCATGACGGGGTATTCGAGCGAGATCCCGTTGGCGCCGAGGACGGTCCGCGCGGTGCGGCAGATCTCGATGGCCTCGCGGACGTTGTTGAGCTTGCCGAAACTGATCTGCTCCGGCCGCAGGGTGCCCGCGTCCATCCGCCGGCCCAGGTGGTGGGCGAGCAGGATGCCCTTGTGGAGTTCGAGGGCCATGTCCGCCAGCTTGGCCTGGGTGAGCTGGAAGCCGCCGATCGGCTTGCCGAACTGCTCCCGCGTCCGCGCGTAGTCGAGCGCGGCCTCGAAACTGGCCCGCGCCGCGCCCATGGATCCCCAGATGATCCCGTACCGCGCGTGGCTGAGGCAGCCGAGCGGCCCCTTGAGCCCGGTGACGAGCGGCAGCACCGCGTCGGCGGGCAGCCGTACGTCGTCCATGACCAGCTCGCTGGTGACGCTGGCCCGCAGCGACCACTTGTGCTTGATCTCCGGAGCGGAGAAGCCGGGCGTGTCGGTGGGCACCACGAAGCCGCGGATGCCGTCGTCGGTCTGCGCCCACACCACGGCCACCGCGGCCACGGAGCCGTTGGTGATCCACATCTTGCGGCCGCCCAGCACCCAGTCGGTGCCGTCGCGCTTGGCGTACGTCCGCATCGCGGCGGGGTCGGAGCCCACGTCGGGCTCGGTCAGCCCGAAGCAGCCGATCAGCTCGCCCGCGGCCATGCCGGGCAGCCAGCGCTGCTTCTGCTCCTCGGAGCCGTACTTCCAGATCGCGTACATGGCCAGCGACCCCTGTACGGAGACCAGCGAGCGGATGCCGGAGTCGGCGGCCTCCAGCTCCAGGCAGGCCAGGCCGTACTGCACGGCGCTGGCGCCGGCGCACCCGTAGCCCTCCAGGGACATCCCGAGCGCCCCGAGGGCACCGAGCTCTCGGGCCAGCTCGCGGATCGCGGGGAGCTCGCCGCTCTCGTACCACTGGGCGATGTGCGGCAGCACCCGGTCGGCGGCCCAGCTGCGGACGGTGTCCCGGACGGCGAGGTCCTCGGGCCCGAGGAGCTCGTCGAGCCCGAGCGGATCGGTGGGTACGAAGGACACGGGGCCTCCCGGCGGCCTGAGCAGGAACCTGGCGGCGCAAGGTTTTGCGCCGACCCGAAGCTATTGGCCTCGGGCGGGCAAATCCAGCCCCGCCTTCCGGCACCGGCCGGCCGCACCACTGCGTCCCCGCCGCGGCGAGGGCGGGGGGCCGGGCGGCGGGGCCGCACCGGCGGGGCGGGATGCCCGGCGCTCAGCCGGCCTGCTCGACCGGGGTCGGCCGCGGCTCGCCCTTCGCCTGCGCGGGCAACCGCACCGGCTCGGCCTCCTCGGCCGCCCCGCACTCCATCGCCCGCGGCAGCTTCAGCGCCATCGCGGCCCCCGCGAACAGCAGCGCCGCGCTCACCAGCAGCGTCACGTGCAGGCCGTGCACGAAGGAGTGCCGTGCCGCCGCGTACAGGGCGGCTCCGGCCGGGCCTCCGAGGCCCGAGGCGATCTGGTAGGCCTCGCCCAGCGAGTTCGCCGCGCCCGCCGAGTCCGCGGCCGACACCCCGGGCACCGAGGCGAGCCCCGGCCGGTACGCCGCGTTCATCACGCTGCCCAGCAGCGCGATGCCGATGCCCGCGCCCAGCTGGTAGGAGGTCTCGCCGATCGAGGCCGCGCCGCCCGCGGTCTCGGCCGGCGCCTCGCTCAGCATCGACTCGTACGCGGCGAACAGCGTGGTCTGCAGTCCGAAGCCGAGCAGGATGAAGCCGACGGTCAGCAGCAGCGGCCGGTCCTGCTGGCCCATCAGCGTCAGCAGCAGCACGGCGAAGGCGGTCAGCAGGAAGCCCAGCGACACCATGGTGCGCGGCCCGACCCGGGCCAGGGTGTAGGAGCCGGTGGCGCCCGCGGCCATGGCCGCGAAGGTCAGCGGCAGCAGGCGCAGGCCGGTCTCCAGGGGGCTGAGGTGCAGCACCAGCTGGAGGTACTGGACGGCGATCAGTTCGAGCCCCACCAACGCGAGCATGGCGAGCACGATGCAGGCGACCGAGGTGGAGAAGGCGGCCCGCGAGAACATCCGCATGTCGATCAGCGGGTGCTCGCGCCGCTTCTGGCGCCGTACGAACAGCACGAGCAGCGTCGCGCCGAGCAGCAGCGGGAACAGCGCCTGCGCGTCGAGGAGGTGCCGTTCGGCGCCGAGCCGCTTGATCCCGAGCACCGCGCCGAGCACGCCGGCGGCGGCCATCAGCGCACCGAGCACGTCCCACGGCCCGTCCGCGGAGCCGCGCGACTCCGGCAGCAGCCAGCGGCCGAGCGGCAGGATCAGCGCCATCAGCGGGATGTTGATCAGGAAGACCGAGCCCCACCAGAAGTGCTCGATGAGGAAGCCGCCGAGGACCGGGCCGCTGGCCGCGCCGATCGCGGCGACGGCGGTCCAGATGCCGATGGCCAGGGCCCGCTCGCGCCGGTCGGGGAAGACCTGGCGCAGGATCGACAGGGTGGCCGGCATGATCATCGCGCCGCCGATGCCGAGCAGGGCGCGTGCGGCGATGAGGACCTGGGCGTTGTCGGCGAAGGCCGCTATCGCGGAGGCCGCGCCGAAGAGTCCGTAGCCGAGGAGGAGGATGCGGCGGCGGCCCACCCGGTCCCCGAGGGTGCCGAAGAGGA
Source organism: Streptomyces amritsarensis (assembly GCF_001953875.1). Taxonomy (GTDB): domain Bacteria; phylum Actinomycetota; class Actinomycetes; order Streptomycetales; family Streptomycetaceae; genus Streptomyces; species Streptomyces amritsarensis. Next base: position 34,384 of record NZ_MQUR01000023.1, read on the forward strand.
TCAGCAGCGAGGCGCAGACCAGCGGGTAGGCGTCGACGACCCAGAGGAGCTCCATCGGGCCGGGCCGCAGGTCCTCCGTGACGGACGGAACCGCGACGTGCAGGATCGTCGCGTCGAGCGCGACGAGGACCAGGCTGACGCAGAGAACGGCCAGGACGACCCAGCGGTTGGCACCGCCGGAGGCCGCTCCCAGACGCTGCCAGGGCGAAGGGGTCCCGGCCGTGGCCGCGTTCGTCCCCGCCATGCATGTACCTCCCAGGTGATCCCTCGCGCTCGGTGGACCAGCGTCTGCGGAGCCACGGGGGGTGGTGCGCTGTGCGGCATCCAACGGGGTCCGGCATCGACACGCGAGTGAACGGTCAGCGTACGCGAGTTCGTGTGCCCGACACGTGGCCAAGCTCTCATACCGGCAGCGGCCCCCGTGTGGCGTGCGCCACTCCCCCACCCCGAAGCCTCCCCCCGCGTACACGCCCGCTCACGGTCCGTGGTTCTCGGCGCCGACCCAGGTCGGACGCCACCGGATAATCATGCCTGTGGAAGATCTTGGATTTCGCCGGGCCGCGCCCGCGCTGGCCGCCTTCGCGGCGGTCCGGCTGCTCGGGCTGGCCGTGCTCGCGGCGTGGGGGGCGGTGGCGGGCAGCAGCCCGCACACCCTGCTGTCGGCCCGCTGGGACTCGCTCTGGTACGCCCGCATCGCCGCAGAGGGGTACGGCTACGAGATCGTCCTGCCGAACGGGGACGTCCACTCGAACCTGGCGTTCTTCCCGCTGCTGCCGTGGCTGGAACGGGCGGTGTCGGCGGCGACGGGACTCTCGTACGGCTCGGCGGGCCTGGTGGTGTCGGTGGTCGCCGGGCTCGCCGCGGCGTGGGGGATCTTCGCGGTGGGCGACCTGCTGCACGGCCGCCGCACGGGGGTGTTCGCGGTCGCCGTCTGGGCGGCGCTGCCCGTCGGGATCGTCCAGTCCATGGCGTACAGCGAGTCGCTGTTCACCGCGCTCGCCGCGTGGGCGCTGTACGGAGCCCTGCGCGGCCGGTGGCTGACGGCGGGCCTGCTCGCCGCCGGGGCCGGGCTGACCCGCCCGGTCGGTGCGGCGGTCGTCGCGGCGGTGTGGGTGGCCGTGGCCCTGGCGTGGCGGCGGGGCGAGCGGTCGTGGCGGATGGCGGCGGGAGCGCTGCTGGCTCCGGCGGGAGCGGCGGCGTACGTCCTGTGGGTGGGGGCCCGCACCGGGGGCGGTCTGCTCGGGTACCTGGAGGTGCAGGGCGGCTGGGGCAACGGCTTCGACGGCGGCTGGGCCTTCGCCCGTTTCGTCGGGGCGAAACTGGCCTCGCCCGCCTTCCCGGCCGGGCTGGGGCTGATCGCGGGAGTCGCCCTGGTGCTGTGGCTGTACGCGGCGTGCGTGCGGCAGCGGCAGCCGGCGCCGCTGCTCGTGTACTGCGGGATCGTCGTGGCGCTGGCGTTGTGCGCGTCGGGGTATTTCGGTTCGAAGCCGCGGCTGTTGCTGCCCGCCTTCCCGCTGATGCTGGTGCCGGCGGTGGCGCTCGCCCGGTGGCGGACCCGGCGGGCGGTCCTGGTGGTGGGTGCGGCCGCCCTGGCCGCGGCGGTGTACGGGGCGTTCTGGCTGAACGGCTCGGGCCCTCCGTAAGGCCTCGGCCGCCGGTGGGGATGATTCCCGGACGTCCGCGGGCACGGTAATCGACCTGCGGCAATAAAGTCCGAATAAGCAGCAGGAACAATTCCCGGACGCCGGATCGAGAAGGACCCAACCCCTGCCTGAATAGCGGGAATTAAGGTCCGCGTGAGACCAACTCCACATCACATGGTCATCACAAAGCCCGCGATTCGCCCGGCCCGGCCATCGCCGGGCGGTAACGTCGATTGAGTGCGTACCGATCAAATCCTGACCCGTCTGGAGCGGGTCTTCGCCCGGCTGGACCGGGAACCAGAGCGACCGGCTCATCTGCAGACTCCGCAGATGAGCCGGCACCGCGTCGTGCTCCTGGGATCGACCCTCGCGTTCTACCTCGCCATCGTCGTGGCCGTCCTGACCACGTCCTGGCTGGTCCGCCTGGACTGGCAGATCATGTTCTTCCGGCCCTACGAGCAGTGGCCGCAGCTGCACGCCTTCCTCGACTACCTGGTCGTGCTGGGCCAGCGCGGACCCACCGCCGTCATGGTCGCCGCATGGCTCGGCTGGCGCTCCTGGCGGCAGCACACCCTGCGCCCGCTGATCACCCTCGGCGTCGCGCTGCTGCTGCTCAACGTCACCGTGGGCTCCGTGAAGCTGGGCCTCGGCCGGCTCGGCCCGCACTACGCCACCGAGATCGGCTCGGCCGAACTCTTCGCGGGCGGCGATATATTCCCTTCCGGCCACACCGCCAACGCCGTCGTGACCTGGGGAATCCTGGCCTACCTGGCTTCCACCGTGGTCACCCGGCGGGTGCTGTCCGTGGTGTCCGCGGTCGTCTCGCTGAGCGTCGGCGCCACCACCGTGTACCTCGGCACGCACTGGGTCAGCGACGTCCTGCTGGGCTGGTCCGCGGGTCTGCTGATCCTGCTGGCGCTGCCCTGGTTCGAGCCGCTCATCGCCCGGACCGAGGCCTACGTCTTCGACCTGCGGGAGCTGCTGCGCCGCCGGGCCGAGACCGGGCGGATGCCCGCCCCGGTGGTCTCCGCGCTCACCCCGCTGCTCTCCGCGGGCGGCAAGTGGCAGCTGAAGCCCGTCGCCGGGACCGTCGGGGATTCGGCCGCGGCGCCCGCCGCGGCCGCCTCGGCGGGTGCCGCCGCGGGATACTCCCCGGCGCACCGCGCGGTCGCGCACCCCGCCGGCCGGCCGCACCTGATCCGCTCCGAGCGGACTCCGGTGACGCCGGTCGGCAGCCGCCGTCCGGCCCATCCCGCGCACCCCGCGCACCCCGAGCGGGCCGGAACCCGGGGCACCGCCGCCCGTCCGGTCGCCGGCGGCTGACGGCCACGGCGGGGGCGGTACGCACCCTCCACCCCCGCAGGACGAAGGCGGGCCGGGTCATCGACCCGGCCCGCCTTCGGCGTTCGTCAGCGCCACGCCCGGACGTTCGTCCGTCCCGGGTCACGCTTGTGTCACAGAATATCTACAGTCGCCCATTGTTTTCCGGACCGCGACACGCCCGGGGTACGGGCGCATTCGAATTTCTCCCGGAAACCGGGAAATTGCCGCACACCATTTCCACGGAACCCTCGGACCGGACCAGCTGAATCTCCCTCAGGTCCGCTACATTTCCTTCACTTCTCCGGCCCGACGGCCCGGCCCAGGAGATCTCTGAGGTCCCGCATCCGATCCGTGAGGCCGGGCGGCTCGACCACTTCGAACTCACAACCGAGCAGCATGATGTGAATCACCAGAACGTCCAGGTTCACGGCGCCGGTGCGCAGCAGGCAGGTATCCGCGTCGACCCGTTCCAGGACCCCGTCGCTGGGCGCGATGATCCGCGCCGCCTCCTGCTGCGGCATCCTGAGCCGCACCACCGCGTGGCTGGCGTAGACCCGCTGCGAGACGCCTTCGGAGACGTATGCGGCGAGGTCCTCGGCGGGTGGCGGACGCGGGGTGAAGCGCGGCCCGTGGGGCGGCCTGGGTTCGATCCGGTCGGCGCGGAAGGTCCGCCACGCCTCGCGGTCGAGGTCCCAGGCGACCAGGTACCAGCGGCGCTCCGTGCAGACGAGCCGGTGCGGTTCGACGGTGCGGCGGCTGACATTGCCCTCGTGGTCGCGGTACCCGAAGCGGAGCCGCTCGGTGTCCCGGCAGACCGAGGCCAGTTCGGTCAGCACCGAGGCGTCCACGGTGGAGCGCTGGGAGCCGCGCAGCATCGGCACGGTGAACTCGTTGAGGGCCGACACCCGCCGGCGCAGGCGCGACGGCAGGACCTGCTCCAGCTTCGCGAGGGCCCGTACGGAGGCCTCCCCGATCCCCTCGACACCGTGGCCCGCGGCGGTCCGCAGCCCGACGGCGACGGCCACGGCCTCGTCGTCGTCCAGCAGCAGCGGCGGCAGCTCGGCGCCGGCCCCCAGCTGGTAGCCGCCGCCGGTCCCGGGGGTGGCGTTCACCGGGTACCCCAGCTCCCGCAGCCGGTCCACATCGCGCCGGACGGTGCGGGCGGTGACGCCGAGGCGGTCGGCGAGGCCGGCGCCGGTCCATTCGCGGTGGGCCTGGAGCAGGGAGAGCAGGCGCAGCAGGCGGGCGGAGGTCTCGAGCATCCCCCGAGTCTGCCAGTGGCGCTACCGCGCCCGGCCGGGATCAGCTCGCCCCGAAGTCAGCCCCAGGCACCGGCCCCGCCCCCGACAGGGGGTTCAGCTTCGCCGCAGGCACCGACTTCGCCCCCGACGCAGGGACCGGCTTCGCCACAGGCACCGGCTTCGCCCCCGACGCAGGACTCGGCTTCGCCCCCGGCACAGGGCTCGGCTTCGCCCCCGGCACGGGACTTGGCTTCGGCACAGGGACCGGCTTCGCCCCCGGCACGGGACTTGGCTTCGCCCCCGGCACGGGACTTGGCTTCTCCCCCGGCACAGGGCTCGGCTTCGCCCCCGGCACAGGGATGGGCTCCGGGAGGGTCAGCAGGGTGCCCACCGCGATCGCCTCCGGCTTCGGCCCGATCGTGTCCCGGTTGGCCTCGTACAGCGCCTGCCATCCGCCCTCCACCCGGCGCTCGCGGGCGATCGTGACCAGCGTGTCCCCGGCTCGTACGGTGTGCATCCGCCCGGCGAGCCCGTAGCGCTTCGAGCAGACCGGCCACGCGTTCCATCCCTGCGCGGCGAGGACCTCCTGCGCCACCCGGATCTGCTGCACGCGGTGCGCGAGGTCGGCGCGCGGGGCGAACGCCAGGCCGCCGTACTCCTCCCACGTCGGCTGCCAGAACTGCAGCCCGCCGTAGAAGCCGTTGCCGGTGTTGACCGCCCACCGCCCGCCGCTCTCGCAGTCGGCGACGCAGTCCCAGGGCCATTCCCCGCCGGGCCCGCAGTCCCCCGGTCCGCTCCCGATCACCCCCGGCGAGCCGGGGTGCGCGGCCCCGGCCGGGCCCGGGGCGGGCGGCGGCGGTGCCGCGTCCGCCGCCCCCTGGAACGGTACGAGCGCCAGCACGGCGGCGGCGACGGCGCGGGCGGCCCGGGGGATCCGGAGGTTGGGCATCGGGTCACGCTACGCAGCGCCCCACGGTGCTCCACGGCCCGCCACGCGGCGGGACGCGCCACCCCACCCGGTCGGCCGACCTCCCCGTCCCGCCGAAACGACCGGATCCGGCCACCAACTGCGCACAAGCAGATAACAGTTGAAGCAAAAGCGAAGCCCTGGTCGCACGGTTCACCCTTCCGGGCGCCCGGTTCGAATCCGTTCCCTCAAATGGCGTGACCCCGACCGTCGCTCCTGCGTTGTGCCCGGCGAGCCGGGAGCCTCCCGGACCCGCACCTATGCCGAGGAGCCACCCCGTGCCGCGCATGCTCGACGTCAGTGATGAGGTACGTGCCGAGATCGGCGACGAAGAAGCCGACAGGCTGCTCGTCGGCGACGACGCGCCGCGCAGTTACGACTGCACCTCCTGCCGCACTCCGGGCGACCCCGAGAACGACCGCACCAGCACGGTGCTGTTCGTCGGCGAGGAGACCGCCGTCCTCGCCTTCGCCCACGCCACCTGCATCCCCTCGCAGGTCGTCTCCGTCTCCGAGGAGCAGCTACAAGGCGCGGTCCGCAGCATCACCGGCGACAGCCCGGCCTCCGCTTCGGACACGGGCGCGCCCGCGCCGCAGAACGTCCCCGGCGGACAGGCCGTGCTGGGCATCACCAGCGGCCTCGTACTCATCGGCGGCGAGCTGCACCCGGCCCTGGTGGTCGAGCCGACCGCGCCGATCGCCCGCCCGGGCAGCGACGGCCCCGGCGACGACTTCCTGCCGCTCCTGATCGAGCAGGGCTTCATCCCGGTGACCGACACGTCCGAACTCCCCACCCTCCTCGGCGGCTGGTCGGTGCTCCTCGCGGCCGGGCAGCTGCACGCCGTGCTCCAGCCGGGCACCGAGGGCGGCGGCCAGGTCGCCTGGTGGCAGGCGCACCAGGCGCTGTCGGTCACCGACGGCTGGCGGACCGCCGTCCAGAAGACCCAGCGCGTGCTGATCTACGCCGCCCCGGTCGGCTCCATCGGCCAGCAGCCCCGCGAGGACCTGCTGCGCGACGCGCTGGACAAGGCCGCTGCCGCGGGCAAGCTCGTGGCCGCGGCGATGCCCCTCGCCGGGACGCCCGGCGCCTGATCCCAGCCGGTACCGAGAACGGCCGCCCGGCCCCCGCGGAGGGGGTCGGGCGGCGTGCGCCGGGGGTGTGCGGTCCGTCCCGCACACCCCCGGCGATCTGCGTTTCCGGCCCGTTCACCCCGCATCCGCAGCGCGCCCGTTTCGTTGGCTGATACGTGCATCCATACGACTCCTCCCGCGCCCCGTCCTATTCGGGCACCGTCCCCGCCATGCGTCCCGTACGCGACCGGGACAGCTCTCCGGCCGTCTCGCACACCCCGATCTACGACACGCTGTACTCGGAGTACCTGCGCGCCTTCCGGGCCCTGCCGGGCGACCGTACGGGCGAGGAGGACCTCGGGTTCACGTCCTTCTCCTACGGGGGCGGCTACACCGGCGGCACGTACGGCGGCGGCTGGAGCGGTTCGGCCTGGCAGCGGACCGAATGGCAGCCCTCTTCCTACGGCTCGCAGGCCCCCTCCCCGTCGCCCTCCGCGTCGCAGCCCCAGCCCCAGCCCGCCTACTCGTACGCGGGTAGCCCCGGATACGCCGACGGGCGGCACCACCAGACCGGGATGACGCACATCCCGGCGGCCCTGCCGCCCGCTCCGCGCCGGGGCTACTGACCCCGGACCGCCGCTACTTCTTCTTCTTGTACTGGGCGCCGCGCTTCTCGCGCACCCGCACCGAGATGTGGATCGGCGTGCCCTCGAAGCCGAACTCCTCGCGCAGGCGGCGCTCGATGAAGCGCCGGTAGCCGTGCTCCAGGAAGCCGGAGGCGAACAGGACGAACCGCGGCGGCTTGCTCCCCGCCTGGGTACCGAACAGGATGCGGGGCTGCTTGCCGCCGCGGATCGGGTGCGGGTGGGCGGCGACGACCTCGCCGAGGAAGGCGTTCAGCCGGCCGGTGGGGACGCGCGTCTCCCAGCCCGCGAGGGCGGTCTCGATCGCGGGGACCAGCTTCTCCATGTGACGGCCGGTGAGCGCCGAGACGTTCACCCGGGGCGCCCAGGAGACCTGCTGCATCTCGGTCTCGATCTCGCGCTCGAGGTAGTAGCGGCGCTCCTCGTCGAGCTCGTCCCACTTGTTGTAGGCGATGACGATCGCGCGGCCGGCCTCGACGGCCATGGTGATGATGCGCTGGTCCTGGACGCTGATCGTCTCGGTGGTGTCGATCAGGATGACCGCCACCTCGGCCTTCTCGACGGCCGCGGCGGTGCGCAGCGAGGCGTAGTAGTCCGCGCCCTGCTGGAGGTGGACCTTCTTGCGGATGCCCGCGGTGTCGACGAACTTCCAGGTGACGCCGCCGAGCTCGATCAGCTCGTCGACCGGGTCGCGGGTGGTGCCGGCGAGCTCGTTGACGACGACCCGGTTCTCCTTCGCGACCTTGTTCAGCAGCGAGGACTTGCCGACGTTCGGGCGGCCGATCAGGGCGATCCGGCGGGGGCCGCCGGGGGCGGCGCCGCCGAAGGTCTGCTCGGGGGCCTCGGGCAGGACGTCGAGGACGGCGTCGAGCATGTCGCCGGTGCCGCGGCCGTGCAGGGAGGAGACCGGGTGCGGCATGCCGAGGCCCAGCGACCACAGCGAGGCCGCGTCGGACTCGCCGCTCTGGCCGTCGACCTTGTTCGCGCACAGGACGACGGGCTTCTTCGCCTTGCGGAGCAGCCTGACGACGGCCTCGTCGCTGTCGGTGGCGCCGACCTTGGCGTCGACGACGAAGACGACCGCGTCGGCGGTCTCGATGGCGTATTCGGCCTGGGCGGCGACGGCCGCGTCGATGCCGAGGACGTCCTGCTCCCAGCCGCCGGTGTCGACGACCTTGAAGCGCCGGCCGGCCCACTCGGCCTCGTAGGTGACGCGGTCCCGGGTGACGCCGGGCTTGTCCTCGACGACCGCCTCGCGGCGGCCGATGATGCGGTTCACCAGGGTCGACTTGCCGACGTTGGGGCGGCCCACGACGGCGAGGACGGGCAGCGGGCCGTGGCCCGCCTCCTCGATGGCGCCTTCGACGTCTTCGAGGTCGAAACCCTCTTCCGCGGCGAGCTCCATGAACTCCGCGTACTCGGCATCGCCAAGTGCTCCGTGGTCGTGCTGGTCGTTCATGAAGTCCGTTCCTCGTCGTTCGTGGTGATCGGTGGTGCCCGCGCAGCGCGGTTCCACTACTGGTTCAAGTCTCGCTCAGCGCCCGGTCAGGCGCTTGGCGTCGGCCAGGTGGGCGGTCAGCCGGTCCTGGATGCGTACGGTGGCCCGGTCCAGCGCGGTACGGGTGCGGCGGCCACTGCCGTCCCCGGCGTCGAAGGCCGAGCCGAAGACGACGTCGACCCGGCTCTTGAAGGGCGGCAGCCCCGGGATCAGCCGGCCGCGGCCCTCGGCGCTGCCGAGGACGGCGACGGGCACGATGGGCGCGCCGCTGCGGACCGCGAAGTACGCCAGTCCCGCGCGCAGCGAGGCGAAGTCGCCCTCGCCCCTCGTGCCCTCGGGGAATATCCCCAGCGCCCCGCCCTGGTCGAGCACGGCGAGGGCGCGGCCTATCGCCGCCCGGTCGGCGCCGGAGCGGTCGACCTTGACCTGCCCGATGCCGTCCAGGAAGGGGCCGAGCGGGCCCACGTACGCTTCCTTCTTGATCAGGAAGTGCAGGGGGCGGGGCGCGGTGCCCATCACCATGGGGCCGTCTATGTTGTGCGTGTGGTTCACGGCGAGGATGACGGGGCCCGAGGCAGGCACCTTCCAGGCGCCCAGTACGCGCGGCTTCCACAGCCCGTACATGAGGCCGATGCCGATGCGCCTGCCGACCGCCGCGCCCTTGAGGGAGGGCGTTCGGCTCACCTGCGGCCCGCCCGCTTCTCCTCCACGAGCGTCACGACGCACTCGATCACCTGGTCGAGCGTGAGCTCGGTGGTGTCCACCTCGACCGCGTCGCCGGCCTTGGCCAGCGGGGAGGTCTTGCGGCCGGAGTCCGCGGCGTCGCGCTTGATCAGCGCCGCCTTGGTGGCCGCGAGGTCGGCGGCCTCCTTGCCGCGGAGCTCTCCGCTGCGCCGGGCGGCGCGCGCCTCCGCGGAGGCCGTCAGGAAGATCTTGAGGTCGGCGTCGGGCAGGACGGTGGTGCCGATGTCCCGGCCCTCGACGACGATCCCGTCCGCGTCCCGTGCCGCCTCGGCGGCGATGGAGCGCTGCAGTTCGGTGATGAGGGTGCGCACCTCGGGGACCGCGCTGACGGCGCTGACCTTGGAGGTGACCTCCTGGGTGCGGATGGGGCCGGCGGCGTCGAGGCCGTCCACCGTGATGGTGGGGGCGGCCGGGTCGGTGCCGGACACGATGGAGGGCTTGCCGGCGGCGACCGCCACGGCCTGCGCGTCGTCGGTGTCGACCCCGTTGGAGATCATCCACCAGGTGATGGCCCGGTACTGGGCACCGGTGTCCAGGTAGCGCAGCCCGAGCTTGGCGGCCACGGCCTTGGAGGTGCTGGACTTGCCCGTGCCGGAGGGACCGTCGATGGCGACGATCACGGCGGACGGAGCTGCGGTTTCCACGGTGCGGGCACCTTCCTGGTTGCGCGTGCGTGTCAGGGCGCGGCAAAACGCCCCCCTGCAAGGTTACCGGCCCGCGGCACCCCCCGGCCCCGCCCCTGGTTCGCGCACCTCGCGGGCTCAGGAGGTGCGCAGGGCCCAGCCCCGCTCCCGCAGCTCCGCGGTCAGGCCCGCCGCGGACCGCGGCTCCACCATGAGCTGCACCAGGCCGGCCTGCTGGCCCGTCGCGTGCTCGATCCGCACGTCCTCGATGTTGACCCCGGCGCGGCCGGCGTCGGCGAAGATCCGGGCCAGCTCGCCGGGCTGGTCGCTGATGAGCACGGCGACCGTCTCGTAGACCGTGGGCGCCGCTCCGTGCTTGCCCGGGACCCGTACGCGGCCCGCGTTGCCGCGGCGCAGCACGTCCTCGATGCCCGCCGCACCGCCGCGGCGCTTGTCCACGTCGGCGGACTGGAGGCTGCGCAGCGCGTCGACGGTCTCCTCCAGGTCGGCGGCGATCCCGGCGAGGACGTCGGCGACCGGGCCGGGGTTGGCCGACAGGATCTCCACCCACATCCGCGGGTCGGAGGCGGCGATCCGGGTCACGTCGCGGATGCCCTGCCCGCACAGCCGTACGGCCGTCTCGTCGGCCTCCTCCAGCCGGGCCGCGACCATGCTGGAGACGAGCTGCGGGGTGTGCGAGACGAGCGCGACGGCCCGGTCGTGGGCGTCCGCGTCCATCACCACCGGCACGGCCCGGGCGAGGGCCACCAGCTCCAGCGCGAGGTTGAGGACCTCGTGGTCGGTGTCCCGGGTCGGGGTGAGCACCCACGGGCGGCCCTCGAAGAGGTCCGCGGTGGCGGCCAGCGGCCCGGACTGCTCCTTGCCCGCCATCGGGTGCGTGCCGATGTAGGCGGTGGCGTCCACGCCGAGCGCGGCCAGTTCCCGCCGCGGTCCGCCCTTGACGCTGGCCACGTCCACGTAGGCGCGCGCCGCGCCGCGTCCTATGAGGTCGGCGAGGGTCGCGGCCACGTGGGCCGGCGGCACGGCGACGATCGCGAGGTCGACCTGCTCCTGCGGGGGCTCGTCGGTGCCGGCGCCGAGCGCGGCCGCCGTGCGCGCCCGGTCCGGGTCGTGGTCGGCGAGGTGCACGGTGATCCCGCGGGCCGTCAGGGCGAGCGCCGCGGAGGTGCCGATCAGTCCGGTTCCGATGACGACGGCGGTTCTCACGGGGCGCTCCACGGGTGCGTGACGACAGGTTCTGACTCAGGGTAGCCAGAGGTGACGCCGCGGGGCCCGGCTGCCCGCCCTGTGGGACGGCGGCCGGGCCCTCGGGACGGCGTCTTCAGGACTTCTGCTGCCTGATGATGTCCTCGATCGGACCGGAGGGGATCACTCCGCCCGGTGTCAGCCTGTCGACCGCCCGCGGCAGGCTCTGCGCGATCCGGTCCGCGGCCTGTTCCGGGCCGGGCCGCGCGGACAGCGCCGTACCCGGCTCGGAGACGTGGACAATGTCGCTCATAGCGGATGTCATCGCCAGCCGGTGCCCGCGGCGGCGGCCGCTGCGGTAGAACGATCGGCATGATCTTCCACATCGTCCCGCTCGCCGACTGGACCGCCTCCCCCGAGCTCCCGTACGCGCCGCCCTCGCTGGACTCCGAGGGATTCGTGCACTGTTCGGCGGACCGCGCGACGGTGCTGGGCATCGCCGACACGCACTACCGGGCGCAGCCGGGGACCTTGCTGGCGGTCGAGCTCGACGAGGACGCGCTGACCGCGGAGGTCCGCCGGGAGGGTGATTCCGGCGACCGTTTCCCACATGTTTTCGGTCCGCTGAACCGGGACGCCGTAGTCCACGTGTGGGAGGTCGTACGCACACCTGGCACACCCGCATCACTGGCACCGTGGCAGCGGAGCTCGTGATTCGGGCGCGGCAGGCTTCACCTGAGGCCCGCCACACGTCAGGATGCTGCACGCCGATCCGCCACACAGCGAGGAGACACTGATGAGCGACCCCACGCAGACCGCCCGGCGCAAGGTACTGGTGATCGGAGCGGCCACCCTGGCCGGCGGTGCGCTCACCGCATGCGGCAGCGGAGGTGACGGCGGCAACACCGCGTCCGCCGAACCGAACGGCGCCGCCAGCCCGCCGCCGGGCGACGCCCCCGCCAACCCCTCGGCCGGCGGCGCGCCCGCGGGGAAGGCCATCGCCAAGGCTGCGGACGTGCCCGTGGGCGGCGGCAAGGTGCTCAAGGAGCAGAAGGTCGTCGTCACCCAGCCCACCGCGGGATCCTTCCGCTGCTTCACCGCGGTCTGCCCCCACCAGGGCTGCCTGGTGACCAAGGTGGAGAACAACGCGATCAACTGTGCGTGCCACAACAGCGAGTTCAAGGCCACGGACGGCGCGGTGGTCAAGGGACCGGCCACCAAGGGCCTGGCCGAGAAGAAGATCACGGTCGCCGCGGACGGCAACATCACGCTCGCGTAGCGGTCGCTCGCAGCCCTGCCGGCCTGCGGAAAAGGCCCGGCAGGGCGGCTGCGCCCGGGCGTAGGCTCCCGGGATGGACGATCTGACACTGGTACGGGAGCACACGGTCTACCGGTGCGTGATGGGCTCCCGGGCGTTCGGGCTGGCCACGGAGGCCAGCGACACCGACCGGCGTGGTGTCTACCTCGCCCCGACACCGCTGTTCTGGCGGTTCGAGAAGCCCCCCACGCATGTGGACGGCCCGCGGGACGAGGAGTTCTCCTGGGAGCTGGAGCGTTTCTGCGAACTCGCCCTGCGGGCCAACCCGAACATCCTGGAGTGCCTGCACTCCCCCCTGGTGGAACACGTCAGTGCGGTCGGCGCGGAACTGCTCTCCCTGCGCGGGGCCTTCCTCTCCCGCCGGGCCCACACCAGCTTCGGCCGGTACGCGGCCTCCCAGCACGGCAAGCTCGTCGCGGACGTCCGCCTCCACGGCGCGCCGCGCTGGAAGCACGCCATGCACCTGCTGCGCCTGCTGCTGTCCTGCCGCGACCTGCTGCGCACCGGCCATCTGGCCATCGACGCGGGCCCGTACCGAGACCGCCTCCTCGCCGTCCGCCGCGGGGAGCTGACCTGGGACGAGGTCGACACCTGGATGACCCGGCTGCAGGAGGAGACGGAGGACGCCCTGGCCGGCACTCCCCTGCCGGAGGAGCCGGACCGGGCCCGGGTCGAGGACTTCCTCGTCCGCGCCCGGCGCGCGTCAGCCCTCCAGTGACGTCCGCCGGCGGACGACGTAGGCGTCCAGCATGGATCAGGCATCCCAGAGGGTGCCGAAGGCCAGGAGTTCGTCCCGGTACTCGATGCGGCCCTCCCACTCGCGCGGCCAGACGTCCGCCCCGAGGTGGGCTCCGGCGAAGGCGCCGGCGAGGCAGGCGAGGGAGTCGGAGTCGCCCCTGGTGCAGGCGGCGCGGCGCAGGGCGGTCAGGGGCTCGTCCGGGAAGAGCAGGAAGCACTGCAGGGCGGTGGCGAGGGCCTCCTCGGCGATCCAGCCGTCGCCGGTGGTCAGGCAGGGGTCGGTCTCCGGGGACGGGGACCGCAGGGCGGCCGCGAGCCGGTCCAGCACCTCCAGGCACTCGTCCCAGCCGCGCGCGATGAAGGACTCCGGCGTGGCGTCGGAGGCGGTCCGCATCCACAGGTCGCCGAGCCAGCGCTCGTGGTAGCGGGTGCGGTTCTCCAGGGCGTACGAGCGCAGCCGCCCGACCAGGCCGGTGACCTCGGTGCCGGTGGCCAGCAGGTGGACCGCCAGCGCCGTCAGGTCGGAGGCGGCCAGGGCCGTCGGGTGGCCGTGGGTGAGGGCGGACTGGAGCTGGGCCGCACCGGCCCGTTCCTCGTCGGTCCAGCCGGGCACCAGCCCGACGGGGGCCACCCGCATGTTGGCCCCGCAGCCCTTGGAGCCGGTCTGGCTGGCGTCGCGCCAGTCGCGCTGCGGATCGTTCAGCAGGTTGCAGGCCCGCAGGCAGGTGTTGCCGGGGGCCCGGTTGTTCTCCGGGGAGTGGTACCAGTCGACGAACTCCTCCCGGACCGGGCGGGTCAGGCGCAGCGGGCCTATGGGTCCGCGGTCGGTGGCGGTCCGGATGCCGCGGGCCAGGGCGAGGGTCATCTGGGTGTCGTCCGTGACGATCGCCGGGCGGGGCAGGCGCATCTCGCGCCACGGGCCGGTCTTGGCGAGGATCGCGGGGACGTCGTTGAACTCGGTCGGGAAGCCCAGTGCGTCGCCCAGGGCGAGGCCGACCAGCGCGCCGGTCGCGGCTCGTTTCGTCATGGGGTGGGTCCTTCCGGTCGGAGCAGTGGTGGATGGAGCGCGGTCGCCGGGCCGGCCCGGTAGAGGGCGGCCGGTTTGCCGCGGCCCCCGGTGAGCCGGGCGGCGCCCGGTACGGCCTCGACGAACCCGGGGGTCGTCAGGACCTTGCGGCGGAAGTTGGGACGGTCGAGCACGGTGTCCCAGACGGTCTCGTACACGGCCAGGAGCTCCCCGAGCGTGAACTCGGGCGGGCAGAAGGCGGTGGCCAGGCAGGTGTACTCCAGCTTCGAGCGGATCCGCATCCGTGCGTCCGCCAGGATCACCGCGTGGTCGAAGGCCAGGTCCGGGACCTCGCCCAGGGGCAGCCAGCGGGCCTGCGCCGCGTCCCCGCCGCCTTCGGCGGCCGGTTCGGGCAGGTCCGGGACGAGGGCCGTGAAGGCCACCGAGACGACCCGCATCCGGGGGTCTCGGTCCGGTTCGCTGTAGGTGCGCAACTGCTCCAGGTGCAGGGCCGCGACGACCTGCTCGGGCAGGCCGGTCTCCTCGGCCAGTTCGCGGCGGGCGGCGGTCTCGGCGGACTCCCGCGGCAGGACGAACCCGCCGGGCAGCGCCCAGGAGCCCGCGTACGGCTCCTGGCCGCGCCGGATCAGCAGCACGTGCAGGGCGCCGCCGCGCACGGTGAAGACGGCGAGGTCCACGGTCACCGCGAACGGCTCGAAGGCATGCGGGTCGTAGCCCGGGTCCACCGCCCCGCTCATCGGTTCTCCGGGAGGGGGTCGGCGAACCGCCAGCCTTCGGCGAGCAGTTCGTCCACGGCCGCCGCGGCCGTGGCGAGCCGCTCCCGGCGGTTGCCGCGTACGGAGAGGTAGCGCTTCCCGGTCGCCTCCAGTTCCTCGCGGAAGCGGCGGGTCATCCAGGGTCTGAGTTCGGGCCCGTCGCGCAGTCCGTCGTCCTCGAAGGGCACGTCGGCGTCCTCGGTCAGCAGGTACAGGTCCCGGTGGGTGAGGGCGGCGATCCGCTCGACCTCGGGGTTGCGGCCGCCCATGTACCGCTCGTGCCAGATGCCGGTGGCGAAGGAGTCGGTGTCGCAGACCAGTACCGGGGAGCCCTGGCGGGCCGCCCGCTCCTCCTCTTCGTCCTGGCGGCGGGCGATGACGGGGAACTCCTCGGAGGTGAAGGAGACGTCCGCCCAGGTGGCGGCCGGGTCGGCGGCCCGCGCCGCGGCGAGCTTCTCCTCGCTGTAGCGGCGGCCGTACTCCTCGACCCAGCCGGTGGCGGCCCAGACGCCGCCGCGCGCCCGCAGGTGCGCGGCCAGGTCCCGGGACAGGGTGGTCGTCCCGGTGGACTCGGCCCCCAGGACGACGACACGGCGCGCGAGGCGGGCCCGTACGGCCGGGCCGAGGAAGTCCCAGCAGGCGGCCGGGTCGGCCCGTACGGCGGTCCCGGAGACAGGGAAGAGGGTCCGGGCGGGATCCACGCAGACCTCCTCGGCACCGAACCTGCGGGCGAGCTCGGTGCCGTACTCCTCGGAGGTGAAGACGGCGTCGACACGGCGGCCGACGGCGGCCCGGAAGATCGCCATGTGGGCCTCCCAGATCTCCGGGTCGTGCAGGTCGACGGGGATGTCGTCGACGGCTCCGACGACGTCCGCGTCCGGGTGGGCCTCGCGCATCCAGGCGACGCGGTCGGCGAGCGGCACCGATTCCACGGAGGCGGCGCAGACCAGGACGGTCAGCCTCTCGCAGCGGTCCTGGGCGGTGCGCACCAGGTGGTGGTGGCCGGCGTGCGGCGGGTAGAACTTGCCGAGCACCAGTCCGTGGCCGAAGCGCCTCATGCCGTCGCCTCCAGGGCGGTACGGGCGCCGCGCTGCGGGAGCGAGCGCCGCCAGCCGAGCAGGCCTGCGACGCAGAGGGCGAGGAAGCCGACGTAGAGCAGGGCGGTGAGGTGGAGCCCCTTGTGGACGTACAGGGGGATGTAGAGGAGGTCGGCGGCGATCCACAGCCACCAGGACTCGACCAGCTTGCGGCACTGGCCGTAGGTCGCCGCGAGGGAGAGCGCCGTCGTGGCCGCGTCCCAGACGGGGACGGTGGAGTCGGTGGCGCGGGCGAGGAGCAGGGTCAGGCCGAGGGTCCCCGCCGCCCCCGCCGCGGCGAGCCAGACCCATTCGGTGCGCGTGGTGCGGCGCACCGGCAGGGCTGCGGCGGTTCCTGGTCCACCCCCGTGGGTCCAGGACCACCAGCCGTACGCGGCGAGGGCGATGAAGACGATCTGGAGCCCGGCGTCGGCGTAGAGGCCGGCCTGGGCGAAGAGCACGATGAAGAAGACGTTGTTGGCGATGCCGATCGGCCAGTTGGCGATGTGCTGTCGGGCCACCAGCCAGACGCACAGGGCGCCCGTGGCGAACCCGAGCACCTCGGTCCAGCTCAAGGTCCAGTTCATGCCCGACCCGCCTTCCTTTAATAGTCACTGTGACTATAAACAGGGATGCGGGGCTCGGGCAAGGGAGAAGCCCGCAGTGCCGTGGGCACTGCGGGCTTCTCGTGGAGCGGGGTCGGGCGGAGGGACTACAGGCCGACCTCGCGCATCAGCATGCCGACCTCGGTGTTGGTCAGGCGGCGCAGCCAGCCGGACTTCTGGTCGCCCAGCTCGATCGGGCCGAAGGAGGTCCGGACGAGCTTGTCGACGGGGAAGCCCGCCTCGGAGAGCATGCGGCGCACGATGTGCTTGCGGCCCTCGTGGAGGGTCACCTCGACCATGTAGTTCTTGCCGACCTGGTCCAGGACGCGGAAGTTGTCGGCGCGGGCCCAGCCGTCCTCGAGCTCGATGCCGTCCTTGAGGCGCTTGCCGATGTCGCGCGGCAGCGAGCCGGTGATCGCGGCGACGTAGGTCTTCTTCACGCCGTACTTCGGGTGCGTCAGGCGGTGGGCCAGCTCACCGTGGTTGGTGAGCAGGATGATGCCCTCGGTCTCGGTGTCCAGCCGGCCGACGTGGAAGAGGCGCGTCTCGCGGTTGTTGACGTAGTCGCCCAGGCACTGGCGGCCGTCCGGGTCCTCCATGGTGGAGACGACACCGGCCGGCTTGTTCAGCGCGAAGAACAGGTACGACTGGGTGGCGACGGTCAGGCCGTCCACCTTGATCTCGTCCTTCGGCTGGACGCGCTTGCCCTGCTCGGTGACGATCTCGCCGTTGACCTCGACGCGGGCCTGCTCGATGAGCTCCTCGCAGGCGCGGCGCGAGCCCATGCCGGCGCGGGCGAGGACCTTCTGCAGCCGCTCACCCTCCTGCTCGGCCCCGGGGAAGGTCTTCGGAGTCTTGATCACGGGCTTGTCGGCGTACCGGTCGCGCACGCGCTCCTCGATGCGCGCGTCCAGCTCGCGCGGGCGGGACTGGCCGCTGCGGCTGCCCGGACCGCGGCGCGGGCCGCCGGCGCCGCCGATGCCGGGGGTCTTGGAGGCCTTGGGGCTGCCCTTGGCACCACCGCGCGCGGCCGCACCGCGGGCGCCGCGGGTGCGCTCACCCTCGGGGCCCACGTCGTAGCGGCGCTCCTCGGGGCGCGGGTTGCGGGGGCGCTGGGGAGCCTGGTCGCGGTCACGGTCCCGCGAGCCGCCCTGGCCGCCTTGGCCACCCTGGCCGCCCTGGCCGCCGCGGTAGCCGCCGCCACCGCCGGAGCCGGAGCCGCCGCGGTAGCCACCGCCGCTGCCCGAGCCGGAGCCGCGGTAGCCACCGCCGCCGCCGGAGCCGCCGCCACGGGCGCTACCGCGCCCGCCGCCGCCGGAGCCGCCGCTGTTCCTGTTGCCACCGTTGCCGTTGCCGCTGCTTCGCATCAAAGTTCCGTCGTCTTGTCGTCTTCATCGGTGTCCGGTGCGTCCGGATCGAACGACGGCACACCTTCTTGCGTCTCGGCTTCGATCGCGTCCGCCTCGGGGAGGAAGGGCGCGAGCTCCGGGAGCTCGTCCAGGCCGCGCAGGCCCATCCGCTCCAGAAAGTAGTTCGTCGTCCTGTATAGGATCGCACCTGTTTCGGGTTCCGTCCCCGCCTCCTCCACCAGACCGCGCTGGAGGAGGGTCCGCATGACCCCGTCGCAGTTGACTCCGCGCACGGCGGAGACCCGCGACCGGCTCACCGGCTGGCGGTACGCGACGACCGCCAGGGTCTCCAGCGCCGCCTGCGTCAGCCGGGCCTGCTGGCCGTCCAGGACGAAGGCCTCGACGGCCGGGGCGTACTGCGCGCGGGTGTAGAACCGCCACCCGCCCGCGACGAGCCGCAGCTCGAAGCCCCTGCGCGCGGCCGTGTACTCGTCGGCGAGCTCCCGCAGCGCGTCCGCCACCTCGCGCGGGGTGCGCTCCAGCACCTTGGCGAGGTGCGCCTCGGTCGCGGGCTCGTCCACGACCATCAGGACGGCCTCCAGGGCCGGCTTCAGTTCCAGTGCGGCCACCGCGCCGCCGTCGCCGCTCAATCCTTCGCCTCCACGATCTGGTCGAACTCGTCGGTCACGGTCGGCATGCCGTCGCCGTCCCCGCCGCTCCAGCGCACGGTGAGGGTCCGCAGGGCCTCCTCCTGGTCGAGGGCGACCGCCTTCTCCCGGTAGAGCTCCAGGAGCGCCAGGAAGCGCGCCACGACGGTGAGGGTGTCCTCGGCGTCCTCGGTGAGCTCCTGGAAGGTGGCCTCGCCGCGAGCCTTCAGCATCCGCACGACGACGCCGGCCTGCTCGCGCACGCTGACGAGGGGCGCGTGGATGTGGTCCACGTACACCTCGGGCTTGGCCTTCGGCTGCATGGCCTTGACGGCGAGCCGGGCGAACCCCTCGGCGCCGATGCTGATGACGACGTCGGGCAGCAGGTCGGCGTGGTGCGGCTCCAGGCCGACCGTGCGGGGGTAGCGCCGGCCCTCGATCTGCGCCCGCCGCTCGAAGATCTCGGCGATCTGCTTGTAGGCGCGGTATTGCAGCAGGCGCGCGAAAAGCAGGTCGCGGGCCTCCAGGAGGGCGAGGTCGGCCTCGTCCTCGACCTCGGCCACCGGCAGCAGCCGGGCGGCCTTCAGGTCGAGCAGGGTGGCGGCGACGACGAGGAACTCGGTGGTCTGGTCGAGGTCCCAGTCGGGCCCCATGGCCCGGATGTGCGCCATGAACTCGTCGGTGACCTTGGACAGCGCCACCTCGGTGACGTCGAGCTTGTGCCGGGAGATCAGCTGGAGCAGCAGGTCGAAGGGCCCCTCGAAGTTGTCGAGCCGCAGCGTGAACCGCCCGTCGCCCCCGGGGGCGGTGGCGCTCCCGCCCTGGCCCGGCCCCGCCCCCTCGGCACGCCCTGCCGCGTCCGCGGCCCCGGCGCCGTCGGCCGGCCCGGCCGGATCCCCGGTCTCGGCGGCCTGGCCCGTGGCGGGGGCCTCGGCGGCCGCCGGTTCGGACACCGGGGCCTCGGCGGCGGCACCCGGCCCGCGTCCCAGGCTCCGGCGGGCCGGGCGGGCGGCGTGGTGATCGGGGGGCATGGCGGTCCAGGTGGCTACGGAAAGGAAAGAACGGCAGGTCGAACACGGGAAGCCTAAGGGCTGTCCCGTGATCCCCGGTGGATCAGCGCACGGCGTCAGATGCGGTGCATCGCAAGGCGGAGGAGCGTCCTCGTACTGGGCGTATGCGGGCGTTCCGACAACGCAGCGAGGTGCCGCGGCTGTCGTCGCGCGCCCGCCGGGGATTACGGGACAGCCCTTGGGCCCCGGCCGAACGATTCCCCGCCCGGCGGGCCGGGACGGTGGGCCCGCCGCCCCCGCACCGCGCGGCGAGCCGCCGGCGCCCAGGCGTCCCGGTGCGGCCGGGAGCCGCCACCGGTACCACCGGGCGTCCCCGGCAGGCTGCTCCGCGCGTACGGTGCCCCCACCGGCGGTCCGGCTGCGTGAGCGGACCGGCGGCAGCCCCGCACGCGGCGAGAGGCCGCCGACGGCAGGTCGGCGGCCTCTCGGCGAAGCATCGGGCGCGGCAGCGGCGCCGGCCACCACCTGCGCGGCACCCGGGGTCCGGCCGAGCGGCGCCGCAGGGGGTTCAGCGGCCGCGGAGGCGGCGGACCAGGATGCTGGCGTCCCCCCGGGACTCCAGGTCGGCCAGGACGACCGCCACCGCCTCGCGGACGATGCGGCCGCGGTCGACGGCCAGGCCGTGCTCCCCGCGCAGCACCAGGCGCGCGTGCTCGAGGTCCATCAGTTCCTCGGCGGAGACGTAGACGGTGATCTTCTCGTCGTGCCGTTCGCGGCCGCTGGGCCGCCGGTTCGCACCGCGGCCCTGGCCCTTGCCCCGCCGGGTCGCCCCGGCCGGGGCGGAAGCCGCCCCGGCGGCCGGGCCGGCCTGGCTGACAGAACCTTCCTGCGGTCGCCGCGGCTGCCCCACCACGGGGCCGTCCGCCTGCGTACCGGCCTCAGCCTCCCGGCTGCGGCCCTCTCCCGCCGTGCCACCGGCCGGAGCGGCCGAGTGTTCCGCGGCGGATGCCTCGTCGGCCCCGCGGCGCGGCGAGGACGACTGGAGCGCCATCCCCCCGGTCGTACGGAACAGTTCGTCGGCGCCGGGCAGACTCACTCGGCGTGACACCGGGCGAGCACCTCCCTGGCCAGCTGGCGGTAGGCGGCGGCGCCGACGGAGTTGGACGCGTACGTCGTGATCGGCTCACCGGCGACCGTGGTCTCCGGGAAGCGCACCGTCCGGCCGATGACCGTGTGGTAGACGTGGTCGTCGAAGGCCTCGACGACACGCGCCAGCACCTCGCGGCTGTGCACCGTACGGGAGTCGTACATGGTGGCGAGGATGCCGTCGAGCTCCAGCTCGGGGTTGAGCCGCTCCTGCACCTTCTCGATGGTCTCGGTCAGCAGCGCCACGCCGCGCAGTGCGAAGAACTCGCACTCCAGCGGGACGATGACCTTGTGAGCCGCCGTCAGGGCGTTCACGGTCAGCAGACCGAGCGAGGGCTGACAGTCGATCACGATGTAGTCGTAGTCGGCCATCAGGGGCTTCAGCGCCCGTTGCAGGGTGGACTCGCGCGCGACCTCGCTGACCAACTGCACTTCCGCAGCGGACAGGTCGATGTTGCTCGGCAGCAGGTCCATGTTGGGGACCGCCGTCTTGAGCAGCACCTCGTCGGCCGACATGCCCCGCTCCATGAGCAGGTTGTAGACCGTCAGGTCGAGTTCCATCGGGTTCACGCCGAGGCCCACGGACAGTGCGCCCTGCGGGTCGAAGTCGACGAGCAACACGCGGCGCCCGTACTCGGCGAGCGCGGCACCCAGGTTGATCGTCGACGTGGTCTTGCCCACGCCGCCCTTCTGGTTGCACATCGCGATGATCTTCGCCGGACCGTGGTCGGTCAGCGGACCCGGGATCGGGAAGTACGGCAGCGGGCGTCCGGTCGGGCCGATCCGCTCACGGCGCTGGCGGGCAGCGTCGGGGGCGAGGGTGGCCGCGTACTCGGGGTCCGGTTCGTACTCCGCGTCGGGGTCGTAGAAGTGCCCCTCGGGCACATTGTCGTAGTCGGCGAATCCCGTGGGCGTATCGCCGCTCAGGTCGCCGGCCCTGGAGTTCACGTCTAGGCCGTCCATGCTCTTTTGGGGCGTCGTCATGTGCTGGTGGTTTGCGAAGGTGCGTACTGCGACGGAGCCGACAGCTTCGAGCCCGGCAGGACTCTGGCCCCGCTCAGGGACGCCTGCTCCACCACCCCCAGGAGTAAATGTCGACTTATTCACAAGTCGTCTTACCTCCTCGGACGTGACCAGGACACTTATCGATAGGTCAGCGTGGCACCATGCCGACGGTTGGCGACTCTATGGCGTGTCACCACCCAGCGGCAACACAATCCGCCGGACCCGGCACGATGTGTCGGCAACCGAACACCACTCTGTCAAGGGCGTCCGCGCCGTCACCGCGAAGTTTCGCGGGTGCGCGAAAGGGTTAAAGGGTTACGTTCGAGGCGAGTTGAGCGGGCTCTCGGGGCCGTCGGCAAACGCGTCCGGCCGGACCTTGCGGGCAAGGTCCGGCCGGATACGTGAGATTGACGTCAGTCGTTGACGGGTCAGCCGAGCAGCGTGCCGAGCTCGAGGGTCTCGAGGCCGTGGGCCTCGGCGACCGGACCGTAAACGACCTGGCCGTCATGGGTGTTGAGGCCCAGCGCGAGCGCGGGGTCACGGCGCAGCGCCTCGACCCAGCCGAGGTTCGCGAGCTGCACGATGTAGGGCAGCGTGGCGTTGGTCAGCGCGTAGGTGGAGGTGTTCGGCACCGCGCCCGGCATGTTGGCGACGCAGTAGAAGACCGAGTTGTGGACCTGGAAGGTCGGCTCGGCGTGGGTGGTCGGACGGGAGTCCTCGAAGCAGCCGCCCTGGTCGATCGCGATGTCGACAAGTACACTTCCGGGCTTCATCTTGGCGACGAGCTCGTTGGTGACCAGCTTCGGGGCCTTCGCACCCGGGATCAGGACGGCGCCGATGACGAGGTCGGCCTCGACGACGGCCTTCTCCAGCTCGTAGGCGTTGGAGACGATCGTCTTGATCTTCGTGCCGAAGATCTTGTCGGCCTCGCGGAGCTTGTTGATGTCGCGGTCGAGCAGGGTCACGTGGAAGCCCATGCCGATGGCGATCTGCGCCGCGTTCCAGCCGGAGACGCCGCCGCCGATGACGACGCACTCGCCGGCGTGGGTGCCGGGGACACCGCCCGGGAGGACGCCGCGGCCGCCGGCCGAGCGCATCAGGTGGTAGGCGCCGACCTGCGGTGCGAGGCGGCCCGCGACCTCGGACATCGGGGCGAGCAGCGGGAGCGCGCGGTTGGCGAGCTCGACCGTCTCGTACGCGATGGCGGTGGTGCCGGACTCCAGCAGGGCGTCCGTGCACTCGCGGGAGGCCGCCAGGTGCAGGTAGGTGAAGAGCGTCTGGTCCTTGCGGAGGCGGTGGTACTCCTCCGCGATCGGCTCCTTGACCTTCAGCAGCAGGTCGGCGGTGGCCCAGACCTCGTCGGCGGTGCCGAGGATCTCCGCGCCCGCCGCGACGTACTCGGCGTCCGTGATCGAGGAGCCGACGCCGGCGTTCTGCTCGATGAAGACCTGGTGGCCGTTGCGGACCAGCTCATGCACGCCGGCAGGCGTGATGGCGACCCGGAACTCGTTGTTCTTGACCTCGCGGGGGATGCCGACCTTCATCGTCGATCACGGTCCTTGACTCAGGGGGAAATAACGGGGCACTTCCATACATACCCGCCCACAAGAGTGCGCAACGGGATGCACCACGAGATGACGTGGTGAAGCCAGTTTAATGAAGGATGAGTCGCTGTCTAGCCTTGCAAACCAATAATCTCAGTCGGATCCACTGCGGATTTCGCAGGCAGCGGGGTCGTCTCCCAGCAATCTGTCCGCTGCGGAGCGGTGCAGTCTCGCAGCCGCCGGGTCCCCGAGCCTGTCCAGCGTGTCGGCCAGCCGGACCTGCAGCGCGGCCTGAAGCCGCTGGTCGCCGGCCCGGCGCGCCAGCTCCACCGCCTCGCGGCAGGTGTGCAGGGATTCCTCGGGCCGGCCGGCGTACTCCTGGATCCGCGCCATCTCGCTCAACGCCTTGGCCTGGCCCGGGACATCGGCCAGTTTCCGGTAGCCCGCGGCCGCGGCCCGCCAGCTGCGCAGCGCGTCCCCGTAGCGGCCCGCGTAGGTGTGCACGTTCCCCAGCCGTCCGTACAGCCGGGCCTCGTCCGCACGCTCCCCGCGCGAGAGGGCCTGGGCGAGCGCCCGGCCGAACCAGTCGGAGGCCCGGTGCCAGTCCGCCAGCTCCTGGTAGGCACCGCCTACGGATTCCATCGCGCGGCCCGTCGCGTACGGGTCGTTCGCGGCCCTTCCGGCGTCCAGGGCGGCCCGGTAGCGCTCCAGGGCCTCCTGGGTCCGGCCGGTCTCGGCGTCCAGGTCGGCCAGGTTCAGCAGCGCCGCGGCCTGCTCCCGGTGCAGGCCCCGGCGCTCGGCCACGTCCAGGACCAGGCGGTGCAGCCCGTACAGCTCGGGGGCGGCCTCCGCGGTGCCGCGGTGGTCCGCGAGGGCCCGTACGAGGGCGGCCACCAGCCGGCGGGCCAGGGTGTCCAGCTCGCCGTCGGCCACCGCCAGGGAGGCGGCCGCGGTCAGCGCCGGGAGCCGGGTGTCCAGCCAGAGGGCGGCGGCCCGCCGGTCGGGGAATCGCAGGGCGCGCGGGAGGCCGTCCAGCAGCTCCTGGAGCTCGGAGTCGGGGTCGTCGCCCTCGGCGGCGGCCATGGCCCGGCAGGAGTGCAGCAGCCGGACGGTCCGCTCCAGCATCCGGGCCCGCGCCAGCTGGACCTCGGCGGGGCGCTCCTTGGCCTCCAGCAGTGCCTGGAGCATCGGCGCCAGGCTGCCCGGCAGCAGGAACAGGCCGTCGGGGGCGTGCCGGACGAGTCCCAGCCCGGCGAAGTCGTCCAGCGTGGACTGCGCGGCGGCCACGGAGCAGCCGGCCAGCGCGGAGGCGGTGTGCGAGTCGACGAGGCCGGCCGGGGCGAGCGGCAGCAGGCGCAGGGTGCGCTGGGCGGGCTGCGGCAGGGAGTCGTACACGAGCCGGAAGGCGCGGCCGAGCGGGCCGCCGGCACCGGCGGGCATGTCGTGGAGCTGTTTGGCCACGTCGGCGACGGCGGCCTTGGGGCGGGCCGCGAGCCAGCCGCCGGCGAGTTCGAGGGCTGCGGGCTGGCCCCCGCACGCCTCCGCGAGGGATTCGGCGGCCCGCGGGTCGGCGGTGATGCGGGTGTCGCCGATGCGGCGGGCGAGCATCCCGACGGCGGAGGCGGTGTCCAGGCCGCCGAGGGTGCAGGGGCGCACGTCGGGGATGCCGGTGAGCGGGCCCTCGGCGGTGACCACGACGAGGCATTCCGGGGTGTCCGGGAGCAGGGCGTCGACCTGGTGCGGATCGGCCGCGTCGTCGATCAGGATGATCGCCTTGCGCTCCTGGAGGGCGGTGCGCAGGACGGAGCTGAGCTCGTCCTCGCCGGCGCCGGGCGGGGTGCTGCGTCCCAGGCCCGCCAGCAGGCCGCGCAGGGCGCGCTCGGTGGCCACGGTCTCGCCGCCGGGGGCGGTGAGCCTGGTGCGCAGCACCCCGTCGGGGTACTGGTCGGCGATCTCGCGCACGAACGTCTCCGCGAGCGCGGTCCGGCCGGATCCGGGGCGTCCGGCGACGAGCAGCACCCGCGCGCGGGGAGCCTTGGCCTTGCGGCCGGAGAGGGTGTCGAGCCCGGTGCGCGCGATGTCCTCGCGCAGCTCCTTGAGTTCACGCCGCCGCCCGACGAAATCCGTCACGGATCCGCTCCTCTCACTGCCTTCGGATGGCGAGCGTAGTTCACGCAGAGCGACGGCCCGTGTGGAGCGCGGCGGGTAAATCCCCCGATCGGATCAGCGGATGGTCCGCTTTTTCACCGCCCCGGCCGTGCGGGCCGAGGCGGGAAACGCCCCCGCCCGCCCGGCGCCGGCCCTGCCGGGCGGGCGGGCGTCGCGCGGCCGGCCTTCCGCCGTTGCCCGGGGCTCCGCCCGGGACCCGGCAGCCGCGCCCCGGGCGGGGAGCCGCCGGCTACGCCTCGTACGGCCGGGCCGGCCACGGTGCGAGGGCCGGGCGCAGGGCGTCGACACCGCCCTCGCGGGCCAGGGCGGCGGACAGCGCCAGCACCCCGGCCACCAGCCCCGGGTTGCCGAGCTCGCCCGCCAGGATGCCCTCTACCAGCTCCGCCAGCGGGACCCAGGCCACCTCCATGTCCGCCTCCTCCGAGTCGGACTCGCGGTAGCGCTCGCCGTCCGCCTCCGAGACGCCCCGCGCCAGGAAGACCCGGATCGCCTCGTCCGACCCGCCCGGCGAGGCGTAGAAGTCGACCAGCACCCGCCAGTCCTCCGCCTTGGCGTGGGCCTCCTCGTAGAGCTCGCGCTGCGCGCCGAGCAGCGGGTTCTCGCCGGGGACGTCCAGCAGTCCGGCCGGCAGCTCCCACAGCCGGCGCCGCACCGGGTGCCGGTACTGGCTGAGGACCAGCACCCGCCCTTCCCCGTCCAGGGCGAGCACGCACACCGAGCCGGGGTGGACCTGGTAGTCGCGGCGGGCGGTCGAGCCGTCGGGCATGCGGACCTCGTCGGAGTCCACCGCCGTCTTCGCGCCCTGGAACGGCCGCCGGGTCGACAGCGTCTCCCAGGATTCCGCCGTGTCCTTGATGTTCATGCCCCGAAGCCCTCCACAACGCGCGACAGCCGGGATACGGATCTTCCGTACCCCGGCCGTCTACGTTATGCGGTCAGGCTCTCACTTCGCGGACTGCTGCCGCTCCACGGCCGCCTTGACCAGACCCGCGAACAGCGGGTGCGGGCGCGTCGGGCGCGAGCGCAGCTCCGGGTGGGCCTGGGTGGCCACCAGGTAGGGGTGGACCTCGCGCGGGTACTCGACGTACTCGACGAGCTTGTTGTCCGGGGAGGTGCCGGAGAAGACGATGCCCGCCTTCTTCTCCAGCTCGCTGCGGTAGGCGTTGTTGACCTCGTAGCGGTGGCGGTGGCGCTCGTCCACGTACGCCTGGTCGCCGTAGACCTCGCGCACGATGGAGCCCTCGGCGAGCTTGGCCGGGTACATGCCCAGGCGCATGGTGCCGCCCAGGTCGCCCGCGCCCTCGACGAAGGCCAGCTGCTCCTCCATGGTCGAGATGACCGGGTGCGGGGTGGAGGCGTCGAACTCGGTGGAGTTGGCGTCGTCGATGCCCGCGAGGTTGCGTGCGGCCTCGATGACCACGCACTGCAGGCCCAGGCACAGGCCGAGCAGCGGGATCTTGTTCTCGCGGGCGTAGGTGATCGCGCCGACCTTGCCGTTGACACCGCGGTCGCCGAAGCCGCCGGGCACGCAGATCGCGTCCACGTCGGAGAGCTGGGCCGCCGCGCCCGCGGGGGTCTTGCAGTCGTCGGAGGTGACCCACTTGATCTGGACGCGGGCCTTGTTGGCGAAGCCGCCGGCGCGCAGCGCCTCGGTCACCGACAGGTAGGCGTCGGGCAGGTCGATGTACTTGCCGACGAGCGCGACCTTGACCTCGTGGTCGGGGTTGTGGACGCGGTCGAGGAGGTCCTCCCACACGGTCCAGTCGACGTCGCGGAAGGGCAGGTCGAGCTTGCGCACGACGTACGCGTCCAGGCCCTCGGTGTGCAGGACCTTGGGGATGTCGTAGATCGACTTGGCGTCGATGGCCGCGACCACGGCCGCCTCGTCCACGTCGCACATCAGCGAGATCTTGCGCTTGATGCTGGTGGGGACGTCGCGGTCGGCGCGCAGCACGATGGCGTCGGGCTGGATGCCGATGTTGCGCAGGGCCGCGACGGAGTGCTGGGTCGGCTTGGTCTTCAGCTCGCCGGAGGGGCCGATGTAGGGCAGCAGCGAGATGTGCACGACGAAGACGTTGTCGCGGCCGACCTCGTGGCGGACCTGGCGGACGGTCTCCAGGAACGGCAGCGACTCGATGTCGCCGACGGTGCCGCCGACCTCGGTGATGACGACGTCGACGTCGTCGGTCGCCATGCGGCGGATGCGGTGCTTGATCTCGTTGGTGATGTGCGGGATGACCTGCACGGTGTCACCGAGGTACTCGCCGCGGCGCTCCTTGGCGATGACGGTGTTGTAGACCTGGCCGGTGGTGACGTTCGCCGAGCCGTCGAGGTCGACGTCGAGGAAGCGCTCGTAGTGGCCGATGTCCAGGTCGGTCTCGGCGCCGTCGTTGGTGACGAACACCTCGCCGTGCTGGAACGGGTTCATGGTGCCCGGGTCGACGTTCAGGTACGGGTCGAGCTTCTGCATCGTGACCCGCAGGCCGCGCGCCTTCAGGAGCGCACCCAGGCTGGAGGCCGTCAGGCCCTTGCCGAGGGAGGAAGCGACACCCCCGGTGACGAAGATGTGCTTGGTCGTCATGGATTTGGGCGGCATCGCCAAGAGGGGGCTCCCGTGGTCGCGAAGTGAGGTGCGTCCGGCGCCGGCCGCCGTCGATCCGGAAGGGTCTCAGGGGGCGCCGAAGCTGCGGTTTCGGGGCCCCTGATTCGCACAGGCAGACCACCGGTCCACGGGGTACCAGCCTATCAGCGCCCGGGCCGGTCCGCCTCCGGCCACGCGCCGTCGACGGCTCGTAGCAGAGCGCCGAAGTGGGCCGGGGCGGAGATCCGCCGACTCACCCGTTCGGCCGAACGGCATGGCCCGCGGCCTGAAGAAGATCACTAGGGTGCCGTCATATCCTGCTCGGATATTGCACACATCACCGCCGGGCAGTCCGTCGGACGGCCTAACCGGGCCGATATACGGAATCATGGGCTCACGCGGAGATCCCCGCACACAGGAGACCGCGCAAACGCGCATTGCAAGCGCCCTTCGGGGCGGACGTGGCCGTTCGACTGGAGATGCACGTGTCCGGGCGCATCGAGGATTACGCACTGATCGGTGACATGCAGACCGCCGCGCTGGTCTGCCGGGACGGGGCGGTGGACTGGCTGTGCCTGCCCCGCTTCGACTCCCATGCCGTGTTCGCGAGCATTCTCGGCACCGAGGATCACGGGTTCTGGCGGATCGGGCCGTCGGTCCCGGCGGGCTCCGAGGCCCCGCGTGCCACCCGCCGCCGCTACCGCGGCGACTCGCTGGTGCTGGAGTCCGAGTGGGACACCCCGCGCGGCAACGTCCGCGTGATCGACTTCATGCCTCCCCGCGAGGACCACGCGCCGCAGCTGATCCGCATCGTGGAGGGTGTCAGCGGGCGGGTCCCGATGCGCTCCACGCTGCGGATGCGCTTCAGCTACGGCCGGGTGGTGCCGTGGGTGCACAAGGTCGACGGCCGCACGGTCGCCGTCGCCGGGCCCGACTCCGTCTGGCTGGACACCGACGCGCAGACGTACGGCAAGGACCTGACGACGTACTCCGACTTCACCGTCGGGCCCGGCGACCGGGTGGCCTTCAGCATCAGCTGGCAGCCCTCGCACCGCGGCGCGCCCGAGGCCCCGGACGCCGAGGCGGCCCTGGAGTCGACCGCGGAGTTCTGGCGCGAGTGGGTCGACCAGTGCACCTACCACGGGCCCTACCGGGAGGCCGTGGTGCGCTCCCTGATCACCCTCAAGGCCCTCACGTACGCCCCCACGGGCGGGATCGTCGCCGCGCCGACCACCTCCCTGCCGGAGGAGATCGGCGGCGTCCGCAACTGGGACTACCGCTACACCTGGCTGCGGGACGCGGCCATCACCCTCTCCTCGCTGCTGCGCACCGGCTACCGCGAGGAGGCCCGGGCCTGGCGCGAGTGGCTGCTGCGCGCGGTGGCCGGCGACCCGGAGAACCTGCAGATCATGTACGGGATCGCGGGTGAACGGGAGCTCGGCGAGACCGAGCTGGACTGGCTGCCCGGCTACGAGGGCTCCCGCCCGGTCCGCGTCGGCAACGGCGCCGCCGGCCAACTGCAGCTCGACGTGTACGGCGAGGTCACCGAGGCCCTGCACCTGGGTCACATGACCGGCCTGGCCCGCAGCGACTACGCCTCCCTGCTCCAGCTCAAGCTGATCCGCTACCTGGAGACGCACTGGTCGGAGCCGGACGAGGGCATCTGGGAGGTGCGCGGCCCGCGCCGGCACTTCGTGCACTCCAAGGTGATGGCCTGGGTGGCCGTGGACCGCACGATCAAGCTGATCGAGAGCGGGGACGCGGACGGCCCGCTGGAGCGGTGGCGGGAGCTGCGTGACGAGATCCACCAGGACGTGTGCGAGAAGGGCTACGACAAGGAACGCAACACCTTCACCCAGTCGTACGGGTCGAAGGAGCTGGACGCCTCGCTGCTGCTCATCCCGCAGATGGGCTTCCTGCCGCCCGACGACAAGCGGGTCATCGGCACCATCGAGGCGATCCAGCGCGAGCTGTCCACGCCCGACGGCTTCATCCTGCGCTACCCGACGGCGGGCGAGGAGGCCGGTGTGGACGGCCTGGAGGGCGACGAGGGGGCCTTCCTGGCCTGCTCGTTCTGGATGGCCGACGACCTGGCGATGATCGGCCGGGTGGACGAGGCGCGGCGGCTGTTCGAGCGGCTGCTCGCGCTGCGCAACGATCTGGGCCTGCTGGCGGAGGAGTGGGATCCGCGGCTCCAGCGGCAGGTGGGGAACTTCCCGCAGGCGTTCAGCCACGTTCCGCTGATCGACACGGCGCTGCGGCTGACGGCGAGCGGGGCCTACGGGGGCTGACGCCGGACACGACCGGCCCGGGGTGCGGTGCGGTTCGCCGCGCCCCGGTGATCCGCCGGGCCTAGGCTGGAAGGGTCTTATGCCCTCCGTCCGTTGGAAGGGTGGCAGCCATGGCTCCCCTCTCGAAGGCGGGCGCGGCCCTGGCCGCGCTCCGCGAGGATCTGTCCGGCGAGGTGTTCGCTCCGCAGGATCCGGGCTACGACGAGGCCCGGACGGTCTTCAACGCGATGATCGACCGCAGGCCCGCGGTGATCGCCCAGTGCGAGAGCGCGGAGGACGTGGCCACCGCCGTGCGCTTCGCGAGGGACCTCGACCTGAAGATCGCCGTGCGGGGCGGCGGGCACAGCGTCTCCGGTTCCGCCCTCGGCGACGGCGCCCTGGTGATCGACCTGCGCCGGATGCACGAGGTCACCGTCCACCCGGGTGCCCGCGCGGTCCGCGTCGAGGGCGGGGCGACGATGAGCCACCTGGACCGGGCCTGCGCCCCGTACGGGCTCGCCACCACCGGCGGCCGTGCCTCCACCACCGGGGTCGGCGGCTTCGTCCTGGGCGGCGGCAGCGGCTGGCTGGACCGCAAGTGCGGGCTGGCCGTGGACAACCTGCTGGGTGTGGAACTGGTGACGGCCGACGGGTCGGTCGTGGAGACCACCTCGCAGGAGCGCCCGGAGCTGTTCTGGGCCCTGCACGGCGGCGGCGGGAACTTCGGCGTGGCCACCGCGATCACCCTGCGGCTGCACGAACTGCCCGCCATGGCGATCGCGTTCGTGCTGTACCTGCCGGAGAACGGCCCCGAGGTGGTGCGGACCTACCGGGACCTCCTGGAGGACGGGCCGGCGGAGGCGAGCGGCGGCGTGATCTTCCTGACCGGCCCCCCGGACGACGACTTCGTGCCCCCGCACCTCGCCGGGCGGCTGGTGTGCGCGGCGCTGCTCACGTACGCGGGCCCGGAGGAGCGGCTGCGCAAGCTGGCCGAGCCGCTGCTGGCGCTGCCGCACGAGGCGGCGATGGTCACCGCCATCCCGTACGCCGATCTCCAGTGCATGATCGACGACCCGCCGGGGCTGCGGAACTACTGGTCGGCGGAGTACCTGACGGCCGCACCGGACGCGTTCGTCGACGTGTTCTGCGCCCGGGCCGCGTCGATGCCGGTGCCGACCGGGACCCAGCACATCCTGTTCCCGCAGGGCGGCGCGATCGCCTCGGGCCCGGCCGACTATCCGGTGCCGTACCGGGACTCCCCCTGGGCGGTGCACCCGTTCGGGATCTGGGAGGACCCGGCCGACGACGAACGCTGCCGGCAGTGGGTCAAGGACGTCCGCGCGGACGTCGCGCCGTGGAGCACCGGTGCGGTGTACCTGAACTTCACCGGGGACGAGGGCTCGGACCGGGTGGTCTCCGGGCTCGGCGCGGACAACATGCGGCGGCTGGGCCGGGTGAAGCGGCAGTACGACCCCGACAACGTCTTCCGCTTCAACCACAACATCAGGCCGGCCTGACCCCCTGATAGCGTCCCGCGACATGGACAACCAGGGCGGGATCACGGTTCAGCGGGCGCTGGAGCTGCCGGGGCTGCGCAGCGGCCTGCCGGAGGTGGTGGCCTGCGCCGACCGCCTGGGCCGCACCGTCCGCTGGGTGCACGCGGGCGAGGTCCCGAACATCGCCTCCCTGCTCAAGGGCGGCGAGCTGCTGCTGACCACGGGACTGGGCCTGGGCACCCGCCCCGCCGAACAGCGGGCCTTCGTACGCCGCCTCGCGGACCGGGGCATCGCCGCGCTGGTGGTGGAGCTGGGCCCGCGGTTCACGCGGCTGCCCGCGACGCTCGTGGAGACGGCGCGTGCGGCGGGCCTGCCGCTGGTGCAGCTGCACCGGGAGGTCCCCTTCGTCGCGGTCACCGAGGAGGTCCACACCGAGATCGTCAACGGCCACTACGCACTGCTCCAGCGGGCCGAGGAGGTCCACCGGCGTTGCACGGAGGCTTTGTTGGGCGGCGGGGGCATCCCGCAGGTGCTGCGCATCCTGGCCGACTTCACGGCGAACCCGGTCTTCCTGGAGACCCCGGACGGGCAGTTGCTGTACGCGGCCGCCAGCTCGGCCGGGGACCCGGGCGCGGATCCGCTCCAGGTCTGGGAGGGGCTGCGCGGGCAGCGCGAGGCCGAACCGTCGGCGAACACGGTGGTGATCGACGTACCGGGCGGCGGCCACGGCACGGGCTCGGTGCGGGCCCGATTGGTCCTGGTCGGGGTCTCGGCCCCGCTGCTGCCGGTGCACCGGATGGCGGCGGAGCGCACGGCCGGCGTTCTGGCCGTGGTCCTCATGCAGGCCCGGCAGGAGGAGGAGTTGGCGGCGCGCGGCCGCGGCGACTTCCTCACGGACCTCGCGGAGGGCCGTATCTCGGCGCAGGACGCGCCGGCGCAGGCCCGCGTACTGGGCTTCAAGCCGGGCGCGGGGCCGCTGCTGCCGGTGGTGATGCGCCTGTCGGACCTCGGCCCGTCCGGGAACTGGGCCGTCCTGGCCCGGGCGGTGCTGGAGGAGCTGTCGTCGGTCGGTGTCCCGGTGCTGCTGGGCGTCCGGCCGGTCGAGGGCCGGGTGCCGCTGCTGGTGTCGCTGCGGGCGGAGTCGGAGCGCACCGCGGTCGCCGACCGGGTCGCGGCGGCGCTGCGGACGGGCGTCGAACGGGCGGGCCTGGACCGGGCCACCGCCCCGCCGGCCGTGGTCGTCGGCGTGGCGGGCGGCTGGGCGGCGGCCTCGTCGGGGCTGCGGCACGCCGCGGAGACCGCCACCGCGGCGCACGGCCTGCCGGCCCGGCCCTGGTACGACGCCCGGCGCCTCGACATCGACCTGCTGCTGTGGCGGCTGCGCGAACACCCGGACCTGGCGGCCTTCGTGGACCGTGCGATCGGCCCGCTGCGCGCGCACGACGCGGCCTCGCGGCCGCCGCTGCTGCCCACCCTGGAGACGTACCTGGCCCATGCGGGCCGCAAGGCGGAGACGGCCCGTGAGCTCCACCTGAACCGGCAGACCCTCTACAACCGGCTGGCGCGCATCTCGGAGCTGCTGGGCACGGACCTGGACGACCCGGAGACGGTCCTCTCGCTGAGCCTGGCGCTCCGCGCCCGCCGCCACGCCGGCCCCGGCCCTTCCTGACGCGCCCCCCGCCCCCGAACACCGGCGGGCCGGGGATCGCGGGCCCCCCGGCCCGGATCCGGGCCGCACGCGCCGGCGAGGCGGAAGGGTGCGGCTGCGCCGGCGCGAGGGGTCAGCGGCGGTGGCGTTCGATCAGTTCGTCGTAGACGGACAGGACCTGGGCCACGGTGTCGTCCTCCGACGGCCACGTCGCGGCCTGGATGCGCCCGGCGGCGGCCAGGTCGGCCCGGCGGGCCGGGTCGGCCAGGAGGCCGGTCACGGCCGAGGCGAGGGCGCCCGCCTCCCCCGGCGGGACGAGCACCGCGCCCTCCCCCACCAACTCCGGTACCCCGCCCACCGCCGTGGCCACCAGCGGCACACCCACCCGCAGCGCCTCCTGTGCCAGCGGCGCCCGCGCCTCCCACCGGCTCGGCAGGACCGCCAGGTCCGCCGCCGCCAGCAGTTGCGCCGCGTCCCGGCGCCGCCCGAGCAGCCGGACCGGGAGCCGCTCCGCCTCGATCCGCCGGGCCAGTTCGGCCCGTAGCGGCCCCTCGCCCGCGATCACCAGCAGCGGCGGCGGTTCCAGGGCCCGCCACTCGCGCGCCGCGTCGAGCAGGACGGAATATCCGCGGTGCGCCACCAGGCTGCCGACCGCGATGAGCAACGGCCGTTCCACGACGCCGAGTTCCGCCCGCACCTTGCCCGGGTCCGCCGTCCCTTCCGCAGCCGCCGGGAAGGCCACGGGTGCCAGCCGCGCGTCCCTGGCGCCCCGCTGCCGCGCCAGGTCCACGAGGTCCGAGGAGGCGCCGAGCACCACGGCGGCGGCCCGCGCCACGCGCCGTTCCAGCATCCGGCTCAGCCGACCGAGCGCGCCGGGCGCGGCCGGGCCGTCGCCGTGCCAGGTCACCACCAGCGGCACCCGGCGCCCGCGCATGGCCAGCGCGGCCTTCAGGCCCGCCTTCACCCCGTGCGCGTGGACGACGTCCGCGCCGGCGCAGGCGGTCCGCAGCACGCTCACCGCGTCGGGCGCGAACTCCGCCCCGGCTCCGGTGAAGTCGTACTCCCCTTCCGCCCGGACGGGGGCGCACACCGTGACCCGCACCCCGCGCGCGGCGAGCCCCGTGGCGAGCGATCGGACGTGCGCGCAACTGCCCGCTCCCGCACCGTCGCCGAGCACGTGGACGGTGCGCAGCGGGCGCCCGTAGGGCTGTGTCGCGGCGGAGGTGGAGACCGGGGAGCTGCTCACGGGCCGAAGCTCCAGGGTGAGGGAAGAGTCAGAGACGTCGCCAAGGATGCCAGTCCGCACGCGCGTTCCGGGACCATACGGGTGCGGATCCTGTGCGAGATACGGCCGGCGACTCTCCGGCCTCACCCACACGGCGTAAGTGGAATCCGTAGGGTGACGGGCAGATCGGTCCGTTTCAGGCCCCAACCGGCCTTTCACGGAAAAGCGGAGGGCCCGGAACGGTATGCGTCCCGGGCCCTGCGCAAGGTGTGCGGGCTCACCCGTCGGCGCGCGCCGCCGCGAGCAGTTCCTCGGCGTGCGCCCGCGCGGAGACGGAGTCCTCGTGCCCTGCGAGCATGCGCGACAGCTCGCGGATCCGGTCCTCGCCCTCCAGGACGGTGACCCCGCTGCGGGTCACCGAGCCGTCGTTGGTCTTCTCCACCAGCAGCTGCCGGTCGGCGAAGGCGGCCACCTGCGGCAGGTGCGTGACGACCACGACCTGCGCCGTCCTGGCCAGCTTCGCCAGGCGCCGGCCGATCTCGACCGCCGCCTTGCCGCCGACGCCGGCGTCGACCTCGTCGAAGAGGTACGTGGGCACCGGGTCGGTGCCCGCGAAGACGACCTCGACCGCGAGCATCACGCGGGACAGCTCACCGCCCGAGGCGCCCTTGGCGATCGGCCGCGGCTGGGCACCCGGGTGCGGGGCGAGCAGCAGTTCGACCTCGTCGGCGCCGGAGGGTCCGTAGGCGACCGGGCGGCCGTCCACGTCCACTCCTTCGGGGTCGTCCGTCTGCCGGATGTCGATCGTCACCCGGGCGTGCGGCATCGCCAGTGATGCCAGCTCCGCCGTCACCGCGGAGGCGAAGCGCGTCGCCGCCTCCACCCGGGCGTCGGTCAGCGTCTGTGCCAGCACCGACAGTTCGGAGCGCAGCCCGTCCCGTTCCGCGGTCAGCTCGGTGATCCGCTCGTCGTCGCCGTCCAGTTCCAGCAGCCGCGCCGCGCCCTGTTCGGCCCACTCCAGCACGGCGTCCACGGTGCCCTCGGTGCCGTACTTGCGCGTCAGCTGTGTCAGGGCGGCCCGGCGCTCCTCCACCGCGGCCAGCCGCAGCGGATCGGCGTCGAGGTCGTCGGCGTAGCCGGCCAGCTCCCCGGCCACGTCTGCGAGCAGGATGCCGAGCTCACCGATCCGCTCGGCGAGCGCGCCGAGCGCCGGGTCGTGCGACCGTACGGATTCCAGGGCCCGGTGGGCCCCGGCGACGAGCATGTTCGCGTCGATGGCCTCGGGGTCCTCGGGGTTGCCCGCGAGTGCGGCGTGCGCCGCCTGGGCCGCCGAGGCCAGCGCTTCGGCGTGCCCGAGCCGCTCCGCCTCGGCCGCCAGTTCGGCGTCCTCGCCGGCCACCGGCTCCACGGCCGCGATCTCGTCGAGGCCGAAGCGGAGCAGATCGGCCTCCTGGGCCCGTTCCCGGGCCCGGGTGGTGATCTCCTCGAGCTCCACGGCGACCGCGCGGAGCCTGCGGTAGGCCGAGGCGTACTTCTCCAGCGGGACGGCGACGGCGTCTCCGGCGTACCGGTCGAGCGCCTGCCTCTGCCGGGCCGGCCGGAGCAGGCCCTGCTGGTCGGTCTGTCCGTGCACGGCGACCAGGTCGTCGGCGAGTTCGCCGAGCAGGCCGACGGGCACGGAGCGGCCGCCGACGTGGGCGCGGGAACGCCCCTCGGCGGACACGGTCCGGCTGATCAGCAGGGCGCCGTCGTCGAGCTCGGCCCCGGCCTCCTCGGCGCGCACCGCGGCGGGGGCGTCCGGGCGCATGACGACGCGGCCCTCGACCACTGCCGCCTTGGCCCCGATCCGCACCAGGGCCGGGTCGGCGCGCCCGCCGAGCAGCAGCCCGAGGCTGGTGACGACCATCGTCTTGCCGGCGCCGGTCTCGCCGGTCACCGCGGTGAAACCGGGCGACAGCTCGACCACCGCGTCGTCGATGACCCCGAGCGACCGTATCCGCATCTCCTCAAGCACGGGACGACGATACCGAGGTTTCCCGGGTGCCATGTGACGTCACCCGCGCCGAGTTCTCCGAACGCATGTGCTATTAATGCTCTCGCTGTCGGCGCCGAACGGCAACACCGGGAATCCCGCCCGGGCTTGTGCGCGCAGCTCCGGTCGCGGCCGGAGCGTCGGCCGGGTCACGATCGGCGTATCCGAACCCCTCGCCGCCACGGGGGCGCGCCCTCGGGGCGCCGCTGCCGCGCCCGCCACGGCCGGGCCGGGGCCGTCAGTGCGGCGCACCCCGCCAGCCCGACACCGGCAGCGCGAACTTCGCGACGAGCCGGTCGGTGAACGACGCGTGGTGCAGGCGGGCGAGCCGCACGGGCACCGCACCCCGCCGGACCTCCACGCGGGCCCCTGCCGGCAGCTCCAGCATGCGTCGGCCGTCGCACCACAGGACCCCGTGCGGTGTGCCGCTCTGCACCTCCACCGCCAGGACCGAGTTCGGCGAGGTCACCAGCGGCTTCGCGAACAGCGCGTGCGCGCTGATCGGCACCATCAGCAGCGCCTCCACCTCCGGCCAGACGACCGGCCCGCCCGCGGAGAAGGCGTAGGCCGTCGAGCCGGTCGGAGTGGCGCAGACGATCCCGTCGCAGCCGAAGCCGGTCACCGGGCGTCCGTCGATCTCCAGGACCACCTCCAGCATCCGCTCCGGGGACACCTTCTGCACCGCGGCCTCGTTCAGCGCCCAGTCCCGGTGCACGACGTCGCCGTTCGTGCGCACGATCACGTCGAGGGTCATGCGCTCCTCGACCTCGTAGGAGCGCGTCACCACCCGGTCCACGACCTTGTCGAGGTCGTCGCGCTCGGCCTCGGCGAGGAAGCCGACCCGGCCCAGGTTGACGCCCAGCATCGGTACGCCCGAGGCCCGTGCGAGCTCGGCGCCGCGCAGCAGGGTCCCGTCCCCGCCCAGCACCACCAGCAGCTCGCACCCGTCGAGCACCCCGGGCGTGGACTCGGTGACGAGCTCCACCTCCGGCGGCAGCGGCAGGTCCACCGCCTCGTGGTCGAAGACCCGCACGCCCAGCCCGCAGCGCAGCAGTCCCTTGACGACCAGCTCGGCGCTGCGGATGGCCGCGGGCCGTCCGGTGTGCGCGAGCAGGAATACGGTGCGTTCCCCCGAAGAATCTGTCACTGCGGCCCCTCCGCCACTGCACGGTCAACATCCGCCGGGTCGAGTGCCGGTGCCCCCGCCCTCAGCCACAGAAAGTACTCGACGTTGCCCGACGGCCCCGGCAGCGGACTGGCGGTGACCCCGAGGACGCCCAGTCCGAGCGCCGCGGCGCTGGCCGCCACCTCCCGCACGGCCTCGGCCCGCAGCTCGGGGCTGCGCACCACGCCGCCGCTGCCCAGCCGGTCCTTGCCGACCTCGAACTGCGGCTTGACCATCAGCACGAGGTCCGCGTCCGGCGCCGTGCACCGCACCAGCGCGGGCAGCACCAGGCCGATCGAGATGAAGGACAGGTCGCCGACCACGAGGTCCACCGGGATGCCGTCGATCTGCTCGACCGTCAGCTCGCGCACGTTCGTGCGGTCCTTCACGGTGACCCGGTCGTCGCTCTGCAGCGACCAGGCGAGCTGCCCGTAACCGACGTCGACCGCCATGACGTGGGCGACACCCGCCCGCAGCAGCACGTCGGTGAAGCCTCCGGTGGACGCTCCCGCGTCCAGCGCACGGCGGCCCTCGACCCGCAGTCCCCGCGGCAGGAAGGCCGCGAGGGCGCCGGCGAGCTTGTGCCCGCCGCGCGAGACGTAGTCGGGGTCGGCGTCGTCCTTGAGGACCACGAGGGCCGCGCTGGTCTCGACCTGGGTGGCGGCCTTGGTCGCGGTGGTGCCGCCCACGGTCACCCGGCCCGCGGCGATCAGCTGCGCGGCGTGCTCGCGCGAGCGGGCCATGCTGCGGCGTACCAGTTCGGCGTCCAGGCGGCGGCGTGCCACTCCTGCCACGTTCGGTTCAGCTCCTGTTTTCGTACGGTCCGGGGACGGGCGGTGCGTCCAGCGCGGTCAGCGCCTCACGCAGCCCCCGGTGGACATCCTCGTACACCTCGACGTGTCCGTCCGCCGCGAGGTGGTCCGCGTCCGCCAGCCGCGCCAGGTGCGCGTCCACCCCGGCGTGGCCGGTGGGGGTGCGTACGACGCCCAGCGCGGCGGGCCCGGCGGGCTCCACCGGCTCGGCGGGGGCTTCCGCCGCCGCGGCCCCGGCCTCGGCCCGCACCTCGGCTCCGCCCGCGTTCGGGGCCTCGGCCCGGGTGTCGGCTGCTTCGTCGGTCATGCCACGACGCTACCCCGAAGCGCCCCCACGGCGGCGCGCGGCTCTGCGGTACGGTCGTGATCACGATGGCTACGATCCAGGAGTGCCGTGAAGCACTCGACCGACTCTCCGACAACCTCGCGCGGGCCGAGGAGGGCGTGCGCGGCGCGGCCGCGTTCGACCGCTCCCTCAGCTGCCACATCACGGACCTGGCCCAGACGTTCACCGGCCGCCTCGAAGGGGGCCGGATCCGGGTGGACGCGGTCGCGCCGGGCCCGCCGGCCCGCAAGGCGGAGATCCGCCTCGCGATGACCGGCGACGACCTGGTCGCGCTGGTCGCGGGCGAGCTGAAGTTCGCGAAGGCCTGGGCCTCCGGCCGGGTCAGGCTGGAGGCCGGCTTCCGCGACCTGCTGCGGCTGAAGAGCCTGCTCTAGTGCTGCGCCCCGGTGAACCGTGCCGGTCACAGCACTAGCGCGTCCCGGCCGGCCCGGGCCCGGCCATGGCCGGCCGGCACCCCGGGAGTGCCGGCCGCCCGTCGGTCCTACACCTCGGCGGCCGCCTGGGCGCGGGAGCGCCGGGCCGCCGGGATCACCAGCGGCGTCCCCGTCTCCGGGTCGTCGATGACCTGGCAGCGCAGCCCGAACACCTTCTCCACGAGCTCCGCGGTGACCACCTCCTGCGGCGGGCCCTCGGCGATGACCTTCCCGCCCCGCATCGCGATCAGGTGCGTGGCGTAGCGGGCGGCGTGGTTGAGGTCGTGCAGCACGGCGACGAGGGTGCGCCCCTGGGTCTCGTGCAGTTCGGCGCACAGGTCGAGCACGTCGATCTGGTGCTGGATGTCCAGGTACGTCGTCGGCTCGTCGAGCAGGAGCAGCGGGGTCTGCTGCGCCAGCGCCATCGCGATCCACACGCGCTGCCGCTGCCCGCCCGACAGCTCGTCCACGGCCCGGTCGGCGAGCTCGGCGACCCCGGTCGAGGCCATCGACTCCGTCACGATCCGCTCGTCCTCGTGCGACCACTGCCGCAGCAGCCCCTGGTGCGGGTAGCGGCCGCGGGAGACCAGGTCGGCGACCGTGATCCCGTCGGGCGCGATCGAGGACTGCGGGAGCAGCCCGAGGGTCTTGGCGACCTTCTTCGCGGGCAGGGACCCGATGGCCTGCCCGTCCAGCAGCACCCGCCCCTGGGACGGCTTCAGCATCCGCGACAGGGCCCGCAGCAGCGTGGACTTGCCGCAGGCGTTGGGGCCGACGATCACCGTGAAGGAGTTGTCGGGGATCTCCACCGACAGGTTCTCGGCGATGACCCGCTGGTCGTAGCCGAGGGTCACGTTCTCCGCGGTCAACCGCTGCACTTGCGCACTCCTGAGGTTCATATACGTCCCGCCTTGCGCTCGGTGACGAGCAGCCAGAGCAGATAGACACCGCCGACCAGCCCGGTCACCACGCCCACCGGCAGCTGGTCCGCGCCGAAGGCCCGCTGCGAGGCCCAGTCCGAGAGCAGCAGCACCACCGAACCCATGAGGGCGGCGCTCAGCAGGTTGGCGCCGGGCGAGCCGGTCAGCCGCCGGGCCAGCTGCGGCGCGGCCAGCGCGACGAAGCTGATCGGCCCGGCCGCGGCGCTCGCCGCCGTGGTGAGCAGGATCGCCGCCAGCATCAGCAGCAGCCGGGTGCGCTCCACCCGCACCCCCACCGCGTACGCCGCGTCGTCGCCCATCTCGATCATCCGCAGGGCCCGGCTCTGCCCCAGCACCAGCGGGAACAGCACCGCGCAGGTCGCCAGCAGCGGCCACACCTGCGCCCAGTCCCGGCCGGCCAGCGAACCGGTCAGCCAGACCATGGCCCGCGAGGCCTCCACGAGCTGGGCCTTGGTGATCAGGTACTGGATGGCGGCCAACAGCATCGCGGAGGCGCCGATGCCCACCAGGACCAGCCGGTAGCCGTGGATGCCCCGCTTGTACGCCAGCAGGTAGACGGCGGCGCCGGCCAGCAGTCCGCCGAGCAGCGCGCCCG
The DNA here is from genome assembly GCF_001953875.1 of Streptomyces amritsarensis. Classification (GTDB taxonomy): domain Bacteria; phylum Actinomycetota; class Actinomycetes; order Streptomycetales; family Streptomycetaceae; genus Streptomyces; species Streptomyces amritsarensis. The sequence goes on from NZ_MQUR01000023.1 coordinate 75,256, forward strand.
CGGCGACCTCGGTCGCCGAGCCCTTCAGCAGGATGATGACGACGAGGGCGCCGACCGCGGACCCGTACGAGAAGCCGAGCAGGTCGGGCGAGCCGAGCGGGTTGCGGGTCACCGACTGGAAGACGGCTCCGGCCATCCCGAGGGCCGCGCCGACCAGCAGGGCGACCAGCACCCGGGGCAGGCGGAGGTCGTTGACGATGAAGTCGTCGGCGGGGGTGCCGTTGCCGAGCAGGGTCTGCACGACGTCCCACGGCGCGATGTCGAAGTCGCCGGTGCCGATGAGCAGGACGGCCATGACGAACGCGGCGAGGACGAGGAGGGCGCCGACGGCGAGGGCGCGCCGCTCGATCCGCAGCGACATCCCGCCCGGGAGCCGCACGGGACGGGCTTTGGCGGTCACGGTCACAGCTGGGCCATCCTCTTGCGCCGGACGAGGTAGATGAAGACGGGCCCGCCGATGAGCGCGGTGACGATGCCGACCTGGAGCTCGGCGGGCCGGGTGACGACCCTGCCGGCGACGTCCGCGCCGAGCAGCAGGACGGGCGACAGGACGGCCGAGTAGGCGAGCACCCAGCGCATGTCGGGGCCGGTGAACACCCGCACGAGGTGCGGGATCATCAGGCCGATGAAGACGATGGGCCCGCACGCGGCGGTCGCCGCACCGCAGAGCAGGGTGATGGCGAGCATGGCACCGACCCGGGTCCGGGTCAGGTTCGCACCGAGCGCCCTGGCCGTGTCGTCGCCCATGGCCATCGCGTTGAGCGGCCGGCCCAGCGACAGCGCGAGCACCGCGCCGACCAGCAGGAACGGGGCGACCTGGCGGACGGTGTCCATGTTGGCGGAGGCCAGCGAGCCCACCGTCCAGAAGCGCAGCTTGTCCAGCGCCTTGCTGTCCATCAGCTGCACCGCGTTGATGTAGCCGACGAGGGCCGCGCTGGCCGCCGTACCGGCGAGCGCGAGGCGTACCGGTGTGGCGCTGCGGCTGCCGCCCAGGACGTACACGAGGACCGAGACGACGGCGGCGCCGAGGAACGCCCACCACACGAACTCGCCCAGCGAGCTCGCGCCGAAGAAGCTGATCGCGGAGACGACGGCCGCCGCGGCGCCGGCGTTGACGCCGAGGATGCCGGGCTCGGCCAGCGGGTTGCGGGTCAGCGCCTGCATCACCGCCCCGGACAGGCCGAGGCCGAGCCCGACCATCAGCCCGAGGAGGGTGCGCGGGACCCGTAGGTCCCGCACGACCACGTCCGAGGTGGTCCCCGAGTAGTGGAAGAGGCCGTGCCAGACCTCGTCCAGGGGCATCTGCTTGGCGCCCACGGCGATGCTCAGCACCGCGATCAGGGCGAGCACCACGAGGGCGCCGGCCAGACCCGCGGCACGCGCGGCATGGCGTGGGCGGGCGACGGCGTCAGGCGGGGGCGCCGCGCTCGGCCCGGATTCGGGGGGACTCTCAACCAACACGCAGGTTAGGTTAGCCTAGCCTCCACCTCGAACGGAGCCCTGGTGGGCCTCAAAGACCCAGCCTGGCCAGCGCCTTCGCCGCGTCGAGCGTGCATACGCCGTCCGCGGCGGCCGTCCAGGCCGCCGCGCACAGCGCACGCAGACCGTCCAGCGGGTCCGGTCCCGGTCCGCCGTCCCCGGTCGTCGCGCCGTCGCCGGTCGTCGGGCCCTCCCCGCTGTCCTCGTCGGCCTCGCGCAGGTCGAGCAGCCCGTTGTTCAGGGCCACCGCCGTCCAGCCGCCGCAGCGGAACCCCTCCGCGGCCGGCACCACCTCCGGCTGCCCGGCCAGCAGTCCGCGCAGGTCCCGGTCCACATAGGTCGGCCGGTGCCGGGGCTCGGCCCGCAGCAGCTGCTCCGCGTCGGTCACCCCGGTCAGCACCAGCAGCGAGTCCACCTCCCCGTTGAAGGCGCCCTCGATGTCGGTGTCCAGCCGGTCCCCGACGACCAGCGGCCGCTTCGCCCCGGTCCGCAGCACCGTCTCCCGGTGCATCGGGGGCAGCGGCTTGCCCGCCACCTGCGGCTCCGCGCCCGTGGCGATCCGTACGACCTCCACCGCGGCCCCGTTGCCCGGCGCGATGCCCCGCGCACCGGGGATCGTCAGGTCGGTGTTCGACGCGTACCAGGGCACGCCCCGGTTGATCGCGTACGAGGCCTCCGCGAACCGGCCCCACGCCAGGTCCGGCCCCCCGTATCCCTGCACGACCGCCGCGAGCCCCTCCTCGTCGGCGGACTCGACCGGCACCAGTCCGCGTTCGCGGAGCGCGACCCGCAGCCCCTCCCCGCCGATCACCAGCACTTTGGACCCCGGCTCGACCTGCTCCGCGATGAGCCGGGCCACGGCCTGCGCCGAGGTGATCACCTCGGCCGCGTCCGTCGGGATGCCCAGCTCGCCCAGGTGCTCCGCGACGGCTTCGGGGGTCCGCAGCGCGTTGTTCGTCACGTACGCGAGGTGCATGCCGGCGGCGCGGGCCGCCGCGAGGGACTCCACGGCGTGGCCGATGGCCCGCCCGCCCGCGTACACCACACCGTCCAGGTCCAGGAGTGCGGTGTCGTACGCCTGGTGCAGACTCTCGTCACACGCCGCAGGACTGGTCCTGATCTGCCGGGTCATTCTGGCCGCTCCCTGTGAGATCGATCTTGTCCGATTCCGTACTGCCCCGATCATCCCGCATGGCGAGACGCGATTTACCATGCACCAATGACCACTTCTGGCACCGCGGACCACGGGCTGCGCCTCATCCCGTTCCATGGCCTGCGCTACGTCCCCGAGCGTGTCGGCAGCCTCGCCGCCGTCACCTCGCCGCCGTACGACGTGGTCGTGCGCCCCGACGGAGTCGACCACCTCGAGTCCGCCGACCCGCACAACATCGTCCGCCTGATCCTCCCGCAGGCCGGCACCCCGGCCGCGCGCAACGAACAGGCGGCGCGCACCCTGCGGGACTGGCTGGCCGAGGGGATCCTGTCCGCCGACCCCGAGCCCGCGCTGTACGTGTACGAGCAGCGCCGGGCGGGGCTGCTCCAGCGCGGCGTCATCGGCGCCCTCGCCCTGTCCACCGCCGACGCCGGCATCGTCCTGCCCCACGAGGACGTCATGCCGGATGTGGTGACCGACCGGGCGGGCCTGATGCGGGCGACGTCGGCGAACCTGGAACCGCTCCTCCTCACCTACCGGGGCGACGACCCCGCCGCGGGTGCGGCGGCGGTCGTCGAGCGGACCGCGCAGCACCCGCCGCTGCTGTCGACCACCACCGAGGACGGCTTCCAGCACCGCCTCTGGGCCATCACCGACCCGGCCGAACTGGCCGCCGTCACAGCGGACCTCAGCCACCGCCAGGCCCTCATCGCCGACGGGCACCACCGGTGGGCGACGTACCTGCGCCTCCAGGAGGAGCACGGCTCCCCCACCGCGTGGGACTTCGGCCTGGTGCTCCTCGTGGACACCGCCCGCTACCCGCTGCAGGTCCGCGCCATCCACCGGATGCTGCGCCGTCTCCCGGTCGCCGACGCGCTGGCCGCCGTCGCCGGCCACTTCCGGGTCCGCCCGGTCGACGGGCCGCTGCCGCTGGCCCTGGACGCCCTCGCGGACGCGGCGGAACGCGGCAACGCCTTCCTCCTCGCCGGCGACGGCGCCTTCCACCTGGTCACCGATCCCGACCTGGCCCTCCTCGACCGCACGGTCCGGCACGACCGCCCCGAGGCCTGGCGCCGGCTGGACGCCACCGTGCTGCACGCGACGCTGCTCGACGCGCTCTGGCATGTCCCGGACGCCCCGGACCAGATCACCTACATCCACGACGCCGCGTCGACGGTGGCCATGGCCGAACGGCACGGGGGCACCGCCGTCCTGCTGCATCCCGTACGCGAGGAAGTGGTGCGCGACCTCGCCCGCCAGGGGGTCACCATGCCCCGCAAGTCGACGTCCTTCGGCCCGAAGCCGGCCACGGGCCTGGTCCTGCGCGGGCTGGGCTGATTCCTCCCGGACACGACGAAGGGCGGTACCCCGTTCGGGGTACCGCCCTTCGTCTCTACGTCAACGCGGCTCAGGCCTGGTCGCCTCGGAGGTCGGTGTCGGCGCCGGCCGCGGACTGCTCCAGCGGCTCGAACTCCTCGTCGTCCTCGTCGTAGTACTCGGTGACGTCGGTGGCGCGCTCGGCCGCGGCGACCTCCGCCGGGTCCTCGTCCTCGTCCTCGTCGTCGTCCTCGTCGCGGTCGCCGGCGGTGAGGTCTTCGACCTCGTCGTCGTCGGACAGGTCGATCGCGGCGTCGACGAACTCGACACCGTCGAGCTCGGCGAGTCGGTCGGAGGCGTCGGTGGCCCCGTCCTTGTCGGCTTCGAGGGCCTTGCCGAACCACTCGCGGGCCTCGTCCTCACGACCGGCCGCCAGCAGGGCGTCGGCGTAGGCGTACCGCAGGCGCGCGGTCCACGGCTGGACGGCGTTGGACGCCAGCTCGGGGCTCTGCAGCGTCACGATGGCCGCTTCGAGCTGCCCCTGGTCCCGGCGCGCACCGGCCGCGACCAGACGCATCTCGACCTGGCCGGCCTTGTCGAGCTTCTGCACCTCGGGCTCGCCGGCCATGGCCAGCGCCCGCTCGGGACGGCCGAGGCCGCGCTCGCAGTCGGCCATGACGGGCCACAGCTCGACGGAGCCGGTCATGCGCTTGGCGGCGCGGAACTCCGCGAGGGCCTCGCTGTACTTCTGCGTGGCGTACGCGGCGAAGCCGGCGGCCTCGCGGACGGCGGCGACGCGGGAGGCCAGGCGCAGGGCGATGCGCGAGTACGCGTAGGCCTGCTCGGGGTCCTCGTCGATCAGCCGGGCGACCATGACCAGGTTCTTGGAGACCTCTTCGGCCAGTCCCTTGGGCAGGCTCAGCAGCTCCTGACGCACATCGGCGTCGATCTCGAGGCCGGTGACGTCCTCGTCGATCGGAAGCCGCTTGACCGGGTCGCGGTCGCGGTCCGAACGGTAGCCGCGGTCGCCGCCGCGGTCGTCACGACCGCCGCGGTATCCGCCGCGGTCGCCGCCACGGTCGTCGCGACGCGGGTACGAGGGACGCTCGCCGCCCCGGTCGTCGCGACGGGGGTAGGAGGGGCGGTCGCCGCCTCGGTCGTCACGGCCGCCGCGGTATCCCCCACGGTCGTCATCACGACGCGGGTACGAGGGACGCTCACCCCGGTCATCGCGACGCGGGTAGGACGGACGGTCGCCACCCCGCTCGTCACGACGCGGGTACGAGGGACGCTCACCCCGGTCATCACGACGCGGGTACGACGGGCGGTCGCCACCACGGTCGTCACGACGCGGGTACGAGGGACGGTCGCCACCACGGTCGTCACGACGGAAGGACGGACGCTCGCCACCGCGGTCGTCACGACGGGGGTAGGAGGGGCGGTCGCCACCGCGGTCGTCACGGCCGCCGCGGTATCCACCACGGTCGTCATCACGACGCGGGTACGACGGACGCTCACCCCGGTCGTCACGGCGCGGGTACGACGGGCGGTCGCCGCCGCGGTCGTCACGGCGCGGGTAGGAGGGGCGGTCGCCGCCGCGGTCGTCACGGCCGCCGCGGTATCCACCACGGTCGTCGTCCCGACGCGGGTACGAGGGACGCTCGCCGCCACGGTCATCGCGGCGCGGGTACGACGGGCGGTCGCCACCTCGGTCGTCACGACGGAAGGACGGACGGTCGCCGCCACGGTCGTCACGACGGGGGTAGGAGGGGCGGTCGCCACCACGGTCGTCACGGCGCGGGTAGGAGGGGCGGTCGCCGCCGCGGTCGTCACGCCCGCCGCGGTATCCACCACGGTCGTCGTCCCGACGCGGGTACGAGGGACGCTCGCCGCCACGGTCATCGCGGCGCGGGTACGAGGGGCGGTCGCCACCACGGTCGTCACGACGCGGGTAGGAGGGGCGGTCGCCACCACGGTCGTCACGACGCGGGTAGGAGGGGCGGTCGCCGCCACGGTCGTCACGACGGGGGTACGACGGACGGTCGCCACCACGGTCATCGCGACGCGGGTACGAGGGACGGTCGCCACCACGGTCGTCACGGCGCGGGTAGGACGGGCGGTCGCCACCACGGTCGTCACGACGGAAGGACGGGCGGTCGCCACCGCCGGCGGGACGCCCACCACGGTCGTCGCGACGGTAGCCACCGCCGCTGCCGGCCGGGCGGCCACCGCGGTCGTCACGGCGGAACGGGGGACGGTCGCCGCCACGGTCGTCACGGCCCCCGCGGTAGCCGCCCCTGTCACCGCCGTCGTTGCGACGAGGCTCGCGCTCCGGACGATCGTCGGGAGAGTTGGACATGGGTGTGACTCCTGTCTTCGGGGTACCGCTAGTCATTCTCGCGCAACCAACGCATGGCCGCGCTTCGGCGTAAAGAGGGGAAAAACAAAAGGACCCTTGGTCCAGCGTTGAACGCTGGACCAAGGGTCCTTTGAAAGATTGTTCGGCGGCGTCCTACTCTCCCACAGGGTCCCCCCTGCA
>NZ_MQUR01000185.1 GCF_001953875.1 Streptomyces amritsarensis
CCCCCTGGCTCACCGCCGGCGCCGGCACCCCCGCCCCCGTCACCCCGGCCCCCGCCCCCGCTCCCGCCGCACCCCCGGCCGCCCCGCCCGCCACCGGGAAGATCAACCTGGACAAGGGCCGGGTCAGCCTCCAGAAGAACCAGACCGTCTCCCTGGTCAAGGGAGGCCGCCCGCTGCTCTCCCAGGTCAAGATGGGGCTGGGCTGGGAGCCCGCCTTCCGCGGCCGGGACATCGACCTCGACGCGTCCGTCATCGCGTACGGCCCGCAGCGCAACCACATCGACAGCTGCTACTTCGGCAAGCTGTCCATCCTGGGCGGCGCCATCAAGCACTCCGGGGACAACCTCACCGGCGAGGGCGCCGGCGACGACGAGGTGATCGTCGTCGATCTCGGCCGGCTCCCCGCCGACGCCACGGGCCTGGTTTTCACGGTCAACTCCTTCACCGGCCAGAAGTTCACCGAGGTGGCCAAGGCCTACTGCCGCCTGATCGACGCGGCCAGCGGCGAGGAGCTGGTGCGCTTCGACCTGACCAGCGCCGAGCCGCAGACGGGCGTGATGATGGCGAAGCTGATCCGCCAGTTCTCCGGCGAGTGGGAGATGACGGCCATGGGCGAGTTTGTGAAGTCGCGCACAGTGCGCGGCATGGTCAAGCCCGCCGCGCAGGCACTCTGAGCAGGTGGGCGGGTACGGGCCGCCACCGGGCGGGTTCGCGGGTGATGGATGCCACCCGTAATCCGTAGGTGGCTGTCAGTGCCCGCCCGTAGCCTTGTAGGCATGCACGAGACACTCACACCCGCGGGGCCTGCCCGCCCGTCCGCCGCCGAGGCGAACGAGGCGATCCGGCACCTCGTGGAGACCAGGGTGGACGGCGAGTGGCCTTCCGAGGCGTATGAGTTCCTGCTCGCCGAGTGGGCCGAGGCCTCCCGCGCGGAGGTTTCCCCGGCCCACTGAGGCCCGCGATCCCGGCCGGGCGGAGCGTCAGTGCGCGCGCCGCCACGGCCCGGTGATGGCCAGCATGATGCCCGGGTCCTGGAGGCTGGCGTACAGGGTGCGTCCGTCCGGTGAGAAGCAGACTCCGGCGAATTCGGAGTATTCGGGCTCCTCGGCCGACCCGATGTTCAGCTCGTTGCGCGCCAGCGGGTAGGTGCGGCCCGATGCGGTCGCGCCGAACAGGTGCTGCAGCCCCGAGCCGTCCTCCGCGATGACCAGGCCTCCGTACGGCGACACGGTGATGTTGTCCGGGCCGTCGTAGCCGCCGTCCGCCGACGGGTCCGCGTTGACGCCGATGAGGACGGTCAGCCGGATCGTGCGCCGCTTGGGGTCGTAGAACCAGACCTGCCCGTCGTGTGCGGCGCCGGGGCTCTCCTCGCGGGCGTAGGAGGAGACGAAGTACGCGCCTGCGTCGGCCCACCACATGCCCTCCAGCTTGCGTCCGCGCGTCACCGCGCTGTCCGCGAACTGCTTGCGGACGGGCACGGTGCGCGCGTCGCGGTCCGGCACGTCCACCCAGTCGACGCCGTACACGGTGCCGATCCGCGTGGCGCGCGAGAGGTCGTCGACGAACCGGCCCGAGCTGTCGGTGCACTTGGCGGCCTGGAGCACGCCGGCGTCGGCGGCGAGCGTACGGAGCCTGCCGCGCCCGTGCCGGAAGCCGCGGGGCGGGGTCCAGCGGTAGAACAGCCCGTTGGGGCCGGAGGCGTCCTCGGTCAGGTACGCGTGGCCGTGGCGCGGGTCGATGACCACGGCCTCGTGGTCGTACCGGCCGAAGGCCTTGACGGGCTGCGGGTCGCGGTTGGCGCGGCGGTCGTGCGGGTCGACCTCGAAGACGTAGCCGTGGTCCTTGGTCATGCCGTTCTTGCCGGCGAGGTCGGAGTTCTCCTCGCAGGTCAGCCAGGTGTGCCAGGGGGTGGCGCCGCCCGCGCAGTTGGTCGACGTACCGGCGATGCCCACCCATTCGGCGACCTCGCCGCCGCGCCGGACCTCGACGACCGTGCACCCGCCGGCCGCGGCCGGGTCGTAGACGAGGCCCTCGGCGAGCGGGACGGGGCGGGCCCAGTTCTCCCGCCTGCCCCTCAGCTCGTGGTTGTTGACGAGGAGGGTGACGCCGCGGTGGCCCTCGAAGGCCGCGGTCCCGTCGTGGTGGGACGGGGTGGTCTCACCGGACTCCAGCCGGGTGACGCCGCTGTGCGTGATCACGCGGTACCTGAAGCCGGCGGGGAGGGCGAGGATGCCGGCCGGGTCGGGAACGAGCGGGCCGTAACCGGGCTCGCACGGCCGTCCCTGCCCGTCGCGGTCCGCGCCGTCCTCGGCCGCGAGCGCACCCGGAGCGGTGGCGAGAGCCCCGACCGTCCCGGTGAGCGCGACTGCCGCGCCGGCGATGACGGTACGGGCGGTGAAGTCTCTGCGGCTGAGCGGCATCGGGTCTCCAGGGGTGGGGAGTGGTGCGCCTGTCGTGCGGTCGGTCGGCGCACACGCTCCCGCCCGCACGTGAACGGCGGCTGAATTACCCACGAAGGGGAACCGCCCCCTCGCCTTTCGGCGTCAATGGCCGACTCCGGACCAGGAACGGCGCATTGTCACCGGCCTCCCTGACCGGCCTTCAGGGCCTGCGGGAGCGCGCCTTGAAGGCGGCCTTGCGGGCCTCCTTCGCCGTCTTCCGGTCCGGGTGCAGCCGGCCCATCGCCTCCAGGACCCGCACCGTCGCCGGGTGCTCGACACGCCACACCTGGTCGAAGAAGCCCGTGTGATGGGCGGTCAGGGTCTCCATCAGGAGGGGCAGCTCCTCGCTCTCGCCGTCGGCTGCGAGCTGCGCGGCGATCGTGTCGACCGTCAGCCAGAACACCATCTCCGGGGCGGGCGCCGGTACGTCGGCCACTGCGTGCTCCGCCAGCCAGACCCGGGCGAGCCCGCCGAGCTCCGCCTCGTCCAGCACCGAGCGGACGGCCGGCTCGGCCTCCGGGCCGGCCAACGCGAGAGCCTGCTGGCAGCGCAGCCGGCGCAGCGGGCCGCCTTCGTCGTCCCCGCGGGCGGCGGACAGGAGTTCGGCGACCGCGTCGGACGGTTCGCGGCCCGCCATCCACGCTTCGATCTCGGCCTGCGCCGCGCGCTCGGGGTAGGAGGAGACGGCGTCGAGGAGTACGTCGGCGCCCTTGGCGGCCAGCTCGCCGACCGCCGGGGCGTCCACACCGGCCTCCAGCATCCGGGCGCGGATCCCGTAGAGGCCCAGCGGGGTCAGGCGGACCATGCCGTAGCGGGAGACGTCCTCGTCGTCGGCCTCCCGGCCACCCCGCGGGCCGTCGTCGTCGGCCTGCGCCATGAGCTCCTCGTCGACGGGCCGGAACTCCACCAGGCCGATGGGCTCCAGCTGTCGGAACTGGTCGTCGAGGCGCATCATCGCCTCCGAGACCTGCTCCAGGACGGCGTCGGTCGGCTCGCCCATGCCCTCGGGCACGATCAACGACGCGGCCAGCACCGGAAGCGGAATCGGCCGGTCGGCGGCCCCGCCCTCGGCGACGGTGAGCAGGTAGAGGTTGGCGAGGACCTCGTCGAGCAGGTCCGCCTCGCGGCCCGGGTTCCAGTCCAGCCGGTCGAAGTCGATCTCCCCGCCGGCGTCCAACGCGTCGACCAGGCCCTCCAGGTCCGGCACCGCCGCGTCGGCGAGCACCGCCTCCAGGGCCGCCCGCCACAGGCCGAGGACATCGGCAGGCGCCC
>NZ_MQUR01000171.1 GCF_001953875.1 Streptomyces amritsarensis
CCGGCCGGCCCCGCCGCTGCCGGACGCCCCCGCGGCAGCCGGCCGCCCCAGCCGCCGGGCGGGCCCCGACGTAGTCGGCCGGATTCCCGCCGCTGCCGGCCGCGCCCGCGCCGGTCGGCCGGGCCTCGCCGCCGGCGGGCCCCGGCGGCCGTACCATCCGCACCCCCGCCGGGCAGCGGCGAAACGCCGAATTGCGTGAAAGTCGCCGGTGAGGGCCGACCGCGGAGTTACCGTCCTTTGACCGCAATTACCGGCCACCGTGCCCGGAGGAGACACCATGACCGCTCAGCCCGCGTGGCGGAAGTCCTCGTTCTGCGGCGACGGCGACGCCTGCGTCTATGTCGCCGTCACCCCCGGAGCCCTCGTGAAGGTCGCCGACCGCGTCGACCCCGCCCACCTGGTCCTGGCCACGACCCAGGCCGCCTGGGCGGACTTCCTGCGCGCGGTCAAGGAGACCGGCTGAGGCCGGTGCCGGCGTCCGGCCACGCCGCGCCGCACCCGCCCCTCTTCAGGGGATTTTGTCCGATTAGCGCGTATCTTCGGCCTCATGCCCACGCCCTACGGATCCCGCGGCGGCATGGCGTTCAGCGCTGCTGAGCTGCACGTGCTCAGGCGTTCGCTCGCCCACGCCCTTCAGCCCTCCTCGGCCCCCCTGGCGGCCGAGGAGGCCCAGGACTGCCTGCGCCTCGCGCAGGCAGTGGACGAAGCGGTCCGGGAGGCGGGCCGGCTCAGAGCCTTCGTCCTGGACGATCTGGCCCGCTACCGGGGCGCCCTGCCCGGCAGCCTCTCCGGCTACCTCGAACTGCTCCGGCAGGCCCTCGCAGCCGGCTACGAGCCGACCCCCGACGACCTCGCCGCCCTGCGCGCGCTGCGGGCCAATCCCGCCGCCGCGGCGCTGCTGGAGCGGGCCCGGGCCGTCGCGGAGCGCTCCGTACGGCGGCGCCTGACCATGGCCCAGGCGCCCCGCACCCGCCTGCTGACGCTGGCGGGCGGCCGTGAGGAGCCGCCGCGGCCGGCGCCCGCACCCAAAGAGCGCCCGCGCCCCGAACGGCCGGTCCCGACCCCCGGCGAGGTCTTCCCGCCGCGCCGCAAGCCCACCCCGCCCCCGGCGTCCGGGCTCGCCGTCATGTGAGCACGCCCCGGCAGGTCCGGGTGACGGGCGGGGACGCACCCCTCACCCACCCGGACCGGCCCGGCTGCGTGTGGCTACGCTGGGGGCATGGACTACGTCTCCGCGCTCGTGCCCCCCTTCGTGATGGCCGCGTTCTTCATCGCCCTCGTCGTGACGATCGTGAAGAGCCAGGGCGGCTCCAACAAGTCCAAGGAGGACGCGGCGGTCGACGCCGTGATCGCCCGGGCCGAAGCCGCCCGCCAGCAGCAGAACTAGGGGCAGGGCCTCCGCACGGGCGCGCGGCCGCACAGGCCGTGCGGCCGTTTTTTGCCGCGCGTTGCCGAGTGAATAGTCGGGCAATTCCGCACAACCCGCACTATCGTGCTGTTGTGCCTCGCCCCTTGGGAGAACTCGAAGACGCCGTGATGACGCGGGTGTGGCAGTGGAACCGCCCGGTCACCGTTCGGGAAGTCCTGGAAGACCTCCAGCAGGAACGGTCCATCGCGTACACCACGGTCATGACCGTTATGGACAATCTCCATCAGAAGGGCTGGGTCCGCCGGGAAGCCGAAGGCCGCGCCTATCGATATACGGCGGTCTCCACCCGCGCCGCCTACTCGGCCGCACTGATGAACGAAGCCTGGTCGACGAGCGACAACCCCGCCGCCGCTCTCGTCGCCTTCTTCGGCATGATGTCCGCGGAACAGCGCGAAGCACTCCGGGACGCCGTGCGCGTCGTCCAGCACGACGACGAGTCCGCCGGCGAAGCCCCGGCGGAACCCCGCTCGGAACCCCGCTCGGAACCCCGCTCGGAACCCCGCTCGGAACCCCGCTCGGAACCCGCCGCCGAACAGGCCGCGGAACACCCCTCGCCACCGGAAGCCCAAGACGGGTCCGCCGAGTCCGCCGAGCCCCCGAGGCCGCCGGGGCGATAGCGTCCGCAGCCATGGGAGAGTTTTCCTCTGCACATGCAGAAACAGTGACGATCCGCCGCGCCCGCACACGCGATGTTCCCGCGCTGCGCCGCCTCCTCGACCAGTACGTGCAGCAGCGGATCCTGCTCGACAAAGCACCTGTCGTCCTTTACGAGGACATCCAGGAGTTCTGGGTCGCGGAACGCGCCGATGATGCACAGGTGGTGGGCTGTGGTGCACTCCACGTGATGTGGGAAGACCTGGCCGAAGTGCGCACTCTCGCCGTCGACCGCGGCTTGAAGGGCGCCGGCGTCGGCCATCGGGTGCTCGAGCAGTTGTTGAGCACGGCCCGCGCGCTGGGGGTGAGCCGGGTTTTCTGCCTGACCTTCGAAGTCGAGTTCTTCGCGAAGCACGGCTTCGTCGAGATCGGCGAGACCCCGGTCGACACCGATGTCTACATGGAGCTCTTGCGTTCCTATGACGAGGGCGTCGCCGAGTTCCTCGGTCTCGAACGAGTGAAGCCGAACACCTTGGGCAACAGTCGGATGCTTCTGCACCTCTGATCGATGGCCCCAGCTTTTCCGGCGCTCCGCGCACCTGTGGCCTATGTCCGAATCGCGCACGTTTCCCGCCTCGTTGCGGTCCTGAACCTCTCCCGGGGGGTTTGTGTTTTCCAGGCAAAAGCGGTTTCCTTTCCGCGTACTGCTTTTCGATGAAAGGAAATCCCGGTGGCACAGAAGGTTCAGGTCCTTCTTGTCGACGACCTCGACGGCGGCGAGGCGGACGAGACGGTGACGTTCGCTCTGGATGGCAAGACCTACGAGATCGACCTCACCACCGCCAACGCTGAAAAGCTCCGCGGTCTGCTCGACCCGTACACCAAGGGCGGCCGCCGCACCGGTGGCCGTGCCACCGCGGCCCGCGCCAAGGGCCGCGCCGCGGCGACCGGCAACCCGGACACGGCCGAGATCCGCGCCTGGGCCAAGGAGAACGGCTACAACGTCAACGACCGCGGCCGCGTCCCGGCCGAGATCCGCGAGGCCTACGAGAAGGCCAAGGGCTGACGGACCCCGTTCGTACGCCGGCCCAGGCGCGCCCGGTGGCATTCCGTCGCCGCCGCCGCGACCAGGCGTACGAGGTCGGGCCTGCGAGCGGGCCCTGCGGTCCGCCCGGGACCGGGCAGGGCCGGCAGCAGCGCCTCACACCCCTGCTCGGGGGGTCGCAGCCACACGGCGGCCCCCCGGGGGCTTTCTCCCGGGGGCTGCCCCGGAGGAGCCGGGGCGGTGATCCGCCCGCCCGCACCCAGGGCGGTCAGATCCAGGGCGACCCCGCCCCACTCCAGCCAGTCGAGCAGCCCGTCGAGCTCCTCTGCGCCACCCGGGGCCACCAGGAACCGCATCCGGCGCCCCATCAGGGCGACCGGACCCGTGGCGACAGGCCGGCGCAACAGCGCCGTCCCCGCGTCCGACGGCAGCTCCAGCACGTCGAAGCCGATGCCGGTCGCGAGCTGGGCCGGCGGCCCGCCCGTGACGGTCCAGCCGAGCACCCTCCCGTACCAGGCGGCGTACGCGCCCTCCTCGGGCGGGACGCGGGGCGGCGGGACGGTCGGCAGGACGGTTGCGGCCATGCCCGGAGCAACTGCAGAAACGCTTCGGGGTTACGGTGAGGGTGACGTTGTGCACTCGCAGATGTGCGGAACGTAAACATCCGCGCGGTGCAGTCCCACATTCGAGACGGAACTGTGTTCGCCCTCAGCGGAGGGAACCGGTGTCACCGGCATGGAGTGTCAGCCCTTACGGGTAAGACATTCCTAGTGGATCGGGGCGACACGCTGTTTTGACCGGCTTCCGTTCGCCGTCGGCGTACACGCATGACGGGTATCTGCCTGGCCTGCGGGAACATCGTCTCGCACCATCGAGTTGGAGCAGTTGTCGGCTCTTCGAGCCGGTTTTCCCGCTGATGCAGGGGTGAGCCGTGGACGGATGTCGGCAGTTGGAATGAGCTGTCCCGCCCCGCGGGACTAGCATGCGGAAGGACAGGGCGGGGACCGACCCCGAACTGCCCGACCGCTCTGAGGAGCGATAAACGATGTTCGAGAGGTTCACCGACCGCGCGCGGCGGGTTGTCGTCCTGGCTCAGGAAGAAGCCCGGATGCTCAACCACAACTACATCGGCACCGAGCACATCCTCCTGGGCTTGATCCACGAGGGTGAGGGTGTCGCCGCTAAGGCCCTGGAGAGCCTCGGGATTTCGCTCGAGGCTGTTCGCCAGCAGGTTGAGGAGATCATCGGTCAGGGGCAGCAGGCCCCGTCCGGCCACATCCCCTTCACTCCGCGGGCGAAGAAGGTCCTGGAGCTTTCGCTCCGAGAGGCCCTCCAGCTCGGCCACAACTACATCGGCACCGAGCACATCCTGCTCGGCCTGATCCGCGAGGGCGAGGGCGTCGCGGCCCAGGTCCTCGTGAAGCTGGGCGCCGATCTCAACCGAGTCCGGCAGCAGGTCATCCAGCTGCTCTCCGGCTACACCGGCGGGGGCAAGGAGTCGGCCACGGCCGGCGGCCCGGCCGAGGGCACGCCCTCGACCTCGCTCGTCCTGGACCAGTTCGGCCGCAACCTCACCCAGGCTGCCCGCGAATCCAAGCTCGACCCGGTCATCGGGCGCGAGAAGGAGATCGAGCGGGTCATGCAGGTGCTGTCCCGCCGTACCAAGAACAACCCGGTCCTCATCGGCGAGCCCGGCGTCGGCAAGACCGCCGTCGTCGAGGGCCTGGCGCAGGCGATCGTCAAGGGCGAGGTCCCCGAGACCCTCAAGGACAAGCACCTCTACACGCTTGACCTCGGCGCCCTGGTCGCCGGTTCCCGCTACCGCGGTGACTTCGAGGAGCGCCTGAAGAAGGTGCTCAAGGAGATCCGCACCCGCGGCGACATCATCCTGTTCATCGACGAGCTCCACACCCTCGTGGGTGCGGGTGCCGCCGAGGGCGCGATCGACGCCGCCAGCATCCTCAAGCCCATGCTGGCCCGTGGTGAGCTGCAGACCATCGGTGCCACGACGCTCGACGAGTACCGCAAGCACCTCGAGAAGGACGCGGCCCTTGAGCGCCGCTTCCAGCCGATCCAGGTGGCGGAGCCTTCCCTCCCCCACACGATCGAGATCCTCAAGGGCCTGCGCGACCGCTACGAGGCCCACCACCGCGTCTCCATCACGGACGAGGCCCTCGTCCAGGCGGCGACGCTGGCGGACCGCTACATCTCGGACCGCTTCCTGCCGGACAAGGCGATCGACCTGATCGACGAGGCCGGCTCCCGGATGCGCATCCGCCGGATGACCGCGCCGCCGGACCTCCGTGAGTTCGACGAGAAGATCGCGGCCGTGCGCCGGGACAAGGAGTCGGCCATCGACTCCCAGGACTTCGAGAAGGCGGCTTCTCTCCGTGACAAGGAGAAGCAGCTGCTCGCGGCGAAGACCAAGCGCGAGAAGGAATGGAAGGCCGGCGACATGGACGTCGTCGCCGAGGTCGACGGCGAGCTCATCGCCGAGGTCCTCGCGACCGCGACCGGCATTCCCGTCTTCAAGCTCACCGAGGAGGAGTCCTCGCGACTGCTCCGCATGGAGGACGAGCTCCACCGTCGCGTCATCGGCCAGAAGGACGCCATCAGGGCGCTCTCCCAGGCGATCCGCCGTACCCGTGCGGGTCTGAAGGACCCGAAGCGTCCGGGTGGCTCGTTCATCTTCGCCGGTCCGTCCGGTGTCGGTAAGACCGAGCTCTCCAAGACGCTCGCCGAATTCCTCTTCGGCGACGAGGACGCGCTGATCTCCCTCGACATGTCGGAGTTCAGCGAGAAGCACACGGTTTCCCGCCTCTTCGGTTCGCCCCCCGGTTACGTGGGCTACGAAGAGGGCGGCCAGCTCACCGAGAAGGTGCGCCGGAAGCCGTTCTCCGTCGTCCTCTTCGACGAGGTCGAGAAGGCCCACCCGGATATCTTCAATTCCCTTCTCCAGATCCTGGAGGACGGCCGCCTGACCGACTCCCAGGGCCGGGTCGTGGACTTCAAGAACACGGTCATCATCATGACGACCAACCTGGGCACCCGGGACATCTCGAAGGGCTTCAACCTGGGCTTCGCGGCGCAGGGCGACACGAAGACCGGCTACGACCGGATGAAGGCGAAGGTCAACGAAGAGCTCAAGCAGCACTTCCGGCCCGAGTTCCTGAACCGTGTCGACGACACGGTCGTCTTCCACCAGCTCACCGAGGAAGACATCATCCAGATCGTCGACCTGATGATCGCGAAGGTCGACGAGCGCCTCAAGGACCGCGACATGGGCATCGAGCTGAGCGGCGACGCCAAGCTCCTGCTCGCCAAGCGCGGCTACGACCCGATCCTGGGTGCCCGGCCGCTGCGCCGGACCATCCAGCGCGAGATCGAGGACGTGCTGTCGGAGAAGATCCTCTTCGGCGAGCTGCGTCCCGGTCACATCGTGGTCGTCGGCAAGGAGGGTGAGGGCGAGGAAGCCAAGTTCACCTTCCGCGGTGAGGAGAAGTCGGCCCTGCCCGACCTCCCGCCGATCGAGGCCACGGGCTCCGGCCCGGACCTGTCGAAGGGCGCGTAACGCGTAGGTGCGGCGACGCACCGCAAAGGGGCGGCCCCGGAACCGAACGGTTCCGGGGCCG
>NZ_MQUR01000118.1 GCF_001953875.1 Streptomyces amritsarensis
GTGTTCAGGTCGGCGGCGAAGGTGTCGTAGTCGTAGCCGGTGGTCGGCTGGGAGGACTGCCCGAAGCCGCGGCGGTCGTAGGTGATGACGCGGTAGCCGGCGTCGAGCAGCGCGGCGCTCTGGCGCTCCCAGGAGTGGCCGTCGAGCGGGAAGCCGTGGATGAGGACGACGGGCTGCCCGGCCCCGTGGTCCTCGAAGTACAGCTCGACGGGGTTGGTGTTCTCCTGGCCGACGGTGATGTACGGCATGGGGATGCTTCCTCGATTCGGTTGGCTGGTCCGCGCGTCGCAGCGGCGCGGTGTGCCCGTCACGCTAGGACCGGCTCCGCGCCTGCTGTTGCCGTGCCGCGCACCACGCCTTGCACGAGGGCGCAGAGCTCGTGCTCAGTCGTCGCCGGCCGTTGCGTCGTCGTCCTCCGCGAGGACGATCCGGGCCAGGTGGACCCTCGAACGCACCGCGAGCTTGCGGAAGATCGACGCCAGATGGGTGTTGACCGTGTGCGGGGAGACGACGAGGGCCTTGGCGGCCGACCGGTTGGTGTGGCCCGCGGCGATCAGCCGGGCCACCTTGCGTTCCGAGGCCGTGAGCGCGTCCCACCCGTGCTCGGTGCGCGGCCGGACACGTCCGGTGCGCCGGCCCGGGCGGCGTGTGGCCTGTCCCGGATCGGCCCGGACCCGTTGGGCCTCGGCGTCGGCCCCGGCCCGGGCGTAGAGGTCGTGCGCCCTGGTCAGGGCGGGTGTCGCGGCGGGGTCGCCCGAGGTCAGGAGTGCGCGCCCGAGGTCGGCGGACGCGGCGGCGAGGGACAGCGGCCGGGGGCCGTTCAGGAGGATGTCCACCGCCCGCTGGAGGAGTTCACGGTCGGCGTTCACCAGGGCGGACGCGTGGGCGGCCGTCCCCTGGGCGGTCGGCACGGCGGGGTTGCGGGCGGCGTGTGCGGCGGCCTGGGCCGCGAGGTCCTCGGCCAGCTTCCGGTCCCCGCCGCGCAGGGCGATCCGCACGGCCTGGACGACATGGGGGCGCAGCAGCCGCCAGCGGAGGAAGGGGTGGTCGCGCTGCACCGACCGGACGAGTTCGGCCGCCGCCGTGTGGTCGCCGTCGGCGTCGGCGACGACGGCTTCGAAGTACTGGTGCGCGGCGTGGTTTCCCTTGTTCGGCCGGTCGGCCAGGGCCGCCCGCACTACGTTGAGGTGTTCACTCGCGGCTTCGCGGTCGCCGCGCAGCATCGCGAGGAGACCGCGGTTGACGCGGATGTTGACCAGGTTGTTGGGTACCTGGAGGTCCGCTTCGAGACGCTCGGCCGTGACGAGGTCGGCGTCCGCGTCGTCGAGCCGCCCGAGCCCCATGTTCAGGGTTCCCTGGGCCCAGCTCAGCATGGCGGGGCGCAGGGGAGCGTCGCCCGCGGTCCGGAGCAGCCGGCGTACGGCGTCGAAGTCGTCCATGTGGATCAGGGCGACGGCCTCCTCGGGCAGGAAGGCCGCGTCGAACACACTGAGCGCCGTGTGGTGTTCGACGGCGGCGGCGCAGTCACCCGCGTTGAGAGCGATCTCGCCGAGGCCCCACAGTGCCAGGACGCGGGCCTCCCGGTCCCCGGCCCGCTCCGCCTCGGCGAGGGCGCGTTCCCCGGTCTCGCGAGCGGCGTCGAGGTCGCTGCCCCGGGACCGGGCCAGAGCCTGCCGGGCGGTCAGCCGGGCGCGGATCGCCGGGTCGGTGACGGCTGCCAGCGCCGTCGTCGTGCGGCGGGTCAGCTCGTGCACATCGTCGAGGTGCCACAGCGCGTCGCCGAGTACGGACTGCAGACGGGCGAAGACGTCCATGGGCGGCTGCCGGGCGAGCAGCGCGTCGCCGGTGTCTCGTGCCTGGAGGTACCGGCCCGCGCGGGTCAGCGCGACAACGGCCCGCTCTCCCACGTCGTACGCCATGGGAGAGCGGGGCGGTACGAGTTCCAGGGCACGGACGGCCAGGTCGGCGGCGAGGTCGGGCATCACGGCGATCACGTCCTCGGCGGCCGTGCGGAGCAGTGCGATCGCCTCCGTGTCGCCGGGTTCGGCGCTCTTCAGCAGATGCGGGACCGCGTCGCCGGAGCTCCGGCCCGCCGCGACGAGCCGGCCGGCGGCCTCCCGGTGCAGGGCCCGGCGCACGGAGGGGGCGAGGTCGGCGTACACCGCCTGGCGGAGCAGGTCGTGGCGGAACAGGAGGCGTTCGCCGTCGTCGTCGAGGAGAGCGGCGGCGATCGCCTCGTCCACTTCGGCGCTCAGCGCGGAGGCGGGCCGGCCGCACAGGGCGGCGGCGTCGGCGAGCGAGAACGCGCGGCCGAGGACCGAGCCGATCCGCAGGAAGTGCAGGGTGTCCGGCCGCAGGCCGGCCATCCGGCCGCGTACGCCGAGGACCAGTCGCTCGGGTGGTTCCGGCCCGTCCGCGCCCGTCGCCGCGATGCCCGAGAGCATCTCGGCCGCGAGGAAGGGGTTGCCGCCCGCCCCGTCGAGGAACTCCTCGACCCGCGCCGGCACGTCCCCGCCGAGGACGTCGCGGGCCAGCTCGGCCAGGGCCGTCTCGGACAGCGGCCGCAGGGGGAGGGTCGTCGTCAGCGGCCCCGGCCCGTACAGCTCCGGGTCCTCCCTGCTGGTGAGCAGCCACAGGACGGGGGAGCTGAGCAGCCGTGCCGGCAGGACGCTCAGGGCGAATCGGCTCAGCGGGTCGGCCCATTGGACGTCGTCGACCGCGATCAGGACGGGTGTGCCCGCCGAGCGTTCCTCGATCAGCTGGGCCAGTCGTTCGACGAGCCAGATGCGCTGGTCGTGGTGGCCTGCGAGGTCCGCGAAGTCGGCGCCGGAGAGCAGCGGCGGGTCGCCGTGCAGGAGGCCCGAGGCCAGGGAGGCGAGCGGCGCCAGTTCGTGGAGTTCCTCGGCGCGTCCGTGGCTGACGATGAATCCCTGGGTCCGTGCGACCGAGACGGCTTCCTGGAGCAGCGCGGTCTTCCCGATCCCGGGTTCGCCGAGGAGCAACGCGATCGCGCCTCCCTCGCCGTGGCGCACCACCTCGGCCAGGGCGCGCAGGCGCCGCAGCTCGGCTTCGCGGCCGCGCAGCCCGGGTCGGCTCAGCACCATCGCCGTGTCGCGCCCTTCGGGCCGTTCGGGGCTCATCCCTTGACCGATCCGGCGAGCAGTCCCCTGGCGAAGTGCTTCCGGAGGGAGAAGAGGACGAGCAGCGGGACGAACGCCGCCACGAAGGCTCCTGCCGTCAGCCGCTGCCATTCGTTGCCGTAGGTCCCGGCCAGGCTCGCCAGTCTGACCGTCATCGGCGCGGTCTCGGCCGTTCCGCCCGACAGGGTCAGCGCCACGAGGAGGTCGTTCCACACCCACACGAACTGGATGACGGCGAAGCCGGCCAGGGCCGGGCGGGCCAGGGGCAGCATGATCCGGAGCAGGAGTGTCCCGTGCGACGCGCCGTCGACGCGGGCGGCGTCGATCACGTCCCGGGGCAGCCCCGCCAGGACGTTGTGCAGGAGGAACACCGCGAACGGCAGCGCGAGGACCGTGTGGGCGAACCAGACCTGGCCGAACCGCGCGGGACCGGTGAGGTGCAACGCGGGCAGGAACAGCCAGCCCTGGGAGAAGAGCTTCAGGAGCGGGACGAGCGCCATCTGGAGCGGCACGACCTGGAGCGCGAAGATGGCGACGACGAGCGCGTCGCGCCCCCTGAAGTCGATCCAGGCCAGGGCGTACGCCGCGAAGAAGGCCAGGACGAGCGGGAACAGCACCGAGGGCACGGTGATGACGACGGAGTTGACGAAGTGCTCCGCGAGCCGCCCCGAGCCGTTCCCGCCACCGGACAGCACCTCGCCGTAGTTGTCGAGCGTGAGCTGCGGCGTACCGAGGACGGTCCACCAGCCCGTCGTCTTGATCTCCTCCTCGGGTCGGAAGGAGGAGATCAGCAGACCGAGGGTCGGTGTCGTCCACAGGACCGCGATCCCCACGGCGACCGCGGTGAAGGCGCGGGAGGCCAGACGCTCCCGGACGCCGTTCACCCCGCCCTCCGCCGCGCCCGGAGCTGGTGGGCGACGAAGGGGGTGACGAGGAGGAAGAGGAGCACGGCGAGTGCCGCACCACGGCCCGTCTCGCCGTAGCGGAAGGCCTGGTCGTACATGGCGTGTGCGAGGACACCCGTGTCGAACTGTCCGCCGGTCATGGTCCTGACGATGTCGAAGGCCTTGAAGGTGCCGATCGCCTGGGCGAGGAGCACGACGAGCAGCGTGGGCCTGATCGACGGCAGGGTGATCCGCCGGAGGACCTGCCCGGGGGACGCACCGTCGAGCAGGGCGGCCTCGGTCAGCTCCGGGGGTACGGCTCTGATCGCGGCGGTCAGCAGGACGGCGGCGAAGCCCGCCTGTGTCCACACCATCGCCACGATGAGGAACAGGACGTTCCAGGGAGACTCCACGAGCCATTGCCGCGGTTCGCCGCCGAACACGACGACGAGCCGGTTCAGCAGTCCGATCTGCCCGGCTTCCGCGGGACGGTAGGCGTAGACGAACTTCCAGACGACACCCGCGCCGACGAAGGAGATCGCCATCGGCATCAGGACCAGGGACAGCGCGAACGTCCTGAACCGCGACCGTGCGACGGCCGCCGCGTAGAGCAGACCGACCGCGGTGGACGCGGCCGGCACGAGGACCACCCACACCAGGGTGTTGCGCAGCGCCACAAGGGCCCGGTGGTCGGTGATCATCCACCCGTAGTTGTCGAGGCCGACCCACGTGTCTCCCCCGGTGCCGGTGAACGACAGCGCAAGGGTGCGCAGACCGGGCAGGAGAAGACCGATCGTGAGCAGCAGCAGCGCGGGGGCCAGCAGGATCAGGGCGGCGGCCCTCCTGCGCACCGGCCCCCGGTGCAGGGCGAGGAGGATCAGGGAGACGACCGCCGCGAAGGCGGCGACGCCCTGGAGCAGGTACAGCAGCTTGGGCTGCTGGGCGACGGCGTCGAACGACATCACTTTCTCGGCCAGGACCGTTCGATGGAGTCGGCGACCTGCAGGCTGCTCGCGCCGCCGATCCAGTCGACGGCTCCCTTCCAGAACGTCCCGGCGCCGACCGACGCCGGCATCAGGTCCGAACCGTCGAACCTGAACTGGGTCCCGGGGTCCTGGAGCAGCTGGATCGAGAGCCGGTCGACCGGGGTCGCGGCGTTCGCGGGATCCACGCCCTTGTGCGCCGAGACGAACGGGCCCTTCCCCATCCGCGCGTTCGCGAAGTCGGCGGAAGCCAGGTACTCCCGGAACGCCCGCACCTCGGGGCGGTCGGCGAACGCCGCGGTGAACACCCCACCGCCCAGGACGGGGCGGCTCGACGCGTCGGCACCCGGCAGGAGGAAGGCGTAGACATCCTTGTCCGGGCCGATCTCGGTGCCCTTCGGCCACAGGTCGGCGTAGAACGAGGCCTGACGGTGCATCGCGCAGTCACCGGACAGGACAGGTGCGCCGGCCTCCTGGAAGGAGACCGACGCCATCGACCGGGCCGGACCGAAACCGCCGTTGGCGTACCGGTCGTTCTTGAGGAGGGAACCCACGGTGTCCATGGCCTGGAGCACCCGCGGGTCGTCGAAGGGGATCTCG
Source organism: Streptomyces amritsarensis (assembly GCF_001953875.1). Classification (GTDB taxonomy): domain Bacteria; phylum Actinomycetota; class Actinomycetes; order Streptomycetales; family Streptomycetaceae; genus Streptomyces; species Streptomyces amritsarensis. The sequence goes on from NZ_MQUR01000118.1 coordinate 5,608, forward strand.
TGGGCGACCCACTGGTCGTAGACGTCCGTGCCCTGCTGGCGCAGCAGGACGTCCTCGATCCAGTCCGTCACGGGCCAGCCGGTCGCCTCGGCGGACTCGATGCCCGCGCACCACGGCTTGACGCCCGACGCCGCGATCTTCTCGGTGACGGCCATCAGCTCGGTCCACGTGCGGGGAACGCTCAGTCCCTTGTCCCGGAAGAACGTCGGGGAGTACCAGACGAACGACTTCACGTTCGCGACCAGCGGAGTGCCGTAGAGGGTGCCGTCCACGGTCGCGTAGCCGTTCCAGTCCGCCGACCAGCCCTCCTTCGCGCGGGCCGCGACCCCGGCGCTCGCGGGCTTCAGCCTCCCCGCCCGCGCGAAGCGTTCCATGAGGCCGGGCTGGGGGAAGAACGCCACGTCGGGGGCGTTCCCGCCGTCGACCCGGAGCTGGATCTGTGCCTCGAACTCCCCGTCCCCCTCGTACTGGACGTCGATTCCCGTGCAGTCGGCGAAGTCCGCCCACGTCTCTTCGAACAGATCGGCTTCCCGGTCCCGGTTCAACGCGTACACGGTCACCACGCTGCCGGGGTGCTTGCCGTAGTCGGCGTACGGTGCGCAGTCCGCGGTGGTGTGCGACCGCGGACCGCTGTCCTGCGGGGTGCCGCAGGCGGTGGCGGTGGCGGCGAGGGTGATGACGGCGAGCACGAGCCTCGCGCCGAACCTCATGGGTGTGCTTCCTCCGATCGCCCGCCGCGAGTTCTCGGCGGGCGTTTCGGAAAGCTACCGGTTTCGAACGGCATAGACCAATCGTTCGATGCCCGAGCGCCGGTCAGTGCCCCGTGGACCGGGCCGCCTCCAGGATCAGCTCCGCCACGGCCTTGGGCTGGGAGAGCATGACCAGGTGGGAGGAGTCGACCTCGACGGTGGTCATGCCGGCCCGCTCGTACCCGTACCGCTCCACATCGGGGTTGATCGTGCGGTCGGAGGAGGCGACCAGGCCCCACGAGGGCTTGGTCCTCCACGCGGCGACCGGCGCGGCCTCCGAGAACGCCGCTGCGGCGAGGGGGCGCTGGGACACGGCGAGCACCGCGGCGAGGCCGGGGTCGACGTCCGCCGCGAACAGGGCGGGGAACCGGTCGACCGCCACCGAGACGTCGGTGCCGGTGTCGGTGGAGCCGGGCACGGGGAACGGAGTGTGGACGAGCGCGTCGGCGAGACCGGAGTCGGGGAAGCCGCCCTGCAGCTCGCCCAGGCTCTCGCCCTCCTTCAGCGCGTATCCCGCGAGGTACACCAGGGCGCGGACGTTGTCCTCCGTGCCGGCGAGGGTGATGACGGCGCCGCCGTAGGAGTGCCCCACCAGGACCACGGGGCCTTGGACGGCACGGACCACGGAGGCGATGTACGCGGCGTCGTCGACGAGGCTGCGGTTGGGCACCGCCGGAGCCAGCACCTCCAGGCCGGCGGCGGTCAGTTCGGGGATGACCCGGGCGAAGCTGGAGGCGTCGGCGAAGGCGCCGTGGACCAGGACGACGGTGGGCCGGGCGTGTCGGGGCATGGGGGAACTCCTCGGTGAGCGGGTGGGATGGTGGTCGGGGGTGGGTTCACAGGCCGAAGCGGGCGCGGCGCGCCTCGGGCACCAGGTCGGCGTACTCGGGGTGCTTGCCGATCCAGCCGCGGACGAAGGGGCAGTACGGCAGGACGCGCAGCCCACGGGCGCGGGCGTCGTCGAGCGCGCCGCGGGCGAGCAGCCCGCCGAGACCCCGGCCGCCGAAGCGGGGATCGATCTCGGTGTGGACGAAGGCGATCTCGCCCTCGGAGAGGTGGTACTCGGCGAAGCCGGCGGTCTCGGTGCCGTCGCCTCGGGTATCGGCCACGGCCTTGGCCTCGGCGAGGATCTCGTACCGGGACTTCTCGGGCCGGTCGGCCACTTGGGGTTCCATGGGCGCTCCTGTCCGTTCGCGGTGTTACGGGGGCCGGTGGCCAGGGTCAGAGGGTGCGGCGCACGCCCGCCTGGCGTTCCAGGTTGCGCAGCTGCACGGCGAGGTCGCCTTCCACGGCGAGGTGGGCGGGGCCGCTGCGGCCGATCGGCAGAACCTGCTCGCTGCGCATGTCCTCGAGCATCAGGGCGAACGCCGTGTACATCGCGACCAGCGCCACCACGAGGCCGAGCACCCCGGACGTGCGCGTCAGCCATTCGGCGCCGGTGACGCCCGCGAGGCCGGTGGCCGCCCAGCGGGGCAGGGAGACCGCGAGGACGAGCCACAGCGCCCGCTTCGGGCCGGTCACGGCGGTCATCAGCGCGCCGAAGCAGAGAAGGGCCAGGTTGAAGACACCGAGGACCTTGAGGCCGTCGGCCGCGCCGCTGAGCATGATGAGCGAGTAGGGCAGCCAGCTGCCGGCGAACACCGCCATCAGCGTGGCCGCGATCACGTCACGGGCACCGAAGGCCAGGAAACTGACCAGGAGTTGCAGGACGAAGGCCGGCAGTACGGTGAAAGCGACGGCGGTGCGGGCCTCCTCGCCGAGGATCCCGAGCTGGAGGCAGCCCGTCATCACGGATGCGATGGCGATCGTGAAGAAGCCGAGCGGCATGGGCGAGGCGATGGGCCGCAGGTTGATCCGCGTCATCGACCGGAGGTCCGGCTCGAAACGGCGTCCGGGGGACACGGCCGGGTCCGGTTCGTCGCCGTCGGCGGCCGGGGAGGCGGCAGTCATCGGGGTCTCTCTTTCAGTGATCGAAGCAGGGGTCGACGAAGGACGGCGTCGACTCGGGGACGGAGCCGCGCGCGACGCGCCACAGCCGGTGCTGCTCGGACTCGGCGACGGCCTCGGCCACCAGCGATGCCTGGTGGGCGCCCCCCTGACCCGACTGGTAGCCGCCGAAGTGGGCCACCGGGCTCCATTCGGGGCTGACCGGCGGGACGGCCTCGTCGAGGCCCTCGTACTCCGCGGTGGCGTAGACGATGCGGCCGCCGACGACGGTGAGCAGGGACTCGATGCCGGGGATGACGTCCTCGGGCACGGTGAGGAAGTCGTCGGACAGGATCGCCAGGTCGCCGTAACAGCCCTCCCGCAGGGTGCCCTTGACGTCCTGCTCGCCGGTGAGCCGGGCTCCCCCGCGGGTGTAGAGGTCGAGGGCGGTCTCCCGGTCGAGCAGGTTCCCGGGCGGGTAGAGCGCGGTGCCGCCGACGGTGCGTCCGGTGACCAGCCAGTGGAGGGCGACCCACGGGTTGTACGAGGAGACGCGGGTCGCGTCCGTCCCGGCGGCGACGGTCAGGCCGCGGTCGAGCATGGCGCGGACCGGCGGGGTGTGCGCGGCGGCGTCGGCACCGTATCGGCCGAGGAAGGCGGCGCCCTGGAAGGACATCCGGTTCTGGACCGAGACGGCTCCGCCGAGGGCGGCGATCCGGTCGAGGCTGCCGGCCGAGACGGTCTCGGCGTGGTCGAAGAGCCAGCGGTTGCCGCCGGGGAAGAGTCCCTCCGCGGCGAGCTTCTCGAAGACGGCCAGGTCGCGCCGGATCGTCTCGTCGTAGGTCGCGTGGAGCCTGAATCCCCAGCCGTTCTCGAGCAGGAGCCGTACGGCGTTCTCGAACTCGGTCTCGTAGCCGGCGGCGAGCTCGGGCCGGGGCTCGGAGAAGTTCTCGAAGTCGGCGGCGGCCCAGGTCAGGTTTTCGCCCGCGCCGTTGAGCCGCAGCCACTCGTCCCCGTCACCGGGCTTGACCATCTCGGTCCAGCGCTTCAGGTCGGCGAGCTCCTGCCCGGCCGTCTGCGGGAACAGGTGGTAGGCGATCCGCAGGGACAGCTCGCCGGACCTGGCGAGGTCGACGACGGTGGCGTAGTTGTCGGGGAAGTTCTGGAAGCCGCCGGCGGCGTCGACCGCGGAGGTGAGCCCGAAACGGTTCAGCTCGCGCAGGAAGTGCCGGGTCGACGTGCGCTTGTCGGCCTCGTCGAGGGCCGGAGCCTTGGCCAGGGTCGAGTAGAGGATGAGCGCGCCCGGCGCCGCGAGCAGCACTCCGTTGGGCTCGCCGTCCCGGCCGCGTACGATCTGGCCGCCGTGCGGGTCGGGGGTCTCCCGGGTGAAACCGGCGGCCCGCACCGCGGCCCGGTTCATCAACGCCGACTGGTACAGGTGAAGGACGAACACCGGGGTGTCGGGGGCGGCGGCGTTCAGCTCGGCGACGGTCGGCATCCTGCGCTCGGCGAACTGTTCCGCGGTCCAGCCGCCGACGACCCGGATCCACTGCCCCTTGGGCGTGCGGCCGGCCTGCTCGCGCAGCATCGCCAGGGCCTGGCGCAGGCTGCGCACCCCGTCCCAGCGCAGCTCCAGGACGTAGTTGAGGCCGCCCCGGATGACGTGCAGGTGCGAGTCGTTGAGTCCGGGGACCACGCGGCGGCCGAGAGCGTCGACGACCTTCGTGCCGGGCCCGACGAGGTGGGCGAGGTCGTGGTCGTCGCCGAGGGCCGCGACCCGGCCGTCGCGGATCGCGACGGCCCGGGCCCCGGGGCGGTCGGGATCACCCGTGAACACCTTGGCGTTGCGGACGAGGAGATCGGCATGCTCGGGCTTCCGCCGAGGGGCGGGCACGAGGCCCGCCACCGGCATGCTGGTAGACGGCCCGGTCATGCGAGGGCCTTGCGGAGGGTGTCGACCGCGAGACCGATGGCGAGGTCCGCGGCCCACGTGTCGCGCAGCGCGTTCAGCATCACGAAGTCGTGGATGGTGCCCTGGACGCGCAGGGCGGTGACGGGGACCCCGGCGGCACGGAGCTTCGCCGCGTACGCCTCGCCCTCGTCGCGCAGGACGTCCGCCTCCGCCGTGATGACCAGGGCCGGCGGCAGACCGGTGAGCTGCTCGGTGGAGGCGCGCAGCGGCGAGGCGGTGATCCGGGCGCGCTCGGCCTCGTCCGTCGTGTACTGGTCCCAGAACCACTTCATGGCGTCGCGGCGCAGGAAGTAGCCCTCGGCGAAGGCGTGGTACGAGTCGGTGTCGAAGCCCGCGTCCGTGACCGGGTAGAAGAGGACCTGCTGGACGAGCGGCACGTCGCCGCGCTGCTTGGCCATGAGGGTGAGGGCGGCGCTCATGTTGCCGCCGACCGAGTCGCCCGCCACGGCGATCCGCCTGCCGTCGAGGTCCTTGTGGTGGCCCTCGCGGGCGACCCACTGGGCGACGCTGTAGTTCTGCTCGATCGCGACGGGGTAGCGGGCCTCGGGCGAGAGGTCGTACTCGGGGAAGACCACGGCCGCCCCGGTGCCGACGGCGAGTTCGCGGACGAGCCGGTCGTGGGTGCGGGCGTTGCCGAAGACCCAGCCGGCTCCGTGGATGTAGAGGACGACGGGAAGCGGGCCGGTCACGCCGCGCGGGCGGACGATCCGGGCCCGGACGTCGCCGGTCGGGCCACCGTGGACGGTGACCCACTCCTCGTCGACCTCGGGCAGGGGAACACCCTCGCCGCTCTGGACGCCGTCCACGGCCTTGCGGCCGTCCGCGACGGGGATCTCGTAGAGGAACGGCGGCTGGGCTGTCGCGTCGGCGAACGCCTGGGCGGCGGGTTCGAGGACCGGGCGGTTGTTCATGAGGGGGCTCTCCTTCGGGATGTACGGGAGGGTCGGGTAGGGGGCTCAGCGGGTCGCCCGCGCCGCGGCGAGGATCACGTGGGTGACCAGGGCCGGGCGGCAGACGGCGGCGGCGTGCCATGCGTCCGCTGCGGTGGCGTGCGAGCCGGCGCGCCGGGCCGTCCGCTGCTGGGCGGCCGGAAAGATGTCGTTGTCGGCGGTGGCGTTCAGCGCCCAGGACGGTGTCCTCCGCCAGGCCGCCTCGCCGGCCTTCTCCTCCGGCGCGATGGTGGCGACCGGTCGCTGGGTCAGCGGTCGGGTCGAACGGGGTGCGGCGGTCGGGCGGGGTCCGGCCTCAGAGGCCGTACGCCTCCAGAAGCCGGAGCCACACCTCGCTCACCGTCGGGAAGGCGGGCACGGCGTGCCAGAGGCGCTCCAGGGGGACCTCGCCCACGATGGCCACGGTGGCGGTGTGGATGAGCTCGGTCGCCATCGGGCCGGTGAGTGTGCAGCCGACGACGACTCCTCGGGTCTCGTCGACGACGAGCTTGGCGAGGCCGCGGTAGTCGTCCGCGTGGAGCGCGGCGCCGGCGACGTCGTCGATGCGGTACTCCACCGTGCGTACCGCGAGACCCGCTTCGCGTGCCGCGCGTTCGGTGAGCCCGACGCTCGCGACCTCGGGACGGGTGAAGACGGCCTGCGGGACGGCGAAACGGTCGGCTTCCGCGCTCCACGGCTGGCGGCCGCCGGTATCGGCCGGGCGTCCGGCGGCTCGCTCGGCGATCGCCGCCGCGCAGGCACGGGCCTGGTACTTGGCCATGTGGGTCAGTGGCGCGCGGTGGTTGACGTCGCCGACTGCGTAGAGCCAGTCGTCCTCGACCGCGGTGACCCGACAGGTGTCGTCGACCGGAAGCCAGTCGCCCGCCGGCAGGCCCACCGTCTCCAGGCCCAGGTCCGCGATGCGCGGGCGCCTGCCGACGGCGGCGAGGACCTCGTCGCAGACGAGGGTCGTCCCGTCGTCGGTGTGCACGGTCACCGCACGGGTGTCGGCGGCACGGGCGACCTTGACGGCCGACACCCCGAAGCGGATGGTGACGCCCAGATCGCTCAGCCCGCGGGTGACCTCCTCGCCGGCACACGGCTCCCAGCCGGTCAGCAGGGCCTGATCGCGGACCAGCAGGGTGACGTGGGAGCCGAGCGAGCGCCAGGCGGTGGCCATCTCGCAGGCCACCACTCCCCCGCCGATGACGACGAGCCGCCCGGGCACCGCATCGGCCGTGGTGGCCTGCCGGTTGGTCCACACGCCGATCCGGTCGAGCCCCTCGACCGGCGGAAGCGTGGCTTCCGTGCCGGTGCAGACCACGACCGCGCGCCGGGCCCGCAGGGTACGGACCGTGCCGTCGGCCCCGGTCACCTCCACCCGGCGCTCTCCGGCGAGCCGGCCATGGCCTCGTACGAGCGCGATGCCCGCACCGTCGAGCCAGTCGGTCTGGCCGGTGTCGTCACCGCGCCCGGTGAAGCGGTCGCGGCGGGCGAGCACGCGTGCCGGGTCGAGTGGCGCCGTGACCGCCTGCCGGGCCCCGTCGACCGATCGGGCCTCCGCTCGGGCGGCGCCGGGTCGCAGCAGGGCTTTGCTCGGCACGCAGGCACGGTAGGAGCACTCGCCGCCGACGGCCTCGGCCTCGACGACGACGGCGGTCAGCCCCGACCGGACCGTCCGGTCGGCGACGACCTCGCCGGCCGGTCCGCCGCCGACCACGACGACGTCGTACGTGTCCATCAGCCGCGCACCAGAGGGGTGTCCACGAGGTGCTCGGCCAGGAACCACACCTGTGCCTCACCGGTACGGATGACATCGGAGACGAGCAGGTCGGCACTGCCCTCGTCGCCCTCGGCCGCGATCCGGGCGGCGGCGTCCCGGGCGTCGATGAGGATCCGCTCGTGCGCGTCGAGGAGCCGCGACAGCATGACGGGCACCGGCTCGACGCCGTCCGGCGGCCGGGGGATCGACGTCAGCTCTCCGACGTGGCGCGGGTCTGCGACAGCGACGCCGCCGAGGCTCTGGACCCGCTCGGCCAGCGCGTCCACGATGGCCAGTTGGGCCTCCGCGTGCTTGTCCAGCATCAGGTGGAGCGAGTAGAAGGTCGCCCCGCGCATGAGCCAGTGGTGCTTCTTGTAGAGGGAGTACAGGATCTGCGTATCGGCGAGGACGCGGTTGAGCCGCTGGCAGGCGTACATGCGGGTGTCGTGACCGAGGCCGATCGGCAGCTGCTTGAGCGTGCCGAACGCCTGCGTCTCGGCGCCCTTCTGGTGAAGCAGCGGCTGACCGCCGCCGTGCGGGGGCGTGAGGGTGTCCATCGGGTGCTCCTGTTCGGGAGAGGGGTGGGAAGGGCCCGGCCGCCCGGTCGGGGGTACGCGGACGGCCGGACCCGGTCTGCGCGGCTCGCGCTCAGCGCTCGGCGTTCGCCCCGGCGGGGGGCCGGTGCAGCACGAGCCGGGTGAGGAGTCCGCTGCCGAGACCGGCCACGAGCGCCAGGGCCGCCCACCACAGCGGGTACGGCGTGAGGCCGAAGGCCGCGTCCAGGGACCAGGTGCCGGGGCCGGTGGCGGCGAGGGCGGTCGCGGTGCCGATGAGGACGAGCGGGTACTCGTATCCGTCGTTCTGCACCCAGAGGCCGTTGTGCCGTTTCACGGTGAGCGCGACGGTCATGACCCCGATGGCCCCGGTGGCGGCGAGCGGGGTCAGGAGGCCGGCGGCCAGCAGCAGGCCCGATCCGATCTGGCCGCCGCCCGCCGCCAGGGCGGTGAGGGAACCGCCCCGGAAGCCGTCGGCGCGGAACTCCTCGGTGCCGCCCTCAAGTCCCTTGCCGCCCAGGTGCGAGCTGATCTTCTGCACACCGTGGCCGGCGACGAGCAGGCCCACCAGCAGACGCAGGATCAGAATGCCGGTGTCCACGGAAGTCAGCCGGCGGCGTGCGCGCCGATGACGCTCTGCGCGTACACGACGCCCAGGCCGTACGCGCCCGCGTGGGCCTTGACGATCTCCATGACCGCGGGGTAGGTCTCCTGGCGCGCCCAGTCGCGCTGGAGCTCCAGCAGCACCTGGACCCAGGTCACCGGCACCGCTCCGGCGGCGATCATCCGCTGGACGGCGTGCTCGTGGGCGGCCGGGCTGACGCCGCCGGACGCGTCCGAGACGACGTACACCTCGTAACCCTGCTCAAGCGCTGAAAGCGCGGGCAGTACCAGGCAGACCTCGGTCCACAGACCGGACAGGATGATCTTCTTGCGCCCGGTCGCCTTGACCGCCGCCACGAGCGCCTCGTCCTCCCAGGCGTTCATGGAGGTGCGGTCGATGACCTCGTTCTTGGGGAACACCTCGGCGAGCTGCGGCAGCAGGGGCCCGGAGAACGACTCGGCGGCGACCGTGGTCAGAACGGCCGGCACATCGAACGCCTGAGCCGCCTTGGCGAGACCCACGGTGCTGTTGATGATCGCGGCCCGGTCGCCGCTTCCGGTGCCGAAGAACATCTGCGGCTGGTGGTCCACGAAAAGCATGACCGCGTTGTCGGGCGTGAGCAGATCCTTGCTCGGCGCGGCCTGCACCTTGGCGATGTCGAACATGAGGGGTCCTCTCGAAGCAATCGGTGACGTGCCCACCGCCTCCGCGGCTCGGCACTTCTTCAAGCTACGAGCGCCCCGACCGACCGCGTTGACCTTCTGCGCCCAGGGGTTGGCACGACAGCGCACAAGGCCGTGCGCCGTGACCTCAGTCGGCGCAGTCCAGCACCTCGTAGACGTGCTTGAGGTAGCTGTAGGTGCGCTCAGAGCCGAGGATTCCGTCGCCCAGCCGGTTCATCGTGTACGAGAACGTGACGCCCCGGTCGAGGTCCATCATGACGATCGAGCCGCCCCGGCCCACCCAGAAGCAGACCCTTCCGGTGGGCATGTGCGGCATCGTCCTCGCATCGGCGAGTGCGAAGCCGATGCCCCAGCGCACGGGGACGCCCAGGAACAGGTCGACTCCGTCCGCCTGTACGTCGAGGACCTTCTCCACCGTCTCCTCGGACAGGAGTCGCAGGTCGTTCACTCGACCGCGTCGTGAGATCACGGAGAGGGCGCGGGCCATGCCTCGTGCGTTGCCGTGTCCGTTGACGGCGCCGAGTTCGGCGCGGCGCCACCGCGGGGTGTCGACGTGCTCGTCCCTGGCGGGGCTTCCGAGCAGCGTCCTGGCGAAGATCCCGTCGGGGTCGAGGCCGTCGGGCATTCCGGAGAGCTGCGCCGGGGCCACCAGTTCGGCGATGCGCGGCCAGTCGGCCTGCCGCGCGCCGATCTGGACGTCGGCCCGTGCCGGTTCGGCGATCTCCGTGTCGACGAACTCGGTCAGGGTACGGCCACTGACCCGCCGGACGAGCTCTCCGACGAGCTGTCCCTGAGTCTGCACGTGATAGCCCGAGGCGCTGCCCGGCTTCCACCAGGGCGCCTGCGCGGCCAGCCGGGCGCTGGCGGTGGGCCAGTCGTACAGATCGTCCATGGTGAACGGCTGCTGCCAGCCGGACAGCCCCGAGGTGTGCGCCAGAACATGCCGCACCTCGATGTCCTGCTTGCCCTGGGCGGCGAATTCAGGCCAGTAGTGCGCGACCGGACGGTGGAGATCCAGTGCCCCCCGGTCGACCAGGACGAGAGCCGCCAGACTGCTCAGGGTCTTGGTGGTCGACCAGAGGTTGACCAAGGTGTCCTGGTGCCACCGGACGGTCCGTGCTTCGTCGGCATGCCCACCCCACAGGTCGACTTCCATGACTCCGTCGACATCCACGGCGATCGACGCACCCAGCTCCTCGCCTGACTCCAGGTGCGCTGCCAGCGCCGCTCGGACCGGTTCGAACCGGGCGGTGCTCGTTCCTTCGACATGGACCATGTCTTCTTCTCCACTCCTGACGACGGCCGTTCGATCGGTCAACGGAGTGGATGTCACACCGGTTCACGCGTCGAATGATCTCGCCGATCGGCGTCCTGCTAATGTCCTGTGTGGTATGCGGGAGGGGGACGACGGGGTCCTCACCGCCCCGACCACCTGAACAGCCCCCATCTCGGCGGCCCGATCGCCGCGACGAGGATCGCGCGGGTCCGGTTCTCGTCGCAGCGGGAGCGGGCCGCCCCCATGTCCGCCGACCGTGGTCATGTATGCGCTTCCGATGGTGGCGTCGTCGAGCGGGATTCCGGATGAGTACGGTGACAGACGCGGGACAGGATCTCGACTTCGGAATGCTCGGTCCGCTGGTGGTACGGCGGGCGGGGGCGGTACTCGATCCGGGTCGGCGCAGGCAGCGGCTGCTGCTGATCCGCCTGCTGCTCGCCGACGGTCGGGCGGTCACCCCGCAGACGTTGTGCGAGGAACTGTGGCCGCAGGAGCCGGGACGGGCGGCGGACGCAGCATTGGGCTCCCTGCACGCCCATGTCAGCAAGGTACGAGCGGTCCTGGAACCCCGGCACCTGCGCCGGGAGGGTACGTGCGAGGTTCTGGTCACCGAGCCCTTGGGCTATGCCCTGCGGGTGCCGTCCGAGAGCCGTGACACCACGCGCTTCGAGCGGGCTCTTGGCCGGGCGCGCCGGTTCATGGACCAGGGCCGGCCCGAACGCGTCGTGGAGGAAGCGCGCGTAGCACTGGGGATGTGGCGCGGCCACGCGTTCGCCGACGCCGCGCACCATCTGTTCGCCGTCAACGAGGCGGCACGCCTGGAAGACCTGCGCCAGACCACCCGTGAACTCCGCGCCACCGCCCTGCTCCTGCAAGGACGGACCATCGAGGCCCTGGACGCGGCACAGGAGATGACCGCAGAGCACCCCCTGCGGGAAACCGGCTGGGGCCTGCTGCTGCGCGCCTTGTACCTGGCCGGCCGACACCCCGAAGCGCTTGAGCGCTACAACGACCTGCGCCGGCACCTCGCCGAGGAGCTCGGCCTCGAACCCGGCCCATCCCTGCGCGCCCTGCACCACGGCATCCTCCACCACGACCTGCCGCCCCTTCGCCCGGCCGGTGGGTCGGACAGGTCCGGCACGGCGTCCGTCTCCGGCGGGCGTACCGGGGACAGGCGCGATCCGCTCGGGCCGGGCACGTCCGGGACGCCGGAGGAGGACGGGGCGGCGTTTCTGTCCGCCGCCGCGGCCGTGGGTCCGGCCGGCGACGAACCGGCCGACGCCGCCTACCGGTCCGAAGCGAGCCGCGCCCCGGACGCGGATTGCGAGGTACCCGCGCCGCGGCCCCGGACGCGTCCCGCACAACTCCCGCGCAGCCTGGCGGTGTTTGCGGGGCGGGAGGTCGAGGGCGCGTGGCTGTCCACAGTCAGCGGTGCACCGACGCGGTCCGGTACGACTCCTGCTCCCGCCGTCGTCATCAGCGGGGCTCCCGGGGTCGGCAAGACCACCTTCGCCGTCCACCACGCCCACCGCATCGCTGCCTCCTTCCCCGACGGACAGCTCTTCGTCGACCTGTGCGGCTTCCACCCCCACGCACCCGCCGTCGAACCCGGCAACGCCTTGCACGGCTTCCTGACCGCCCTCGGGGTTCCCGCCCAACGCATCCCGGAGGACACCCCGGGCCGCAGCACGCTCCTGCGCAGCCTCCTCGCCGATCGGCAGGTCCTGCTCGTCCTGGACAACGCCCGCGACGAGGAACAAGTACGCCCCCTGCTCCCCGGGGGAGCGGGCTGCCTCACGCTGATCACCAGCCGTAACCAGCTTCCCGGGCTGATCACCACCGACGGCGCCCGACCCCTCACCCTCCCTCTGCCCTCGGAGGCGGAGGCCCACGAGGCCCTCGAGCGGCGACTGGGCGCCGAACGACTGGGCGCCGAGCCGGCCGCCACGGCCGACATCATCCGCCGGTGCGGACGGCTTCCCCTGGCCATCGCGGTGGTCGCCGCCCGCGCCGAACTCGATCCGTCCTTCCCCCTCCACGCCATCGTCGACGACCTGCGGGAGACCGACGGCCTGGACGCGTTCGCCGGCTTCGACTCCACCACCGACGTACGCGCCGTCTTCTCCTGGTCCTACCGATCCCTGGACGAGCCCACAGCCCGGCTCCTGCGCCTCCTGGCCCTGCACCCCGGCCCCCACATCACCGCCCCCGCCGCCGCCAGCCTCGCCGGTCTTCCCCTCGCCCGAACCCGCCGCGCCCTCGCCGGCCTGGTCAGCTCCTGCCTCGTGGAGCAACCGCTGCCCGGCCGCTACGGCGTGCACGACCTGCTGCGCGGCTACGCCACCGAACTCGCCCACGCCCACGACACCGTCCGGGAACGTCACCACGCCACCCGGCGGATGCTTGACCACTACATGTTCACGGCCCACGAGGCGAACCGGTTCCTCAAGCAGGACACGCCGCCCGAACTCGACCTCGGCGCACCCGGCCCAGGCGTCACCCCGGAGCGCCTCACCGCCGTCGGGCAGGCGACCCGATGGCTCACCGCCGAACACCGGGTCCTGACCGGCTTGCTCCACACCGCTGTCGACCAGGAACTGGACCACCACATCACCGGGCTGGCCTGGTCGCTCAAGGAATACCTCAACCGCCAGGAGTTCTGGCCGGAGGCCATCGCCGCGCTGACCCCCGCTCTGGACGTGGCCCGGCGCCGGAACGACCGTCTCGAAGAGGGCCGTTGCCTACGCCACCTCGGTCACATCCACGGCTATCTCGGCCACCAGGAGCAAGCCCTTCAGCACCTGCGACGCGCCACCGTGATCTTCGAAGAACTCGACGAGACCGGTGAACAGGCCCGCGTCCACTACGTCACGGCGTGTGCGCTGTTCCTGTTCGGCCGGATCCAGGAGGCCGTGACGTTCTCCGAACGGGGGCTGGAGCTGTCCCGGGAGACGGGTGAGGAGTTGTGGTTGGCCGAGTGCCTCATGGAGCTCGCCTGGTTCCACTCCAACCTCGGGCAGCTCAAGGAGAGCCTTCTGTACAGCGAGGAGGGCATCGCGTTGTTCCAACGCCTGGGCGCGCCGTGGCAGCTGGCCCAGGCCTGGGACATCCTGGGCCACACCCTTCGCCTGCTCGGCCGTTGCGAGGAATCGGTGGCCACCTACCAGCGGGCGACACAGTCGTTCGAGGAGCTGGGTGACCACAGGAACGCCATCGGCACCCTGATGCGGCTCGGCGACACCCGGCTGGCCCAGGGCGACCGGGAAGGCGCGCGGGCGGACTGGGTCCGAGCCCTCGCAAGCGCCGACGAGCATGCCATGTCCCACAGCGCCCAGCAGGTCCGTGACCGGCTCACCGCCCTGGACATGGACACGGACCCCACGCCGCCCCTCCCGGAGAGGGCGGAGGGGAGCCATCGGCTCCCGGTCCCGAGGAATGGCGCCCCTGTCTCCAGCTGACAGTTGCCGTGGTGCCAGGACGGACAGCGCCCCGTCACCGTCGAACGGTGACGGGGCGCCCGCGGTTCGCCGCCCGGCCGGTGAGAGGCCGGACTCCGCCCTTACTTGGCGAGGAAGGCGAGGAGGGCGTCGGTGACCTCCTGGGCGTGGGTCCACAGCAGACCGTGCGGGGCGCCCTCGACGACGACGTAGTCGGCCTGCGGAAGCGCCTTGCGGAAGGGCTCGCCGGTGGCGTCGATGGGCAGGATGCGGTCAGCGGTGCCGTGCAGGATCAGCGCGGGCACGTCGATCTTCTTGATGTCGGCACGGAAGTCGGTGGTCCACGTGGAGACGCAGGCCAGCGAGGCGTACCAGGAGGCGCCGGCGGCCACGTTCCAGCTGTTGCGGACGGCCTCCTCGCTGATCCGGGTGCCGAGGTTCTCGTCCAGGTTGTAGAAGTCCTGGTAGAACGCGCTGAAGTAGGCGTACCGGTCGGCGGTGACGGCCTGCTTGATGCCCTCGAAGACGCTCCCGTCGACACCGCCGGGGTTGTCGCCGGTCTTGAGCAGGAACGGCTCCAGCGAGGCGAGGAAGGCGGCCTTGGCGACCCGGCCCGAGCCGTAGGTGCCGAGGTAGCGGCCGACTTCGCCGGTGCCCATGGAGAAGCCGACCAGGACGGCGTCGTGGAGGTCGAGGGTCTCCATGACGGTGTTCAGGTCGGCGGCGAAGGTGTCGTAGTCGTAGCCGGTGGT
>NZ_MQUR01000182.1 GCF_001953875.1 Streptomyces amritsarensis
CCGACCTGCACCTCACCACCACACCCCCGCCCACCCCCACCCCCACCCCCACCCCCACCCCGGCCCCGGCTCCCGGCACGCCCGGCGGGCCGACGCCGTCCGTGCCGTGGCACCGGGCCGTCGCACCCACCGCCCTCGCCCAAGCCGCCCGCCAGGGCTCCGGGTGGCACGGGTAAACCCACCCCGAACGACGACCACCCGGTCAGCGGCCCGACGGCGTTCAGACACCGGTGGGCGCGGCGCACCACTGAGGCAGGTGGCGGAAAAAGGGGGTCGCCCGGACGCGCGTGGGCGAAGCGGAACCAGCACCGGGCTGAGGAAAAAGCCGACCAGGACCTGCGCGACGGCCAGGCCGCCGCACCGCCCCGCGCCGGGCCCGGCCCCCCCCCCCCCCTACCCCCGTGACGCCCGCCGCCTACGGCCGCAGCGGCGGCGCGGACAGCCCGCCGGCCTCCAGCGCCACCAGCGACAGCACCACGATCGAACCCGTCCACGCCAGCGGCGCCACCGACGCCGGCCGACCCGCCCCGTCCACCTTCTCCGGCAGCTCACCCAACCCGTTCCGCTTCGACAACACCCACTCCAGCACCGGCCCCGCCTTCGCCGGCCGGCCCCCCGCCGCCCACGCCAGCGCGAAGAACGCCGTACTGGGCGTCCACGCCACCGCCCCCCACGGCGCCCCCGGATCATTGCCCGGAGTCAGCCCCCCGTTGGGCAGCAGCAGCGCCCGGTAGGTGGCCTCCAACGCCGCGGACACACCGGCGGCCCCCGCGTTGAACGGAGGCGCCATGAACGCCACCGCACTGTCACGCCCGTGCCGCCCGTCGACGCTCCGCTGGTAGCCGAGCGGGAAGAACCGCTTGGAGATCCCCGCCGACAGCCGCCGCGCCGCCCGCTCCCAACGCACCGCGTCCACCGGCCGGCCCGCCTCCCGCGCCAGGTCCGCCGACGCGTTCAGCCCCGCCAGCAACGGCGCGGCCGTACCGATGTTCGCCGTGGCCGTCATCAGCTCCCAATAGTCCGGAGAAGCCGGAGGCAGCCCGTCCGCCCCCAGGGAACGCGCCGCACGGTCGGCCGCCTTGCGGACCATCGGATACAGCACCGCCAGCCGCTCCCGCCGCCCCTGCACCGGCGCCGCCCGATACCACTGCCACGCCGCCCACGGCACCCAGCCGTTGGCATCGAGCTGCCACCGCCTGCCGTCCGGCGGCCCCGAACCGTCCAGCTTCGTCCGCGCCTCCCAGCTGCCGTCCCCGCGCTGGGTCGCCGCACTGTGCCGCAGGATCCGAAACGCCTCCGCGTCATGCCCGGTCAGCGCGAACGCGGCACACGCAAAACTCGAATCCCGCGGCCACGCGTACATCCACCCCGGACTCCACCCCGCCGCCATCGCCCCGTTGGGCCGCAACAGCGCCCGCATCGCCAGCAGCGCCCGCCCGGCCGCCGCCCGCTCGGCCGCCGACCGCCCCGGAACCCGGCCGGAAGCCAGCCACGCCCGGCTCTGCCCGATCTGCCGCAGCGCCCCCGCGTCCCCGGCCGCGACCACCACCGACACCGACCGCCCCGGCGGCAGATACCGCCACCGCCCCGACGCCAGCCGCAGCACGTTGCTGCCCTCCACATACCGGGCACCGGCAGCCAGCGACGCCGAAACCCCCTCGGCGGCACTCGCATTCGACAACACACCGACAGCAGGAGCGGCCAGCCCCGACAACGGCGCATGACCGCCCGCACCGCACACGGGAACAGCCGTACTCGTCAACGCCGCCGCGACCACCGCCCAGCAGCCGAGGACACCGGACACCGCCACTCCCTCCGCCGCACCCACACACACGCCCACGCACCCGCGTACTCGCCGCAGCCGGTGCACGCGCGCAAGCCTGACCCCCACTCATCCTCGACAACCACCGCCCACCCCGCCACGGCAGCCCGCCGCCCGGGTGAGCCCACACCCCACCTCCACTCACCCGAGCAGCCCCCCGCCTGCCGAAACCGCCCCGCCCCCGCCCGGCCGGCCCCGGCCCGCCCCCCGCCTGCCCGAACCGCCCTCGCCCGCCCGGCCGGACCGCCCCCGGCCCGGGATGCCGGACACGGCGGGCCGTGCACATCATGGGTGTTCGCGGGCCGTGCGCTCACCACAGCCGGCGGGGCGCACCGGCCGCCCTTGCCCGACGGGCCCCCGCTGCGAAGGGGAGGCCCATGAGCACCATGGCGGCCGAGGGCGAGGAAGAACGCCTCAGCCCCTCCACCCCCACCCGCCGGGAAACCGGCCCCCGCCGACTCCCGCGCACCCTCCTGCCCGCCGCCGCGGCAACCCTCCTCACCGCCGCCGGAGCCCTCGTCGCCGTCGGATGCTTCCTCGGCCTCTACATCCGCCCCACCTCCGACGACTGGTGCGCCGCATGGAAGACCCGCGACCTCGGCGTCCTCGGCATCACCGCCGACTTCTACACCACCCAGAACGGCCGCATCGCCAACGCCTTCCTCAGCGGCCTCCTCTACAGCGGCGGACCCGCCGGCACCAAGATCCTCCCCACCCTCATCACCGTCCTGCTCACCACCGCCCTGGTCCTGCTGGGCCGCCGCCTCCTGCGCGCCCTCGGCCACACCCCGCCCCTGCTGCTCCTGACCGCCTGCGCCCTGGTCCTCCAGGCCCTCCTCTACTTCGCCGGCACCCGCAGCTACCAGGTCCTGCTGTGGGCCCCCGCCACCATCTCCCACACCCTGCCCGGCGTCATCGGCCTGTGGGCCCTCCTGCTGGCCCTGGCCACCCTCACCCACCCCCGCCCGGCCGTCCGCACCGCCGGCCTCGCCGGCGCCCTCCTCATCGGCTTCGCCCTCGGCACCCTCAGCGAACCCTTCGCCCTCGTCAGCGGCCTCACCGCCGCCCTGACCGCCCTGCTGTGCCTGCCACGCCTGCGCCTGGCCACCACCTGGCGCCCCTTCACCTGGTGCCTGCTGTGGTGCACCGGCCTCGCCTGCGGCCTCGCCGTCCTCTACACCTCCCCGGGCGCCCGCTGGCGCCGCGCCCAGCAGCTTGAGAAGGAGCCGCTGCTCTCCACGGGCGAACTGCACGCCACCTACGAGGACTGGCTCCGCATGTGGGACACCGTCACCGGACAGTGGGCCTACCTCGCCGCCCCGGCCGCCGGCCTCCTCCTGGGCCTGGCCGCCACCCTGCGCACCCCCCGACCCTCACCCTCGACCTCACCCTCACCCCCGACCCCAGCCCCGGCCCCGCCCCCGGCCCCGGCCGGGCGGTGGACACGGGCCGCCCTGCTGCTGCTCCCACTGCCCGTGGTGGCCCTGGGATCGTTCGCGGTGGCGGCCGGCCTGCGCAGCGGATACGGCCCCACCGGATGGACCTACGCCCGTACCTGGACGAGCTACCTGCTGCCCATGGAACTGGCCCTGTGCGGCTACGGAGCCCTGCTGGGCGCATGGGCCGCCCCCCGCCTGGCCGCCCGCCGCCCCGCCGGCCCCGCCACCCTGGCGGCCTGCGCCACGGCCGCGTTCTGCCTGACGCTCGCCTCGACGGCCTCCCTCGTCCCCGCCGTCCAGCAGCTCACCACCACCACGGTGGCCCGCTCCATCGCCTGGGACGCCCAGAACGCCCGCATCCGCGCCCAGGCGGCGCAAGGCGCCACGGACGTCGGCTACCGCCCCCTGCCCATCGGCAGCCTCGCCGAACCGTTCTTCACCACCGCCTACGCCCGGGACTGGGTCGCCGCCTGCGTCTCCCGCTGGTACGGCGTCGACCGCATCCACCGCCGCTGACCCCGCACCCCACCCCGAAACCGCCCACCGGCCCGGCCTGGCCGAGCCGGAACCCCGCCGAGCCCTGCAGCCCCTCGGCCGGGGCCGACGGGCCGGCCGAGTCGGCACCCCCGTCAGCTTGACGTTTTTGGTCCGCCAGATCGTGGGACAGGCCGAGCACGGGGTTCAACCAGACGCGTTCACGGCGGTGACGGCGTTGCGCACCGAGCTGTACGCCTCCCTGCTTGCCCGGGGCGATGCCCTCTTCGAGCTGTGTGACGCGTTGTTGTGCACCGACGGTCCGGTTCGCACGCTCGTGGACCTGGCCCTCGCGCCCGAGCATCGGCGCGGGCACGGCGCCCTCTACGCGGGACTGAACCACGGCCAGATCGACATCGCCCGGCTCCGCCGTGCCCTGGTCGGGGTGCCGCTGCCCCGCGCGGCCGACGGGCGTTTGGTGCTGGCGGTCGACGTCTCGCCGTGGCTACGGCCGGACGCCAACACGTGCCGGACCGCTCCTTCGGCCGGCGCCTGGGCAAACACCAGATGGTCCGGGCTGGCCGTACTCGATCGTTGCCGCGCTGGAGAGCGGCCGCACCTCCTGGACCGCCCTCCTGGACGCGATCCGGCTGGAGCCGGCGCCGACCTCGCGGCCGTCACCGCCATCCAGGGCCGCGAGGTCGTCGAACGCCTCATCGCAGCGGGCCAGTGGCAGCGGGGCCAACCGGACGTCCTCATCGTCATGGACGCCGGCTACGACGCGCCTCGGATCGCGCACCTTTTGACGGACATGCCGACCGAGGTCCTGGGCCGGCTCCGCTCGGACCGGGTGATGCGCAAGCCGGTCCCAGTCCCGTGGATCTGACTGCCGCAGGCGGTCGCCCGCCGAAGCAAGGCGGCGAATTCGTGTTCGGACGGCCCGAGACCTGGGGCGAAGTCACCGCGGTCACCATCACCAACACCGACCGGTAGGGGGCGGCGACCGTGCAGGCATGGGGGCGGCTCCATCCCCGGCTGACCCGCAGGGCCGCGTGGATCGACCACAAGGGTCCACTGCCGATCATCGAGGGCACCGTGATCCGCCTGACGGTCGAGAAGCTGCCGAGCGGCGGAGTGAACAAACCCGTCTGGCCGTGGTGGTCGGGCACTGGTGCCGCCGCGGACGACGTTGACCGGTGCTGGCAGGCATTCCTTTCGCCGCTTCCATGTGGAGCACACCTTCCGGCTCCTCAAGCAGTCTCTTGGCTGGACCCGGCCTAACTTGTTCTTTAACGTCCGAGGTCGAACGATGCCTCGTA
>NZ_MQUR01000123.1 GCF_001953875.1 Streptomyces amritsarensis
GGGCAACGCCCGCCGCGTCTACCGGCTGGACCGGCCGTGAGGGCCGGTCCCGAGCGGCCTGCGCGGCCGGCTCAGACGGTGGAGAGCCGGGCCTCGTCCGGCGCGGGGAGCCCCGCCTCGTCGGCCGGCCGCTCGCGCAGGCTCAGCGCGAGCCGGAGCACGGTGATCCACACCAGGCAGGAGCCGAGCATGTGCGCGGCGACCAGGAGTTCGGGCAGGTCGGTGAAGTACTGCACGTAGCCGATGCCGCCCTGGGCGATCAGCACGAGCAGCAGGTCGCGGGCGCGGGAGCGGGTGTCGACGGGGGCGTCGACCACGCGCAGCACCAGCCACATCGCGACGGCCAGCGCGCAGACCACCCAGGCGGCGATCGCGTGCACGTGCGCGGTGGCCTCCCAGTCGAACGGCATCCGCGTGATCTCGCTGCTGTCACCGGCGTGCGGGCCGGATCCGGTGACCACCGTGCCCGCGGCGATCAGGACGAGGGTGGTGGAGACCAGCGCCCACGACAGCTTGCGCACCGGGCCGGGGACGCGCGGGCGGGGAGCGGTGTCGCCCTCGCCGGCGCGCTGCCAGGTGATGGTCGTCACGGCGATCAGCGTGGTGGCGAGCAGGAAGTGCCCGGCCACGCTGTACGGGTTGAGGCCCGTCATGACGGTGATGCCGCCGAGCACGGCGTTGGCCATCACGACGGCGAACTGGACCCAGCCGAGCTTCGTGAGCGAGCGGCGCCAGGGCTCGGCCGAGCGGGCCGCGACGATCACCCAGCCGACGGCGGCGCTGAGTACGTACGTCAGCATCCGGTTGCCGAACTCGATGGCCCCGTGGATGCCCTGCTCCTGCGTCGCGATCAGGCTGTCGTCGGTGCACTTGGGCCAGGTGTCGCAGCCGAGACCGGATCCGGTCAGCCGCACCGCGCCGCCGGTGACGACGATGGCCACGCTCATGACGAGCGCGGCGAGCGCGGCCCGCCGGACGATCCGGGGTGACGGAGTCCAGCGGCTGGCGATGAATGCGAGGGGGTTCAACACGCCCCATATCGTAGGCGACCCCTTGTGCAAACTTTCACGAGGGGGTGGGGCGTGGTGCGTCCGGACCGGCGAGCAGCCGGAACCTGGCCCCCGCGGGGTCGCCCTCCTCGTGCCACCACAGGAGGACGCGCCAGTGCGCGGCGTCGCCCGGATAGTCCGGCGAGCTCGTGAAGCCGCGCACCAATTCGGCCCCTACGTCCTCTGCCGTCCGGTTCCGCACTTCTGTGGCGCTGTGCCAGGGGTGGGCAAGTGCGGTCCACAGTCCGTCAGGGCCGCGGACGTCGAAGCGCCACACCGCGAGCCACGGGGTGACCTCCAGCATCGTGCGCACCTGTTCGCCGCCGAGGTGCAGCCGGGCCGCGATCTCGGGCTCCTCCACCGACCGGATGCGGGCGGCCACCACGGCCCGGGGCAGCAGCCGCTCGGGCAGCAGCCCCCGCGTACGCAGCCCGACCAGTTCGTCGAAGGCCAGGTGGCGCAGGCGCAGTTCCAGCTGGCGGCCGATGTGGTCGAGGGCCTCCTCGGCGGCCTCGGCCTCCTGCGCGGCGGGATCGGCCAGGAGCAGCCGGCGGAAGTCGGACTCCGCGTCCACGGCCCAGGCGACCGCGTCCTCGGTGAGCCCCAGCTCCGCGAGGCGGTCCCCGAGGAACACCTTGGCCTGGGCGAGGCCCCGCCGGTTGACCGGATCCCGCTGGTCCAGTCCCGCCCACACCTCCACCGCGGTACGGGTCAGATCGCGGGCGCGCTCACCGGCGGCCCGCTCCATGGCGCTGGGGCCCCCGCCGGCGGCCGGCCCCAGGGGGTGCTTCGGCAGCCGGTCCGCGTCGCTCAGCGGCCAGGCCAGCCACACTCCGTGGTTGATCAGCCCGCGGGCGTACCAGCGGGCGTACTCCGGGGTGTGCCGGGCGGCGCGTTCGGAGCTGCGCAGGCCCTCCTCGATGGTGGCGAGCGCGCCCGCGCGGTCCCCCGCCGCGAACCGCAGGGCGGCCCGGTCGGCCAGGCGCAGCCCCAGCAGGGCGGTGCACTCGGGGTCGTCCGTCAGCAGGCGCAGGGCGCCGATCAGCTCGTCGAGGAGCCTCTCGTGCTCCGCCGGCCCCGCCTGCGCGGCCCCCGCCCGCACCCGCGCCCACCGGTCGTCCAGCCGAAGAACGGCCTCCCGCTGCACCATGTCCGCCCCCCGGCTTCATGTGTGGAGGCGCCCATCCTCGCGGCTGCGCCGTGGCGAGGGGAAGGGTTTCATTCCCAGCGGAAGAACCGCGCGGCGGCGCCCAGCCCGAGCACGGCCCAGGCCGCGAGGACGGCCGCGTCCCCCCACGGCAGTCCCGCTCCCTGCTGGAGCACCGCGCGCAGACCGTCGGACAGGGCCGAGATGGGCAGCAGTCCCAGGACGGACTGCGCGGCGCCGGGGAACTTCTCCATCGGCACGATCACCCCGCCGCCGACCAGCAGCAGCAGGAAGACCAGGTTGGCGGCGGCCAGGGTGGCCTCGGCCTTGAGCGTGCCCGCCATCAGCAGCCCGAGCCCCGAGAAGGCGGCGGTGCCCAGCAGGATGAGCGCGGCGACCGATAGCGGGTTCCCCTGCGGGGACCAGCCCAGCGCGAGGGCGATCGCCGTCAGCAGGGCGATCTGCAGCACCTCGGTGACCAGCACCGACAGGGTCTTGGCGGCCATCAGCGCCCAGCGCGGCAGCGGGGAGGCCCCGAGCCGCTTGAGGACCCCGTAGCGGCGGTCGAAGCCGGTGGCGATGGCCTGGCCGGTGAAGGCGGTGGACATCACGGCGAGGGCGAGGATGCCCGGGGCGAGGAAGTCCACCGGCTTGCCGGCGCCGGTGTCGACGATGTCCACGGCGGAGAACAGCATCAGCAGCAGCGCCGGGATGATCACGGTCAGCAGCAGCTGCTCGCCGTTGCGCAGCAGCATCCGGGTCTCCAGCGCCGTCTGGGCGAGGATCATGCGGGACACGGGCGCGGCCCCCGGGCGGGGGGTGAACGTGCCGGCGCTCATGCGCGCAACTCCTTGCCGGTCAGTTCGAGGAAGACGTCTTCGAGGGTGTGCCGCTCCACCGAGAGGCTGTCCGGCAGCACGCCGTTCTGCGCGCACCAGGAGGCGACGGTCGCCAGCAGCTGCGGGTCGACCTCGCCGGTCACCCGGTAGACGCCGGGGGCGGCCTCGGCCGCCTGGGTTCCGTCGGGCAGTGCCTTCAGCAGCGAGGCCAGGTCGAGGGAGGGGCGGCCGGTGAAGCGCAGGGTGTTCTCGGCGCCGCCCCGGCACAGCTGCTCGGGGCTGCCGTGGGCGATGACCCGGCCCGCGTCCACGATGGCGACCTCGTCCGCGAGCTGCTCGGCCTCGTCCATGTGGTGGGTGGTGAGGACGACGGTGACCCCGTCGGCGCGCAGTTCCCGTACGAGGTCCCAGGTGGCCCGGCGGGCCTGCGGGTCCAGGCCCGCGGTGGGCTCGTCGAGGAAGACCAGCTCGGGGCGGCCCACCACGGCCATGGCCAGGGCCAGGCGCTGCTGCTGGCCGCCGGAGAGCCGGCGGTAGGGGGTGCGGCCGCAGCCGCCGAGTCCCAGGCGCTCCACCAGCATGTCCGGGTCGAGCGGGTCGGCGTGGAGCTTGGCCGTGTGGCGCAGCATCTCGACGGCGCGCGCCCCGGAGTAGACGCCTCCGGACTGGAGCATCACGCCGATCCGCGGGCGCAGCGCCTCGGCCCGGGCGACGGGGTCGAGGCCGAGGACGCGGACGGTTCCGGCGTCGGGGCGGTGGAAGCCCTCGCAGGTCTCGACCGTGGTCGTCTTGCCCGCGCCGTTGGGACCGAGGACCGCGGTGACGGAGCCCGAGCGGACGGTGAGGTCCAGTCCGTCCACCGCCGTCTTGGCGCCGTACCGCTTCACCAGTCCGCGGATCTCCACGGCGGGGTCGTTGCTCATGGTGGGTGAGTCTACGGAGCTGGGGGGAGGGTCCCGGGCCGAGGGCGGGCCATGCGGACACCCGGTCGCGGAAATGGCTTTTTTCAGTCCGGTGGTCCCGTACGGCCCATCCGGTTTCGGTGATCTCTCGCCGCACCCGGTGTGCGGGGCGCCGGGGCCGCTGTGGCCGCATGAGTGCTGGTGGGAGCGTTGTGTCCGGCGGAGGCAGGGGGTGGGGGGTGAGCGGAAGCGAGCCCTCCGGATAACTCTCCGTAGATAGATTAGGTAACCCTTAGTGATGGAGGCCACCAGGCGTGGCGTCCGTCACGGCTTGTCCGGGCTCGGTTAATTACGCAACAATGGCGTTGTGAAATACGGCGAACGGCAGAACGAGGCCCCCCAGGGGGAGCTCACCACCGGGGAGCGGTCAACCCGCAACCGGGTGGCGCGCTCGATCCTGGACCACGGCCCGTCCACCGTCGCCGACCTCGCCCAGCGCCTCGGCCTCACCCAGGCCGCCGTCCGCCGCCACCTCGACACCCTCGTCGCCGACGACGTGGTCGAAGCCCGTGAGCAGCGCGTGTACGGAGCGCGGACGCGCGGTCGGCCCGCCAAGGTCTTCGCGCTCACCGACTGCGGCCGCGACGCCTTCGACCAGTCCTACGACACGCTCGCCGCGGACGCCCTGCGCTGGATCGCGCAGTCCGTCGGCGGCGGCGAGCAGGGCGAGGCGGCCGTCGCCGCCTTCGCCAGGGCGCGGATGGAGTCGCAGGCGCAGACCTACCGGGAGGCCGTCGAGGCGGCCGCCCCCGAGGGCCGCACGGAGGCCCTTGCCAAGGCGTTGACGCAGGACGGGTACGCTGCTACGGCGAAGAGCGCTCCCGGTCCGCACAGCGGTGAACAGCTCTGCCAGCACCACTGCCCGGTCGCCCACGTGGCCGAGCAGTTCCCGCAGCTCTGCGAGGCGGAGACCGAGGTCTTCTCCCGCCTGCTCGGGACGCACGTGCAGCGCCTCGCCACGATCGCCCATGGCGACGGAGTGTGCACGACGTTCATTCCGCGAAGCGCGGGCACCACACAGACCGACACATCAGTATCTGCAAGTACGGCCGGGAGGAACCCCGCATGACCACGGAGACTGCTCACCCTGAGCTCGATGGCCTGGGCACCTATGAATACGGCTGGGCCGACTCCGACGCGGCCGGTGCCGCTGCCAAGCGGGGTCTGTCCGAGGACGTCGTCCGCGACATCTCGGCGAAGAAGTCCGAGCCGGAGTGGATGCTGAACCTCCGCCTCAAGGGCCTGAAGCTCTTCGGCAAGAAGCCCATGCCGATGTGGGGCTCCGACCTCTCGGGCATCGACTTCGACAACATCAAGTACTTCGTGCGCTCCACCGAGAAGCAGGCCGCTTCCTGGGAGGACCTGCCCGAGGACATCAAGAACACCTACGACAAGCTCGGCATCCCGGAGGCGGAGAAGCAGCGCCTCGTCGCCGGTGTCGCGGCGCAGTACGAGTCCGAGGTCGTCTACCACCAGATCCGTGAGGACCTGGAGGAGCAGGGCGTGATCTTCCTCGACACGGACACCGCGCTCAAGGAGCACCCGGAGCTCTTCCAGGAGTACTTCGGCACGGTCATCCCGGTCGGCGACAACAAGTTCGCGTCGCTGAACACCGCGGTGTGGTCCGGCGGCTCGTTCATCTACGTCCCCAAGGGTGTCCACGTGGACATCCCGCTCCAGGCCTACTTCCGCATCAACACGGAGAACATGGGCCAGTTCGAGCGGACGCTGATCATCGTCGACGAGGACGCCTACGTCCACTACGTCGAGGGCTGCACCGCCCCGATCTACTCCTCGGACTCGCTGCACAGCGCCGTCGTCGAGATCATCGTCAAGAAGGGCGGCCGCTGCCGCTACACGACGATCCAGAACTGGTCGAACAACGTCTACAACCTGGTCACCAAGCGCGCCGTGGCGTACGAGGGCGCGACCATGGAGTGGATCGACGGCAACATCGGTTCCAAGGTCACCATGAAGTACCCGGCCGTCTACCTGATGGGCGAGCACGCCAAGGGCGAGACCCTGTCCATCGCCTTCGCGGGCGAGGGCCAGCACCAGGACGCCGGCTCCAAGATGGTCCACATGGCGCCGAACACCTCCTCGAACATCGTCTCCAAGTCGGTGGCCCGTGGCGGTGGCCGCACCTCCTACCGCGGCCTGGTCGAGATCGGCGAGGGCGCCGCCGGCTCCAAGTCCAACGTGCTGTGCGACGCGCTGCTCGTGGACACGATCTCCCGCTCGGACACGTACCCGTACGTGGACGTCCGCGAGGACGACGTGACGATGGGCCACGAGGCCACCGTCTCCAAGGTCTCCGACGACCAGCTCTTCTACCTGATGCAGCGCGGCCTCACCGAGTTCGAGGCCATGGCCATGATCGTGCGCGGCTTCGTCGAGCCGATCGCGAAGGAGCTGCCCATGGAGTACGCGCTGGAGCTCAACCGGCTGATCGAGCTGCAGATGGAGGGTTCGGTCGGCTAGTCCGACCGCCCCGCCCGCAGCACATCCACAGACGCAGACCTGCTTCTTTTAAGAGAGCGAGCAAGACGACAGCCATGGCTGAGGCTCAGAACATTCCGGCGGGCTCCACCACCGCCGGCGCGATCGCGGTGGCCGCCGAGTCCACCGTCGCCACCCGGATGAGCGCGCCCCCGTCCTTCGACGTGGCCGACTTCCCGGTCCCGCACGGCCGCGAGGAGGAGTGGCGCTTCACGCCGCTCGCCCGCCTCAAGGGCCTGCACGACGGCACCGCTGTCGCGGACGGCACCATGAAGGCCCAGATCGACGCGCCCGAGGGCGTGAGCGTCGAGTCGGTGGAGCGCGGCGACGAGCGGATCGGCAAGGCCGGCACGCCCGTCGACCGGGTCGCCGCGCAGGCCTTCTCCTCCTTCGCCAAGGCCACGGTCATCACCGTGCCCAAGGAGACCGTGCTCGCCGAGCCCATCCGGGTCGCCCTGCACGGCGAGGGCGGCACGACCTTCGGCCACACCGTCTTCGACGTGAAGCCCTTCGCCGAGGCGATCATCGTGATCGACCACACCGGTGACGGCGTGCGCGCCGCCAACGTGGACATCCTCGTCGGCGACGGCGCCAAGGTGACCTTCGTGTCCGTCCAGGACTGGGACGACACCGCGGTCCACACCTCGCAGCACAACGCCCTCATCGGCCGCGACGCGAGCTTCAAGTCCGTCGTCGTCACCTTCGGCGGCGACCTCGTCCGCCTGCACCCGCGCGTCACCTACGCGGGCCCCGGCGGCGAGTCCGAGATGCTCGGCCTGTACTTCACGGACGCCGGCCAGCACCAGGAGCACCGCCTCCTGGTCACGCACGACGCGCCGCACTGCAAGTCGAACGTGGTCTACAAGGGCGCGCTGCAGGGCCAGGACGCCCACGCCGTCTGGATCGGCGACGTGCTCATCGAGAAGAGCGCCGAGGGCACCGACACCTACGAGATGAACCGCAACCTCGTCCTCACGGACGGCGCGCGGGTCGACTCCGTGCCGAACCTGGAGATCGAGACCGGCGAGATCGTCGGCGCCGGCCACGCCTCCGCGACCGGCCGCTTCGACGACGAGCAGCTCTTCTACCTGCAGGCCCGCGGCATCCCGGCCGACGAGGCCCGCCGCCTGGTCGTCCGCGGCTTCTTCGCAGAGCTCGTCCAGCAGATCGGTGTCGACGACATCGAGGAGCGCCTGATCTCCAAGATCGAGGCCGAGCTCCAGGGTTCCGTCTGATGAACTACGTCAAGGCCTGCGCGCTGAGCGAGCTGGAGGAGAACACCCCCAAGCGGGTGGAACTCGACGGCACGCCGGTGTCCATCGTCTCCACCGACGGGGAGGTGTTCGCCATCAACGACATCTGCTCGCACGCGAACGTCTCGCTCTCGGAGGGCGAGGTCGAGGACTGCATGATCGAGTGCTGGCTGCACGGGTCGGCCTTCGACCTGCGCACCGGCAAGCCCTCCGGTCTGCCCGCGACGCGCCCCGTCCCCGTATACCCCGTAAAGATCGAAGGGGACGACGTGCTCGTCTCCCTCACCCAGGAGTCCTGAGGTATCCATGGCAACGCTTGAAATCCACGACCTGCACGTCTCCGTCGAGGCCGAGAACGGCGCCCGCGAGATCCTCAAGGGCGTCGACCTCACCGTCAAGCAGGGTGAGACGCACGCCATCATGGGTCCGAACGGCTCCGGGAAGTCCACGCTGGCGTACTCGCTGGCCGGCCACCCGAAGTACACGATCACCGGCGGCACCGTCACCCTCGACGGCGAGGACGTCCTGGAGATGTCCGTCGACGAGCGCGCCCGCGCCGGCGTCTTCCTCGCCATGCAGTACCCGGTCGAGGTCCCCGGCGTCTCGGTCTCCAACTTCCTGCGCACCTCCGCCACCGCCATCCGCGGCGAGGCCCCCAAGCTGCGCACCTGGGTGAAGGAGGTCAAGTCCGCGATGGAGCAGCTCCAGATGGACCCGGCCTTCGCCGAGCGCAACGTCAACGAGGGCTTCTCCGGCGGTGAGAAGAAGCGCCACGAGATCCTCCAGCTGGAGCTCCTCAAGCCGAAGATCGCGATCCTCGACGAGACCGACTCCGGCCTCGACGTCGACGCCCTGCGCATCGTCTCCGAGGGCGTCAACCGCGTCCGCGAGAGCGGTGAGGTCGGCACCCTGCTGATCACCCACTACACGCGCATCCTGCGCTACATCAAGCCCGACTTCGTGCACGTGTTCGCGAACGGCCGCATCGCCGAGTCCGGCGGCGCCGAGCTCGCCGACCAGCTGGAGAACGAGGGCTACGACAAGTACGTGAAGGGTGGCGCGACCGCGTGACACAGCTGCCTGGCCTCCTCGACATCGAGGCGATCCGCAAGGACTTCCCCCTGCTGGATCGTGTGGTCCACGACGGGAAGAAGATCGTTTACCTGGACAACGCTGCGACCTCGCAGAAGCCGCGCCAGGTGCTCGACGCGCTGAACGAGTACTACGAGCAGCACAACGCGAACGTCCACCGCGGCGTGCACGTGCTCGCAGAGGAGGCCACGGCGCTGTACGAGGGCGCCCGCGACAAGGTCGCCGCCTTCATCAACGCGCCGAGCCGCGACGAGGTGATCTTCACCAAGAACGCCTCGGAGTCGCTCAACCTCGTCGCGAACATGCTCGGCTGGGCGGACGAGCCCTACCGGGTCGACCGCGAGACCGAGATCGCCATCACGGAGATGGAGCACCACTCCAACATCGTGCCGTGGCAGCTGCTCGCGCAGCGCACCGGCGCCAAGCTGAAGTGGTTCGGCCTCACCGACGACGGCCGGCTCGACCTGTCCGACATCGAAGAGGTCATCACGGAGAAGACGAAGATCGTCTCCTTCACGCTGGTCTCCAACATCATGGGCACGGTCAACCCGGTCGAGGCGATCGTCCGGCGCGCCCAGGACGTCGGCGCGCTGGTGCTGATCGACGCCTCCCAGGCCGCTCCGCACATGCCGCTGGACGTGCAGGCGCTCGGCGCCGACTTCGTGGCCTTCACCGGCCACAAGATGTGCGGCCCGACCGGCATCGGCGTCCTGTGGGGCCGCCAGGAGCTCCTGGAGGACCTGCCTCCGTTCCTCGGCGGCGGCGAGATGATCGAGACCGTGTCGATGCACGCCTCGACCTACGCCCCGGCGCCGCACAAGTTCGAGGCCGGTACGCCTCCGATCGCCCAGGCCGTCGGCCTCGGCGCGGCTGTGGACTACCTGACCTCGATCGGCATGGACAAGATCGCCGCGCACGAGCACGCGATCACCGAGTACGCGATCAAGCGCCTCGCCGAGGTGCCGGACCTGCGGATCATCGGCCCGACCACGGCCGAGGACCGCGGAGCCGCGATCTCCTTCGTGCTCGGCGACATCCACCCGCACGACGTCGGCCAGGTCCTGGACGAGCAGGGCATCGCGGTCCGCGTGGGACACCACTGCGCGCGCCCCGTCTGCCTGCGCTACGGAATTCCGGCGACGACGCGAGCGTCTTTCTACCTGTACTCCTCTCCGGCCGACGTCGACGCACTGGTCGACGGGCTGGAGCACGTACGGAACTTCTTCGGCTGACGGACGAGGCGACGAGGACGCAGTGAAGCTGGATTCGATGTACCAGGAACTGATCCTGGACCACTACAAGCACCCGCACGGGCGTGGCCTGCGTGACGGCGACGCCGAGGTGCACCACGTCAACCCGACCTGCGGCGACGAGATCACGCTGCGCGTGAAGTACGACGGTGAGAAGCTGACGGATGTCAGCTACGAGGGCCAGGGCTGCTCCATCAGCCAGGCCAGCGCCTCCGTGCTGAACGAGCTGCTCGTGGGCAAGGAACTGGCCGAGGCGCAGAAGATCCAGGCGGCGTTCCTGGAGATGATGCAGTCCAAGGGCAAGATCGAGCCCGACGAGGCCATGGAGGAGGTGCTGGAGGACGCGGTCGCGTTCGTCGGCGTCTCCAAGTACCCGGCCCGTGTGAAGTGCGCCCTGCTCAGCTGGATGGCGTGGAAGGACGCGACCGCCCAGGCCCTGGGCGACGCGGAGAGGAAGACGGCATGACCGAGAACGCGACGCCCGAGGCGTCGACCAAGCCGGCCACCGAGGAAGAGGTCCGCGAGGCCCTCTACGACGTGGTCGACCCCGAGCTGGGCATCGACGTCGTCAACCTGGGCCTGATCTACGGCATCCACATCGACGACGCGAACATCGCCACCCTCGACATGACGCTGACCTCGGCGGCCTGCCCGCTGACGGACGTCATCGAGGACCAGGCGAAGTCGGCGACGGACGGCATCGTCAACGAACTCCGGATCAACTGGGTCTGGATGCCGCCGTGGGGCCCGGACAAGATCACGGACGACGGCCGTGAGCAGCTCCGCGCGCTCGGCTTCAACGTCTGACCATCTGCGCTCGCAGGAGGGCCCCCGGCACGGTCGTGCCGGGGGCCCTCGCTGTTCTCGTGGGTGCGAGCCGGGCGCGGGCGCGCGGCGCAACTCGTGTGTACGGGTGTACGCATCGCTGTGTACTCTCGTACGCATGCCCTATGTCCTGCTCGCCGCAGCCATCGCCGCCGAGGTCGCCGGCACCACCGCCATGAAGTACAGCGACGGCTTCACGAAGCTGTGGCCCTCCCTCGGCACCCTGCTGGGATACGCCATAGCCTTCACCCTCCTCGCGCAGACGCTGAAGACCATGTCGGTCGGCACGGCCTACGCGATATGGGCCGGCGTCGGCACCGCGGCCATCGCCGCGATCGGCATGGTGTTCCTGGGGGAGGCGGCCACCGCCGCGAAGATCGCCGGGATCGCCCTGGTGATCGGCGGGGTGGTGCTGCTGAACCTGGGCGGGGCGCACTGATGCCGCAGGGTGTGCGGCGCTACGACCCGGACCGGCGCCAGCGGATCATCGACGCCGCGATCCGGGTGGTCGGCGCCAAGGGCATCGCCGGACTGAGCCACCGCAGCGCGGCCGCCGAGGCCGACGTACCGCTGGGCTCGACGACGTACCACTTCAAGACGCTGGACGACCTGCTGGTCGCGGCGCTGCGGCAGGCCAACGAGGGCTTCGCGCAGGCGGTGGCGGACGCGCCGGCGCTGGCCGATCCGGACGCGGACCTCGCCGGGGCGCTGGCCCGCCTCCTGGGCGACTTCCTGGCGGCGGACCGGGGCCGGGTGGAGCTGGAGTACGAGCTCTACCTCGCGGCACTGCGCCGCCCGGCCCTGCGGCCGGTCGCCGCCGAGTGGTGCGAGGCCGCGTCCGAGGCGCTGATCCCGCGGACCGACCCGGTCACGGCCCGGGCGCTGGTGGCCGTGATGGACGGCATCAGCCTCCAGGTCCTGCTGACGGACGCCGAGTACGACGAGTCGTACGCCCGGGAGATCCTGGCCCGGGTCCTGGGGGGCCGGGCCGGGTCCGGGGCGTAGCACCGGCCGCCCGGGCAGGGCGGGGCTTTGCGGGCGAGCCTCAGGCCGTGGAGGCGGCGGCGCGGACCGCCGTGAGGGCCGTCCGTACGCTCGCCTCGATGTCGCGGATCGGGTAGATCACCTCGCGCACCGTGCGGTCGCGGTCGATGACGAGGGTCAGCCGCTTGATCCGGCTCACGCCCGCCGCGCGGAACGTCGGCAGCCGCAGCGCGGCCGTCAGCGCCAGGTCGGCGTCCGAGAGGAGCGGGAAGCGCAGCCGCTCCTGCTCCGCGAACTCCCGCTGTTCGTCGGGGCGCTGGGTCGAGACGCCGTGCACGGTGGCGCCGGCCGCTGTGAATTCGGCCAGCTGGTCGCGGTACGTGCACGACTCGAACGTGCAGCCCTTGGCGCCCGGGATCCCGGCCCAGCCGGGCGGATAGGACTCGGCCCGCGCATAGGCGCCGGGGAAGAAGTACAGGACCGTGAACGGGGTGTCCGCCACCGGGTCGCCGGTCCCGCCGAAACGGTCCGGCAGCAGCAGCGGCGGCACCCGCGTGCCCCGCAGCGCGTGCACCCGCTCCGCCTCGCGCGATGCCTCGTCGGCCGTGGCCGTCATCTCTCCCTCTCCCAGGATCCAGGTGTCGCCCCAGTCCTGGAGGGCCACCAGGACGGGCAGCAGTCCCCGCCCGCGCGGGGTCAGCCGGTACTCGTGCCGCACCGGACGTTCCTGGTACGGCTCGCGCGACAACACCCCGGCCTCGACGAGCAGCTTCAGCCGCTCCGCGAGCACCTTGCGGGACATGCCCAGCTCGCGCTGGAGCGCGTCGAAGCGGTGCAGGCCGCGCGCCGCGTCGCGCACGATCAGCAGCGTCCACCAGTCGCCCACCACATCGAGGGCCTGGGCGATGGCGCAGTCCGCGTCGCCGAGGTGTGTGCGCTGGGCCATGGGAACTCCTTTGTCCGTTGACCCAAGGCTGTCATGCTGACATAGTCCGTTCCCAAAAGGAACTAACTCATCGGTCGAGCGTGGAAGCGGGGGGCACGGGTGTGCTGCAGGGGTTCAAGGACATACCGAGGGTCGTGTGGCTGCTGGCTGCGGGGGTGTTCGTCAACGCCGTCGTCAGCTTCACCTTCGTCTTCGTCTTCCTCTACCTGACCGGCCCGCGCGGACTCGGCGCCGCGCAGGCCGGCCTCGTCACCGGCATCGGCGGAATCGGCCTGGTCGCGGGCAACTTCACCGGCGGCTGGTACGGCGACCGCTTCGGCCACCGCCGGGTGCTCCTGGCCGCCGCCACCCTGGGCGGGCTGACCCTCATGGCCTTCCCTCTGCTGCCCGCGCCCCTCCTCTTCGCGGCCATCCCGGTGGCCCAGTACGCCTCCGGCGTGATCCGGGCCGCCAACTCCGCGCTGGTCGCGGTCACCGTCCCGGAGGGAGGCCGCCGCCAGGCCTTCGCCGTCGTACGGTGCGTGTCCAACGGCGGCTTCACCCTGGGTCCCCCGCTGGGCGCCCTGATCGCGACCGGGCTGTCGTACGACTGGCTGTTCGTCGCCGACGGCGTCGGGACCCTCTTCTTCGCCCTCTGGACCGCCCGCGTCGTCCCGGCGCGCGGTGCCTCCCGCAGGACCTCCGCGGTCCCGGACGGGGGCCGGGGGCGCGGAATCACCGCTGAACTGCGGGCCCGGCCGGCCCTGTTGGTGGTGCTCGGCGCGATCCTTGTGACCGACGCCGTCTACCGCCAGCAGTACTCCACCTTCGCCGTCTTCCTCACCGACCAGGGCCTGGACCCGCGCGTCTTCGGGCTCGTCATCGCCCTCAACGGCGGGGTGATCCTGCTGCTGGAGCTGCCCGCCGCCGTCGCGCTGCGCGAGCGTCCGGCGCTGCCGGTGATCGGCACCGGGCTGGTGCTGGTCGGGGCCGGGTACGCGGCGCTGCTGTTCGGAGCGGGGATCGCGAGCGCCGTGGTGATGATGGTGCTGCTGAGCCTCGGCGAGATCCTCTACAAGACCACCGCCACCGCCTACGTAGCCGACGAGGCGCCCGAGCACGCCGTCGGGCGCTTCCAGAGCCTGTACGCCGGGATCTCGGTCAGCGGGGTCGTCATCGGCCCGCCGCTGGGCGGAGCGCTGTACTCGGCCGCGCCCGGGCTGCTGTGGCCCTTGTGCGCCGCCCTCGCGGCGACGGCGGGTGCGGCGGTGCTGTGGGCCTGGGCGCGGCAGCGGCGACACGCGGCCCGACCGGCACATGAGACCGGTTCGCAACCTCAAGCCGTCGCCGGTTAGGTTTCGGGCATGACTGCTACGCGTACCACCGGCGCCGTCGCCGCCGGACTTGCCACCATCACCTCCGACGGCACCGTCCTCGACACCTGGTTCCCCGCCCCCGAGCTGGTCGCCGAGCCCGGCCCGGCCGGCACCGAGCGCCTCACCGCCGAGCAGGCCGTGGAGTCCCTCGGCGCCGCCGCGGCCAAGGCGATCCGTAACGACGCGGTCCGCGGCGTCGAGGTCGTGGCCGTCCGCACGGTCATCGCCTCCCTGGAGGACAAGCCGCTGGACGCGCACGACGCGTACCTGCGCCTGCACCTGCTCAGCCACCGCCTGGTCAAGCCGCACGGCCAGAACCTCGACGGCGTCTTCGGCCTGCTGACCAACGTCGCGTGGACCTCGCTGGGCCCGGTCGCCGTCGACCAGGTCGAGACCGTCCGCCTCAACGCCCGCGCCGAGGGCCTGCACCTCCAGGTCACCTCGATCGACAAGTTCCCGCGGATGACCGACTACGTCGCCCCCAAGGGCGTGCGCATCGCCGACGCGGACCGCGTCCGCCTCGGCGCGCACCTCGCCGAGGGCACCACCGTCATGCACGAGGGCTTCGTCAACTTCAACGCCGGCACCCTCGGCACCTCCATGGTCGAGGGCCGCATCTCCGCGGGCGTCGTCGTCGGCGACGGCTCCGACATCGGCGGCGGCGCCTCCACCATGGGCACCCTCTCGGGCGGCGGCAAGCAGATCATCTCGATCGGCGAGCGCACCCTGGTCGGCGCCGAGGCGGGCATCGGCATCGCCCTCGGCAACGAATGCGTCGTCGAGGCCGGCCTGTACGTCACCGCGGGCACCCGCGTCACCCTGCCGGACGGCCAGATCGTCAAGGCCCTGGAGCTCTCCGGCGCCGACAACATCCTCTTCCGCCGCAACTCGGTGACCGGCGCCGTCGAGGCCCGCCCGTACAAGGCGAACTGGGGCGGCCTGAACGAGGTCCTGCACAGCCACAACTGACGGTCCGCTCCGCCCGCCGGGCGCCCTCCCGGACCCCCGCGGTCCGCGGGGCGTCCGCGGGGCGGAGCGGCCCGCCCGGGGGGCCGAGTCCGGCCGTCGTGCGCTCGCTGCGGGTGATGACGGCGAGGCCGCCGACGACGAGGCGGGTGTGCGCGGCGCCGCACACGGGCGGTCCCGGGCACGTGCCGATGCCGATGAGCAGCGTGCTGACCGCATCCTCGGGCTGCCGGGCGCGCCGGCGGGCGGGGGAGCTCCGGGTGCCGGGGGCGCTCAGTGCAGGGGGAGCGTGCGGATCAGGCCCGCGAAGGCCTGTTCCTCCGCCTCCGTCAGCTGGACCGACTCCATCGGGTGCGCGGCGCGGGTGCGCTGGCCCGGGATCATCGGCAGGGCCTCGGGGGCACCGGGCTCCGGCCGGGGGAAGCGGCTGTCCCACAGCATGTGGCCCAGGCCCGCCACCCAGACGAGCGCTGCCACGAACAGGACGGCGAGGCCGATTTCCTGGGCGAGGGAGATCGAGGGGAACACCAGGATCCTCCAGGGGGGCGGTCGGTGCGTGCCGGGACAAGATCGGGCGTGCAGACACTCAACACCACAACCGGTCGATTCGGTGGAGATGTGGCGAGCGTCACGCCAGGGTCGAAAGTCCCCATCTTGCCCGGGGCCTGCCCGTCACGGCCGAGCCGCGCGCGCGGGCCCGCTCGGCAGCCGGCCGCATCAGCTCCGCGCCCAGTCCCTCGCCCGCCGGTCCGTGGCGACGCGGAAGACCATGACGGGATGGCGGCAGGGGGCCCGGCCGGGACGGCGGCCGGACCCCCTGCGGCTCCTGCCCCGGGGACTACGGGCGGAAGCGCAGCACCTGCGGGTCGTGGTCGCTGTTCTGGGCGGCGAACTCCGCGTTGATGTGCACGCTGTCGTACGTGAACTTCTTGATCGCCGGGCTGGTCAGAATCTGGTCCAGCACCTGCGCGTTGCCCTGGTAGACGTACGAGTAGCGCTCGGCCTTCGGCAGCGACTTGATCGCCGGGTACAGCGCCCCGCCGTCCGCCAGCGCGTCCGTGGTCGCGGAGAACTCGAAGTCGTTGATGTCGCCGAGGACGAGGACGTTGGCGTTCTTGTCCTCGGCCAGGATCTGCTTCACGAAGCCGTTCACGGCCTGCGCCTGGAGCAGCCGCTTGGCCTCCGAGGAACGCAGCGGCGGCTGGTGGTGCGAGGTCAGGGCCTCGTCGCCGCCCTTCGAGCCGAAGTGGTTGGCGATCACGAAGACCGTCTTGCCGCGGAAGGTGAACTCGCCGGCCAGCGGCTTGCGGCTGTCGGCCCACGCCGGGTTCGCCGGGTCCACGCGGCCGGGGGAGTGGGTCAGGTGGGTCTTGCCGTTCTCCGTGACGACGCCCGTCGCCGTCACCGCGTCACCCGGGGCGCGCTCGGTGAAGGAGACCCGCGCCGGGTTGAAGAGGAACACCTGGCGGATGTTGCCGCCGGGCTCGCCCCCGTCCTTCTTGTCCTCGGGGTTGACGGTCCGCCACTGGTAGGCCGGGCCGCCCGCCGCCGCGATGGCCGCGGTGAACTTGGTGAGGGTCTGCTCCGCGGAGA
Source organism: Streptomyces amritsarensis (assembly GCF_001953875.1). Classification (GTDB taxonomy): domain Bacteria; phylum Actinomycetota; class Actinomycetes; order Streptomycetales; family Streptomycetaceae; genus Streptomyces; species Streptomyces amritsarensis. The sequence goes on from NZ_MQUR01000123.1 coordinate 16,761, forward strand.
CGGTGCCGTCGTTCTTGGCGCCGTTGTCGTCCTGGATCTCCTCCAGGGCGAGGATGTCGGGGGAGGCGAGGTTCTCGACGACGGCCTTGGCCAGCGCGTCGAACTTCTCCTGCGGGTCCGTCGGGTCGAGGTTCTCGACGTTGTACGTGGCGACCGCGAGCTCCTGCTCGGCCTGCGGCTTGGTCTTCTCGGGGGCGATGGTGCCCGCCTTGACGGCGCCGAGGGTGCGGGCCACCAGCGTGTAGCCGCCGAACTGGTTGAAGTCCATGGGGCCTTCGGTGACGCCGGTCAGCTTGTCGCCGACGTTGGCCACGGGGAAGGGCTGCTGCGCGAGCGGCGCGAGCTGCTGGATCTTCAGGCGGCCGGTGTTCTGGGACTCGTAGGAGCCGTAGACGGTGCCGCCGCGCCTGGCGGCGTTCTCCCAGCCCTTGACCGTGACCCACAGCTCCGCGTGCGGGGTGGTGGCGCCGACCACGCGCGAGGTGCCGATCTTGACGTTCATGCCCTCGAGGGACTCGTAGAAGTCCAGGGCGTAGCGCGCGGGCTCCAGCGTCAGGCCGTTGATGCTGCCGCCGGCGGCCGGGTCGCCGGCCGGGGTGTACTCGGCGGGCACCGTGTACTCGTTGACCGCGGCGGCCTCGGGCAGCGCGTTGCCGGAGGAGACCACGGTGACGGTCGGCTTGGAGATCTGGGTCACCGACTGGTTGCCGGAGTTCACGCCGCCGGGGATGTACTCGCCGACGGTGCCGGAGACCTTGACCGCGTCGCCCACGGCGACGGTCGGGACCGAGCTGGTGAAGACGAAGACGCCCTCGCTCGTCGCGGCGTCGTCGTCGGCGTCGGGGTCCTGGATCCAGAAGCCGCGCGAGCCGTAGGTCCGCACGCCCGTCACGATGCCCTCGACGTCGGAGACCTGCTTGCCGTTGAGCGGGGATATCCGAGTGGTGCCCTGGATGTCGTGGATGCGTACCGGGTCGGCGGACGCCGCGCCCTCGGCCGCGTCGGCGGAGCCCGCGAGCAGGCCGGTGGCCAGCGCGGTGGCGACGAGGGCCGCGACGGCGGCGGAGCGGGGATGCGAGGAGCGCATGGTCAGGAAACTCCGGTGTGGGAGAGGGGCAAGGAGAGGCTGCGAACAGCGAGATCTGCGGGGGGATGGTCAGCCCCCAAACGTCTACGCGCGTCAATTTCCTGTGTTGCCAGCAAAGTTGTCAAGCCCTCCAGAGGAGACGGCAGCTGACTGTGGGATGAACCAAAGGCGATGGCCCCTCGGGTGCGCCCGATATGCGTCTACGCTGGGTCGCCGTACGACGGCCACACCTGTCATCTGCGCCACATCGGCCATGTCCGCACTGCCCCGTCATGTCGGCCATGTCGCCGGTTTTCGGGCACGTATGACGGTCCGGCCGCCGGGCCGGACCGTCACGGCCCGCCCGTCACCACCGCGTCCGCGAGGAGAGCCTCCCCATGTCCGCTGAGTCGCACCCCACACTGCCGCCGGTACGGCTGCACTCCGATGCGGAGCTGGCGCGCGACGCCCTCGGCGCCCCGCTGTTCGCGCGCGCCGTACGGCTGGCCCGCTGGGCCGGGCCCGAAACCCGCGTCGGCGTCGGCGGCGAACTGGCGGCCGACCAGCTTCCCGGAGCCGCCGCCCACCTCGGCCTCGACGCGGACGACAAGGACGCCGCCGGGTACGCCGGCCAGGCCTGGCGGGTGGCCGTGGACACCGGTCTGGTGGACGTGACCGAGCCGGAGGAGGACACCGGTGCGGGGGGCGCCGGGGAGGCGGGCGGGGAGCCGTACGGCACGGCCGCGCCCGGCGAGGACCTGGCGCTGGTGACGGGCGGGGCGCCTGCCGATGTCCTCGGCCTGTGGCGGGGGGGCC
>NZ_MQUR01000120.1:0-19508 GCF_001953875.1 Streptomyces amritsarensis
CGGGCCCGGGGCGGGCCACGGCTGCGCCCCGGGCCCCGCCCCGGGCTCCGGCTCGTGCCTCGGTTCGGGCTGCGGCCCGTGCCTCGGTTCGGGCTGCGGCGGGGACGCGGTTTCCGGCTGCGGCTCGGGCCCCGGCCCGGGCTGCGGCAGGGAGGCGGTTTCCGGCTGCGGCAGGGCCGGGCGGCGCGGGGTCGCGCCGTGCCAGGCGCCGGCGGTACCGGTTGCGCTGCCGGCGCCGGAACCGGCACCGGTCTGCGGTCCTCGGCCGTACGGGTACGAGTAGCCCTGCGGGAGGGTCGATCCTTCGGGCCGGCGCTCGGGCGCGGCTGCGGACCCCGCCTCGATCACGGCCCCGCTCTCGGCCTCGGCCTTGCGCTGCTCGGTGACGTGGGCGGCTGCGGCCCGCGCGCCCGCCCGGTACGCGGCGATGGCCCCGGCGCGTGCGGCGGCCTGGAGGTCGGCGCGGTCCTGCGGCCGCCCGGGGGTGATGTGGTCGTTGTACCGCGGCCCGGTGTCGTACCCGGGGGCCACGAGCGGGGCGTACCCGGGGGCGGCGTCCGCCTCGGGCGCCGGCGGCGGGGCCGGCGGCTGGGGCTGGGTCTGCGCCGGGGCCGGGAGCGTCTGCACCGGGACCGGTGGGGCCGGCACGGTGGTCGGTGACGGGGCGGTTGCGGGGCCGGCGCCCCACCGCTCGTCGGGGCCGGAGTCGTCGGTGCGGGGGACGGGGTCGTACCCGCACAGGGCCTCCTCCGCCGCCCCGGCCGCGAGGCCGGTCAGTACGACCCGGCCGTCCTCACACACCAGCACCGTCCGGACGGTGATGTTCCGGTGCGTCCATCCGTGCGCGTGCAGCACGCGCAGCGCGGTGAGCACGTCCGACGCCACCTCAGCAGCCCGGTAGGGGCTGAGGGGTTCGTCGGCGAGCAGCGCGGCCAGCGGCCTGGCCGGGACCAGTTCGCTCACGATCCACAGCGACTCGCCCTCGGCGAAGACGTCGAAGACCTGGTCCAGCCGGGGATGGTCGGGAATCGAGGCAGCGGCCTGGGCCGCCTCGATCGCGCGCCGTACGGCCGGCAGGTCGGCGGGAGCGCGGCGGGCCGCCGGAACGGCCGACGGTCCGTCCACCAGCTCGGCGTCCACGACCTCGGGCAACGGCACCTGACGCACCAGGACTTCCTGTCCGCTGCGCGTGTCGAAGGCCCGGGTCTCGACGAGCTCGTACTCGTCGGACGGCGGCAGCGGCAGGCGGTAGCGGCCGGCCAGGATCCGGCCCGCGTACTCCTCCACATCGCCTCCCCCGAGTGCGGCAGGCCCCCCAGGGCCCCGCTGACACGATACGTCGACAGGGGCGCCTGCGTCCCGGGGTCAGCCGAGAGGCTGGAACGTCTGGAAGGCGACGTCGCGCATCTGGGTGCACTCGGGGCCGTCCCACTGGTCCGCGGGGCAGCTGATCATGATGGCGTAGCCGTGGGTGGCGTCGACCTTGAACCCGCGGTTGAGCACGCGGACCTTCATCCCGCCCTGCTCGCGCTCGAACTCCCAGTCGGCGACGGTCGGGTAGCCCCGGTACTCGGCCTTGTCTATGCGGATCTGCCGGTAGCCCTTGCTGCTGCCTCCCACGGCGGGGGCCAGCTTCGCCCAGGCGAGGGCCGCGTCGTCGCTCGGCTTGTTGTTGTAGTCGACCTGGATCCGGGGGAAACCGCCGTCGCGGCTGAATATGGCGCCGGAGTTCTCACCGGCCGTGCCGGTCCGCCTGAACCCCTCGGGCATGGCCATCGAGAAGTGGAAGCCGGGCTCCGTCACCATCGCGTATCCGGCGGGGAGTGCGCCTCCCACGCCTCCGGTCGTGGCGCCCTGGCCCTGACCCTGGCCCTGGCCTTGGCCCTGGCTCGCGGCCGGGGTCTGCTGGCCCTGTCCCTGGCCGCCGGCACCCGCGTCGGTGCCGGTGCCGGCGGTGCCGCCCGCACCCGTCTCACCGGTGTTGCCCGACGGCTTCGGGGAACCCTGTTCGGCCCCGCCCGAGGTCTGCGGGGCGGATGCGGCCGGGGTGGCCTGGCCGCCCTTGCCCTGGTCCTTCTTGTCCTTGTCGTCGCCGCTGACCGCCCAGGCGATCAGCGAGCCGACCACCGCCAGCACGGCGACCACGGCGACCACGGCGAGCGCGATGGTGCGGCGCGGCATGACGTCCGTGAGCGGCGCGACGACGGAGGCGGTCCGGCCCTTCGGCGCTTCCGCGGCCGAGACCGCGGTCGTGGCGGCGGCCGGGCTCGCCGCCGCGGACTTGCGGGCGGCCTTCAGCGCGGCGCGGGCGCGCTCGCGCTGCTCCCGCTCGCGACGCTCCCGCTCCTTCTTCGCGGCCTTCTCGGCGGCCTTCTCCGCGCTGGCCTTCTCCGCTGCCTGCTTGGCGTCGGCCAGCGATATCTGCCGGGTCTCCTCGGCGACCGCGGTCACCACGGGGACCGGTTCCGGCTCGGGCGCGGCGATGACGGCGGTGAGCATCGCCCGGGCGCGTGCCTCGTCGAGGCGGCGGGCCGGGTCCTTGGCGAGCAGACCGTAGATGACCTCGGTCAGCGGGCCGGCGTTCTTCGGCGGGTCGACCGGCTCGGTCATCACCGCGGTGAGCGTGGCGAGCGCGGACCCCTTGTCGTACGGGGGCGTTCCTTCGACGGAGGCGTACAGCAGGCCGCCGAGGGACCACATGTCGGCGGGCGGGCCGGGCTTCTGGCCGCGGGCGCGCTCGGGCGAGATGTAGGAGGGGGCGCCGACGAGCATGCCGGTGGAGGTGACGGAGGGGTCTCCCTCGACCTGCGCGATGCCGAAGTCGGTGAGGACGACACGGCCGTTGCCGGCGATGAGCACGTTGGAGGGCTTGACGTCCCGGTGCAGGATGCCCTGGCCGTGCGCGGCGCGCAGGACGTCGAGCACCGCGAGGCCGACCTCGGCCGCGCGGTGCGGGGTGAGGGGGCCGTTCTCCCGGATGAACTCGGCGAGCGAGGGCCCCTCGATGAGCTCCATGACGATCCACGGCCGGGCGTCCTCGTCGACGACGTCGTAGACGGTGACGGCGCCGCCGCTGCGGATCCGGGCGATGGCCTTGGCCTCGCGGAGGGTGCGGGTGATGAGGCGGCGCTTCTCGTCGTCGTCGACCCCGCTGCTGAAGCGGAGCTCCTTGACGGCGACCGTGCGGCCCAGGGTCTCGTCCTGGGCCCGCCAGACGGTACCCATCCCGCCCTTGCCGAGCACGGCCCCCAGCCGGTAGCGCCCGGCCAGCAGCCGCCCTTCGTCCTGCCCGTCCCCGGCCGCCTTGGCGGCGGCGGCCTTGACGGCGGCGGCCATGGCATCGGCCTTCTCGACGACGGGATTGGCGGCGGGCTTCGCGTCCTCGGCCTCGGCAGCGGGCGCGGCCGCGGGCTTCGCCTCGTCCGAATCCGGACCGGCCGCTACAGACTCAGCCTTGCCCAGCCCCACCTTCGAACCAGCGGGCTTCGCCGCAGGCGCAGGGGCAGAGGCGGACTTCGGCTCGTCAGGCTCCCCGTCCGCGGCCGTCCTTGCCGCGGGCACGGAAACATCCTCGGGCTTCGCCGCAGGCGCAGAGGCAGGGGCAGGCCCCGCCGAAGCGCCCTCGCCAAGCTTCGCCGCAGGCGCCCCGGCAGGTGACTCGGTGTGCTCCGGCTTCGACATGCGTCCCCTCTGCGATCGTGCCGCTGCTCCGCCCGCCCCAGCGGCTGAGCGACCCGGCGGCCGGGGCCCACGGTAACCCGCCCCGGCAGAGCCATCATTGTTCCTCACTCCGCAACGGACGGACCCCCCGGGTCTGCGGTTCCGCCTTCCGCATCCCGGAGTTACAACGGAACGATGTCGGGCGCCCCCAGCCGTGCCGCGTCCGCCGTCTGGTCGTCCGGCTGCCGCTGCGATTCCCGCTCCGCCTGGACCCTCTTCTCGTAGTGTTCCACCTCCTTCTCGATCTGCTGCTTGTCCCACCCCAGCACCGGCGCCATCAACTCCGCGCACTCCCGTGCCGACCGCGTCCCCCGGTCGAAGGTCTCGATCGAGATCCGCGTCCGCCGCGTCAGCACGTCGTCCAGGTGCCGTGCCCCCTCGTGCGATGCGGCGTACACGATTTCCGCCCGCAGGTAGTCGTCCGCGCCGGTCACCGCCTTGCCCAGTTCCGGATCGGCGGCGACGAGGTCGAGGAGTTCCTCCGTCAGCGCCCCGTACCGGTTCAACAGGTGCTCCACCCGCACCACGTGAAGACCCGTCCGGTCCGCGATCCTCGCCCGGCCGTTCCACAGGGCCCGGTACCCCTCGGCCCCCACCAGCGGTACGTCCTCCGTCACGCACGGCGCGACCCGCTGGGCCAGCCCGTGCACCGCCTCGTCGACCGCGTCCTTCGCCATGACCCGGTACGTCGTGTACTTGCCGCCGGCGACCACCACCAGCCCCGGCACCGGGTGCGCCACCGTGTGCTCGCGCGACAGCTTGCTCGTCGCGTCCGACTCACCGGCCAGCAGCGGCCGCAGGCCCGCGTACACGCCCTGGACGTCGTCGCGCGTCAGCGGCACCGCCAGCACCGAGTTCACGTGTTCCAGCAGGTAGTCGATGTCCGCGCTCGACGCCGCCGGGTGCGCCTTGTCCAGGTCCCAGTCGGTGTCCGTGGTCCCCACGATCCAGTGCCGGCCCCACGGGATGACGAACAGCACCGACTTCTCGGTCCGCAGGATCAGCCCGGTGGTCGAGTGGATGCGGTCCTTCGGCACGACCAGGTGGATGCCCTTCGAGGCCCGTACGTGGAACTGCCCGCGCTCCCCGATCAGCGCCTGCGTGTCGTCCGTCCACACACCCGTGGCGTTCACGACCTGCTTGGCGCGGATCTCGTACTCGACGCCGCCCTCCACGTCCTGCACACGCGCGCCGACGACCCGTTCCCCCTCGCGCAGGAATCCGACGACCCTCGCCCGGTTGGCGCAGTGCGCCCCGTACGCGGCGGCCGTCCGCACGAGCGTGGTGACGTACCGGGCGTCGTCCATCTGGGCGTCGTAGTACTGGAGCGCGCCCACCAGGGCGTCCTTGCGCAGCGCCGGCGCCACCCGCAGGGCCCGGGAGCGCGAGAGGTGCCGGTGCACCGGAAGGCCCCGGCCGTGCCCGCTGGAGACCGACATCGCGTCGTACAGCGCGACGCCCGCTCCGGCGTAGAGCCGCTCCCAGCCCTTGTGCTGCAAGGGGTACAGGAAGGGCACGGGCTTCACCAGGTGCGGGGCGAGGCGCTCCAGCAGCAGACCGCGCTCCTTCAGCGCCTCCCGCACGAGGGCGAAGTCGAGCATCTCCAGATAGCGCAGGCCGCCGTGGACGAGCTTGCTCGACCGGCTGGAGGTGCCCGAGGCCCAGTCCCGGGCCTCCACCAGACCGGTGGACAGGCCCCTGGTGACGGCATCGAGCGCGGTGCCGGCGCCGACCACGCCCGCGCCCACGACCAGTACGTCCAGTTCCCGGTCGGCCATCCGGGTGAAGGCCGCGGCTCGCTGCTCCGGCCCCAGTGTCGCTGTCCTCACGGCTGCCTCCCGTTGGTGCGGGTGAGATCCCGCTCACATGCCCCCGTTTCACGATTCTGACGTCCCGCACCCACATCAGCCACCGCCTGTGGACAACACAACGGCGACGTTCACCCCGCAATGCGACATATCTGTCATATATAAGCCTAGTCTGACATTGCGCCAGCTCCCCTGCCCTCGGGAGGACTTGCGCGGCACCCCCTCACGCCAGGGAAGGGACGGCATCCCCATGCCCGCAGACCTCGCCGTCATCGGACTCGGCCACCTCGGCCTCCCGCTCGCCCAGGCGGCCGTCGCCGCCGGAATCGAGACGGTCGGCTACGACAGCGGTCCGGTCACGGACTCCACTCTCTCCGCTGCCGAGATCCGCCGCATGTCGGCGGCCGGCTTCCGGGTCACCACCAACCCCGCCGAGCTCGGCCGGGTCCGCACGGCCGTCATCTGCGCCCCCACCCGGCTCGGCGCGGACCGCGCGCTGGACCTCTCCGCCGTGGGCGGCGCGGGCCGCGCCCTCGCCGCGCGGCTGCGCCCGCACACCACGGTGATCCTCGAATCCGCCGTACACCCCGGCGTCACCGAGGACTACCTGCGGCCGATCCTGGAAGAGGGATCCGGACTCCGCGCCGGCCGGGACTTCCACCTGGCCTACTCCCCCAGCCGCCTCGACCCCGGCAACCGGACCCACGGCATCTCCAACACCCCCAAGGTGATCGGCGGCCTCACCCCTGCCTGCACCGAGTCCGCGCACGCCTTCTACGCCCGCCTCACCGAGAAGGTGGTCCGCGCCCGCGGCCTGCGCGAGGCCGAGACCGTGCAGCTCCTCGAGACCAACTACCGCCACGTCAACATCGCCCTGATGAACGAGATGGCCGTGCTCTGCCACGACCTCGGCGTCGACCTGTGGGACGTCATCCGCTGCGCCGAGTCCAAGCCGTACGGCTACCAGGCCTTCCGCCCCGGCCCCGGCGTCGGCGGCCACGGCGTCCCCCTCGACCCGAACTACCTCCCCCACACCACCCGCACCCCCGGACACCCGCTGCGCATGGTCGGCCTGGCGCAGGAGATCAACGACCGGATGCCGCAGTACGTCATCCAGCGCTCGGCCACCCTGCTGAACGAGCACGGCAAGTCCGCCCGCGGGGCCCGCGTCCTGCTGCTCGGGGTCACCTACAAGCCGGACCTCGCCGACCAGGAGGGCTCCCCGGCCGGCGAGATCGCCAGCCGCCTCATCGACCTCGGCGCGCTGATCAGCTACCACGACCCGTACATCACGGGCTGGCGGGTCCGGGAGCAGCCGGTCCCCCGCGCGGAGTCCCTGTACGAGGCCGCGGCCAACGCCGACCTGACGATCCTGCTCCAGCACCACCGCACCTACGACATGCAGGCCCTGGCGGTGAAGGCCCAGCTCCTCCTGGACACCCGGGGCGCCGGCCCGGCGGGCGCCGCCCACCGCCTCTGAGTGCCGGCAGTACCCGAACAGGCCGGATGTGCAACATTCGTTGCACAGATGTTGCACCGGGAGTAATCTGGACGCATGGCGACGACCATAGGGTTCAGGCCCACCGAAGAGGACGAGCGGATCATCGCGGCGGCCATGCGCGACGGCGAACGGACCAGCGACGTGATCAGACGGGCCCTGCGCCTGCTGGAGCGGGAGGCGTGGCTCGAACAGGCCCGCGTCGCAGCAGAGCGGCTGGCGGACGAGGACCTGAACGCCGAACCGGACGCCTGGTGATCCGGGGCGCCGTCTACCGCGTGGACCTGGGCGACGCGAAGCGCGGGCACGAGCAGCGGGGCAAGCGCTTCGGCCTCGTCCTGAGCCCGAGCGGCATGGCCTGGAGTGTGGTGACCATCGTCCCCACGTCGACCAGCGCCCAGGATTCCCCCTTCCGTCCCGAGCTGGAGATCGGTGGAAGGCTCACGCGGTTGCTGGTCGACCAGATCCGCACGATCGACGTGTCGTTCGTGCACGGCGACCCTGTGCACTATCTGGACCGGTACGAGCTCGCCCAGATCGAACACGCCGTCACGCTGTACCTCGGTCTGTGACCCGATGCCGCAGGGCCGGCACCCCGAGCGGGGTGCCGGCCCTGCGGCGTGTGCGACCGGGGACGTCAGCGGCGGTGCTGGGAGTCCGCGACCGTGACCTCGACCCGCTGGAACTCCTTGAGCTCGCTGTAGCCGGTGGTGGCCATCGAACGGCGCAGCGCACCGAAGATGTTCATCGAGCCGTCCGGGCTGTGCGAGGGACCGGTGAGGATCTCCTCGGTGGTGCCGACGGTGCCGAGGTCGACCTTCTTGCCGCGCGGCACGTCCTCGTGGACGGCCTCCATGCCCCAGTGGTTGCCCTTGCCGGGCGCGTCCGTGGCGCGGGCCAGCGGGGAGCCCATCATCACGGCGTCGGCGCCGCAGGCCACGGCCTTCGGGATGTCACCCGACCAGCCCACGCCGCCGTCGGCGATGACGTGCACGTAGCGGCCGCCGGACTCGTCCATGTAGTCGCGGCGGGCCGCTGCCACGTCCGCGACGGCCGTCGCCATCGGGACCTGGATGCCGAGCACGTTGCGCGTGGTGTGCGCGGCGCCGCCGCCGAAGCCGACCAGCACGCCCGCGGCACCAGTGCGCATCAGGTGCAGGGCCGCGGTGTAGGTGGCGCAGCCGCCGACGATGACCGGGACGTCGAGCTCGTAGATGAACTGCTTGAGGTTCAGCGGCTCCGCGGCGCCGGAGACGTGCTCGGCGGAGACGGTCGTGCCGCGGATGACGAAGATGTCCACGCCCGCGTCGACGACGGCCTTGGAGAACTCGGCGGTGCGCTGCGGGGAGAGCGCGGCGGCGGTGACCACACCGGAGTCGCGCACCTCCTTGATGCGCTGCCGGATCAGGTCGGCCTGGATCGGCGCGGAGTAGATCTCCTGGAGGCGGCGGGTGGCCGACTCCTCGTCCAGCTCCGTGATCTCGTCGAGCAGCGGCTGCGGGTCCTCGTAGCGGGTCCACAGGCCTTCGAGGTTCAGCACGCCGAGGCCGCCGAGCTCACCGATGCGGATCGCGGTCTGCGGGGAGACGACCGAGTCCATGGGGGCGGCCAGGAAGGGGAGCTCGAAGCGGTACGCGTCGATCTGCCAGGCGATCGAGACCTCCTTCGGGTCCCGGGTACGCCGGCTCGGGACGATGGCGATGTCGTCGAACGCGTACGCCCTGCGGCCGCGCTTGCCGCGCCCGATCTCGATCTCAGTCACGTGTGGTGGCCTTTCCTCTGGGTCTGCCCGTCCAGTATCCCCGAACCCCGGCGGGCCGCGTCCCGGTGACCGCTGTACGGACGCCATGCGAGAGGGGCGGACCCGGTGTCCCGGGCCCGCCCCTCACCATCGGCGCCTGCTCAGCCCTTGCGGCTGTAGTTCGGGGCCTCGACGGTCATCTGGATGTCGTGCGGGTGGCTCTCCTTGAGGCCCGCCGAGGTGATGCGCACGAAGCGGCCGTTCTCCTGGAGCTCCGGCACGGTGCGCCCGCCCACGTAGAACATCGACTGGCGCAGACCGCCGACGAGCTGGTGGACGACCGCGGAGAGCGGACCGCGGTAGGGCACCTGGCCCTCGATGCCCTCGGGGATGAGCTTGTCGTCGCCGCCCACGCCCTCCTGGAAGTAGCGGTCCTTGGAGAAGGAGCGCTGGTCGCCGCGGGACTGCATCGCGCCGAGCGAGCCCATGCCGCGGTAGGACTTGAACTGCTTGCCGTTGATGAAGAGCAGCTCGCCCGGGGACTCCTCGCAGCCCGCGAGCAGCGAGCCGAGCATCACCGTGTCGGCGCCCGCGACCAGGGCCTTCGCGATGTCGCCGGAGTACTGCAGGCCGCCGTCGCCGATGACGGGCACGCCGGCCGCCTTCGCGGCGAGGGAGGCCTCGTAGATCGCGGTGACCTGCGGGACGCCGATGCCGGCGACGACGCGGGTGGTGCAGATGGAGCCGGGGCCGACGCCGACCTTGATGCCGTCGCAGCCGGCGTCGATCAGCGCCTGGGCGCCGTCGCGGGTCGCGACGTTGCCGCCGATGACGTCGACCGCGGAGTTCGACTTGATCTTGGCGACCATGTCGCCGACCAGGCGGGAGTGGCCGTGGGCGGTGTCGACGACGATGAAGTCGGCGCCCGCCTCGATCAGGGCCTGGGCACGCTCGTACGCGTCGCCGGCCACGCCGACGGCGGCGCCGACCAGGAGGCGGCCGTCCTTGTCCTTGGCGGCGTTCGGGTACTTCTCGGCCTTGACGAAGTCCTTGACCGTGATGAGGCCCTTGAGGATGCCCGCGTCGTCGACCAGCGGAAGCTTCTCGATCTTGTGGCGGCGCAGCAGCTCCATGGCGTCCACGCCGGAGATGCCGACCTTGCCCGTGACCAGCGGCATCGGCGTCATGACCTCGCGCACCTGGCGGCTGCGGTCCGACTCGAAGGCCATGTCGCGGTTGGTGACGATGCCGAGGAGCTTGCCGGCGGGGTCGGTGACCGGGACGCCGGAGATGCGGAACTTCGCGCAGAGCTCGTCGGCCTCGCGCAGGGTCGCGTCCGGGTGCACGGTGATCGGGTCGGTGACCATGCCGGACTCGGAGCGCTTGACGAGGTCGACCTGGTTGGCCTGGTCCGCGATGGACAGGTTGCGGTGCAGCACGCCGACGCCGCCCTGGCGGGCCATCGCGATGGCCATGCGGGCCTCGGTGACCTTGTCCATGGCGGCGGACAGCAGCGGGATGTTCACGCGGACGTTGCGGGAGATCAGGGAAGAGGTGTCGATGTCGTCCGGCGCCATGTCCGACGCGCCCGGCAGCAGCAGCACGTCGTCGTAGGTCAGTCCGAGCGTGGCGAATTTGTCGGGCACTCCGTCGGCGGTCATGACACCTTCCCAAATGGTCTTGCTCAGCGCGGATGTCCATGCTAACGGGATACCGACGCGTCTCATTCCACGACCAAGGTCAACCGGAAGTTTCGTAGGTTCCTACGGGTATGCCTACTGCTCCGCGAGCGCGCGGAGCCGGCTGAGGGCCCGGTGCTGGGCCACGCGCACGGCTCCGGGGGACATCCCGAGCATCTGGCCGGTCTCCTCCGCGGTCAGCCCGACGGCCACCCGCAGGACGAGGAGTTCGCGCTGGTTCTCCGGAAGGTTCGCCAGCAGCTTCTTGGCCCAGGCGGCGTCGCTGCTGAGCAGCGCGCGCTCCTCCGGGCCCAGCGAGTCGTCCGGCCGCTCGGGCATCTCGTCCGACGGCACGGCCGTGCTGCCCGGGTGCCTCATGGCGGCCCGCTGCAGGTCGGCGACCTTGTGCGCGGCGATGGCGAAGACGAAGGCCTCGAAGGGCCGACCGGTGTCCCGGTAGCGCGGCAGCGCCATCAGGACGGCGACGCAGACCTCCTGCGCCAGGTCCTCCACGAAGTGCCGGGCGTCACCCGGAAGGCGGGACAGCCGGGTGCGGCAGTAGCGGATCGCCAGGGGGTGCACGAAGGCGAGCAGGTCGTGCGTGGCCTGCTCGTCACCTTCCACCGCCCGGCGCACCAGCGCGCTGACACCTCCGGCACTGCCGCCGCCGGCGGCGCCGGTGGGGCCTGTGGCCGCAGGGGACCCCAGGGCCTCGTCGTCGCGCATCAGTCCATGGTGCCTTGGCGCCGGAGCATCCGCGGCACCGTGTCCCTTGTTGTGCGTCGAAGCGTTATGAGCGGGTGCGCCGGAACTCTTCATCTGCGCCCTCCCCTCCCGCTCGGCCGAATAGTCCCCGAGAGACTCCACACCCTCAAGGATGCGGCATCGCGCACGAAGCGAGACGTCCCCCGGATTGTGCCCCGCCAACCCCCGGGTGCGCACCGGGTACGGCGGGACGGGGCTACCGCGACGAGAAGAGGCGCCGGGAGGCGCCGGGAGGCGGCAAGAGCGGCGCGCCGCCCCGTCCACCGGTGGCGGACGGGACCGCTCTCGACGATCCGCGGTCTGCGGCGGACCGGGCGGGGCCCGGCCGCTGCCGGGTCAGCGGACGAGACCCCAGCGGAAGCCGAGCGCCACGGCGTGCGCGCGGTCCGAGGCGCCGAGCTTCTTGAACAGCCGGCGGGCGTGCGTCTTGACCGTGTCCTCGGAGAGGAAGAGCTCGCGGCCGATCTCCGCGTTGGAGCGGCCGTGGCTCATGCCCTCCAGCACCTGGATCTCGCGCGCGGTGAGGGTGGGCGCGGCACCCATCTCGGCGGAGCGGAGCCGGCGCGGGGCCAGCCGCCAGGTCGGGTCGGCGAGGGCCTGGGTGACCGTGGCCCGCAGTTCGGCGCGCGAGGCGTCCTTGTGCAGGTAGCCGCGGGCGCCGGCGGCGACCGCGAGGGCCACGCCGTCCAGGTCCTCGGCGACCGTCAGCATGATGATGCGGGCGCCGGGGTCGGCCGAGAGGAGGCGGCGGACCGTCTCCACACCGCCGAGCCCGGGCATCCGTACATCCATCAGGATCAGGTCGGAGCGGTCGGCACCCCAGCGGCGGAGGACTTCCTCGCCGTTGGCAGCCGTCGTCACACGCTCGACGCCGGGCACGGTGGCAACCGCGCGACGGAGCGCCTCTCGGGCAAGCGGGGAGTCGTCGCAGACGAGGACGGAAGTCATGACCGCCCTCCGCAGCTGCTGATGCGCGTCACCTTGAGCCTCCAGGCTGGTACGTATCGTCACCTGTGCGGTCGATGCTCCCGGACACCTGTCCGAGAACTTGTCGGTTCAACCGCCTTCGCACTCTCAACGATGGTCACTCGAAAGAGTTACGGGTCGGACGGACACCTTCGGCACTCTACGTGAGGAAGCGAACACTGCGGCGGAGGCGCAAGCGGCCTGTCCTCCATCTGGAGCTATGCCCTATTTGGCGGCTTTCCTTCCGTTTGGCACGTGTCTGAGGCTAGATTCCCAATGAGTCATATTTACATCTACTCCGACAGTAGGTGTGGAGACCCTTGGAGACATGGACCGTATCCGCCTCAGTACCGGCACCAACGAGGACTACCAATGGCAGATTTCTCCCGCCTCCCCGGACCGAACGCCGACCTCTGGGACTGGCAGCTGCTAGCAGCCTGCCGCGGGGTCGACAGCTCCCTCTTCTTCCACCCGGAGGGCGAGCGGGGCGCGGCCAGGAGCGCGCGCGAGGCCTCGGCTAAAGAGGTCTGCATGCGATGCCCGGTTCGTTCGGAATGCGCCGCGCACGCACTCGCCGTCCGTGAGCCCTACGGGGTGTGGGGCGGCCTCACCGAGGACGAGCGCGAGGAACTGATGGGCCGCGCCCGGCACCGACTGATCCCCGCGTCGAGTGCGATCGGACCGATCGCGCCGCACTGAGAGCCGACGAAACGACGGAAGGAACGTTTCCTCCGCACCACCTGCACGCCGGGCGTGTCGCCGCCCGGTCCTGGATTCACGCGTTCGGCCGTACGCGCGCCCCGCGCGTGTACGGCCGCTCCGTGTCGCCGCGCGTGTAAGGCCTGTCCGCGTCGCCGCGCGGCCGGCACCGGCCCGGCGGACGGGTCAGCGCGGCCGGGGGCGGGATCAGCGCGCGGCCGCGCGCTCCAGCTCGGCCAGGGTCGCGGCCACGGCGGGCACCCGGGCCAGGTCGGGCAGGGTGAGCGCCACGACCTCCCGCTCGACGGCCGGCTCCACGACGAGCGTGCTGACGCCCTTGGCCCGTACGGACTCCACCGCGAGCTCCGGCAGCACCGCCACGCCCAGCCCCGCGCCGACCAGGCCGACCACCGCGGGGTAGTCGTCGGTGGCGAAGTCGATGCGCGGGGTGAAGCCGGCCTCCTCGCACACCTCCACCAGGTGGCGGCGGCAGCGCGGGCAGCCCGCGATCCACGGCTCGCCGGCCAGTTCCGCCATGCCCACGCGCTCCGCCCCGGCCAGCGCGTGCCCCTCGGGGACCAGTCCCACGAGCCTGTCGGTCAGCAGCGGCCGCACCACGAGGTCCTCCCACTCGGCCGCGGACCCCGCGGCCCCGCCGTAGCGGAAGGCCAGCGCCAGGTCGCAGTCGCCCTCGCGCAGCATCTCCACGGACCGCGGCGGCTCGGCCTCGACGAGCGAGATGCGGGTGCCGGGGTGCTCGGCGCGCATTGCCGCGAGCGCGGTCGGCACCAGGGTGGAGCTGCCGCTGGGGAAGGAGACCAGCCGCACGCGGCCCGCGCGCAGCCCGGCGATGGCCGCGACCTCCTCCTCGGCGGCGGTCAGGCCGGCCAGGATCCCGGCGGCGTGCCGGACCAGGGCCTCGCCCGCCTGGGTCAGCCGCATCTCGCGGCCGGTGCGGATGAGCAGCGGGGTGCCGGCCGACTGCTCCAGCGCCTTCATCTGCTGGGAGACGGCGGGCTGGGTGCAGCCGAGTTCGCGTGCGGCGGCGGAGAAGGACCCGGTCCCGGCGACGGCGCGCAGGACCCGGAGATGACGTGCCTCGATCACCCTTGGAGCATAAGGCCCTCTTTGACCGCTGCGCGAATACCTCTGTGACGCTTTGGGGCCGCACGGTTAGCCTGGGCCCATGGGCCCCATGCATCTGATCTCCGTGAACGTCGCCGCCGCCACGCCCTCCGAGCACACCGACGCGGAGAGCGGGGTCACGGGCATCGGCAAGCGCCCCGTCGCCGGCCCGGTCCGCGTCTTCGCGCCCGGCGACAAGGCCACCGGCCTCGGCAGCGGCCTGGAGGGCGATGCCATCTGCGACCGGCGCCACCACGGCGGCGACCACCAGGCCGTGTACGCGTACGCCCGCGAGGACCTGGACCTGTGGGAGCGCGAGCTGGGCCGCGACATGCCCGGCGGGCTCTTCGGCGAGAACTTCACCACCTCCGGCATCGACCTGAACACCGCACGGCTCGGCGACCGCTGGCGGGTCGGCGCGGACCTCGTCCTGGAAGTGGCCTCGGCCCGCATCCCGTGCCGCACCTTCCAGGGCGCGCTGGGCGAGGCGGGGTGGGTCAGGCGGTTCACCCGGGAGGCCCGGCCGGGCGCGTACCTCCGGGTGATCGAGGAGGGTTCCGTCTCCCCCGGCGACCCCATCGAGGTCATCCACCGGCCGGACCACGACGTGACGGTGCAGCTCTGGTTCCGCGCCTTCACCACCGAGCGTGCGCTGCTGCCGCGCACCCTGGCCGCGGGCGCCGCGATGGAGCCCGAGGCGCACGAGACCGTGCGCCGGTACGTGGAGAAGTACGGCACCGGGGCCGGGGCGCGGTAGCGCTGTCGTCCGGGGCGGCTAGGTTGCGCCTATGACGACTGCGTTGATTACGGGATCCACGGCGGGCATCGGCGCCGCCTTCGCCAGGCGGCTGGCCGCCCAGGGGCACAACCTCGTGCTGGTGGCTCGCGACACCAAGCGCCTCGGCGAGCAGGCCACGGAGCTGCACGACCTGCACGGCATCGAGGCCGAGGTGCTGGTCGCCGACCTGTCCACCGAGGAGGGCATCGCGTCGGTCGAGAAACGCCTCGGCGACCGTACGCACCCGGTGGACCTGCTGGTCAACAACGCGGGCTTCGGCAACAAGGGCCGCTACCTCGAAGTCTCCATGGCCGACGAGCTGACCATGTTGAAGGTGCACGTCGAGGCGGTGCTGCGGCTGACCTCGGCGGCGGCGGAGTCGATGCGCTCGCGCGGCCGCGGCGGCGTGATCAACGTGGCCTCGGTGGCCGCCTTCGTGCCCCGCGGCACGTACGGGGCCAGCAAGGCCTGGGTCGTGCAGTTCACCCAGGGCGCGGCGCGGGACATGGCGGGGTCGGGGGTCCGGCTGATGGCGCTGTGCCCGGGCTTCGTGCGGACGGAGTTCCACCAGCGCGCCGGCATGGGCACGGACAGCATCCCCGGATGGATGTGGCTGGACGCCGACAAGCTCGTGGCGGCGGCGCTGGCCGACCTGGCGCGCGGGAAGACGGTGTCGATCCCGGACCCGCGCTACAAGGCGCTGATGGGCGTGGTGAAGCTGACGCCGCGCGGGCTGCTGGGCGGGGTGTCCTCGCGCACGGGCCGCAAGTACGGGCCCCAGTAGCACTCGTGACCCGCCGGTGAGCCTCCGCCGAAGCCCGCCGAAACCGCCAAAAGGGTCGACTCTCCCTAAACTGGACATGTCCCATCTCCAGCGGGAGGCGACGCGATGACATTCGTACAGGTGATCGATTATGAGACCACGCGGTTCGATGAGATGAACGCGCTCATCGACCGCTGGGCGGAACAGAGCAGCGGCAGGCGCACCGCCACGCACACGATGATCGGCCAGGACCGCGAGGCCCGGAACCACTACGTGGACATGGTGGAATTCGCCTCGTACGAGGAGGCGATGAAGAACTCTCAGCTCCCCGAGACGGACCGGATGTTCCAGGAGATGGTGTCCCTCTGTGAGGGGATGCCGAAGTTCATGAACCTCGACGTGGTCCGCGACGAGCACCTCAACAAGCAGCTCGTGAACCGGGTGTTCCAGGAAGCCGCCATGGCCGGCGACATGAGCGTCCTCGACGACTGCTTCGCGACCAACTACATCGACCACGACGCCAGCAAGGAGGAGCCCACCGTCATCGGACGCGAGAGCATGCGCTCGGACATGGAGATGTGGCGCGCCGCCTTCGACATGACCTTCGAGCCGACGGCCCAATTGGCCGAGGGCGACATGGTCACGACGGTGTGGAACTGGCGCGGCACCCACAAGGGAGAGTTCATGGGGGTCGCACCGACCGGGAAGACCTACGAGATGTCCGGGACCACCACCTTCCGGTGCCTGGACGGAGAGATCATCGAGGGTTGGTGGCACTACAACCCCGGAGCCCTGCAACGCCAGATGGGCGGGACCGGAACGCCCTACGGAACCTGAGGCCCGCACACGGGGAAGGCCCCGCTCCGCGACTGCGGAACGGGGCCTTCGACGTGGAGCGCGATCAGTGGCTGTGGCCGTGACCGTGGCCGTGACCGGCGTCGCCCTCGTCCTCCGCCGGCTTCTCGACGACCAGGGTCTCGGTCGTGAGCAGCAGGGAGGCGATGGAGGCGGCGTTCTCCAGCGCGGAACGGGTGACCTTCACCGGGTCGATGACGCCGGCCTTGACCAGGTCGCCGTACTCGCCGGTGGCGGCGTTGAAGCCCTGGCCCTTGTCGAGCTCGGACACCTTCGAGGTGATGACGTAGCCCTCGAGGCCCGCGTTCTCGGCGATCCAGCGCAGCGGCTCGACGGCGGCGCGGCGCACGACCGCCACACCGGTGGCCTCGTCGCCCGACAGGCCGAGGTTGCCGTCCAGGACCTTGACGGCGTGGACGAGCGCGGAGCCACCGCCGGAGACGATGCCCTCCTCGACCGCGGCGCGGGTCGCCGAGATGGCGTCCTCGAGACGGTGCTTCTTCTCCTTGAGCTCCACCTCGGTGGCGGCGCCGACCTTGATGACGCAGACGCCGCCGGCGAGCTTCGCCAGGCGCTCCTGCAGCTTCTCGCGGTCCCAGTCCGAGTCCGTGGCCTCGATCTCGGCCTTGATCTGGTTCACGCGGCCGAGGACCTCGTCGGAGCTGCCCGCGCCGTCGACGATGGTGGTGTCGTCCTTGGAGATCGTGACGCGGCGGGCGGAGCCCAGTACGTCCAGACCGGCCTGGTCGAGCTTGAGGCCGACCTCCTCGGCGATGACGGTGGCACCGGTGAGGGTGGCCATGTCCTGCAGCATCGCCTTGCGGCGGTCGCCGAAGCCCGGGGCCTTGACGGCCACCGCGTTGAAGGTGCCGCGGATCTTGTTGACGACGAGGGTGGAGAGCGCCTCGCCCTCGACGTCCTCGGCGATGATCAGCAGCGGCTTGGAGCCACCCGCCTGGATGACCTTCTCCAGCAGCGGCAGGAGGTCCTGGATGGAGGAGATCTTGCCCTGGTTGATCAGGATGTACGGGTCGTCGAGGACGGCCTCCATACGCTCCTGGTCGGAGACCATGTACGGGGAGAGGTAGCCCTTGTCGAAGGCCATGCCCTCGGTGAACTCCAGCTCCAGGCCGAAGGTGTTGGACTCCTCGACGGTGATGACACCGTCCTTGCCGACCTTGTCCATCGCCTCGGCGATGAGCTCGCCGACCTGCGAGTCCTGCGCGGAGAGCGCGGCCACGGCGGCGATGTCGGACTTGTCCTCGATCGGGCGGGCGGTCGCGAGGAGGTCCTCGGACACGGCCTTGACCGCGGCGTCGATGCCCTTCTTCAGGGCGGCCGGGGAAGCACCCGCGGCGACGTTGCGCAGACCCTCGCGGACCAGCGCCTGGGCCAGCACGGTGGCGGTGGTGGTGCCGTCACCCGCGATGTCGTTGGTCTTGGTCGCCACCTCCTTCACGAGCTGCGCGCCCAGGTTCTCGTACGGGTCGTCCAGCTCGACCTCGCGGGCGATGGTGACACCGTCGTTGGTGATGGTGGGGGCGCCGAACTTCTTGTCGATGACGACGTTGCGGCCCTTGGGGCCGATCGTCACCTTGACCGTGTCGGCAAGCTTGTTGACGCCGCGCTCGAGGGCGCGACGGGCGTCCTCGTCGAACTTCAGGATCTTCGCCATGGGAGCGGTTCAGCCCTCTCGAAAACTCGGGTTTAACGAGCTACGCCCCTCGCCGCCCGGCAATCAGCGGGGTGACCAGGGGCGTAGCTCAAAGCAGTGCTGTGAAGCGAAATTACTTCTCGACGATCGCGAGCACGTCGCGAGCCGAGAGGACGAGGTACTCCTCGCCGCTGTACTTCACTTCGGTGCCGCCGTACTTGCTGTACAGCACGATGTCGCCGACGGTGACGTCCAGCGGGAGACGCTGGCCGTCCTCGAAGCGACCCGGGCCGACCGCGAGGACGACGCCCTCCTGGGGCTTCTCCTTCGCGGTGTCCGGGATGACCAGGCCGGAGGCCGTGGTCTGCTCGGCGTCGAGCGGCTGGACCACGATGCGGTCCTCAAGCGGCTTGATGGCAACCTTGGAGCTGGCGGTCGTCACGATCCGACCTCCCCCTTCGGAGATCCGGGGTTAACTGTCTGAGGTGGCGACCAGGTCGATCCGTCGTCGCGGGTGCCGGACCTGCCTGTCGCTGTGTTGGCACTCACCGGGGGCGAGTGCCAGGTGCGAGACTATTCCGGCGATTAGCACTCGGTCAAGCGGAGTGCCAATTCCCGACCTCCGGGCGTTGCGCGAAGCCCGTCCCCGACCCCCGGAAATCCCTTCCGCCCACCCGTTCGAGATCACTACTGTCCCGGGAATGACCAGGACAAACTCCGGCGTGCGATGGGTGCACGCCGTCCCGATCGCCATCGGGCTCGCTGTCGGGATCTGGATGTTCCACGCGGCCGTACCCCGCCTGATCACCCAGCTGACGGGGGTGGACGGCAGGTTCGGCGCGGAACGGTGCGTGTGGGGTGAGCCGGATTTCGAGGGGGAGCGCACGATGACGTGCCGGGGCTCCTTCACCGCCGCCGACGGGTCGTTCTCCCTGGCCGGGATCAGGATCGACGGCGTCTTCGACGAACGGCCGCAAGCGCCGGTGGCCGCCCGCGTCAGCGGGCCCGACGCCGATCACGCCGTGCAGCTGGACTTCCTCACCACCTTCGCGCCCATGGGCCTCGGCCTGACCGCCTTCGCCTTCCCGGCCTGGGCCCTGACGGCAGCCACCCGCGACCTCCTGACCCGCCGGTCCCCTGCGGGGTTGCTCGGCGGTGCGGGGGGCGCGCCCGGCGGGGGTTGACGGCGGCCGGGCTTCCCTGGCGGGGTCCGGGCCATGCCGGTGCCGGGGGGTGGGGCGGTGCGGTGCCCCTGCGGGGTTGCTCGGCGGTGGGGGCGCGGCCCCGGCGGGGTTGGGCGTGCTGCGGGTTGGGCACGGCCCATGGCGGGGCTGCTCGGGGGTGGGGGCGAGCCCGGCAGGGTTGGGCGGAAGCCGGGCCATGGCGGCGGCGGGGGCTGGGGCGGTGCGGTGGCCCTGCGGGGTTGCTCGGCGGTGGGGGCGCGGCCCCGGCGGGGT
>NZ_MQUR01000120.1:19550-19689 GCF_001953875.1 Streptomyces amritsarensis
TCCCCACCCCACACCAACGCTCCGGAAGCACCCCGGAATCCCCTTGGGCATCCCGCCGTCGCGGCCGGCTCCGGCAGCACCCCGCATCCCCTTGGCTGTGCCTGGCCGTGGCCGAGGGGGGACGTGGCGGGGTGTCCCC
>NZ_MQUR01000021.1 GCF_001953875.1 Streptomyces amritsarensis
TCCGACGCACCGCGGCCCCCCTCGCTCAGGCGAGGGGGGCCGCGCTTTTGTGGGCCTGACCTGCACGTTCCCCAAGATCAATTAGGGGATTCTTAGGGGACGAGGTCCGGTACTGGTAGTGGTCTGAGAGTGTGCGCAGAGTGTCCTGAGAGTGCCGAACCGTGGGTCGGGGTCCGACCACTATGGCATCTGACCTGCCACTTCCTGGACTGGGCTGCAGCTCGGAGGCGTGGCCAAGACTCCCTAAAAGATCTTCTCAACTTCATCATCGCCGAGGTCATCCGCCACCACGAGACGATCGCCGCGGGCGAAGAATAGACACTCGGGGTCCGGCCGCCCCCTGCGGCAGCATGGCCCCATGTCCGCACTCAAGCGCAACGAAGCGCAGCTCCGAGCCCAGCTCCTCGACGTCCACCACTACGCCGTCACCCTCGACCTCACCGGCGACGACGACACCTTCGATTCCACCACCCGCATCCGGTTCACCGCCCGGACCAGCGGCGACACCTTCGTGGAGCTGAAGCCGGACACCCTGCGCTCGGCGACCCTCGACGGCAACCCCCTCGACCCGGCCGCCCTCGAAGACAACCGGCTGCCGCTCACCGGCCTCACCCAGGGCCCCCACGAGCTGCACCTCGACACCCGCATGCGCTACTCCCGCACCGGCGAGGGCCTGCACCGCTTCACCGACCCCGCCGACGGCCAGACGTACGTCTACAGCCAGATGTTCCTCGACGACGTCCAAAGGGTCTTCCCGGCCTTCGACCAGCCCGACCTCAAGGCCGTCTTCGAGTTCACCGTCACCGCCCCCGCCCACTGGACCGTCCTCGCCAACGGCATCACCACCCGCCTCGCGGACCGCGACACGGACGGCGCCGGCATCTGGCAGTCCGCCCCCACACCCGTCATCTCCACCTATCTCGCCGCCGTCGCCGCAGGCCCCTGGCACAGCGTGACCACCGAACACGCCGGACTGCCCTTCGGCATCCACTGCCGCCAGTCCCTCGCCGCCCACCTGGACGCCGACGCCGACGAAATCCTCTCCATCACCAAGGCCTGCTTCGACCGCTACCAGGTCAAGTTCACCGAGCCCTACCCCTTCGACTCCTACGACCAGGCGTTCGTCCCCGAGTTCAACGCCGGCGCCATGGAGAACCCCGGCCTCGTCACCTTCCGCGACGAGTTCATCTACCGCTCCGCCGTCACCGACACCGAACGCCAGTCCCGCGCCATGGTCATCGCCCACGAGATGGCCCACATGTGGTTCGGCGACCTCGTCACCCTCGCCTGGTTCGACGACATCTGGCTCAACGAGTCCTTCGCCGAATACATGGGCTACCAGACCCTCACCGAAGCCACCCGCTTCACCGACACCTGGACCGACTTCGGCGTCACCCGCAAGCCCTGGGGCTACGACGCCGACCAGCGCCCCTCCACCCACCCCGTCGCCCCCACCCCCGACGACGTCCCCGACACCGCCTCCGCCCTCCTCAACTTCGACGGCATCTCCTACGCCAAGGGCGCCTCCGCCCTGCGCCAACTCGTCGCCTGGCTCGGCGAGAAGGACTTCCTGGCCGGCATCAACACCCACTTCGCCCGCCACAAGTTCGCCAACGCCTCCCTCGCCGACTTCATCGACTCCCTCGCCGCCCACACCGACCGCGACGTCCGCGCCTGGGCCGACGCCTGGCTGCGTACCACCGGCATCGACACCCTCACCCCGCGCATCGAGGACCCCGAGGGCGCCAACGGCTGGACCCTCACCGTCGACCGCGACGGCAGCCGCCCCCACCACATCGCCGTCGGCGTCTACGACCACGACCCCGTCGACGACCGCATCCTCGAACTGCGTGAACTCCTCGACCTCGACGTCCCCTCCGACGAGATCATCTCGGCCGGCGGCACCCGCCCCGCGCTGCTCCTCCTCAACGACGCCGACCTCACCTACACCAAGGTCCGCCTCGACGACACCTCCCTCGAAACCGTCCTGCGCAACCTGTCCGGCATCCCCGAAGCCCTCACCCGCGCCGTCGTCTGGAACTGCCTGCGCGACATGGTCCGCGACGGCGAACTCGACCCGCAGGCCTACCTGGCCACCGCCGGCGCCCACCTCCCCGCCGAACACGACCTCGCCATCGTCCAGGGCGTCCTCGCCTTCGCCCGCACCCAGATCGCCGACCACTACGTCGCCCCCGAGGGCCGGCCCGAGGCACTGGCCACCCTCACCACCATCGCCCGCGACCTGCTCCGCCGCACCGAGGACGGCTCCGAACCCGGCATGCGGCTCACCGCCGTACGCACCCTCGTCGGCAGCGCCACCCAGCCCGACACCATCGCCGCCTGGCTCGCCGACGACACCGTCCCCGGCGGCCCCGTCCTCGACCCCGAACTGCGCTGGCGCATCCTCACCCGCCTCGCCGTCCTCGGCGCCGTCGGCGAGAGCGACATCGACGCGGCCCTCGCCGCCGACCCCAGCGCCACAGGCGAGGAAGGCGCCGCCCGCTGCCACGCAGCCCTCCCCACCCCCGAGGCCAAAGCCGCCGCCTGGGACCGCCTCTTCCACGACGACAGCCTCTCCAACTACCTCTTCAGCGCCACCGCCCAAGGCTTCTGGCAGCCCGAACAGGCCGACCTCGTAGCGGAGTACGTCACCCGCTACTACCCCGAAGCCGTCGCCCTCGGCGCCCGCCGCGGCCCCGCCATCGGCGAAGCCGCGGGCCGCTACGCCTTCCCCGCCCACGCCGTCGACGAAGCCAACCTCAAGGCCGGCCAGGCCTGCCTCGCCGACCCGGACGTCATCCCGCTCCTGCGCCGCAAGCTCGTGGACCAACTGGACGACCTGTCCCGAGCCCTCCGCATCCGAGGCTGACCCTCACCCCCCCTGCGGGGGCTCGGCGGAACGGGGGCCGGTGCCGGTCCGGGGCACCGCCCGGGACTGCATGATGTATGGCGCCTTCACGGCAGTGCCCCGCAGGGGCATACGTCCCGGTCGACACCCCGGCCCGTCCCCGACCCCGGCGGGGCCGCGCGGCCGGTGACGGGGGCGGGGCGGGGTGCTGTCCGGGACGTAAAACGTGATTTGTTGGCGCGGTGACCGCCTGCGCGGGACGCTCCTGCGAAGGCGCCATAAATCATGCAGTCCCGGACGGCATCCCGCCCCGACCCCGGCACCGGCACCCCGCCTCCGGCAACGCCGACCCCCGCACCCCGCCTCCGGCAACGCCCACCCCGCCGCCGAGTCGGACAAACCCCGGCGGTTACCCCATTCGGGTCTGATCGTTGTACTGCTCGGGTGTCCCGCGCCGCACGGCACCCGGCCAGCCCCCGGAGGTCCCGTTGACAGCGCCGCACGGCAACCCGCTCGCCGGCGGAGCAACCGGCCCCCAGGCCCTGCGCCCCCTCCTCGACACCGTCCTCGACGCCCTGCGCACCGGCACCGCCGAACGCCGCGGCCCCCTCCCCGCCGGCGGCCCCGACGCCGTCACCGCCCACGTCCGCGCAACGCTCGGCACCGTACTCCCCGACCACGGCACCGGCGACCACGAAGCCCTCCGCACCCTCGTCCACGCCCTCGCCGCCGGCGCCGCAGACCCCGCCGACCCCCTCTGCGCCGCCCACCTCCACTGCCCGCCGCTCGCCGTCGCCACCGCCGCCGACCTCGCCGCCGGCGCCCTCAACCCCTCCCTCGACTCCTGGGACCAGGCCCCCGCCGCCTCCGCCATCGAAGCCCTCCTCACCCGCACCCTCGCCGCCGAGTTCTACGACACCCCCCACCCCGACGCCCTCGTCACCACCGGCGGCACCGAAGCCAACCAACTCGCCCTGCTCCTCGCCCGCGAACGCCACGGCCCCCACCTCACCGTCCTGCACGGAGCCAACGCCCACCACTCCGTCCCCCGCGCCGCCTGGCTCCTCGGCCTGCCCCCGGCCACCGAACTCCCCACACCCGCCGGCGTCCTCGACCCGGCCCGCCTCGCCGACGCCCTCGCCGCCACCCCCGGCCCCACCCTCGTCACCGCCACCGCCGGCACCACCGACGCAGGACTCATCGACCCCCTCCCCGCCATCGCCGACCTCTGCGAACACCACGGCGCCGACCTCCACATCGACGCCGCATACGGCGGCCTCCTCACCCTCAGCCCCCGCCACCGGCACCGACTCACCGGCCTCGGCCGCGCCCACTCCCTCACCGTCGACCTGCACAAACTCGGCTGGCAGCCCGTCGCCGCAGGACTCCTCGCCGTCCCCGACACCACGCTCCTCGCCCCCCTCGCCCACCAGGCCGACTACCTCAACGCCACCGACGACACCGACGCCGGCCTCCCCGACCTCCTCGGCCGCTCCCTGCGCACCACCCGCCGCCCCGACGCCGTCAAGATCGCCGCAACCCTGCGCTCACTCGGCCGCAACGGCCTCGCCCACCTCATCGACCGCACCTGCGAACTCGCACACCACCTCGCCCAGCGCCTCGACGCCCACCCCGGCTTCGAACTCCACTCCCCACCCACCATCAGCACCGTCCTCTTCCGGCCCACCCGCGCCACCGACGACGAGCTCGCCACCCAGCGCCGCGCCCTCCTCCACCAAGGCCGCGCCGTCCTCGGCCGCACCCACGCCGACGGCCGCCTGTGGCTCAAAGCCACCCTGCTCAACCCGCACACCACGGCGGGAGACCTGGACACCCTCATCGCCCTCCTGGAAGGCAGCACCCACCGATGACCGCCCAGCTCGATGCACCCCACGACCTCGTCGGAATCGGCATCGGACCGTCCAACCTGTCCCTCGCCGCCCTCGCCCACGGCCTCCCCCACCAAGGAGCCGGCGAACTCGCCACCGCCTTCTACGAGCAGCGCCGCGACTTCCGCTGGCACCCCGGACTCCTCATCGACGGAACCACCCTCCAAGTCCCCTTCCTCGCCGACCTCGTCACCCTCGCCGACCCCTCCAGCCCCTGGAGCTTCCTCAGCTACCTCAAGCACAAGGAACGGCTCTACCCCTTCTACTTCGCCGAGCAGTTCCACATCCACCGCGCCGAATACGACGCCTACTGCCGCTGGGTCGCAGGCCGCGTCCCCGGACTCCACTTCGGCCACCAGGTCGACGCCGTCCGCTGGAACCCCGAACGCGACCTCTTCGAAGTCGACTTCACCCAGCTCGACCCCGCCGGCGAAGCCGAAGCCCTCGGCCGCACCCACACCCGCAACCTCGCCCTCGGCATCGGCACCGCCCCCCACATCCCCGACCCCCTGCGCCCCCTCGCCGAAGCCCCCACCGTCCCCGTCATCCACTCCGCCGACTACCTCGACAACCGCCAGCGCATCCTCGCCGCCGAACACGTCACCGTCATCGGATCGGGCCAGTCCGGCGCCGAAGTCTTCCTCGACCTGCTCCGCGCCCGCCCCGCCGGCCGCGA
Source organism: Streptomyces amritsarensis (assembly GCF_001953875.1). GTDB lineage: Bacteria > Actinomycetota > Actinomycetes > Streptomycetales > Streptomycetaceae > Streptomyces > Streptomyces amritsarensis. The sequence goes on from NZ_MQUR01000021.1 coordinate 5,414, forward strand.
ACGCCTCACCTGGCTCGCCCGCACCCCCTCCTTCGCCCCCATGGAGTACTCCAAACTCGGCCTCGAACACTTCACCCCCGACTACACCCGCTACTTCCACTCCCTCCCCGAACCCGTACGCGACCACCTCGTCCCCGCCCAATGGCAGCTCCACAAGGGCATCGACACCGCCACCATCGCCGCCATCCACGACGAGCTCTACCGCCGCACCCTCCACGGCGGCTGGCCCGACGCCGTCCTCACCCCCGGAGTCACCGTCCGCACCGCCGGACGCGTCGCCACCACCAAGGTCGAACTCCACCTCGAACACACCGAACAGGGCGCCCGCTCCCGCCTCACCACCGACGCCGTCGTCCTCGCCACCGGCTACCGCGAACGACCCCTCACCCGACTCCTCGCAGGCCTCGACCCCTACCTGCGCAAGGACTCCTCCGGCCGCCCCCGCATCGACGACCGCTACCGGATGATCCTCGACCCCTCCGTCACCGGCAGCATCTTCGTCCAGAACGGCGAACGCCACACCCACGGCGTCGGCGCCCCCGACCTCGGCCTCGCCGCCTGGCGCAGCGCCGCCATCCTCAACACCCTCACCGGCAAAGAGCCCTACCCCCAGCCCCCACGCACCGCCTTCACCACCTTCGGCCTCGAACCCCGCCCGGAACCCCACCCCCGGCCCACCGTCGAACTCCGCCCCCTCGCCGACCACGCCTGACCCGCCCGCCCGCCCCCGGCCGGGACCCCCGCCACCCCCAGGCCCCGGCCACAAAAACCATGCGGGCGCATCAGACCGGCTGCCGTAGGCTGACCAGCGCAGACGCCACGGGGGGAGCACAATCATGCGCACGGACGGACACGCGAGCGCTCGGACGGAAAGCCCGCTGGCCGCAGCCGCCAGGGCCGGTGACAAGCTCCGCGTGCAACAGCTCCTGGAAGAACGCGACTTCTCGCCCTACCAGGGCCGCGACCACGAGACCGCAGCCTTCACCGCGGCCGTCCAGTCCTTCCACACCGACATCGCCGACATGCTCCTCAGATACGGGGCCGATCCCGCCCGGGTCGCCCCCGACGAGCTGCCCTCCCTACGCGAAGCCGTCGACTCGGGCTCGCCCGCACTGGTCGAAGCCCTGACCGCCCGCGACATCCTGGACAGGTACCCGACATCCGAGCTGGAGGACATGCGGGACCTGGCACGCACCTGGCACGAGAGCGGAACCGAGGCCGAACTGCGCCGCCGAACCGGCTCCCCGGACGCCATCGCCCACACCCGCGTCCAGGACGACGAATACTCCACCGTCGGCGAACTCACCCTCGGCGCACTGACCGTACGGGACGGACACGGAGCCATCCTCACCATCCTGGAGGAGAGGCTCGCCATCCGCACCCCGTGCGAGGAACTCATCACCCGCGCCCTGGAGCGCGACGCGAATCACCCGGCGTGGTCTCAATCCGCGATCATGCTCTCCCACCGACGCGAACAGGAATCCTGGGCCGCGGCCGAGACCCTGCGGACCGCCACCGACCCCTCCCGCCGGCTGTTCGGCGCCAAACTGATGCGACTGTTCGAGCTCTTCGCCGACAGCCACGACGAGGAATACTGCGTCCTCGCCGTCGCCGCCCTCACGGACTGGTCCGCCGACGAGACCGACCCCGGCGTCCTGGCAGAGGTGCTGTACGGCCTCTCCTCGTACCAAGGCCTGCGCGCCGAAGCAGCCCTCCTGGCACACCTCGGCCACCAGGACACCGGGGTCCGGCATGCGGTGGCCGCCGGCCTCGGCACGTCCCCGGACCCCGGACACCTGTCCGGCGAAGCCCGCGCGGCACTCCTGACGCTGATGGACGACCCGGACACCGACGTACGGATCGCCGCCTGCGGCAGTGCCGCCGAGATCGCCGACGGCGACCCCGCACTGACCCACGCCATGGCGGCCCTCCTCGACCACCCGGACCGCCGGGTCCAGCTCGCCGCCGTCCACGGTCTCGCACGCCACGACGACGAGCGGTGCGTGCAAGCCGCACAACGCCTCGGCCCGCCGCGGCCCGGCTTCCGCGACGAGGAGCGCTCCTACCTGGAAGCGGCCTGGCGGTACGAATGGCGCCGCGAGCAGGAGACACGACCCTGACCTGACACACACCAGGCTCACCAGGGCAGGGGCAGGGGCATGGGCAGCGGCGGCAGCCGCCCCGGTCCGGCGCCGACGCAGGGCACCGGACCGGGCACACACCGCACGCCGCGGGGCCCGCCCTTCGGGCCGCCGGCGCTACTGTGCGGACACGGCCTGGAACACCGGCACGCCCGCCCGCGTCAGCCGCCAGTCCACCGAAGCGAACTGCGCCGGATCGATCGTCCCCTTCGCCTTCACCCACTGGACGATCGTGTTGCGGATCTCGTCCGAGTTCGACCACAACTGCTTCGCCTGCGGCACGTGCGGGAAGTTCCCACCACCCGACGCCCGGTAGTTGTTCACCGCCAGCACGAACTGAGCCGCCGGATCCACCGCCTTCCCCTGGAAGGACAGCCCCGAGATCCGCGAACCCGCCGGCTGCGCAATGTCGATGTCGTACACCAGCCCGTACACCGCGTCGTAGTTGTAGTCCGGGATGCCCTCCGCGTTCGTCAGCTTCGCCGGATCCACCGCGTCACCCGGCGCCGTCCGCACGAAATACCGCGCCGAGTACTCCAGATAGTCCTTCAGCTGCGCACCCGTCAGCAGCCGCGCCTCCATCGTGTTCTCGAACGGGTACAGCCCCGCCGCATCCCTGATCGTCACCTGCCCGGCCGGGATCGCCGCCGTCCGCGAGAAGCACGAAGCCTGCGACAGCACCGGAAGCGCCGCCCACTGCGAACCCGCCAGCGCCGCCTTCACCGTCTCCGCCTGCACATGGTTGATCAGGTCGATGATCGGCACGTCCTTGACCGGACCCTCCGCCGAGGACATCGCCTGAGTCGAGGTGCCGATCACCTGGTTCACGTACGCCACGACCTTGCGGTGCTCGTCCGACAGCAGCCGCGTGATCTTCGCGTCCTCCGCCACCGTGTTCGAGTTCAGCACCTTCGCCGCGACCTTCGCCACCGACCAGCGGCCCTTCTCCCACACCAGCTCGAAGTCGAACAGCGTCAGCCGCTGCCCCCACTTCAGCGGCTCCGACAGCACCACGTCCTTACCGGTCGCCTTGTTCTTCACCCGGTACTCGGGGATCTCCGTGTGCGCGTGCCCCACCAGGATCGCGTCGATCCCCGGCACCTGCTCCGCCACCAGCGCCGCCGCGTTCTCGATGTACGGCAGCTGGTCACCGTAGGACGACGTACCGCTCGACCCCGAGTGCGCCGACACGATCACCACGTCCGCACCCATCGAACGCAGCCGCGGCACATACTTCGCCGCCTGCTCCTCCAGCCCCGGGAACGTCATCTTCCCCTGCACGTTCGCCTTGTCCCACAGCGCGATGCCCGGGTTCGTCAACCCCAGCACCGCCACCTTCACGTCCCGACCGCAAGGCGTGCGCAGCTTGTGCATGCTGTACGGCGCGAACGCCGGCTTCAGCGTCTTCGCATCCAGCGCGTTCGCCCCCAGCAACGGGAAGTCGCACTGCTCCTCGAACTTCCGCAGCACCGGAATGCCGTAGTTGAACTCGTGGTTTCCCAGCGCCGCCGCGTCATAGCCGATCGCGTTCATCGCCTGCGCCATCGGGTGCACCGGACCACGCCGCGCCGTGATCGGATCGACCTTCGCGTAGTAGTACGACAGCTGCGTGCCCTGGATGGTGTCACCCGCGTCGATCAGCAGCGTGTTGCGCCGCCCCTTCTCCGCCCGCACCTGCTCCACCAGCGTCGAGATCTTCGCCAGACCGACGTCGTTGTGCGCCTTGTCGTCGAACTCCTTGTCCGTGAAGTAGTCCCAGTTGAAGACGTTCCCGTGCAGGTCGGTCGTCCCCATCACCGTGAACGCGTACGTCCGCGGCCCCTTCGCCTTCGCATCCTGCACCCCGGCGGCCGCCGACGCCGGGGTGCTCGCGGCCCCCGCCAGCGCCACGGCCGCACCCGTCGCGGCCGTGGTCCCTATGAAAGTCCTGCGGTCGAACGCCATGCCATCTCCCTCTTACGGCTGAACAACGCGCGTAGATTCTGACCCGGCAGTAACAGGCCGCAACACCCCTGCCAGGTTTCGATCCGGTGACCACCCCCGAACGGGCGACAGTGCGAGAGTGAATCCATGACCCAGGACGCAGCGCACACACCGCACGCATCCCACCAGCCCTACGGCACCCCCGAAGTACCCCGCGTAGCAGTCCGCGGCGAAGCCCGCCTCGAAGTCGACCCCGAGATCGCCCGCATCGGCATCACTGTCAACGCCCGCGGTACCGACCGCCGCACGGCACTCGAAGACCTCACCCGCCGCAACAACACCGTCCTCGACCTCATCAAAAGCTACGGCGACCCCGTCGAAAAACTCGAAACCGGCGCCCTCTCCATCACGCCCGAACTCACCCGCCACGGCCGCGCCGAACGCGTCCGCGCCTACCACGGCCGAGTCCACATCACCGCCGAACTCAGCGACTTCACCGCCCTCGGCGAACTCACCACCCGCCTTGCCGACCTCGAACTCACCCAGGTCGACGGTCCCTGGTGGGCCCTGCGCCCCACCTCACCCGCCCACGGCGAAGCCCGCCGCCAAGCCGTGCTCGAAGCCGTCCAACGCGCCCGCGAATACGCAGAAGCCCTCGGCGCCCGCCTCGCCGCCCTCGTCGAACTCGCCGACCTCGGAGCCGAGAACGCCGCCCCCTTCCCCCAGGCCCCCGGCGGCTCCGGCATGCGGACCATGGCCTTCAGCACCGCCACCGAGGACGCCGGCCCCCCGCCGCTCGACCTCGAACCCCAGCGCCAGACCGTCTACGCCCAGGTGAACGCACGCTTCACCATGACCCCGCCGCAACTCTGAAACGCGGATAAAAAGGGCCCCCGGGGGTGCTCATCAGAGCACCCCCACGCACATTCAACAATTGTCAACAACCTTTCGCCCATTGGTTGTTGAGAGGACACCAGGAAGCGATTACCTACCCGTTGGTAGGGGAATAGGCTCGCCCCATGCGCCGAGCGAAAATCGTATGTACCCTGGGCCCCGCCACCGACTCATACGACCAGATCAAAGCACTGGTCGAAGCCGGAATGGACATCGCACGCCTCAACCTCAGCCACGGCACCTACGCCGAACACGAGGAGCGCTACCAGCGCGTACGCAAGGCCTCCGACGAGACCGGCCGCAGCGTCGGCATCCTCGCCGACCTTCAAGGCCCGAAGATCCGCCTCGGCCGCTTCCACGAAGGACCCGTACTCCTTGAACGCGGCGACGACTTCACCATCACCGTCGAAGACCACGAAGGCGACCGCCACACCTGCGGCACCACCTACAAAGGACTCGCCGCAGACGTCACCACCGGCGAACGCATCCTCGTCGACGACGGCCGCGTCACCCTCGAAGTCACCCACGTCGACGGACCCCGCGTCCACACCCGCGTCATCGAAGGCGGCATGGTCTCCGACCACAAAGGCCTCAACCTCCCCGGCGTAGCCGTCTCCGTCCCCGCCCTCTCCGACAAGGACATCGAAGACCTCCGCTGGGCCCTGCGCACCGGCGCCGACGTCATCGCCCTCTCCTTCGTCCGCAGCGGCCGCGACATCGAAGACGTCCACCGCATCATGGACGAAGAAGGCCGCCGCCTCCCCGTCATCGCCAAGATCGAAAAGCCCCAGGCCGTCGACAACATCGACGACATCGTCGCCGCCTTCGACGGCATCATGGTCGCCCGCGGCGACCTCGGCGTCGAAATGCCCCTGGAACACGTCCCCATCGTCCAGAAGCGCGCCATCAAACTCGCCAAGCGCAACGCCAAACCCGTCATCGTCGCCACCCAGATGCTCGACTCGATGATCGACAACTCCCGCCCCACCCGCGCCGAAGCCTCCGACGTCGCCAACGCCGTCATCGACGGCACCGACGCCGTCATGCTCTCCGGCGAGACCAGCGTCGGCAAATACCCCGTCGAAACCGTCCGCACCATGTCCCGCATCGTCGAAGCCGCCGAAGAGGACATCCTCGCCAAGGGCCTCCCGCCCCTCACCGACCGCAACAAGCCCCGCACCCAAGGCGGAGCCGTCGCCCGCGCCGCCGCCGAAATGGGCGACTTCCTCGACGCCAAATTCCTCATCGCCTTCACCCAGAGCGGCGACACCGTTCGCCGACTCTCCCGCTACCGCTCACCCATCCCCCTCCTCGCCTTCACCCCCGACCCCGCCACCCGCTCCCAGCTCAACCTCACCTGGGGCGTCGAAACCTTCCTCGGCCCCCACGTCGACTCCACCGACGCCATGGTCGCCCAGGTCGAAGAAGAACTCCTGCGCATCGGCCGCTGCGTCCCCGGCGACACCGTCGTCATCACCGCCGGCTCACCCCCCGGCGTCAGCGGCTCCACCAACCTCGTCCGCATCCACCACATCGGCGACCCCGTCCGCTGACCCCCACACCCACCACCGCGCCGGGCCCCACCGAACGGCCCGGCGCGCCACGACCACCACAACACCCCTTGACCCCAAGTCCACTTGAGGTCCTACGGTCACCCACATGACCACCACCCGGCAGTACTCCCGCGAACAACTCGCCGCCCAGCCCATCGGCCACTGGAGCCGCACGGCCGCCGACCTCGTCATCGCAGGCCTCCGCACCGCCCTCGCCGAGGAACACCTCACCCAGCCCCACTGGTGGGCCCTCAACCACGTCGCCGGCGCCCCCGGCACATGGACCCGCCCCGCCCTCACCGCGAAGCTCACCCCGTACGACGACCAGCACACCGACTTCGACACCGTCTACGACGACCTCGCAGCCCGCGGCTGGCTCACCGAGACCACCGACGGCCTCACCCTGACCGAGACGGGAGAGGCCGGACGCCTCCGCGCCCACGACCGCAACGCCAAGGTCCACACGAGGCTGCGAGAAGGCATCGACGACGCCGCATACGCCGCCACGATCGACGTCCTGCGCCGCATCGTCGCCAACCTCGGCGGCGACGGCGACCTGCCGTAGCCGAAGAAAGGGCTGGCGACAGACCCCGGCCGCCCAGTAGGAAGGGCGCCATGAGCACCTCCATACGGACCTTCGCCCGCACCACGCTCGACCTCGGCGACGCGCAGCTCCACCCCTGGGGCCGCAACCCCGCCGGACCGGAACTCCTCGACGACCTCGTCGCCGCCGCGGCCGACCCGAAGATCGCCCTCTGGAACCCCCTCGCCGCTGCCGACCACAAAGCCGCCCAGGCCTGGCTCGACGCCCGCGAGGACGGCTGGGACCGGGGCGCGGGCGCCGCCTTCGCGGTCCTGTCCGCCACCGACGGCGCCCTGCTCGGCACCGTCAACCTCCGCTGGGTCGACCGCGCCGACGGCCTGGCCATGATCGGCTACTGGTTCCTGCCGGACGCCCGCGGCCGCGGCCTCGCCACCCGCGCCACCCGGGCGGTCACCACCTGGGGCTTCCGCACGGGGGGCGCCCGCCGGATCGAACTCGCCCACGCCGCCGGCAACGAGGCCTCCTGCCGCGTCGCCGACCGCTGCGGCTACCTCCCCGAGGGCGTCCTGCGCGAGTCCCACCTCTTCGGCGACGGCCGCCACCACGACGAACACCTCCACGCCCGCCTCGCCACCGACCCGGAACCGGGCCCCTAGCACTTCGGCCCGATGTGGGCGTCCATGAGGGCGACGCAGTCCTTGCGGGCGATGGAGATGTTGAAGGGGTCGCTGCCGCGCGCGAGGACGGTCCACCGGACGCCGACCTTCGCGAGGGTGTCGGTGCAGAGCTTCCGGATGTCGTCGGACTTGTTCGTGAAGAAGTACCGCGGGTACTCGTAACGCTTGCCGTTGCGCACCGTCCAGTTGGTGACCCGACACCCGTCGGAGTGGATCAGCCCCCGGAGGAACTCCCACGGGTGCGCGTCGACGATCTCCTGCTGCCAGTCCTCCAGGACGATCCGCCGCTCGTGCTTCTTCCCGGGCCCGTGCTGCGGGAACAGGCACGTCCAGTGCCATGTGTACGACTTGACTTCGACGCAGCCGTGCTGCCGGCGCCGGCCCACCTTCGGCTGGGGCATGACCCGGTGCATGGCTTCTTCCGCTGCGTCGATGAGCCCCGGCTGTGACGCGTTGCAGAAGATGGACAGGTGGTGCTGCTTGTACTTGGAGATGATGTGGCCGTCTCCGAGGTACAGGCCCAGGAGGTAGGCGTAGGCGGGCCGGTCCATTTCCCGAGTTGTGCAGCGCGGACAATCGGTGGGTTGGACGTACACCTCGCCGCGCTGTCTGCGGTCCTCGTGTCGCCACCAGCCGACTGTTCCTCGGGGGATGCCCAGGTGCTCGGCCACGACCCTGTTGGTCACACCTCTGCGCAGCAGAAGGACTGCTTCTTCGCGTATCGCGGGATTGTGCTCCACGTACGGGAGCTTTGCCGACATTCGGCCGGTCGGTCGCAATTCGAAGTTTCGTTCACTGCGACGAGTGAAGATCGCAAAATTCGCTTGGCGACCTTGAAATCGAAGGAGAAGTACCCCGGGTCGGATTCGAACCGACGCTGAATGGGTTTTGAATCCATCGCCTCTACCGCTGGGCTACCGGGGCCCCTTCGAAATGAAGGATACAGAAGACCCTCCGTGTCACAAACATACAGGAGCTAGGTAGGCTCGGGGGAGCTGAATCGCCTTGCAACAAGGAGCCCCCGTGACCGCCGAGCACGAGTCGACGCCCATGCCCGACGCCGACCAGTCGCACGTTCCGCCGCTGACGACCCGGGTCGTCATCGCCGAGGACGAGGCGCTCATCCGTCTCGACCTCAAAGAGATGCTCGAAGAAGAGGGCTACTCCGTCGTCGGCGAGGCCGGCGACGGGCAGACGGCCGTCGAGCTCGCCCGCGAGCACCGGCCCGACCTGGTCATCCTCGACGTGAAGATGCCCGTCCTGGACGGGATCTCCGCCGCCGAGAAGATCGCGCAGGAGTCCATCGCCCCCGTCCTGATGCTGACGGCGTTCTCGCAGCGCGACCTCGTCGAGCGGGCCCGGGACGCCGGGGCCATGGCGTACCTCGTGAAGCCGTTCAGCAAGAGCGACGTGGTGCCGGCCATCGAGATGGCCGTGTCCCGGTTCGCCGAGCTGCGCGCGCTGGAGCAGGAGGTCGCCGACCTCTCGCAGCGGCTGGAGACCCGCAAGCTGGTCGACCGGGCGAAGAGCATCCTGCAGACGCAGTACGGGCTGACCGAGCCGGCGGCCTTCCGCTGGATCCAGAAGTCGTCCATGGACCGCCGCATGTCCATGCAGCAGGTCGCCGAGGTGGTCATCGAGGACGCCGAGGCGAAGAAGAAGGAGAGCGGGAAGTAGTTCCCGTCCCGGGCTTCCCGGAACATGCGTGAGGCCCGCCTCCCCCGAGGGAGGCGGGCCTCACACGTTGTGTCAGTCCTCGCCGAGGTAGGCCTTGCGGACGTCCTCGTTGTGGAGGAGGTCCTGGCCGGTGCCGGAGAGGACGATCTTGCCGATCTCCATGACGTGCGCCTGGTCGGCGAGGGAGAGCGCCGCCTGGGCGTTCTGCTCGACGAGGAGGATCGTCATGCCCGAGGCCTTGAGCTCGGAGATGGTCGACATGATCTTCTGCATCATCAGCGGGGAGAGGCCCATGGAGGGCTCGTCCAGCATGAGGAGCTTCGGCTGGCACATGAGCGCGCGGCCCATGGCGAGCATCTGCTGCTCACCGCCCGAGAGGGTGCCGGCGGCCTGCTTGCGACGCTCGCCCAGGATGGGGAAGAGGTCGTAGGCGCGCTGGATGTCCTTCTCGATGCCGTCCTTGTCGCTGCGGAGGAAGGCGCCGAGCTGGAGGTTCTCCTCGATCGTCAGCCGGGGGAAGATGTGGCGGCCCTCGGGGGAGTGCGCCAGCTTCAGGGCGACGATCTTGTGGGCGGGGACGCCGACCAGGGGCTGGCCGTCGAAGGTGATGCTGCCCGCGGTGGGCTTCAGGAGCCCGGAGAGGGTGCGCAGGGTGGTCGTCTTGCCGGCGCCGTTGGTGCCGACGAGGCAGACGATCTCGCCTTCGTTGACTTCGAAGGAGATTCCCTTGACGGCTTCGATCTTGCCGTAGGCGACCTTGAGGTCCTCGACCTTGAGCAGTGCGGTCACTTGGCCTCTCCTTCCGTGCGGGTGGTGCTGGTGGTGCTGTCCGCGTCGGCGGCCGGGGCCGAGTCGGTGGGGGCCTCGGTGTCCGGGTCGGCCGCGGGGGCCTCGTCGTCGTCCGTGGCTTCCGTCTCGGTCTCGGCGGCAGCTTCGGCGGCCTCAGGCTCGGCCTCAGCCTCAGCCTCGACCTCAGCCTCAGCGTCGGCCTCGGCCTCGGGCTCGGCCTCCGCGTCGGCCGCGGCTTCGGCGTGGGCCTCTGCGGCCTCGACCTCGGCGATCTCCGCCGCGCCCGGCTCGCCCTCGAAGGGGGTGCCGAGGTAGGCCGCGATGACGCGCTCGTCGCCCTGGACCTCGGAGGCGGTGCCTTCGATGAGCTTCTCGCCCTGGACGAGACAGGCGACGCGGTCGCAGAGGTTGAAGATGAAGCGCATGTCGTGCTCGATGACGAGTACGGCGATGCCCATGTCCCGGATCGCGAAGATGAGCTCTTCGGCGGCGCGGGTCTCCTGCGGGTTCATGCCGGCGGTGGGCTCGTCCAGGAGGATGAGGCCGGGGTCGCTGGCGAGTGCGCGGGCGATCTCCAGCTTGCGCTGCTCGCCGTAGGGGAGGTTCTTCGCGAGGTGGTCGGCCTTGTGCTCCAGGCCGATGAACTCGAGGAGTTCCATGGCGCGTGCCTCGCTGGCGGCTTCGGCCTTCTTGAAGCCGGGGCCGCGCAGCAGGGCGGACCAGAGGCCTTCCTTGGTACGGGTGTGGCGTCCGACGAGGACGTTCTCCATCACCGTCATGTTGTGGAAGAGCCGGATGTTCTGGAAGGTGCGGGCGATGCCGGCCTCGGTGACCCGGTGGGGCTTGGGCGGGAGGACCGTGCCCTTGTAGCTGACGGAGCCCTCGGTGGGGACGTACAGCCCGGTGAGGCAGTTGAAGAAGGTGGTCTTGCCGGCGCCGTTGGGGCCGATGAGTCCGACGATCTCGCCTGCGTTGACCTGGAGGTCGACGCCCTTGACGGCGGTGAGGCCGCCGAAGCGCATGGTGACGCCCTTGGCTTCGAGGACCGTGGTCTTCGTGGTGGTCGTGGTGTCCGTGGTGGTCGTCATGTTGTTCACGCCCCCGCCTTGGCGGTGGCCAGGTCCTTGGGGGCCTGGTCAGCGGTGTCGTCGTGGAACTCGAGCTGCGCGCGCTTGTTGGCGATGAGGCCTTCAGGGCGGAAGCGCATGAGCAGGATGAGGGCGATGCCGAAGGCGAGGAGCTGGTAGTCCTGGAGGAAGGCCAGCTTCGCCGGGATCAGGAAGAGGAGTGCGGCGCCGAGGATGGGGCCGCGGATGGTGCCCATGCCGCCGAGGATGACGGCGGCGAGGAGGAACGCGGAGTTCGGCGGGACGGGCCCGGCGAAGACGTAGTTCTCGGGGACGACCGTGGTGTTGACGTGGGCCTGGACGGTGCCGGCGAGGCCGGCGAGGGTGGCGCCGAGGGCGAAGGCGATGAGCTTGACCTTGAAGCCGTTGATGCCCATGGCTTCGGCGGCGGTCTCGTCCTCGCGGATGGCGACCCAGGCGCGGCCGATGCGGCTGTTGCCGGCGCGGGCGAAGACCAGGACGACCAGGGCCATCACCAGCAGCATCAGGAAGTAGTAGTTGGCGTAGGCGCCGAGTTCGATGCCGGCGACGATGTGGGACTCGCCGAAGTTCCACCCGAGGATTTCGAGGTGGGGGATGTTCGGGATGCCGTTGGGGCCGTTGGTGATGTCCGGGCCGGAGGTGCCGTCGAGGTTGCCCATGGCGATGCGGAAGATTTCTCCGAAGCCGAGGGTGACGATGGCGAGGTAGTCGCCGCGCAGGCGGAGGGTCGGTGCACCGATGACCACGCCGAAGACGAGCGAGACGATGGCGCCGACGATGACCGCCGCCCAGAAGGGGAGGTGGATGCCGAAGGCGGAGGCGGTGCTGCCGGAGACCAGGGCGGCGGCGTAGGCGCCGACGCCGAGGAAGGCGACGTATCCGAGGTCGAGGAGGCCGGCGAGGCCGACGACGATGTTCAGGCCGAGGGCGACGGTCGCGAAGATCAGGATGTTGACCGCGATCAGCGTGTAGGTGTCGCCGCTCTGCTGGATGAACGGGAAGGCGATCGCGGCGGCCGCGGTGCCGAGGAGGGTGACCTGGCGGTTGTTCGCGGTGAGGACCGAGAAGCGGGCGAGGAGGCCCGACTTGTTCAGGGCGAGGGCCGCGACGCCGACCGTGATCAGGTAGGCGACGAAGAGCTGCGGTTCCTTGTCATCGGTGTCGATGCCGAAGGTGATGACGAAGAGGCCGAGGGCGAAGACGCCGGTGATGATGAGGATTTCGGCCCAGTTGGGCAGGGTGCTCTTGGCGGGGGTGACCTTGCGGCTGTCGTCGGGGAGCTTGTGCGCGGCGAGGGCCGGGACGAGGGAGCCGACGAGGGCGACGTAGGCGCCGGGTTCGAGGTTGACGATGCCGCCGAGGACGACGGTGATCGCGATGACCGTGAACCAGGTGGCGGCCAGGTTGCCGAGGGCCAGGAACCAGATGGCCTTGCGGGAGCCGCCGGGGGTGAGCCAGCCGAAGCCCTTGACGCCGAGCGCGGAGAGCGCGTGGACGAGGGTGAGGGCGGCGCCGGCCAGGGTGACGTACTGGAGGTCGGCGGGGCTGCCGTAGAAGGTGAGGTCGCCGGGGAAGTCGGGGGTCCAGGTCCAGGCGAGGAAGGCGCTGACGATGGTGAGGAGGCTGCCACCGATGATCGCGTAGAGGAGCGTGGCGGGTGCGGCTGCCGTCTTCGCGGTCTGCGTCTGCGTCTGCGGGGTGGTGTTGGTGGTCATGGTTCTCACGCCCGATCCGTGACGCGCTGGCCGAGCAGGCCTTGGGGCCGTACGAGGAGGACGACGATGAGGAGTACGAAGGCCCAGACGTTGGACCAGGCTCCGCCGCCGAGCTGCTGCATGCCGGGGATCTCTTCGATGTAGGCGATCGAGAGGGCTTCGGCGAGTCCGAGGACGACGCCGCCGACCATGGCTCCGTAGATGTTGCCGATGCCGCCGAGGACGGCTGCGGTGAAGGCCTTGAGGCCGAGGATGAAGCCCATTTCGAAGTTGATCTGGCCCTTGTCGACGCCGTAGGCGACGGCGGCGACGGCGGCGAACGCGGCACCGATGGCGAAGGCCATGACGATGATGCGGTCGGTGTTGATGCCCATCAGCTTGGCGGTGTCGGGGTCCTGCGCGGTGGCCTGCATGGCGCGGCCGCTGCGGCTCTTCTGGACGAAGACGCCGAGGGCGAGCATGCAGAGCGGGGCGAGGATGAGGACGAAGAGGTCCGCACGCTGGATCGCGAGGCTTTCGGTGATCTTGAAGGCCGGGCCGGTGAACTCGGGGAAGCTGACGGCCTTCTTGGCGTCCGGGTAGAACTGCCAGACGAGCTGCTGGAGAGCGATCGAGAGGCCGATTGCGGTGATGAGGGGTGCGAGCCTGGGAGCGCTGCGCAGGGGGCGGTAGGCGAAGCGTTCGGCCGCGCATGCCACGGCGACGGAGCAGATGGCGCCGCCGACGATCATGACGGGTATCGCGATCAGCAGGGTGGTGCCGGTCGGGAGGATGGCGTAGGCGGTGAGCGCGCCGAAGCCGCCGATCATGAAGATCTCGCCGTGGGCGAAGTTGATGAGCTGGACGATGCCGTAGACCATGGTGTACCCGATGGCGATGAGGCCATAGAGAGCACCGAGGGCCAGGCCGTTGGCCAGCTGTTGCGGCAGTTCGTGCACCGCAGGGCCTCCGATGAGCGTGTCGGATAAGACTCCGCGCGAGGGCACTGTTTGCGCCCTCGCGCGGCGTTGGTTCAGGTGTTGCGCGTGTTACGGGTGGTGCTGGGTGTTACGGGCTTACTGGTTGAAGGTGTCGCTCTTGACGTCGACCCACTTGCCGCCCTCGACCTTGTAGACGGTGAGCTGCTTGTTGGTGGTGTCGCCGTACTGGTCGAAGGCGACCTTGCCGGTCACGCCCTCGAAGGAGACCTTGCCGAGGGCCTCGACGACCTTGGCGCGGGCGTCGTCGGGGAGCTTGCCGTTGTTGGCGGCGGCGACGGCCTTGACGGCCTGGATGACGGCCCAGCCGGCGTCGTAGGAGTAGCCACCGTAGGCGGCGTACGGGTCCTTGTAGCCCTCGGCCTTGTAGTCCTCGATGAACTTCTTGGCGGTGTCCAGCTTCTCGACCGGGTAGCCGATGGAGGTGGAGAGGTCGCCCTCGTTGGCCTCGCCGGAGGCGCTGATGAAGGCGGGGTCCTGGATGCCGTCGCCGCCCATGAGCGGGACGTTGGCGCCGGTCTTCTTGATCTGGTCGGCGAGGAGGCCGCCCTCGGGGTACTGGCCGCCGAAGTAGACGGAGTCGGCGCCGGAGGACTTGACCTTGTCGGCGGTGGAGGAGAAGTCGGTCTCCTTCACGGTGACGTGGTCGGTGCCGACGATCTCGCCGCCGAGCTTCTTGAACTCGTCGGAGAAGATGGCGGCGAGGCCGGCGCCGTAGGTCTGCTTGTCGTCGACGACGAAGACCTTCTTCTTGCCGGCGTCCTTGAAGAGGTACTGGGCGGCGAACTTGCCCTGGACCACGTCGGTGGCGGCGGTGCGGAAGTAGGTGTCGAAGGGGCGCTTGAACTCGCCCTTGCCCCAGTTGTCGCCCTGGCTGAGCGCGGGGTTGGTGTTGGCGGGGGAGACCTGGGCCAGCTTGGCGGAGGCGAAGACGCCCTGCATCTGCTGGGCGACGCCCGAGTTCAGCGGGCCGACGACGCCGACGACGTCCTTGTTGCCGACGAGCTTGGTGGCGTTGGCCTGACCGGAGGCCGGGACGGCCTGGTCGTCGAGGGCCTCGACCTTGAACTCGATGCCCGGGACCTCGTTGTTCTTGTTGGCCGTCTTGGCCGCGAGGTCCACGGAGTTCTTGATGCCCTGACCGAGAGCGGAGAGGGAACCGGTGAGCGGGGCGTCGACGCCGATGACGACGACGGTCTTCTTGCCGCCGCTGTTGTCCTTGGAGCCTCCGTCGCGCGATCCGCAAGCGGTGAGGGTCAGTGCTCCCGTGGTGATCACGGTGGTGAGGATGAGCAAAGAACGGTGTCGCACGATTCTTCCTTTCCCTGGCGCAGCCCTCTGTCGAGGTGCCGTTGGGTCGCCGGGCCGCACTGGAGAGGTCCACGGCCGTGCTGATTCGCGCCCTGCGGCGCGGTGACTGGCCGTGACTCTAGGGCCGAGGTGGCGAGCACCGGGAGGCGGGAAAGGAGGATGTGACGCTCTTGTTATGCCAAGGCCAAGAATGTGTGGTGGGAGTTTAAACAAAACGGACATTTAGGTGCCCTTGAGATCGTCCGCATGGTGAGAAATCGCAGTTCCTCTAAGGGGCTTGAGGGCTTCATGCTCCTGTCCGGGATCAAATTGAGCCGAATGTGGCTGCGCGTGCCCGAAAGAATCCTCCGGGTGGCCATTCTCAAGGGAAAAGGCGGATTCGAGCCGTCTTGGGAATTACGCAGAGTGATGATTTCGGCGTTGTGTCGGGACTGTGAACGATCTTGTTCTGGCGGCGTTAGGGCCTCCCACCTGCGGTTCGTCCCTCCGGGCGCATCTGCCCGGAAGACGGACAGCGTGCTCGGAATGCGGTGACGCCGGTCACAGCGGAGGGCGCTGGTTCTCCGAGCTGCCGGTCGCGCCGCCCTGCTCGGCGCAGCGTTGCGCCACGAAGCGGTCGATCAGCTCAAGTGCCTTGTCCCGCCCGGAAGTTCGCTCTTGCGCGCGTCCTGCGGCCACCGCGTCCTCGTGGATCGCGTACTGGTCGTTGGACAGGCCCTTCTGCTCCCAGTCGAGGCCGGACCACCTGGTGCCCAGGAGGGTCTCCTTCGCCCAGTAGGACACCAGGCTCGTGCACACCTGTACGGGCGAGGCGGGGGTGGGGGCGGACGGGCTCGCGGAACCCGCCGCGGAGGGTGGCGCGGAGGATGGGCATCCGGTCAGGGCGAGCGCCGCGAGGAGGGTGGGGGCGGCGTACCGGGCCGTGCGTGGCGTGGTCCCCATGGGGGGACGGTAGGCGGTGGCCGGCGGTGAGACAACAGATGTCACCGCAGAGCGTGCGGACTGGCGGATTCCGGGCGGTTGCGGCGCCGGTCGCCCGGGCGGACGCGCTGCGGGAGCTGCGCCGGAGCCTCGGCGCGGCCGGGAGGGGCCGGCCTGGGCTCCGGCGGCGGGTGGGCGGCCTGCTCGTCGGGGCTGTGCGGGCCGGGTCAGGCCTGGGAGTGGGCCTCGGCGCCGCCGGCGACCTGGTCGACGTCGCGCAGCAGGCAGGTCAGGCGGGCGGTGCAGATCCGCTTGTCCTGCTCGTCGGTGATGACGATCTCGAAGGTGGTGGTCGAGCGGCCGCGGTGGACCGGGGTGGCGACGCCGGTGACGATGCCGGTGCGGGCGCCCCGGTGGTGGGTGCAGTTCAGGTCCACGCCGACGGCGATCTTGCCGATGCCGCCGTGCATCATGGCGCCGATCGAGCCGAGGGTCTCGGCCAGGACGGCGGAGGCCCCGCCGTGCAGCAGTCCGTAGGGCTGGGTGTTGCCCTTGACGGGCATGGTGGCGACGACGCGGTCGGCCGAGGCCTCCAGGATGCGGATGTCCATGCGCTCGCCGAGGTCTCCGGCCGAGAACAGCGCGGGCAGGTCGACGCCCAGGGCCGCGTACTCGTCGAGGACCTCCTGCGGGAACTTCACTGCGTGCTGCTCAGCCATGGTCGGGCTCCGTTCGTCAACGCTCGTTAACCATCAATTCCTGAGGTCGTTCTATCAGGCCGGTTCGAAGCGCACGACGACGGACTTGCTGGCCGGGGTATTGCTGGTGTCCGCGGTCGAGTCGAGCGGGACCAGCACGTTCGTCTCGGGGTAGTACGCGGCGGCGCAGCCGCGGGCCGTCGGGTAGTGCACGACGCGGAATCCGGGCGCGCGGCGCTCCACGCCGTCCTTCCACTCGCTCACCAGGTCGGTGTACGAGCCGTCGGCGAGGCCCAGCTCGGCGGCGTCGGCGGGGTGGACCAGGACGACGCGGCGGCCGCCGGTGATGCCGCGGTAGCGGTCGTCGAGGCCGTAGATGGTGGTGTTGTACTGGTCGTGGCTGCGCAGGGTCTGCAGGAGCAGCCGGCCCGGCGGGACGCGGGGGTACTCGACGGGTGCGGCGGTGAAGTTCGCCTTGCCGGTCCTGGTGGGGAAGCGGCGTTCGTCGCGCGGGGCGTGCGGCAGCCGGAAGCCCTCGGGTCGGGCGGCGCGGGCGTTGAAGTCCTCGAAGCCGGGGACCACGCGGGCGATCCGGTCGCGGATGGCGGCGTAGTCGCGCTCGAAGTCCTCCCACGGGGTGGCGGAGGCGGAGCCGAGGACGGCGCGGGCCATGCGGGCCACGATCGCGGGCTCGGAGAGCAGGTGGGGGGAGGCGGGGGCGAGGTTGCCGCGGGAGGCGTGGACCATGCCCATGGAGTCCTCGACGGTGACGAACTGCCGGCCGGCGGCCTGGACGTCCTTGTCGGTGCGGCCGAGGGTGGGCAGGATCAGGGCGCGCCGGCCGGTGACCGCGTGGGAGCGGTTGAGCTTGGTGGAGACGTGGACGGTCAGGGCGGTGCGGCGGATCGCGGCCTCGGTGACCTCGGTGTCGGGGGTGGCGCCCACGAAGTTGCCGCCCATGGCGAAGAGGACCTTGGCCGTGCCGTCGCGCATCGCCTGGATGGAGCGGACGACGTCGTAGCCGTGGCCGCGCGGCGAGGTGATGCCGAATTCCTTGTCGAGGGCGTCGAGGAAGGCGGGCGCGGGCCGTTCGAAGATGCCCATGGTGCGGTCGCCCTGGACGTTGGAGTGGCCGCGGACGGGGCAGACGCCGGCGCCGGGGCGGCCGATGTTCCCGCGCAGCAGGAGGAGGTTGACGACCTCGCGGATGGTGGCGACGGCGTGCTTGTGCTGGGTGAGGCCCATGGCCCAGCAGACGATGGTGCGCTTCGAGGCCAGGATCATGGCGAGGGCGCGCTCGATCTCGGGGCGGGTCAGGCCGGTGGCCGTGAGGGTCTCGTCCCAGTCGGCTTCCTTCGCGGCGGCCGCGAGGGCCTCGTAGCCGTGGGTGTGCTCGCGGATGAACGCCTCGTCGGTGGCGCCGTCGGTGTCGATGACGAGTTTGTTCAGGAGGCGGAAGAGGGCCTGGTCGCCGCCGATGCGGATCTGGAGGAAGAGGTCGTTGAGTGCGGTGCCCCGGAGCATGCCGAGGGGGGTCTGGGGGTTCTTGAACCGCTCCATGCCGGCCTCGGGCAGCGGGTTCACCGAGATGATCTTCGCGCCGGCGGTCTTGGCCTTCTCCAGGGCGGAGAGCATGCGCGGGTGGTTGGTGCCCGGGTTCTGCCCGGCGACGATGATCAGGTCGGCCTGGTGGAGGTCTTCGAGGGAGACGCTGCCCTTGCCGATCCCGATGGTCTCGGTCAGCGCCGATCCCGAGGACTCGTGGCACATGTTGGAGCAGTCGGGCAGGTTGTTGGTGCCGAACTCGCGGGCGAAGAGCTGGAAGAGGAACGCGGCCTCGTTGCTGGTGCGGCCCGAGGTGTAGAAGAGGGCCTCGTCGGGGGAGCCGAGCGCGTTCAGCTCCTCCGCGATGACGCCGAAGGCGCGCTCCCAGCTGATCGGCTCGTAGCGGTCGCCGCCCTCGGGGAGGTACATCGGCTCGGTGATGCGGCCCTGCTGGCCGAGCCAGTAGCCGGAGCGGGCGGCCAGGTCGGGCAGGGGGTGCGCGGCGAAGAACTCGGGGGTGACCCGGCGCAGGGTGGCCTCCTCCGCGACGGCCTTGGCGCCGTTCTCGCAGAATTCGGCGGTGTGCCGCTTGTCCCCTTCGGGCCAGGCGCAGCCGGGGCAGTCGAAGCCGTCCTTCTGGTTGACCTTGAGGAGGGTGCGGGCGGTACGGGCCATACCCATCTGGGCCCCCGCGATCCGCAGGGTGTGGCCGATCGCCGGGAGGCCGGCCGCCGCGTGCTTGGGCGGTGTGACCTGCGGTGCGTCCTGTACCGGATCACCTGTGGGCGGCTTGGTCGCCATCGCGCTCCCCTTCGAGCGTACGTACGGGTGCAGCACGGGTGGCCGCGTGCTTCGATCCTTGCACGACCCACGGGTTCCGGGGGAGGGCGGTCCGGTGCTCGCGGCACCCGGCCGGGTGCGCCGGGGGCGTCCCGTGGGGCGGATGCGCCGGGGGAGGCGACCGGCCTGAATTGTCGGTGGGGGCGCCTAGGATCGGGGGCGTGGCAGATTCAGCATCGAAGAAGACGGACCAGACGACCGCAGCGGACCGCCCCCGCCTGATGCTCATGGACGGGCACTCCCTGGCGTACCGGGCGTTCTTCGCGCTGCCCGCGGAGAACTTCACCACCGCGACGGGGCAGCCGACCAACGCCATCTACGGCTTCGCGTCGATGCTGGCGAACACGCTGCGCGACGAGGCGCCCACGCACTTCGCGGTGGCGTTCGACGTGTCCCGCAAGACGTGGCGTTCGACGGAGTTCCCCGAGTACAAGGCGAACCGCTCCAAGACGCCCGACGAGTTCAAGGGGCAGGTCGAGCTGATCGGCGAGCTCCTCGACGCGATGAAGGTGCCGCGGTTCGCGGTCGACGGCTTCGAGGCCGACGACGTGATCGCGACGCTGGCGACGCAGGCGGAGGCACTCGGTTTCGAGGTGCTGATCGTCACCGGCGACCGGGACTCCTTCCAGCTCGTGTCCGAGCACACCACCGTGCTGTACCCGACCAAGGGCGTCTCGGAGCTGACCCGCTTCACGCCGGAGAAGGTCGAGGAGAAGTACGGACTCACCCCGCAGCAGTACCCGGACTTCGCGGCCCTGCGCGGCGACCCGTCCGACAACCTCCCCGGCATCCCGGGCGTCGGCGAGAAGACCGCCGCCAAGTGGATCAACCAGTTCGGGTCGTTCGCGGAGCTGGTGGAGCGCGCCGACGAGGTCAAGGGCAAGGCCGGGCAGAACTTCCGGGACCACCTGGAGTCCGTCAGGCTCAACCGGGTCCTGACCGAGATGGTCAAGGACGTGGAGCTGCCCAAGGGCGCCGCCGACCTGGGCCGCCTGCCCTACGACCGGGCCGCGGTGACCGGCGTCCTGGACGTGCTGGAGATCCGCAACCCCTCGCTGCGCGAGCGGCTGCTGGCCGTGGACCCGGGAGCGGCCGAGCAGGAGGCGGCTCCGGCGCCCGCGGCCGGGGTGGAGCTCGACGCGTCCGTGCTGGGCACGGGCGAGCTGGCGCCGTGGCTGGAGAGCCACGCGGGCGGTCCGCTGGGTGTCGCGACCGTCGACAGCTGGGCGCTGGGCCAGGGCAGCATCGCCGAGATCGCGCTGGCCGCCGCCGGAGGGGCCGCCGCCTGGTTCACGCCCGCCGAGCTGGACGAGAGCGACGAGCGGGCCTTCGCGGCCTGGGCGTCCGACGCGGCCCGCCCCAAGGTCGTGCACAACGCCAAGGGCCTGATGCGGGTCTTCCCCGAGCACGGCTGGAGCCTCGCCGGCGTCACCATGGACACCGCGCTCGCCGCCTACCTGGTCAAGCCCGGCCGACGCTCGTTCGCACTGGACGCCCTGTCCACGGAGTACCTGCACCGTGAGCTGGCCCCCGCCGCCGCCGACGGGCAGCTGGCCTTCGGCGCCGACGAGACGGCCGAGGCCGAGGCGCTGATGGCGCAGGCCCGCGCCGTTCTGGACCTGGGCGACGCGTTCTCCGGCAGGCTCACCGAGGTGGGCGCCGCGGAGCTGCTGCACGACATGGAGCTGCCGACCTCCGAGCTGCTCGCCCGGATGGAGCGCGCCGGCATCGCCGCCGACCGCGACCACCTGGAAGCCATGGAGCAGCAGTTCGCGGGAGCCGTGCAGCAGGCGGTCAAGGAGGCGCACGCCGCGGTCGGCCACGAGTTCAACCTCGGCTCGCCCAAGCAGCTCCAGGAGGTCTTCTTCGGCGAGCTGGACCTGCCGAAGACGAAGAAGACCAAGACCGGCTACACCACGGACGCCGACGCGCTGGCCTGGCTGGCCACGCAGACCGACCACGAACTCCCGGTGATCATGCTCCGCCACCGGGAGCAGGCCAAGCTGCGCGTCACCGTCGAGGGCCTGGTCAAGACCATCGCCGCGGACGGCCGGGTGCACACCAGCTTCAGCCAGACCGTCGCCGCGACCGGCCGCCTGTCCTCCACCGACCCGAACCTGCAGAACGTGCCGGTGCGCACCGACGAGGGACGCGCCATCCGCCGCGGCTTCGTCGTCGGCGAGGGCTTCGAGTCGCTGATGACGGCCGACTACAGCCAGATCGAGCTGCGCGTGATGGCCCACCTCTCCGAGGACGCGGGCCTGATCGAGGCGTTCGCCTCCGGCGAGGACCTGCACACCACCGTCGCCTCCCAGGTCTTCGGCGTGGAGCGCGACCAGGTCGACGCCGAGATGCGCCGCAAGATCAAGGCCATGTCCTACGGCCTGGCCTACGGGCTGTCCGCCTTCGGCCTCTCCCAGCAGCTGGGCATCGAGCCCGCCGAGGCGCGCGGCCTGATGGAGACCTTCTTCGAGCGCTTCGGCGGGGTCCGCGACTACCTCCAGCGCGTGGTGGACGAGGCCCGGGCCACCGGCTACACGGCGACGATCTTCGGCCGCCGCCGGTACCTGCCCGACCTCAACAGCGACAACCGCCAGCGCCGCGAGGCCGCCGAGCGGATGGCGCTCAACGCCCCGATCCAGGGCACCGCAGCCGACATCGTCAAGGTCGCGATGCTGCGCGTGGACAAGGCGATCACCGAGGCGGGCCTGCGCTCGCGCATGCTGCTCCAGGTCCACGACGAAATCGTGCTGGAGATCGCCCCCGGCGAGCGCGAGCGGGTGGAGGAGCTGGTGCGCCGCGAGATGGGCGCCGCCGTCGAGCTCCGCGCCCCGCTGGACGTGTCGGTGGGCGTCGGCTCCGACTGGGAGTCCGCCGCGCACTGACCTAATACGACCACGCGCGGCAGCGCCCGTCCCCGTCCGCTCAGGCGGCGGGGACGGGCGTTCGCGTCTCCTCGTCCGCGCGGTCCCCGCGGTCTCCCCGGTCTGCGCGGTGCCCGTCGCGTCCCCGGTCGCGCCACTGCCGCAGGCGGACGAGGACCCCGTACACCAGCAGGGACACGCACAGGCCGCCGCCCGCCCCGAAGCAGACCGTCGGGATGATGTCGAGGGGCGTACGGATCCGGTCGAAGAAGGTGAAGAAGCGGATCACCCGGAACGTCACCCCGGCCGCGACGCCCGCCGCGATCAGCGCCAGCGCACCCCGGTGCTCCGCGCGGCCGAGCACCGGCACGGACGCGGGCGGCCTGCCGTCGGGCAGCCGGCGCAGCGCGGTCGCCGTGAACCACAGCAGCGCGCCAGCCGCGATCGCCGAAGTGCCGTACTGCAGGAAGGTGTAGGCCGGGAAGCCGAAGGCCACGGGCTCACCCAGCCAGGGAAGCGCGTTCGTCCCCCACCGGTCCAGGTGCGTGAAGCTGTCCCACAGCACGTGCGTCAGCGAACCGATGACCGCCGACACGTAGAACCAGGCGGCGAACACGGGCAGTCGGCGGCGGGTACGCCATTCCTCGCCCCGGACGAACGCGTGCACCCTGCCCTGCCACCCGCCCGGCAGGAGCGCGACGAGGGGCTCGCGCAGCAGCAGCCAGCCCCCCACGAGCAGCGCGGTGAGGACCGCGTCCAGCGTGAAGATCCCGAGCAGCGAGTGCGTGACGCTCCCGTACGCCATGAAGCCCTCGACGACCGCGTCGGTGAAGTAGAAGGTGTCCGGCGCGAAGGAGCCGAGGACCATCGCGGAGGCGACGAGGGGGCCCCGTGCACGCCCCGTCCGGCGGATGGCCGGAAGTACGGCGGCCGCATGGCTGAGAGTGAACGGCATGACACCTCTTCTGCGCGCTGCTGGGCGGTCGTTCCCCCTTGGGGCCGATGCGCCCGAAGGGTCCCGACAGTATGCGTGAGCTGCCCGTGGACGTGGGGATCCGGTGAAATCCGGCCCGTGATACGTGCCCGTGGAAGGGAGTTGACGTAGGGTCACGCGGACGTCGAGGGGGAGGGGTCCGGCTCATGTCGTCTCGGATATTCGGCCGCAGGCTGCGCCGGGGGACCACGGCCGCGCTGGTCTGCGTGCTGACGGTCGCCGCACTGACCGCTTCGCGGGGCCCGGCGGGTCCGGTGCCGAACACGGCCGTGGCGGCCGGCGGGGAAGCGGACGGGTCGCCCCCGGCGCCGCAGAGCGGCGGCGACGCGGCCTACTTCACCGAACTGCCCCCGCTGGTGAGCCCGCAGCCGCCGGCGGTGCTGCTGCCGGACGGGACGCCGCCGGCGGCGGGCACGCAAGCAGCGGCGCAGCCGGAACAGCCCTCCGCCCCGGTCGGGACGGGGCCGCGCGAAGGGGCGCAGGGGATACCGGCGAGCGTGCTCGCGGCCTATCAGCGGGCGGAGCGGACGGTCGGACAGAGCGACCCCGGCTGCGGACTGCGCTGGCAACTCCTGGCAGCCATCGGCAAGGTGGAGTCCGGACAGGCACGCGGCGGCCAGGTCGACGCGGCCGGCACCACCCTGCGGCCGATCCTCGGACCGGTGCTCGACGGCAACGGCTTCGCGCACATCACCGACACCGACGGCGGCGCGTACGACGGCGACGCACGGTACGACCGGGCGGTCGGGCCCATGCAGTTCATCCCTTCCACCTGGGCGGCCTGGGGCCAGGACGCGGACGGCGACGGGCGCCGCAACCCGAACAACGTGCACGACGCGGCCCTCGCGGCCGCCCGCTACCTGTGCGCGGGCGCGAGGGACCTGCGGGTGGAGGCCGACCTGGACCGGGCGGTGCTGTCCTACAACCACTCCACGGAGTACCTGCGGACGGTGCGGTCCTGGTTCACGTACTACCTGAAGGGCACGCACGAGGTCCCCGACGCCGTCGGTACGCCGACACCGGCACCGGTCCCCGCAAAGCCGTCCCTCAAACCGACGCCGACCCCCACGCCGACCCCGTCGCCGACGCCCACGCCGTCCCCGACGCCTACCCCCACGCCGACCCCGTCGCCGACGCCGACACCGACCCCCACGCCGACCCCGTCGCCGACACCCACGCCGAGCCCGACGGCGACCCCGTCGCCGACGCCGACCCCCACGCCGACCCCGTCGCCGACGCCGAGCCCGACCGCGACCCCGTCGCCCCGGCACACCCCCACCCCGACGCCGACCACGACGGCCACCCGGACCCCGGCGCCCACGGCCACCCCGAAGCCCGCCGCGTCCCAGGCACCGACGCCCGCGGCGACCACCCCGTGAGGCAGTCCGGGTGATCGCCGAGCGGACGCGGTGTGCCTATGCCCGCCGTGCCCGCCGTGCGCGCCGTGCCCGCCGTGCCCGTGTCCGTGTCCACCGGCGGCCGGGCCCGGCCGCACCGTCCGACCGCCCGCGCCCGCAGGCCGCGGACCCGTCGCCCTGACGGTTCTCATCTGGCCCCCGCGTTGCTACGG
The DNA here is from genome assembly GCF_001953875.1 of Streptomyces amritsarensis. Taxonomy (GTDB): domain Bacteria; phylum Actinomycetota; class Actinomycetes; order Streptomycetales; family Streptomycetaceae; genus Streptomyces; species Streptomyces amritsarensis. The sequence continues at coordinate 30,156 of NZ_MQUR01000021.1, forward strand.
TGCCCCCTCTCTGACGCCTCATCAGATCTCGGAGCCCCGGCATGCGCGCATTCGTCGCCGCCGTCATCGGCCTCGCGGCCGCGCTGGCCCTCGTGTTCGCCATCACGGCGTTCGGGGTGCCCGAAGGCGAGACCTCACCCAAGCCCCTGCTCACCACCGCGCCCCCCGCGCCCGGAAAGTAGAGGAGGGCCCGACCGTGCGACGCAGAGCGAGCCTTGTCCTGCTGGCCCTAGCCGTGTTCTGCGCAGCCCTCGCGCCGCTGCTGCGCTGGTACGCGTTCCCGCGCCTGGCGAAGATCCCGCCGAACCAGTACCAGGAGATGGTCCTGGAGGCGAAGGACGCGACCCTCCTCGACTACACCGGCGGCATGCAGCCCAAGAAGGTCGACAAGGTCACCATCGTCCAGACCCTCAAGGGCAACGTGGAGGCCTCCAGGGAGATCGAGGCCACTGCCGGCAAGGACGTCGTCGTCTGGGACACGCTGTCCCACATCATCGGCCCGGACGGCAAGATGGTCTCCCAGATCCCCGAGCGCTACATCTTCGACGCGCACACCCAGGACCCGGTGCACGCCACCGGCGAGATGGTCGACGGCGACGCGGTCAAACGCCAGGGCATCGAGTTCAAGTGGCCCTTCTTCACCGAACCCCGCGACTACCTCTACTTCGACGCCCAGACCCGCACCTCCTCGCCGATCCACTACGTCGGACCGCGCCGCTTCAAGGGCATGGACGTCTACTACTTCGAGCAGACCATCCCCTGGACCAAGGTGGCCATGCCGAAGAAGATGCCCATCGAGGGCATCGACCCCGCGACGATCGAGGCGGCCACCGGCACCACCCTCTGGTACACCGCCAAGGTGCGCTTCTGGGTCGACCCGGTGACCGGGGCGCCCGTCAACGCCGAACAGGACATCCAGCAGGAGATGCGCGGCGGCATCGCCTCGGGCGGCCCCGACGGCAGGCTCACCGCCTTCGCCGGGCACGTCACCATGCGCGAGGACTACTCCGACCACACCGTCGCCCTCGTCAAGGCGAACCGGGCCAAGATCCTCACGCTGCACACCTACGCCCCGGCCGGCCTGGCCGCCGGCGGCCTCGCGCTGCTCGGGCTGGCGCTGTGGCTGGAGGCCCGAGGCCGCCGCGTACGGGACGGGGACGAAGGGGTCAGCCCCGCCTGAGCCGGGCGTTGGTGTGGCGGGTGGGCTCGGCCGTGGCCGGGTCCTGCGGCCAGGGGTGCTTGGGGTAACGGCCGCGCAGCTCCGCCCGGACGGCGCGGTAGCCGCCCTGCCAGAAGGAGGCCAGGTCGGCCGTGACGGCCGCCGGACGCCCGGCCGGCGACAGCAGGTGGACGACTACGGGAACCCCCGCCACCCGCGGGGTCTCGGCCAGCCCGAACAGCTCCTGGAGCTTCACCGCCAGCACGGGCTGCTCGGACGTGTAGTCGACACGGATCCGGGATCCGCTGGGGACCTCGATCCGCTCCGGCGCCAGCTCGTCCAGCCGCGCCGCCTCGCCCGTCGCCCACGGCAGCAGCCGGTTCAGGGCCTGGCCGGCGTCGATCCGGGCCAGGTCCGCGCGCCGCCGGGCCCGGGACAGCTCGGGCTCCAGCCAGTCGTCGGCCCGCTCCACGAGCGCCGCGTCCGCCTCCACGTCGGGCCACGGGCCGCCGACCGTCCGGTGCAGGAAGCCCAGGCGCGCCCGCAGCACCCGCGCGTCCGGGGACCAGCGCAGCAGGCCCAGCCCCTCCGCCCGCAGCCCGTCGAGGAGAGCCGCCCGGACGAGCGCCGGGTCAGGGCTGCGCAGCGGACGTACCGCCAGCTCGACCGCCCCGAGCCGCTGCGCCGCACGGGCGACCACGTCCCCGTCCTCCCAGTGCACCTCCTCGGCGTCGCTGCGCAGGTGTGCGGCGGCCGCCAGGGCGGTGTCCTCGTCGATGACGGCGGCCAGCCGGATCCGTGCGGAGGCCGAGTGCGGGGGCCGGTCGGCGACGGCGACGGCCAGCCAGGGCGCGTTGCGCAGGCCCGAACCGTCACCGAGCTCCGCCCCGGTGCCGGAAGCCATGAGGAACGCCCCCGCCCCCTTGGCCCGGGCGACCCGCTCGGGAAAGGCCAGCGCGGCGACGAGCCCGGCGGCGGCATCGTCGGGGCTCCGCCCCACACCCCCGCCGACGCTCGACACACCCGAAGCCCGGCCCCCGGCCCCGGAGTCGCTGCCCGCACCCCCGGCCCCGGCCGCATGCCCGGCCCCGGCCGCATCCCCGGCCCCGGCCGTAGCCCCGGGCGCGGGGTCGGAGGTGCTGTCCGCGGGCCCGGCTCCGGTTTTCGGCGAGCTCCCCGCAGGGGCGACGGCACGGGCCAGGCGGGCCGCCTCCGCGCGCCAGCGCGCCGCGTAGCCGTCGCCGCCCGCGCGGGCCCGCCGCCAGGCCGCCGCCAGGTCGTCCCCGTACTCGCGCGGCGGCTCCTCGCTCAGCAGCGCCACCACCTCCGCCGCCCGCTGGGCGCCGAGCGCGGCGCCGCCGTCCAGCAGGGCACGCGCCAGCCGCGGGTGCAGCCCGAGCCGGGCCATCCGCGCCCCGCGCGGGGTCGGCCGCCCGGCCGCGTCCACCGCGCCGACGGCCACGAGCACCTCCCGCGCCGCGGCCATCGCACCGGCCGGCGGCGCGTCCAGCAGCGCCAGCCCGGACGCGTCCGGGTCGCCCCAGCAGGCCGCCTGCAAGGCGAACTGCGCCAGGTCGGCGATGCGTATCTCCGGCGCCGGGAACGCCGGCAGCCGGCCGTCCTCCGCCTCCGTCCAGCACCGGTACACCACGCCCGGCGCCTCACGCCCGGCCCGACCCGCCCGCTGGCGCCCGGCCGCCCGGGAGGCCCGTACGGTCGCCAGCGCGCCCAGCCCGCGGGCATGGTCCACCCGGGGTTCGCGGGCCAGCCCCGAGTCGACCACCACCCGCACCCCGGGGACGGTCAGGCTCGACTCCGCCACCGCCGTCGCGAGGATCACCCGGCGGCGGTCCGAGGCCGTCAGCGCCGCGTCCTGCACGGCCGCCGGAGCCCGCCCGTGGACCTGGAGCAGCTCCGCGTCCACCCCGCCCAGCTGCCCCGCCACCCGCGCGATCTCGCCCACACCGGGCAGGAAGCACAGCACGTCCCCCGAACGCTCCGCCAGCGCCCGCCGCACCACCGAGGCCACGTGCGCCAGCTGCGCCGGATCCACCCGCATCCCGTGCGGGGGCCGCACCGGGCGGGCCGGAGGCGCCCAGACGGTCTCCACCGGGTACGAGACCCCCGCGGCCTCCACCACCGGCGCACCCCCGAGCAGCCGGGCCCAGCCCGCGGAGTCGGTCGTCGCCGACGCCGCCACGAGCCGCAGCTCCGGGCGCAGGGTCTCCCGTACGTCCAGGAGGAACGCGGCGACGGTGTCGGCGTCCAGGTGCCGCTCGTGGCACTCGTCCAGGACCACCACGTCCACGCCGGCCAGCTCCTGGTCGCGCTGGAGCCGCTGGAGCAGCACCCCGGTGGTCACCACCTCCACCACCGTGCCGGGACCCGCCACCCGCTCGCCGCGGACCGTGAAACCGACCGAGCCGCCGGCCCGCTCGCCCAGCAGCCAGGCCATCCGGCGCGCCGCCGCCCGGGCGGCGATCCGCCGCGGCTCGGCCACGACCACCCGGCGCCGCGGCCCGCCGCCCACCAGACCCGCGAGGACCAGCGGGACCAGCGTCGTCTTGCCGGTCCCGGGCGGCGCGCACAGCACCGCGGTGCCGTGCGCGTCGAGGGCGGACACGAGCCCGGGCAGGGCCTCGCGTACGGGCAGGGCGTCGAGGGCGGCCTGGCGGATCAAGACGTCAGGCCCTCTCGCAGACGAAGATCGCGGTGCCGGGGATCAGGTTGCCGCGCAGCGGGGACCAGCCGCCCCACTCCTGGCCGTTCCACTCGGGCCACTCGGGCTCGACGAGGTCGAGCAGGCGGAAGCCGCCCGCCACCACGTCGCGGACGCGGTCGCCGAGGGTGCGGTGGTGCTCCACGTAGACCGCGCTGCCCTGCTCGTCCTGCTCGACGTACGGGGTCCGGTCGAAGTAGGAGGCGGAGACGGTCAGGCCCTCGGGGCCGGGCTCGTCGGGGAAGGCCCAGCGGATCGGATGGGTCACGGAGAACACCCAGCGGCCGCCGGGGCGCAGCACGCGGTGCACCTCGCGCATGACGTTCACCGGGTCGGCGACGAAGGGGACGGCGCCGTAGGCGGAGCAGGCGAGGTCGAAGGAGGCGTCACGGAAGGGGAGCCGGCCGGCGTCGGCCTCGACGAGCGGGATGTCGTCGCCGATGCGCAGCGCGTGCTGGAGCTGGCGGTGGGAGAGGTCCAGGGCCACCGGGCGGGCGCCCTGGGCGGCCAGCCACCGCGAGCACTGGGCGGCGCCGGCGCCGATCTCCAGCACGTCCTTGTCCTTGAGGGAGGCCGCGGGGCCGAGGAGGGCCGCGTCCGCCTCGTCGAGGCCCTCGGGCCCCCAGACGAAGCGGTCGTCGCCGAGGAAGGCGCCGTGCTCGCTCTGGTACTCGTCGGCGTTGCGGTCCCACCAGCCGCGGCTCGCCCGGCTGCTCTCCGCTTCCCCCGCGTCACGGCGTGTGGCCTCGGCGTCGTCCGCGGAGCCCGGATCGGCCGCGTACGCGTTCTCGGGGGCGTCGTCCTCTTGGTTCATGGGGCCCGTCGTCGTAGTCTGCGAGTGTCTTGGGAAGTGGCAGGAACCGCCATCAGGGCGTTCCCGCCCATGAATTGTGCCGGTTGTGCGGTGATCCGCCCGGGGTGTGGGGCTTCGCGCATTGACCCTGTCCGGCCGCCCCCGTATGCTACAAGTTGCGCTGCGAGCCTGTGCTCCTCAGACCTAGCAGGCTGCGCTTGCATCTGTTGATGTCCCCTCGGTTTTCGAGGCCTCCCCGCTTGTGCGGATCAGGGGCTTCCTTGGCTGTCCGGCTTCTTCGGCAGATGCCGATAAGGGCTCCCGGCGTAGCAGTACCTACGACTTTCTGTCCGTAACCGGAGCCCTTTCCCACATGACGAGCAGCACCGAGACCACCTCTACCACTCCGCAGGTAGCGGTCAACGACATCGGTAACGAGGAAGCCTTCCTCGCCGCGATCGACGAGACGATCAAGTACTTCAACGACGGCGACATCGTCGACGGCGTCATCGTGAAGGTCGACCGGGACGAGGTCCTGCTCGACATCGGTTACAAGACGGAAGGCGTGATCCCGAGCCGCGAGCTCTCGATCAAGCACGACGTCGACCCGAACGAGGTCGTCAAGGTCGGCGACGAGATCGAGGCCCTGGTTCTCCAGAAGGAGGACAAGGAAGGCCGCCTGATCCTGTCCAAGAAGCGCGCTCAGTACGAGCGTGCCTGGGGCACGATCGAGAAGATCAAGGAAGAAGACGGCATCGTCACCGGTACCGTCATCGAGGTCGTCAAGGGTGGTCTCATCCTCGACATCGGCCTCCGCGGCTTCCTCCCGGCCTCCCTGGTCGAGATGCGTCGTGTCCGCGACCTCCAGCCCTACGTGGGCAAGGAGCTCGAGGCGAAGATCATCGAGCTGGACAAGAACCGCAACAACGTGGTCCTGTCCCGCCGCGCCTGGCTCGAGCAGACCCAGTCCGAGGTCCGCCAGACGTTCCTCACCACCCTGCAGAAGGGTCAGGTCCGCTCCGGCGTCGTGTCCTCGATCGTCAACTTCGGTGCCTTCGTGGACCTGGGTGGCGTCGACGGTCTGGTCCACGTCTCCGAGCTGTCCTGGAAGCACATCGACCACCCGTCCGAGGTTGTCGAGGTCGGCCAGGAAGTCACCGTCGAGGTCCTCGACGTCGACATGGACCGCGAGCGTGTCTCCCTGTCGCTGAAGGCGACGCAGGAAGACCCGTGGCAGCAGTTCGCCCGTACGCACCAGATCGGCCAGGTCGTCCCGGGCAAGGTCACCAAGCTGGTTCCGTTCGGTGCGTTCGTCCGCGTGGACGAGGGCATCGAGGGTCTGGTCCACATCTCCGAGCTGGCCGAGCGCCACGTGGAGATCCCGGAGCAGGTCGTCCAGGTCAACGACGAGATCTTCGTCAAGGTCATCGACATCGACCTCGAGCGTCGCCGGATCTCGCTGTCCCTGAAGCAGGCCAACGAGTCCTTCGGTGCCGACCCGGCGTCGGTCGAGTTCGACCCGACCCTGTACGGCATGGCCGCGTCCTACGACGACCAGGGCAACTACATCTACCCCGAGGGCTTCGACCCCGAGACCAACGACTGGCTCGAGGGCTACGAGAAGCAGCGCGAGGCCTGGGAGACCCAGTACGCCGAGGCGCAGGCCCGCTTCGAGCAGCACCAGGCTCAGGTCATCAAGAGCCGCGAGGCCGACGAGGCCGCTGCCGCCGAGGGCGCTGCCGCCCCGGCCGCCGGTGGCAACGCCGGTGCGGGCATCTCGGGTGGTTCCTACTCCTCGGAGTCGGACGAGACCTCCGGCGCCCTGGCGTCGGACGAGGCCCTGGCCGCGCTCCGCGAGAAGCTGGCCGGCGGCCAGAGCTGATCGCAGCGCGCATCGCACCGACGGTGTGAGCAGAGCTGATCGAGTACGACGGTGAGGCCCGTCCCCTTCGGGGGGCGGGCCTCTCCGCGTTCCCGGGCCGGTCGTCCGGTCGCGCGTGGTCCCGGCGAGTCGGTGGTTGCCGTGATCGGTGTGATCCATTGCGTTCCTGTGAAGGGGGCCAACTGGGGAATGGCGGCGCCGCCTTGGACGTTCTTCGCAGAGAACGAGACGAGGAGGAGTGGTGGCGGTGCTTGATCCACAGGGCTTGTACGAATGGGATGCCAAGGGTCTGGCGGTGGCGGACCTGGCGGTCGCCCAGGACTCGGCCGGGCTGGTCATGCTGTACCACTTCGAGGGGTACATCGACGCGGGAGAGGCCGGCGAGCAGATCGTCGAGCGGCTGCTGGACACGCTGCCCCACCAGGTGGTCGCCCGCTTCGACGCGGACCGGCTCGTGGACTACCGGGCGCGCCGTCCGCTGCTGACCTTCCAGCGCGACCACTGGGCGGAGTTCGAGGAGCCGCGGCTGGAGGTCCGGCTGGTCCAGGACGCCACCGGGGCGCCGTTCCTGCTGCTGTCCGGCCCGGAGCCGGACGTGGAGTGGGAGCGCTTCGCCGTCGCCGTCCGGCAGATCGTCGAGCGCCTCGGGGTCCGGCTCTCGGTCAACTTCCACGGCATCCCGATGGGCGTCCCGCACACCCGGCCCGTCGGCATCACCCCGCACGGCAACCGGACCGACCTCATGCCGGGTCACCGCAGCCCCTTCGACGAGGCCCAGGTGCCCGGCAGCGCCGAGTCCCTGGTGGAGTTCCGTCTGTCCCAGGCCGGGCACGACGTGCTCGGCGTCGCCGCGCACGTCCCGCACTACGTGGCGCGCTCCCCGTACCCCGACGCCGCGCTGACGGTGCTCGAGGCCATCACCGCGGCGACCGGTCTGGTGCTCCCGGCCGTGGCGCACGCACTGCGGACCGAGGCGCACCGCACCCAGACGGAGATCGACCGGCAGATCCGTGAGGGCGACGAGGAGCTGGTCGGCCTGGTGCAGGGGCTGGAGCACCAGTACGACGCCGCCGCCGGGGCCGAGACCCGGGGCAACATGATCGCCGAGCCGGCCGAGCTGCCGTCGGCGGACGAGATCGGCCGCGAGTTCGAGCGGTTCCTGGCGGAACGCGAGGGTGAGGGCTGAGCCCCGACCGCCGGGCCCGACCCCGCACGGGTGTGCGGACACCCCCTAAGCTGCGGTCCATGCTGAAAGTGGGCCTGACGGGCGGAATCGGAGCCGGCAAGAGCGAGGTCTCGCGACTGCTGGCGGGGTACGGGGCGATCGTCGTCGACGCCGATCGGATCGCGCGGGAGGTCGTGGAACCCGGTACGCCGGGGCTCGCGGCCGTCGTCGCCGCCTTCGGGGAGGAGGTGCTGACCCCCGAGGGGGCGCTGGACCGGCCGAGGCTGGGATCCATCGTCTTCGCGGACCAGGACAAGCTCCGCACCCTCAACGCGATCGTGCACCCCCTGGTCGGCGCCCGGTCCGCCGAGCTGGAGGCCGCCGCGGGCCCCGACGCGATCGTCGTCCACGACGTACCGCTGCTCACCGAGAACGGCCTCGCACCCCTCTACGACCTGGTGGTCGTGGTGGACGCGGCCCCCTCGACGCAGCTGGCCCGGCTGACCGGGCCGCGCGCCATGGCCGAGGACGAGGCCCGGGCCCGGATGGCCGCGCAGGCCACGCGCGAGCAGCGACTGGCGGTGGCCACCCTCGTGATCGACAACGACGGACCGCTGGACGCGCTGGAGCCGCAGGTGCGCAAGGTGTGGGAAGAACTCACGGCACGGGCCTCGGGCCGGGCCCCGGGCAGCGCCACCGCCTGACGTGTGCATGGAATAGCGCGCGGGGCGGTGGCGTTGAAGGCGCCGGTAGAGGGAAGGATCCATCCGTGTCCGAGACCACGCGTCCCACGCCGTCCAGCCCGGAAACGCACGTCATAGACTTCCGGGCGGCCGAGCAGCTGCTCGCCGCACGCGACCCGCGCGGCGCGGTCAAGCTGCTCGACTCGGTCGTTGCCGCCCATCCGGAGAACACAGCGGCCCGGCTGCTGCGCGCCCGGGCCTTCTTCGCCGCCGCCCAACTGCGTCCGGCGGAGCTGGAGTTCGAGCTGGTGCTGGAGCGGGAGCCGGACAACGCCTTCGCCCACTTCGCGCTCGCCCGCACGCACGAGCGCGCGGGCCGGCCGGAGCAGGCGCGCAAGCACTTCCGGCTGGCCGCGGCCCTCGACCCGCAGCCGGACTACCTGGCGGCGGCCCGCTTCGAGGACCAGGCCTGACCGCCGGACCACCCCCGCCGCCCGGCCGGTTGACCGCTCGACCGTCGTGCCGCCCGGTCGGCGGTCCGCCGGGACGGCGGCGGTCAGCGGCTGTCGGGCGGCTCGTACGGCGGGATGTCCCGGCCCGGCTGGTAATGCGGGCCTTGGCGGAGGTGGCGCACGATCATGAACAGGTCCACGCTCACCACGACCGCCAGCGCCCCGCACGCCGCCGCCCATCCGGGACGGCCCGCCAGCGAGAAGGCGACCGTCCCGAAGGCGGCCCAGAGCAGCCCCCAGACACCCAGCCAGAACCGCAGCCGCAGCGGACTGCGCGCGGTCACCGGCTCGTTTCCGGAACGCATGGCCATCGCCTCTCGCTGTCCATGGTCCCACTCGCCCGGCGGGCCGGTCCCGGACGGCGGCGCCCGCAGGCCGCGGCCCGGCCCGAGGGCCGGGGCTACGGGTTGAGCTTGTTCACGGCCGTGGTGGTCGTCTTCTTGAAGGCGGCGACCGGGGCCTGCGACAGGTCGCCCATCTGACCCCACTTCACGACGGTCACGGTGGAACCGTCGCGCCCGATCCCGTACAGGTGCACGCCCGGCTCGGATTCCGGGATCGAGGTGTGCACCCCGTAGACGTGCGCGCCCTCCTCGACCGGGAGGGTCCCGTAGTCCTGCCAGGAGGCCGTGCCGCCCGGGGTCGTGCGCAGCCAGTCGGCCGCGCAGCCCGCGACCCTGCGCTCCAGCGTGCCGACCAGCTTGGCGGCCGCGGCGGGCGACGCGGACCGCACGGAGACCTGTACGGCCCCGGTGTCGAGCTCCGTGCCGAACGCGCGGTGCCAGCTGCCCACCGCCGGCAGTACGCCGTCCAGGCAGAACGGCGCCGTCTCCGGCAGCCCCTTGGTGATCTCGCCGGCGTACCAGGGGGACGTCGGATGCGGCGGCAGGTCGGTGCCGGTCAGGAAGCCGGGCGCGCCGGCGGCCGCGGCGGAGTTCGAGGTGGTGAGGACGAGGGCGGCGGCCGCCGCGACCAGTGCGGTGGCGAGGGTGGCGGCGGTGTCGGTACGTCGGAACATGTCGGTTCTCCCCGTGGATGCATCGGTGTGCCTGTGCCTGTGCCTGTGCCTGACAAGGCTGTTCCCCGGCAGGGGCGCACGGCCACGGTTCGGGGCGAAATCGGGACACTGGAACGCCCGTACGCGCTGTCACCTGGGGGAACACCTCAGGCATGGAACGGAGCCGCGGGACGGGGGACGGGGGACACCGTGAGTGAGGCCGAGGATTTCGCGCGGCTGATGCGGGAGCTGAAGGAGCGCGGCGGGCTGAGTTACGGCGCCCTGGCGCGCAGGCTGCACACGAGTACGTCGACGCTGCACCGCTATTGCAGAGGGGAGGCGCTGCCGGCGCAGTTCGCGGTGGTGGACCGCTTCGCACGGGCCTGCGGGGCGTCGGCGGCGGAGGCGGTGGACCTGCACCGGGCGTGGCTGCTGGCGGACGCGCGGCGGCGCGCGGGTCCGGCCGCGCCCGATCCGGCTCCGGATCCGGATCCGGTGATCGCTCCGGATCCGAAGCCGGAGCCGGGGCGGGCCGCGGCCGGCACGCGGGAGCCGGCCGTTCCGGCCGTGCCGGCGGGGGCGGCGGTGGCGCCGGTGGCGCCGGTGGTCCGCCCGTCCTGGCACCGGCGCAGGGCGGCGGTGGTCGCCGCCGCCGGGCTCGCGGCGGGTGCGGTGGCCGTGGCGCTGCTGGCGGTGACCGCACCCGGCCGGGGTGCGCCGCACACCGCGTCGGGTTCGGGCCCGGGGGCCGGTGCGCGGGGCCCCGCGGCCTCCGCTGCGGCGGGGACCGCGCCGGCGGCGGGAGCGGCTCCGACCGGGTCGGCGACGCCTCCGGCGCCGCCCACGGCACCGTCTGGGGGACCGGCCACCGCGCCGGCCCCGTCCTCCGCCCCGCCGTCCGCGCCGGCCCCCGGCCACGCGCCGGCGGCGCCCCTCCGGGCGGCGGTGCGCTCGCACGTGTGGGCCGCGGGCTGCGACCATGCCTACCTGGCCGAGCGCGGCCCCGCATCGGTGCCGCCGCCGCCCGTGGAGGCGGACGCGCCCGCCTGGGTCGCGGCGCAGCGCGCCGTGCACGCCGGGAACCAGATCGTGGAGGTCACCCTGCACGGCACCGGTTCGGGCGCGGTGGTCCTGGAGGGGCTGGAGGTGCGGGTGGCGGCTCGCCGCACACCGCCCGCCTGGAACGTCTACGAGATGTCGCAGGGCTGCGGCGGAGGCATCACCCCGGCCCTCTTCGCCGTCAACCTGGACGCGCCGCGCCCACTGGCCCGGCCCGTCGCCGGGAACGACTTCGGGAACCGGGTACCGGCACCGTCCTTCCCGATGCGGGTCTCGGCCGCCGAGCCGGTCGTCCTGCGCGTGGCGGCCACCACCACGGGCTGCGACTGCGACTGGTCCCTCGACCTGCGCTGGTCCTCGCCGACCGGCTCGGGAACCCTGCGCATCGACGACGGCGGCCGCCCGTTGCGCACGAGCGCCGCCGCCGGTCGGCCCGTCTACGGGTATGCCCTCGAACTGGGCCGCTGGTCCCGTTGAATCCCCAGGTCAGGGGCCTTGTCAGTGGTCGCACCTAGACTCGTGGGGAAGGGGTCGGCAGGTCCGAGAGGACATCGAGAGGGAGGGGGGACACCATGCCGGCGCAGACGCAGTGGCCGCCACCGGCACAGGCACAGCCGCAGCCGGAAGCGCGGCCGCAGCCCGGCACGCGGGCGCCCGCGCGGCCGCAGCCGGTGCCGTACGCATCCGCGCTGCTGCGGCATGCCGCCGTCTTCCTGCCCGCGGCCGTCCCCCGGGAGGGACGGGTCGCCTTCTGGTCGCCCGACGGCCTGCCCCTGCCCGAGACGGGCACACCGGCGCCGCTCACCGTCGTACGGCCGCACGGCACGGGGGTCCGCAGCCGGACCGTGCCCGCGGTGACCTTCTCCGTCGCCGCCGCCCTGCCCCTCCTCACGCCGGCCCCCCGCAGCCCCGCCGCGCACCCCGCCACCCGGGCCTGGGGCACCGCCGCCACGCAGGCCCTCACGCTGGCCGCGCGCGGCCGGCTGCTCCCCGGGCTCACCCCCGAGGGCGTCGACGCCTGGCGGGCGGGCCCGCTCGACGCCGCGGACATCGCCCACCTGAGGGCGGTCGCCGCCGCGCTGCCCCACGAGGGTTACGCCACGCCCCTCACCGGGCGCCGCCCGCTCCAGCTGCCCGAACCGGAGGCGCTGGTCCGCGCGTTCCTCGACGCCGTCGCCGACAGCCTGCCCCGCACCCCGGCGGCCGCCGTCGCCGCCGGACTGCCGTTCGCCGCCCGGGAACCGCAGCGGGTGCCCGGGATACAGGAGTGGGCCGCGCAGGTCGCGGCCGGATCCGACACCGGGGTCGGGCTCTCGCTCCGGCTCGACCTGTCCTCCTTCCGCCTCTTCGACGAGGCGGAGGGGGAGGAGGTCCGGCGCGCCGGGGCCGCCGTCGTCCAGGTCCACAGCCTCGCCGACCCGACGCTGGTCACCGACGCCGGACAGCTGTGGGCCGGCACCGCGGGGGTCGGCTTCGGTCCCCGCGCCCGGATCGACGCCGTGCTCGCGCTGCGCCGGGCCGCCCGGGTCTGGCCGCCGCTGCTGCGGCTGCTGGAGCAGCCCGTGCCCGACGCCCTGGCACTGTCCGACCCCGAGCTGGAAGACCTGCTGGGGGCCGCCGCGAACCGCCTGGCGGCCGCCGGGGTCGTCGTCCACTGGCCGCGCGACCTGGCCCGTACGCTGTCCGCGACCGCCGTCGTACGGTCCACCGCGCCCGGGTCCGCCACCGACGGGACGGCCTTCTTCGACGCGGAACACCTCTTCGCCTTCTCCTGGGAACTGGCCCTCGGCGGCGACCGCCTCACCCCGGGCGAGATGGACGCGCTGGCACAGGCCCACCGGCCCGTCGTGCGGCTGCGCGACCAGTGGGTGCGGGTCGACCCGGAGCTGGTGCGCAAGGCACGCAAGCGGGAACTGGGCCTGCTGGACCCGGTGGACGCGCTGGCCGCCGCCCTGTCGGGGACCGCGGAGGTCGGCGGCGAGCAGGTCGAGGCGGTGCCGGTGGGAGCGCTGGCCGCGCTCCGGGAGCGGCTGACGGGGGAGTTGGCGCCGCTGCCGCAGCCCGCCGCGCTCAGGGCCACCCTGCGCGACTACCAGGCGCGCGGCCTGGCCTGGCTGGATCTGATGACCTCCCTCGGCCTCGGCGGCTGCCTCGCCGACGACATGGGCCTCGGCAAGACCGTCACCCTCATCGCGCTGCACCTGCACCGGGACCGCCGGGAGCCGACGCTCGTCGTGTGCCCGGCCTCCCTCCTGGGCAACTGGCAGCGTGAGATCGAGAAGTTCGCGCCCGGTACCCCCGTGCGCCGATTCCACGGCGGCGGCCGCAGCACCGAGGACCTGACGTCCTGCGAGGGCGGGTTCGTCCTCACCACCTACGGGACGATGCGCGCCAGCGCCGCCCAGCTCGCCGAGCAGCGCTGGGGCATGGTCGTCGCCGACGAGGCGCAGCACGTCAAGAACCCCCACTCGGCGACCGCGAAGGCACTGCGCACGATCCCGGCGCCGGCCCGGGTGGCACTGACCGGCACCCCGGTGGAGAACAACCTCTCCGAGCTGTGGGCGCTGCTCGACTGGACCACGCCGGGCCTGCTGGGCCCGCTGACCGCCTTCCGGGCCCGCCACGCCCGGCCGGTGGAGCACCAGCAGGAGGAGGACGGCGGCAACGAGGCCGCGGTCGCCCGGCTGGCCGCGCTCGTACGGCCGTTCCTGCTGCGGCGCAAGAAGTCCGACCCCGGCATCGCGCCCGAGCTGCCGCCGAAGACGGAGACCGACCACCCGGTGTCCCTCACCCGGGAGCAGGTCTCGCTCTACCAGGCCGCGGTCGACGAGGCGATGGCGGTGATCGAGGCCAGCGAGGGCATGGAGAGACGCGGCATGATCATGAAGCTGCTGGCCTCGCTCAAGCAGATCTGCAACCACCCCGCGCAGTACCTGAAGGAGGAGCAGCCGAGGCTCCCGCACCGCTCGGGCAAGCTCGCCCTGCTGGACGAGCTGCTGGACACGATCGTCGCCGAGGGCGGCTCGGTGCTGGTCTTCACCCAGTACGTGACGATGGCCCGGCTCATCGAGCGGCACCTGTCGGCGCGCGGCATCGCCTCCCAGCTCCTGCACGGCGGCACCCCGGTCCCGCGCCGCGAGGAGCTCGTGGACCGCTTCCAGGCCGGCGAGGTCCCCGTGTTCCTGCTGTCCCTCAAGGCCGCGGGCACCGGCCTGAACCTCACCCGCGCCGGCCACGTCGTCCACTTCGACCGCTGGTGGAACCCGGCCGTCGAGGAACAGGCCACCGACCGCGCCTACCGCATCGGCCAGACCCAGCCCGTGCAGGTCCACCGCATCATCGCCGAGGGCACCGTCGAGGACCGCATCGCCGAGATGCTGGAGGCGAAGCGGGCCCTGGCCGAGGCCGTCCTCGGCTCCGGCGAGGCGGCGCTGACCGAGCTGACCGACCGTGAGCTCGCGGATCTCGTCTCCCTGCGCAGGCCCGCATGATCACCGCGCGGGACGACCGCCGCCGCACCTTCGAGACCGTGCCCGCCGGGGCGGAGGCCGTCAGCTGGTGGGGCCGGGCCTGGGTGTCCGCGCTGGAAGACGCCTCGGGCGATCCGGCCCGCCTGGCCCGGGGCCGCGGCTATGCCGCGGCCGGGCACGTCGACGCGGTGACGGTCACCCCCGGCCGGATCGTCGCGTACGTCAGGGGCAGCAGACCCCGCCCGTACCGTACCGAGCTGACCCTGCCCGCCTTCACGGACCCGCAGTGGAGCGAGCTGCTGGAAGAGGTCGCGGCCGACCCGGCGGCGCTCGGAGCCCTCCTGGAGCGCGAGGTCCCGCAGTCGCTGGCGGGGACCGTCCTGCCCGGCGTCCGTGAACTCGTCCCGCGCTGCTCCTGCCCGGACGTCGGGCGTCCGCCGTGCAAGCACGCTGCCGCCCTCTGCCACCGTGCGGCCCGCCTCCTCGACGAGGACCCGTTCGTCCTGCTGCTCCTGCGCGGGCGGGGCGAGCGGGAGCTGCTGGAGGACCTCACCCGCCGCAACGCCGCCCACGCCGCACGCGAACAGCCCGACACCGCTGCGGACTTCCCCGGCGTCGCCGCCCGGGAGGCGCTCGCCCGCACCGTGCTGCCGCCGCTGCCCGCGCCGCTCGCCGCCCCCGCCGCGGCCGGCCTGCCGCCCGCCTACCCGGCCGACCCGGCGGCGCCGGACCCCCTCGTCCTCGACCAGCTCGCCTCCGACGCGGCCGCCCGCGCTCTCGCACTGCTCACGACCGGTGAGGATCCGATCGCCGGGCTCTCCCTCTGGCAGGACGCTGTACGGCTGGCCTCCGCCGAGCCCACGTCCGGCCTGACGGGTGCGGCCCGCACCCTGTATCGGGACCTGGCCCGCGCCACCGGGCGCACCACCACCGATCTCGCGCGGGCCGCGGCGGCCTGGCGCCAGGGCGGCCGCCCGGCCCTCGCCGCCCTCGAAGAGCCCTGGGATCCGCCGGCCGGCCCCTTCGACCGGGCCCGCCCGGCGCTCCTCGCCGCGTCGCAGGGCGCCTTCCGCCCCGACCGCAACCGCCTGACGTCCCCCACCCGCCAGCTCCGGCTCGGCCGTGACGCCCTCTGGTACGCCTATGAGTCCCGCCCGGACGGGGACGACTGGTGGCCCACCGGCCGCCCCTCCCCGGACCCGGTCAGCGCCCTGCTGGGCTGAGACCCTCCGCCCAGCGGTTCAGGGCGGTGAAGTCCCGGTCCCGCAGGCCGTGACGGGGGTGGACGCGCAGCAGGAGGGCCGGGGCCGGATGGTGGGCGTCCACCCAGGCCCGGTCCTGCGGGGTGATCATGTCGTCGACCCAGGCGAACGGGCGGCCGGCCGCCCAGTCCCGCAGGTGCCGGGTCTTCCAGGAGAGGCCGTCGGGGTCCTCGGCGAACAGTTCGGGCCACTCGACGACCGACAGGTCGCCGGGAAGCCCGATGTGCGGGGAGATCAGGGTGTTGGCCTGGTGCGTCCAGGCCGTGGCCCAGGCGATCTCGAAGGGCAGGGCCAGCAGCCGGGCGCCGTGGGAGGGGTGGAGGCGGACCCGTGCGCCGCGCCTGGCCCTGCGGGTCTCCGGATCGCGGTAGGAGAGCCAGACGTCCGGCCACATGCGGTGGCTCCGGTAGCCGCGCAGGCCGGCGGAGAGGGAGCGGAAGGGGTTGAGCGGGCCGTCCACGTCGAGGAGCAGCAGCGGGCGTTCAGTCATGAAGTACCCAGTACCCAGTACACGATTGAGTGAAATGCCTACCGCTTCTATAACCCGTACGGGTTCGGAGGCGTTGTTTCCGGTGCGGGGCTGGGCCCCGAAATCCACCGGAAGGCAGGGAAAGTGATGCGTCACAGTCGTCGAAGTGGCCTGATCGCAACGGTCGTTGCAGGCGGCGGCCTGGCCGTCGCGGGCGTGAGCGGGCTCGCCCACGCCGACGCGGACGCCGTCGGCACGGCCGAGCGGTCGCCCGGTCTGCTGTCCGGGAACCTGGTGCAGCTGCCCGTGAACGTCCCGGTGAACCTCTGCGGCAACACCGTGAACGTCGTCGGCGTGCTGAATCCCGCGGCCGGGAACCGCTGTGCGAACGACGCGCGGGGCGGCGGCGACACGGGCACGTCGCAGCAGGGCGGCGGGAACGGCGGGGGTGCGGTGGCAGAGGGCCGCGGAAAGGATTCTCCGGGCGTATTGTCCGGCAATGGGATCCAGCTCCCGGTCGACCTCCCGCTGAACGTCAGCGGCAATTCCGTCAACGTGGTAGGCATCGGGAACCCCGCGCACGGCAACACGTCCGTCAACGTCGAGAAGCCCACCGAGGGCAAGCCGGTCCAGCCGCCCGTCGTCGAGAAGCCGGTCACCCCGGTCACCCCGGTCAAGCCGGCCACCCCCGCCACGCCGGTCGTCCCGGTCACCGAGGCCCAGCCGCCGCGGCACAGTGAGGCGCTCGCCCACACCGGCGCCGACGGCGCCGGCTACCTGCTGCCCGCGGGTGGAGCCCTGCTGCTCGGCGGTGTCCTCCTCTACCGCCGCTTCCGGCTCAACTAGCCTCGCTCCGCGGCAGGGTGCGCCACCCGTCGAGGATGGCGTCGATCCGCGGAGCCAGCCGGGCGCGGGCCGCGAAGCGGGGCACGCCCGCCATCAGCAGGGCGTCGTACTCGGTGTCGGTGTGCCGGACCGCAGCCCGCACCGCCACCGAGACCGCCGCCTCGTCCAGGGCCCGACCCGCCGCGGTGCGGCCCACCCGGCCGCTGCCGCGCAGCGAGGCGTGGGTGGCGATCGCCACGGCCCGGTCGGCCGGGCAGCCGGGGAACAGCCGCACGATCTCGGCGGCGAAGGCCGCCGTGAACCGGACGTCCTGCGCAGCACGGCGCAGCCGGTCGCGTTCCCGGCGGCGCGCCCGCGCCTCGGAGTCGGCGAGACAGGCGCGCTCCGCGTCCGCCAGAGCGGCTTCCTCGACCAGGAGCCCGAGGCGCTCGTAGCGGCGGCGGCGCCTGTTGAAGCGGACCACGACGGCGGAGAGCGAACTGGCCTCGCGGGAGCGTCGGGTGAGCGCGGCGTCCCCGCGCGGAAGGTAGACGAGATGCCCCAGATCCGCGCAGTCCAGGCACCGGGGCACACCGGCCTCGCGGACCAGGTGCCGCAGGGGACCCTGCCGGCACTCCGCGCAGTGGATCTGCTTCGCAGACTCGAACACGACCAGGCTCATACAGGTGTGATACCGCCCCACGGGCCTCATATCACCTGGTGGTGAAGGGCGGTTGAGGTTTCACCGACTCTTTCGTGATCGGCCTGATCACTCCTACGGTGGGCCCTGGTCCGCCGACCGCGGGGGCCGGTCCACGGAGGAGGAGCACATGGGCGCACGACGGACGACGACGGCACGGCCGCCGGTGATCGGCTTCGGCATGAGCACCGGAAGGGCATGCGTCACCACGGTCCCGGCCGGCCACGAGATCGTCATCCCGCCGGGCGGCTGCACCGGCTGGCACTACCACCGGGTGCGGCTCGAAGCCGTCGTCCTGGCCGGCACCCTGACCCGGATCCTGCACGACCTCACCGTCGAAGTGCACCGGCCCGGAACCGCGTTCGTGGAACCGGCAGGCATCGGCCACATACACCTGGGCCACAACCTCGGCACCGAGCCGGTCGTGCTCCACGTGACCCCCCGGCTGCCCGAGGGGACCCCGTTCTCCATACCCACGCCGGCCCCCTCCGGTGCCACACCGGAGGTCTGCCGGCAACACCCCCACTGAGCCGCCGCCGCGTACGGGCCACCGCGTACGGGCCGCCGCGTACGCTCACACCAGTCGGCGAATCTCCCCGCGGACCCGGTAGAAACCCCCGGAGGCCGCATGCAGGCCGTCGACCACGTACCGGGCGCCGACCTCCCTGATCCCCCGCGGGAACTGCACGTTCCAGGAGGACTCGAAGCCGCTCGACACCACCTGCACCCGCATCCGGCCGCCCTGCTGGACGCACTCCACCACCACACCGCCCGCCGGATCCGAGGCCACCGCGGCCATCGAGACCGTCGCCACCGCCGAGGCCGACGCGGCCGGGGTGAACACCGGCAGCGCAGCCGCCGACTTCACGTCCATCGGCGCGGGCACCGAACCCTGCTGGGCCGCCGCGATGGCCTGCTCGCTCGCGTCCACGCAGACCAGCGAGCCGTCCGTGGTCACCAGATACAGCCGCCCGTCCAAATACTGCATCGACAGCGCCGACCCGCCACCGGTCCCCAGCTTCCACAGCCGGTTGCCGCCCGCGTCGAAGCAGTAGACCGAGGAGGAGGAGTCGCCCGCGAAGACGTGGCGGCCGTCCGGCGAGGTCGCGCACGAATACACCGCCGCGTCGCACCGGTAGGTGGCCTCCGTCGCCCCCGAGGCCTTCGACAGCCGCTGCACGGTGTTGCGGACCGTACCCGCGTACACCGAGTGCTCCTCCTGCCAGCCGAACAGGACACCGCCCGGGGTGGCGCTGTGCCACAACTGCCCGGTGCCGTCGGCCGCGTAGGCCGTCACGCCGGCGCTGTGCCCGTGGTACACGGCCCGCTCGTCGGCCCGGACCATCCACGCACCCGTCCCCGAGGACTTCCGCGACCACTGGTGCTCGTCCTCGTGGTCGATGACGGTCAGACCGCCGTTCGCGTCGGAGACGTTCAGCACCCCCTCGTGGATGTCCAGCCAGTAGATGTCCACGTCCGCCGCGATGGCGTAGGCACCGAAGGGGACCTTCGACGACAGGTCGTACACCGTGCCGTCGTCGCAGCCCGCGTATATCCAGAAATCGTCCGCCACCAGGCACTTCACCCCGTCCGGCAGCGAATAGCGGGCCAGCACCTCACCCCCGTGGCTCAGCGTGTACACGTCTCCCGCCTGGTTGCCGACCCAGCAGCGGTCCTCGTCGACGTGGATCCCGAAGGCCGCGGAACCGGTCCGGAAACGCCACAGCACCGGGGCGACGGCACGCGCCGTCGAAGGAGCCGACGACACCTGGCGGCGCGTCACCGCACGGGCGGCGCGCTGCCCCTGCACGGCCGGGGCATACCCCTTGCGGACCTTCTCGCCGATCTTCTTGGCGGCGGCCGCCCGGGCCTTGTCGACCGTCGGGAACGAGGAGCTCTGCACCTGGCCCGGCGCGCCGATCCGTCCGTAGCGCACGCAGACGGCCGTGCCGTCCACGGTCACCTCGTAGAACTTGTGCGCCCCGCCGCCGTCCTGCGACAGCTCCAGATACGTCGTCTCCCGAGCCATGACAGACCCCTCCCCGAAAGCCGGGCCACCGGCGCCCTTTCCGCGGTGATCCCTCGTGGGGAAAAGCTAGGGCCGAGCACTGACAATGGGCCGGTGCAGTGGGAAGCGATCACATGGCAGCGGATGGCCGAGCGGCTCGCCGGCCGCCTCGACGACCCCGACAACGCCCCCGGTCCCGGCGCCTGGCAGCGCGTGGGCATCGACGGAGCGCCCGCGGCGGACACCGCCACCCTCGCCGGACTGCTCGCGGAGGAGCTGCGGCTGCGCGGACGCCCGGTCCTGGTGGTGCCGACGGCCGGCTTCCTGCGGCCCGCCTCCCTCCGCTTCGAGCACGGCCGCCAGGACGTGGACGCGTACCTGGACGGCTGGTACGACACGGCCGCGCTCTGGCGCGAGGTGTTCGGGCCGACCGATCCCGGCGGGACGGGGCGGGTGCTGCCGGACCTGTGGGATCCGGTCACCGACCGGGCGACCCGCAGCCCCTACGTCGAACTCCCCGCCGCGGGAGTGCTGCTGGTGCACGGGCCGCTGCTGCTGGGGCGGTGGTTCCCCTTCGACCTGAGCGTCCACGTGAGGCTGTCGGCGGGGGCGCTCGCGCGGCGGACCGAGGAGTCCGAGCGGTGGACGGGAGCGGCGTTCGCCCGGTACGAGGCCGAGGCGGATCCGGCTTCCACCGCCGATGTCGTGGTGCGGGCCGACGACCCCAGGCACCCCGCCTGGACGGGGTTCCGCAAGCGGTGACGCCGGGTGCGGGTGCGGGTGCCGCTGCGCCGAGCCTCCTCCCCGCCCCGCCCTCCCTCCATTCCCCGGGCGCTGCCCGGACCCGCGCCTCAATCGCCGGCGGGGCTGGGGTGGGCGCTGCCCGGACCCGCGCCTTGATCGCCGGCGGGGCTGGGGTGCGTTGTCCGGACTCGCGCCTCGACCGCCGGCGGGGGTGGGGTGGGTGCTGTCCGGACTCGCGCCCCGATGGCCGGCGGGGGTGGAGTGCGTTCGGGCATCGGCCCGGTCAGGGGCAGGCGGCGCCGGGTGGGCCCTCGGGACGTGCCCAGGGGCGGCCGCCCGGACGGGTTATGGCTTGGGCTGCTGCGCGGCAGCCCGCGCGAGCCGCATCCGGCGGGTCCGCGCCGTCCAGGCGGGCCGCGAGGAAGGCGCCCGTGAAGGCGTCGCCGGCTCCCGTGGAGTCCACCACCGCCTCGGCCGGATCCGCGGCCGCCACCTCGGCGGTGATCCGGCCCCGCTCGGCCACCAGCGCCCCCGCCGGGCCCAGCGTCACCACCACCAGCGGCACCCGCCGGCTCAGCGCCGCCGCCGCACGGGCCGCGCCGGCCCCTTCCGGCAGCCCGGCCAGCAGCCGGGCCTCGTCCTCGTTCGGCAGCAGCACCCCCGCGCCCGCCACGGCGTCCAGGAAGCGCTGCGGGCCCAGCGCCGCCAGGAACCCCGCCGACGCGGGGTCCACGCTCACCGGCACCCCCCGGCTCCGCGCCGCCCGCAGCGCGACCACGGCCAGCTCCCGGCTGCTGGCGGCGAAGAACAGATAGCCCGACAGGTGGAGGTGCGCCGCCCCGTCCAGCAGGGACGGGGCCCAGTCGGCCGGGCACAGCCGCAGCGAGGCCCCGCTGTCGGTGAGGAAGGTCCGCTCCGCGTCCGTGCCGACCAGGGCCACCACCGTTCCGGTCGGCTCCTCCGCGTCGACCACCAGCCGGGGCCGCACTCCCGCGTCCACCAGGGCCCGCTCGTGCCACCGCGCGGACTCCGCGCCCACCCGCGCGAGGAGGCGTACCTCCGCGCTGCCCGTACGGGCGGCCCAGCACGCCGCGTTGGCCCCCGCCCCGCCCGGCAGGGTCCGGATGCGGGCCGCGGTGTCGGTGGCCGGAGCCAGCGGCCGCGGATGTATGGCCACGACATCCGTCACCACGTCCCCGACCACGAGCAGCGCCCCCGCAGCCGTCATGCCCGCGCCGCCCAGGCCCCGGCGATCCGGGCACCGAGCCGTACGTTGCCGCGTACCGCAGCAAGGTTCGCCTCCAGCGAGGCCCCGGCCGTCGCCCGTACCAGGAACCCCAGCAGGAACGGCGTCACCGCCTGCCCCGTGATCCCCTGCTCCCGGCAGACGGCGAGCGCCTCGGCCAGGACCCGGTCGTGCAGCTGCGGATCCAGCTGGTCCGAGGCCGCCACCGGATTGGCCACCAGCAGCGCGGACTCCGGCCCGCCCAGCGCGTCCTGGGCGGCCATCACCGCCGCGACCTCCTCGGGCCGGTGCACGGTCCAGTCCACCGGCTCGCCGGAATCGGCCAGGTAGAAGCCGGGGAACCGGTCCGTGCCGTACCCGAGCACCCCCACCCCCAGCGTCTCCAGCCGCTGGAGCGTGGCCGGCACGTCCAGGATCGACTTCACACCCGCGCACACCACCGTGATCCGGGTCCGGGCCAGCAGGGAGAGGTCCGCCGACTCGTCCTGCGTCTGCGCCCATTCGCGGTGCACGCCGCCCAGCCCGCCCGTCGCGAAGACGCGCAGGCCCGCCCGGGCCGCGAGGAAGGCCGTCGCGGACACCGTCGTCGCGCCGGTCGCACCCGTCGCCAGCGCGGGCGCCAGATCCCGGTGCCCGAGCTTGCGGACGCCGTCGCCGGTCGCGATCCGCTCCAGCTGGGTCTTGTCCAGGCCCGCCCGGGCCACGCCGTCGACGATCGCGACCGTCGCCGGGACCGCACCCTCCGCGCGGACCAGGTCCTCCAGTTCGAGACCCACTTCCAGGTTGCGGGGGCGGGGCAGGCCGTGCGCGATGATCGTCGACTCCAGGGCCACCACGGGCCTGCCCTGGGCGAGTGCCTCGCGCACCTCGTCCGACAGGACCGGTCCACCGGACGGGGATGCAGTTGCTCTGTGCTGTGACATGTCCCCATCCATGGCACGGGACCGGCGCCCCCAAACGCACTCCCGCCCCACCCGTCCCAAGCTGTCCGAGTAGCGTTCCCCCATGGACACGCGCGGCTTCTACGACGGGCTCGCCGACCGCTACGACCTCATCTACGCGGACTGGGACGCCTCCGTCACCCGGCAGGGCCGGGCTCTCGACGCGCTGCTCACCGCGGCGCTGGGCCCCGGACCGCACACCGTCCTCGACAACGCCTGCGGCATCGGCACCCAGTCCCTGGGCCTGTCCGCACTGGGTCACAAGGTCACCGGCACCGACCTCAGCCCCCTCTCCGCGGCCCGCGCCGCGAGGGAGGCCGCCCGCCGGGGCCTCGCCCTGCCCGTCGCCGCCGCCGACATGCGGGCCCTGCCCTTCGCGGACGCCTCCTTCGACGCCGTGGTCTGCGCCGACAACGCGCTGCCCCACCTGCTGACCGCACGGGACGTGTGCGCCGCGCTGGCCGAAACCCTGCGGGTCCTGCGCCCCGGCGGACTCCTGCTGCTGTCCACCCGCCCGTACGGGGACCTGCTGCGGGCCCGGCCGCAGAGCGAGGCCCCGCACGTCCGGACGGACCCCGACGGGCGGCGCACCATCACCTTCCAGCTGTGGCACTGGCACGCCGACGGGGAGCGCTACGACCTGGAGCTCTTCCAGCTCCTGCCGGCCGGCGACACCTGGACGCCCCGGACCTCGCGCGCCACGTACTGGGCGCTCACGCAGGAGCGGACCGCGGAGTTCGCCCGGGAGGCGGGCCTGCGCGACACCGTGTGGCACGCACCGGCGGACACCGGCTTCCACCAGCCGGTTCTCACCGCCCGGCGCCCCGGCCCGACTGGACAGGATGACGCGTGGGCCGGTCCGTTGCTGGACGCTGTGGCCACCGCGCCGCGCGGGCGGGCCGCACTAGGCTGGCGCGCCATGAGCACCAGCGATCACTCCGCGGCACCCGCATCCGCACCCGCACCCGCCCCCGCCCCCGCCCCCGCCCCCGCCCCCGCCCCCGCCTCCTTCGCCGTCGACGTGGCGGACGTGGAGCTGGAGCCCGAGGACCTCGACCCCGCGCAGATCGTCTCCGGCGACCCGGTCGTCACGGGCAAGGTCCTGTGGGAGTCGGCCGACGGCAAGCAGGTGCGCGGGATCTGGCAGATCACCCCGGGTGTGGTCACCGACGTCGAGGCGAACGAGTTGTTCGTGGTGGTCGCCGGACGCGCCACCGTCGAGGTCGAGGGCGGCGGGACCCTGGAGGTCGGCCCCGGCTCGGCCTGCGTCCTGCGGGAGGGCGACAAGACGGTCTGGACCGTCCACGAGACGCTCCGCAAGGCCTACCACATCAGCTACTGACCCCCTTGGGCTCCGCGGGGTGGCGGCGCGCGGTGAACAGGGCGAGCGCCGCCATCGGCAGCAGCAGCGAGGCCCCGACGGCATTGAGCCAGCCGTAGCCCGCCTGGGACATGACGACGCCGGCGGCGGCCCCGCCCACGCCGGCGGCCGTGTTCATCGTGAGGTCGCTCAGGCCCTGCACGGCGGCCCGCGCGGCCTGCGGCACCGAGTCGGTCAGCAGGGCCGACCCGGACACCATCCCGGCGGACCAGCCGAGGCCGAGCAGGAAGAGCCCCAGGGCGCTTTGGCCGTGGCTGGGCCCGGCCGTCCCGGCGAGCAGCGCGGCGACCGACAGCAGTCCCGCGGCGAGGCCGATCACGGTGAGCCGTCCCAGACGGTCCGCGAGCCACCCCATGAGCGGGGAGAAGGCGAACATCCCGGCGATGTGACCGCTGATCACCAGCCCGACGAGTTCCAGCCCGGCGCCGTGGTGGCCCAGGTCCACCGGGGTCATGACCATGATCGAGACCATGGTGGTGTGGGACACGGCGACGGTCAGCAGGGCGAGGCGGGCCCGCGGCGAGGACTTCACGGCGGCGATTCCGGCACGGATCGAGCGGCCCTCGCGGGCCTGCTCCTCGGGTGCGGCGAGGGCCCGGGCCGTCAGCAGCGGGTCCGGGCGCAGGAGTACGGCGATCAGCGCGCCGGTCAGTACGAAGACGACGGCGGCCCACACGAAGGGGCCGGCCGTCTCGGGTATGGAGGTCCCGGCGAAGCTGCGGCTCGCCGGGGCGGACAGGTTGGGGCCGAGGACCGCGCCGAGGGTGGACGCCCAGACGACGACCGAGATGGCCCGGGCCCGGCGGTCGGGGGCGGCGAGGTCCGCGGCGGCGAAGCGGGCCTGGAGGTTGGCGGAGGAGGCGGCGCCGAAGGCGGCCATGCCGAGCAGCAGCAGCGGGAAGTTCTTGATCGTGGCCGCGAGCACGACGAGGCCCGCCCCGACGGCGCCGATCCCGTACGCCAGGACCAGCCCGGGGCGCCGGCCGCGCGCCGTCATCAGGGCGGCGAGCGGCAGCGAGACCAGGGCGGTGCCGATCACCGAGGCGGTCGAGGCGAAGCCGGACAGCGCCTCGGTGCCGCTGACCTCGGTGGCGAGGACGGGCGCCAGGGCGATGCTGATGGGCACGCCGAGGCCGCCGAGGACCTGGCCGGCCATCAGCACCCGGGTGGTGCGCTTCTGGAGCCGCGCGAGGTCCGGGAGGTCGAGCGGCGGGGCGGGCCGGTCCGTGCCGGGCGAGGCGGTCACGCCGTACACCGCCCTCGCGGGTGCGCGGCGCGGGGTGCGGGGGACGTGGCGGAGCCGGGTGCGGCGGCAGCAGTAGTCACCGGCGCAGTGTGCCACCCCTTACCGTCCGGCGGAACCGGGTCGGCGCAGCAGGCCGGGGCCGCAGGTCACGGGTGTCACAGCCGGCCGGCCCCACCCGTCTTCCGTGCCGGGTGGCGGGGGCCGCCCGTACGGGCCGCAGGGAGCTCAGAACAGCGGCTGCGGAAGCACCCCCTCCAGCGCGAGGAGCTGTCGCTTCGTCTCCAGCCCGCCGCCGAAGCCGCCGATGCCGCCGTCGTTCTCCACGACCCGGTGGCAGGGCACCACCAGCGGCAGCGGGTTCGACCCCATGGCGTTGCCCACGGCCTGGGCCGCGCCGGGCTGTCCGACGCGGGCCGCCAGCTCCCCGTAGCCGACGACCGATCCGTACGGCACGGAGCGGTCCAGCTCCTGGAGCACCTGCCGGTTGAAGCCGGAGCTGAGGCGCCAGTCCAGCGGCAGGTCGAAGCGCCGCAGCGAACCGGCGAAGTACGCGGCGAGCTGGCGCACCGGCTCGGCCAGCAGCACCTCCTCACCCGGTGCGGCCCGCCGGGCGTCGGCGCCGAGCCGGGAGACGAGCGGGCCGACCATCCCCTCGAGCCGGTCCGGCCCGGCATGGAACTCGACCCGGACCAGCCCCTCGGACGTCGCGGCCAGGAGCAGGGGGCCGATGTCGCTGGCGACGACGGCCCATTCGAGGTGCGGCCCGCGGGGCCGCTCGGTGCTGTCCACCCGTCCACGGTACGGCCCGCCTCCGACAGGCCGCCGTCCTCCCGGCCCGCCGCCGCGCGCAGGCGGTCAGAAGCCGCCGACCGCCTCCCGGACGACGTCCGGGGCGTTGGTGATGATCCCGTCCACGCCCATCTCCTGCACCTTCCGGGCGGTCGCGGCGTCGTCGACGATCCAGGTGTCCACCTCCATCGCCCTGCCGTGGGCCCCGAGCAGGCCGTGCACGGCCGCGACCCAGTCGGCGGTGATGGTGGTGTGCCACGGGTTGATCCGGTCGGTGAACTCCGCGTACCGCGGCAGGTCGGCCACCGGCGGGGTGCCCAGGAAGGCCGTCACCAGGTCGGGGCGCAGCCCGTGCACGATGCGCACGGAGTCGGCGCTGAAGCTCTGCACCACCAGGCGCTGCGCGACGTGGCGCGGGTCGAGCCAGCCCGCCTCGCCCAGCACCCTCAGGGTCTGCTCCTCGATCCCCGGGTAGAGCTCCGGCTTCTTGATCTCCAGCAGCAGCCGCTGCCGGTTGCGCTGCACCCGGTCGAGGTACTGCCGCAGGGTCGGGACGGAGGCCCCCGCGTACTCCTCGCCGAACCAGCCGCCCGCGTCGAGCCGGGCGATCTCGGCCGCCGTGAAGTCCTTGACCTTCCATGGCTTGCGGTCCGGGAAGAGCTGTTCGACGTTCGTCGTCCGGGCCAGGGTGTCGTCGTGGATCACCACCAGCTCGCCGTCCCTGGTGCGCTGCACGTCGTTCTCGACCCAGTCGAAGCCCAGCCGCATCGCCAGGTCGACCGCGGCGAGGGTGTTCTCCGGGGCGTACGCCGAGGCTCCCCGGTGGGCGTACACGACGGGACCCCCCAGCCCCAGAGGTCCGGCGGCGGATCCGGGCCCGGTGGCGGCGTACGAGGCCGTCCCGCCCAGCAGGGTGAGGGCGAAGCCCAGGAAGGCGGCGGCGGCCGCGGCGGCGGGTCGGACGTACATGTGCGTTCTCCTCGGGTCGTGAGCCCTGTTCCTGCGTCAGACGGGTGCGGAGCGGCAGACGTTGTGGCGATGCACTTCACCGCGATCATGGGGTTGAAGATCACCTAGCCGCCACCGAACTACGACAAACGGACCAGAACGGATGACGGTGGCCCAGGCCGGCGGCGCCGCCCGGAGCGCGCCGGGAGCGGGCGGGGAGGCGTGAGTGTCGGTGGGGGGTCGTACGGTGGAGTCATGCGGCCCGTATCGAAGATCGAACGCACGGTGGCGCCTTTCGAGGTCGTCAGCCCCTACCAGCCCAGCGGCGACCAGCCGGCGGCCATCGCCGAGCTGGAGAAGCGCATCCGTGCAGGTGAGAAGGATGTCGTCCTGCTGGGTGCGACCGGCACCGGCAAGTCGGCGACCACCGCCTGGATGATCGAGAAGCTCCAGCGACCCACCCTGGTCATGGCGCCGAACAAGACGCTGGCCGCCCAGCTGGCGAACGAGTTCCGCGAGCTCCTGCCGAACAACGCCGTCGAGTACTTCGTCTCGTACTACGACTACTACCAGCCCGAGGCCTACGTACCGCAGTCGGACACGTACATCGAGAAGGACTCCTCGATCAACGAGGAGGTGGAGCGGCTGCGCCACTCCGCCACCAATTCGCTGCTGACCCGGCGGGACGTGATCGTCGTCGCCTCGGTGTCGTGCATCTACGGCCTCGGCACCCCGCAGGAGTACGTCGACCGGATGGTCTCGCTCAAGGTGGGCGAGGAGATCGACCGGGACCAGCTGCTGCGCCGCTTCGTCGACATCCAGTACACGCGCAACGACGTCGCCTTCACCCGCGGCACCTTCCGGGTGCGCGGCGACACCATCGAGATCTTCCCGGTCTACGAGGAACTGGCCGTCCGCATCGAGATGTTCGGCGACGAGATCGAGGCCCTCTCCACGCTGCACCCGCTGACCGGCGAGGTCATCAGCGAGGACCGCGAGCTCTACGTCTTCCCCGCCAGCCACTACGTCGCCGGCCCCGAGCGCATGGAGAAGGCGATCAACGGCATCGAGGCCGAGCTGGCCGAGCGCCTCGCCGAGCTGGAGAAGCAGGGCAAGATGCTGGAGGCGCAGCGCCTGCGCATGCGCACCACCTACGACCTGGAGATGATGCGCCAGATCGGGTCCTGCTCCGGCATCGAGAACTACTCGCTGCACATGGACGACCGCGAGCGCGGCTCCGCCCCCAACACCCTCATCGACTACTTCCCGGAGGACTTCCTCCTGGTCATCGACGAGTCCCACGTCACCGTGCCGCAGATCGGCGCCATGTACGAGGGCGACGCCTCCCGCAAGCGGACCCTGGTCGACCACGGCTTCCGGCTCCCGTCCGCGCTGGACAACCGGCCGCTGAAGTGGGAGGAGTTCCAGGAGCGCATCGGCCAGACCGTCTACCTGTCGGCGACCCCCGGCAAGTACGAGCTCTCGCGCGGCGACGGCTTCGTCGAGCAGATCATCCGCCCCACCGGCCTCATCGACCCCGAGGTCGTGGTCAAGCCCACCGAGGGCCAGATCGACGACCTGGTCCACGAGATCCGCCGGCGGGTGGAGAAGGACGAGCGCGTCCTGGTCACCACCCTCACCAAGAAGATGGCCGAGGACCTCACGGACTACTTCCTGGAGCTCGGCATCCAGGTCCGCTACCTGCACAGCGACGTCGACACCCTGCGCCGCATCGAGCTCCTGCGCGAACTGCGGGCCGGCGAGTACGACGTCCTGGTCGGCATCAACCTGCTGCGCGAGGGCCTCGACCTGCCCGAGGTGTCCCTGGTGGCGATCCTCGACGCCGACAAGGAGGGCTTCCTGCGTTCGGGCACCTCCCTGATCCAGACCATCGGCCGCGCGGCGCGCAACGTCTCCGGCCAGGTCCACATGTACGCGGACAAGATCACGCCGGGCATGGAGAAGGCGATCGAGGAGACCAACCGGCGCCGCGAGAAGCAGATCGCCTACAACACGGCCAACGGGATCGACCCCCAGCCGCTCCGCAAGAAGATCAACGACATCGTCGCCACCATCGCCCGCGAGGAACTGGACACCGAGCAGCTCCTCGGCACCGGATACCGGCAGGCGAAGGAGGGCAAGGGCGCCAAGGCGCCGGTCCCGGCGCTCGGCGCTCTCCCGGGCCACGCCGCCGCGGGCGCCAAGGGCGGCAAGGGTGGGAAACCGGCCAAGGGGGCCAAGGGTGCCGAGGTGCTCACCGACCGGCCGGCCGCCGAACTGGCCTCGCTCATCGAGCAGATGACCGAGCGCATGCGCGCCGCCGCGGCGGAGCTCCAGTTCGAGGTCGCGGCCCGGATCCGGGACGAGGTCGGCGAGCTGAAGAAGGAGCTTCGGCAGATGAAGGAAGCGGGCCTCGCCTGAGTCGGGGGCTGTCAGTAGGGTTGGGTCACAGCCGCAGGAACACGCTGCGCACCAGTCAACTGGGGCGGGCTACGGAGAGGGGACGCGCGTGACGGTCAACATGACCAAGGGTCAGGCCATCAGTCTGCAGAAGTCGGACGGAGGGACGCTGACCGCGGTCCGGATGGGCCTGGGCTGGCAGGCGGCCAAGCGCCGCGGACTGTTCGGCTCGCGGACGCGGGAGATCGACCTCGACGCGTCGGCGGTGCTCTTCGCCGACAAGCAGCCGGTCGACGTGGTCTTTTTCCGCCACCTGCAGAGCGACGACGGCTCGGTGCGCCACACCGGTGACAACCTCGTCGGCGGCGTCGGCCAGGGCGGGGACGACGAGGCGATCCTCGTCGACCTCCAGCGCGTGCCGGTCCACATCGACCAGATCGTCTTCACGGTGAACTCCTTCACCGGCCAGACGTTCCAGGAGGTGCAGAACGCCTTCTGCCGCATCGTCGACGAGACCAACGGCCAGGAGCTGGCCCGCTACACCCTCGACGGCGGCGGTGCGTACACCGCGCAGATCATGGCGAAGGTGTCCCGCGCCGGCTCCGGCTGGCAGATGACGGCCCTGGGCAACCCGGCCAACGGCCGCACCTTCCAGGACCTCATGCCGGCGATCCTGCCGCACCTGTAGCAGTACCGGAAGAAGAGAAGAAGGCGCGGGGGAGGGGCTGCACGATGACGGCCGAACTGGTCCGGGGGCAGAACCACCCCGTGTCCCGGAGCCGGGTGGAGATCAGGGTCTCGGCGGGCACACCCGTGCTCGCCCTGGCCTCGCTCGCCGACGAACAGGGCCGGCTCGCCGGCACCGGGGTCCTTGCGCACCCGGGCGCCAGGACCCTCCCCGGCGTGCACGCGCCGGCGGACCTCGCCGACCGGCACACCTTCGCCGTGGACCTCGACGCCGTCGCGGCGGACGTCCACCGCGTCGGCGTGCTGCTCGTACTGCCGCCCGGCGGCCCGGTCTGCTTCGGCGCGGTCCCCGCCTCCTACGTGGCCGTGGCCGCCCCCGACGGCGGCGGCGAGATCGCCGGCTACACCCTCACCGGTCTGGACGCCGAGACCGCCGTGATCGCCCTGGAGCTGTACCGGCGCCAGGGCGCCTGGAAGGTCCGCGCCGTCGGCCAGGGCTACTCCGACGGCCTCGGCGCCCTGCTCGCCGACGGCGGGATGCCCGCACCGGCCGCCCGGGAGCTGGCCGCCGCCGCACTGCGCGCCGCCGCCCCGGCGAAGGAGGCCGACGCGACGCTCGCGGCCCTGCCCAGCCTCGTCGGCGACCTGCGCGCCCCGCAGACCCCGGAGCGGGCCGCCGCGCCCGCCCCGGACCCGACGCCGGCCTCCGGCGTGCCGTACGCCGGTACGCCCGGCCCCGCGCCCGCCGGCGCCGGCTCCCCGCCCACGATCAGCTACACCCACCCGCGCCGCCGCCGCACCAGCAGCGAGCCGCCCGAGCCGGCCCCCCGCGCCGCCGCGGCGGCCGAGCCCGGACAGCCCCCGCGACCGGTCGCCGGCGACGCCGCCGGCTGGTCCATGGACGAACGGCTCTACAACCAGGTCTGGGGCATGTTCGAGGACCTGGCGCGCACGGTCGCCGCCTACCGCAGCGCCGTGGAGTTCGCCGACTCCCGCATGGACCGCGAGCTCGACGACGCCCTCTCCGACCCGCGCCACCGCATCGGCGGCTCCGGTAACGCTGCCCGCGACGCCGCCCGCGCCCGCCGCGAGGAACTGGTCGCCCAGGCCCAGGCCGTCCTCGACCGCGATCTCGCCCAGCTGATCGCCGAGTCCGAGGTCGTAGAGCCGGCACTGCCCGCCTCGTACGCCCGCTGGGACAACCCCGTCTGGCACGGCCACCGCACGCCCGAGGAGGGCCCCCTCGCCCTGCGCCTGGGCGACCTGCACCTGCCCGAGCGGCCCGACCTGCGCATCCCCATGCTGGTCCGGGTGCCGCTGGAGCGCGGACTGTGGATCGACAACGGCCGCACCGGTTCCGAGGCCGCGATGGCCATGGACACCGACCGGCTGCGCCGCGCCGCCATGGACATGGCCGTCGCCCACGCGGTGCGGCTGCTCGCGGTCCACCCCGCCGACCGGTTCTCCGTCCACGTCATCGACGCGGCCGGGGCCGGCGCCGCCTCCCTGGCGCCCCTCGTACGGGCCGGGGTGCTGGCCGCGCCGCCCGCCGCCGGGGCCGCCGGGGTGAGCAGGACGCTGGCGGAGCTGACCCGGCGGGTGGACCTCGTACAGATGGCGCTGAAGGCCGGAGCCCCCGAGGACCTGCCGCCGGACGTGGACACCGCCGAGCAGCTGCTCATCGTGCACGACTTCCCGCACGGCTTCGACGACCGGGCCGTCACCCAGCTGCGCTACCTCGCCGACGAGGGCGCGGCGGTCGGCGTGCACCTGCTGATGGTCGCCGACCGCGACGAGGCATCCGCCTACGGGCCGCTGCTGGATCCGCTGTGGCGCTCCCTGATGCGGCTCTCGCCGGTACCGGACAACCACCTGGCGGACCCCTGGGTGCACCACGCCTGGACCTTCGAACCGGACCTTCCGCCGCAGGGCAGCCAGGTCCTCGGCCAGGCGCTCGACCGGGTGGCGGAGGCCCGGCGCACTACCCGTCCGTGACCATCCTTTGGCATTCCCTTTACCTTTACCGCCTTCGGCGGGTAAGCTCGTCTGCGCGGAGGGGAGTATTCCTGCTTTCCTGCTACGGCGTACCCGTCAATACGGACCGTTGCGTTTGAATGAGCGCACGTCGGTCCCGGGGCGTCGGCCCGCGGCCTCCAGGCCGTCCGGGTGGAAGAGACCTCCGGCAGCGATGACGCTGACGAAGTGCTGAGCCATCCGCCGGAGGCGTATTCACCATGGAAGTTTCCTGGGCCCTTTGGGTCGCGACCATCCTCGGTCTGTCCCTGCTCATCGGCGCCGATTTCTTCATCGGCCGCAAGCCCCACGACGTGTCGATCAAGGAAGCCGGCACCTGGACGGTCGTCTGGATCGTCCTCGCCGCCCTCTTCGGCCTGGGCCTGTGGTTCTTCGGCAACCCCCAGGCATCACAGGAGTTCTTCGCGGGCTTCATCACCGAGAAGTCCCTGAGCGTCGACAACCTCTTCGTCTTCGTCCTGATCATGGCGAAGTTCGCGGTGCCCTCGCACCTCCAGCAGCGCGTGCTGCTCATCGGCGTGCTGATCGCACTCGTCCTGCGCGCGATCTTCATCGCCGCCGGCGCCGCGATCATCGCCAGCTTCAGCTGGGTCTTCTACATCTTCGGCGCGTTCCTGATCTACACCGCGTGGAAGCTGATCCAGGAGGCCCGCAAGGACGAGGAGGACGAGGAGTTCGAGGAGAACCGCCTCCTGAAGTCCGTCGAGAAGAAGTTCGGCGTCGCCGACCAGTACCACGGCACCAAGCTCTTCATCGTCAACAACGGCAAGCGCGTGCTGACCCCGCTGATGATCGTCATGCTCGCCATCGGCACCACCGACGTGCTGTTCGCGCTGGACTCGATCCCCGCCATCTTCGGCCTCACCCAGGACCCGTACATCGTCTTCACGGCCAACGCCTTCGCGCTGATGGGTCTGCGCCAGCTGTACTTCCTCATCGGCGGCCTGCTGGAGAAGCTGGTCCACCTCAGCTACGGCCTGTCGATCATCCTCGGATTCATCGGCGTCAAGCTGGTGCTGCACGCCCTGCACGAGTCCGGGGTGCACGTCCCGGAGATCTCGATCCCCTTCTCCCTGGCTGTCATCTGCGGTGTCCTGGTCATCACCACGATCACCAGCCTGATCGCCTCGAAGAAGCAGGCGGCGGCCGAGGCCGCCACCCGCGGCGAGAGCGTCGACGCCTGACCTCGGAAGCGGACCTACACGGGGGCGGCCGCTTCGGCCGCCCCCGTTTCCGTCTCCCTCACCCCGGCGGGCCCGCCCGACCGCTTGCCCACCACCCGGGGACCGGTCTCCGGGAGCAGCGCGAAGCACGCCAGGCTGACCAGGGCGATCGCCGTGAGGTACGCGGCGACGCCCCACGGCGGCCCGGAGCCGTCCGCCAGCGCCGTCGCCACGATCGGGGTCAGCGCCCCGCCCAGCACCCCGCCCAGGTTGTAGCCGACGGCGGCCCCCGTGCAGCGGATCCGCGGCGCGTACAACTCCGGCAGGTACGCCCCCACCACCGCGAACATCGTCACCATGCCCAGCAGTGCCACCGCGAAGCCCAGCGTCATCAGCAGCGGGTCGGCCGTCCGCAGCAGCGCCATCAGCGGGAACATCCACACGGCGCTGGCCGCGCAGCCGGCCAGGCACAGCGGCCGCCGCCCGTACCGGTCGCCGAGCGCGGCGAGCAGCGGGGTCATCAGGCCCTTGAACGCGACGGCCGCCATGATGCAGGCCAGCATCGTCGTGCGGCCCACCGCGAGGCGCTCGGTGGCGTAGGCGAGGGACCAGGTGGTGACCGCGTAGAAGACGGCGTAGCCCACGGCGAGGGCCCCGCCGGTCAGCAGGAGCAGCCGCCAGTGGCCCCGGACCACCTCGGCGAGCGGGGCCTCGGCCCGCTGCCCCGTCGCCGCGAGCGCCCGGAACTGCGGGGTCTCCTCCACCGAGCGGCGCAGCCACAGACCGGCCAGGGCCAGCAGCCCGGCCGCCCAGAACGGCACGCGCCACCCCCAGGAGGTGAACTGGGCGTCGGACAGTGAGGCCGACAGCCCCAGCATCAGGCCGTTGGCCAGCAGGAACCCGACCGCCGGGCCGATCTGCGGGAAGCTCGCCCACAGTCCGCGGCGGTGTTCCGGCGCGTGCTCGGCGGTCAGCAGCACCGCGCCGCCCCACTCACCGCCGAGCCCCAGGCCCTGGAGGAAGCGCAGCAGGAGCAGCAGCACCGGCGCGGCGATGCCGATCGTCCCGTACGTCGGTACGCAGCCGACGGCGACCGTGGCGAGGCCGGTGAGCAGCAGCGAGGCCAGCAGGACCGGGCGCCGGCCGTAGCGGTCGCCGATGTGGCCGAAGAGGGCGGATCCCAGCGGGCGGGCGAGGAAGCCCGCGCCGAAGGTGCCGAAGGCGGCCAGGGTCCCGGCGAGCGGGGAGAAGGAAGGGAAGAAGAGCGGGCCGAGCACGAGTGCGGCGGCCGTCCCGTACACGAAGAAGTCGTAGAACTCGATGGCGGTCCCGGCGAGCGCCGCGGAGGCGAGCCTCAGCATGCCGGGCCGGGCGGGGCCGCCGTCGTCGGCGGCCCGCGGGGCCGGAGCGGGGGAGGCGGCAGGGGCGGGTGGCGGGGAGGGGTCCGGTTGCATGCCGCACCAGATACCGCCTCCCCGTCCGCCGGGACACGCGTTCGGCCGTCAACGACCGGAAGGAGTGCTCCGCGTGGCGAAGTTGACGCGTTGCGATCCCTGGACGGCCCCTACCAGCCGCGCTCGCGCCACTCCGCCAGGTGCGGACGCTCCGCGCCGAGGGTGGTGTCGTTGCCGTGGCCCGGGTAGACCCAGGTCTCGTCGGACAGCTGCTCGAAGAGCTTGTGCTGCACGTCGTCGATGAGGCTCTTGAAGGCCTCCGGGTCGTCGTGGGTGTTGCCGACGCCGCCCGGGAAGAGGCAGTCGCCGGTGAACACGTGCGCGTGGCCGTGCGGGTCGTCGTAGATCAGGGCGATCGAGCCGGGGGTGTGGCCGACCAGGTGCCGTGCGGTCAGCTCGACCCGTCCGACGCGCAGGGTGTCCCCGTCCGCGACCGGGACGTCGGTCGCGACCGGGATGCCCTCGGCGTCGAGGGCGCCCGCGTAGGTCCGCGCCCCGGTGGCCGCCACGACCTCCGCGAGAGCGCCCCAGTGGTCGCCGTGCCGGTGGGTGGTGACGACGGAGGCGATGCCGTCGTCGCCGATCAGGTTCAGCAGCGTCTGCGGTTCCGCTGCCGCGTCGATGAGCAGCTGCTCGTCGGTGGCCCGACAGCGCAGCAGGTACGCGTTGTTGTTCATCGAACCCACCGCGACCTTGGAAATCATCAGGTCCGCGAGCTCGTGCACGTCGGCCGGACCGCCGACCTTGACCTCTCCGGTGTACGTCATGTGGTGATCCTAGAGGTCTCGTCCTACAGGGGCGGGAGCTCGGGGAGGGGGCCGCCCCCGGTGGTCAGGGAGGCGCCCTTGTCGCCGCGGCCCGCGAGCCAGGCGAGCAGGGCCGCGGGGGAGCCCGACACGGTCACGGCGGGGTCCCCGGCGGAGCCGGTGCGCCAGGTGCGGCCGTCGGTGGCGGCCAGGGCCGTGGCGGGCACCTCCGGGCGTCCGGACCAGCGGTCGGCGAGGAAGGCGATCTCGCGGTCGGTGAACTCCTCCGGAAGGTCGCCGAGCTCGTAGCCGATGTTCAGGTCGACGTGGTGCAGGTCCACCTCCACCCAGCGGCGGAAGGGCACGTTCGAGGCGAGGTCGGTGACGCCGCCCCGCAGCTCGACGGTGCGCGACCAGTCCTGGTCGTGCTCCGTGGCGGCGAGGAAGCGGGCCGCGGAATCACGGAGGTCCGCCAGGTGTTCTTCCAGAGGCCGGCCGGCGTCGCGTGCGATGTCCGCGTCGCGCGCCTCGCCGCTCTCGTACATCGGGCGGCCCTCGAAGACGTTCAGGAGGGCGTCGGCGTTGCGCGCGAGGTGGGCCAGGATGTGGCCCCGGGTCCAGCCCGGGAGGTGTGACTCCTCGGACAGGGCGGCGTTGTCCAGTTTCGCGACCGCGGTCAGCAGCCGGTCCGTGGCTTCACGTACAGATCGCAGGTCGTGCACATGATCAGTCATGACGTCGAGCCTAGTGCTCGCAGCCCGCGGCCACACGATCGGGTGAAGAGGTCTGCGGAGTGCCGTAAATCGAATGTGCGTGCTATACGCTCGAAGTCCAGACTCCATCTCCACCGCAGAGGCGCCCCCCATACCCTGGGACGGGGGCCGTGCCCCCCGCTCTCTCAAGAAAGGTGCGGACCGGCGTGACCGACCGTCTCATCGTTCGTGGCGCTCGCGAGCACAACCTCAAGAACGTCTCGCTCGACCTGCCCCGCGACTCACTCATCGTCTTCACCGGACTCTCCGGGTCGGGCAAGTCCTCCCTGGCCTTCGACACGATCTTCGCCGAGGGCCAGCGCCGCTACGTCGAGTCGCTCTCGTCGTACGCCCGCCAGTTCCTCGGGCAGATGGACAAGCCCGACGTCGACTTCATCGAGGGCCTCTCGCCGGCCGTCTCGATCGACCAGAAGTCCACCTCGCGCAACCCGCGCTCGACGGTGGGCACCATCACCGAGGTCTACGACTACCTCCGCCTCCTCTTCGCCCGCATCGGCAAGCCGCACTGCCCCGAGTGCCGCCGGCCCATCTCGCGCCAGTCGCCGCAGGCGATCGTGGACAAGGTGCTCGCGCTCCCCGAGGGCAGCCGCTTCCAGGTGCTCTCGCCGCTCGTGCGCGAGCGCAAGGGCGAGTTCGTCGACCTCTTCGCCGACCTCCAGACCAAGGGCTACAGCCGGGCGCGGGTCGACGGGCAGACCATCCAGCTCTCCGAACCGCCGACGCTGAAGAAGCAGGAGAAGCACACGATCGAGGTGGTCATCGACCGCCTCACCGTCAAGGAGAGCGCCAAGCGCCGGCTCACCGACTCCGTGGAGACGGCCCTCGGCCTCTCCGGCGGCATGGTGATCCTGGACTTCGTCGACCTCGCCGAGGACGACCCCGAGCGTGAGCGGATGTATTCCGAGCACCTCTACTGCCCGTACGACGACCTCTCCTTCGAGGAGCTGGAGCCGCGCTCCTTCTCCTTCAACTCGCCCTTCGGCGCCTGCCCCGAGTGCACCGGCATCGGCACGCGCATGGAGGTGGACCCGGAGCTGATCGTCCCGGACGAGGACAAGTCCCTCGACGAGGGCGCCGTCTCCCCGTGGTCGCTCGGCCACACCAAGGACTACTTCCAGCGGCTGATCGGCGCGCTCGCCGGCGAGCTGGGCTTCCGCACGGACATCCCGTGGGCCGGACTGCCGGCGCGCGCGAAGAAGGCCCTGCTCTACGGGCACAGGACGCAGATCGAGGTCCGCTACCGCAACCGCTACGGGCGGGAGCGGGCCTACACGACGGCCTTCGAGGGCGCGGTGCCGTTCGTGAAGCGGCGGCACGCGGAGTCGGAGAGCGACGCGAGCCGCGAGCGCTTCGAGGGCTACATGCGCGAGGTGCCCTGCCCCACCTGTGAGGGCACCCGCCTCAAGCCGATCGTCCTCGCGGTGACGGTGATGGAGAAGTCCATCGCCGAGGTCGCCGCCATGTCGATCAGCGAGTGCGCGGACTTCCTGGGGCGGATGCGCCTCGACGCCCGCGACAAGAAGATCGCCGAGCGGGTCCTGAAGGAGGTCAACGAGCGGCTCCGCTTCCTCGTGGACGTCGGACTGGACTACCTCTCCCTCAACCGGGCCGCAGGCACCCTGTCCGGCGGCGAGGCCCAGCGCATCCGGCTCGCCACGCAGATCGGCTCCGGCCTCGTCGGCGTCCTCTACGTGCTGGACGAACCCTCGATCGGCCTGCACCAGCGAGACAACCACCGGCTGATCGAGACGCTGGTGCGGCTGCGGGACATGGGCAACACGCTCATCGTCGTGGAGCACGACGAGGACACCATCAAGGTGGCCGACTGGGTCGTCGACATCGGTCCGGGCGCGGGCGAGCACGGCGGCAAGGTGGTCCACAGCGGTTCGCTCAAGGAGCTGCTGAAGAACACCGAGTCGATGACCGGGCAGTACCTGTCGGGGAAGAAGTCCATCGAGATCCCGGACATCCGACGGCCCGTGAACGGCGAGCGCAGGCTGACCGTCCACGGCGCCAAGGAGAACAACCTCCGCGACATCGACGTCTCCTTCCCGCTGGGCGTGCTCACGGCCGTGACCGGTGTCTCGGGCTCCGGGAAGTCGACCCTGGTCAACGACATCCTCTACACGCACCTGGCGCGCGAGCTGAACGGCGCCCGCTCGGTGCCGGGGCGGCACACCCGCGTCGACGGCGACGACCTCGTCGACAAGGTCGTCCACGTCGACCAGTCGCCCATCGGCCGGACGCCCCGGTCGAACCCGGCGACGTACACCGGCGTCTTCGACCACGTGCGCAAGCTGTTCGCCGAGACGATGGAGGCGAAGGTGCGCGGCTACCTGCCGGGCCGCTTCTCCTTCAACGTCAAGGGCGGCCGGTGCGAGAACTGCTCCGGCGACGGCACGATCAAGATCGAGATGAACTTCCTGCCGGACGTCTACGTCCCGTGCGAGGTCTGCCACGGCGACCGGTACAACCGGGAGACGCTGGAGGTCCACTACAAGGGCAAGTCCATCGCGGAAGTCCTGAACATGCCGATCGAGGAGGCGCTGGGCTTCTTCGAGGCGGTGCCGACCATCGCGCGCCACCTCAAGACGCTGAACGAGGTCGGGCTGGGCTACGTCCGCCTCGGCCAGTCCGCGCCGACCCTGTCGGGCGGCGAGGCGCAGCGCGTGAAGCTCGCCTCCGAGCTGCAGAAGCGCTCCACGGGCCGGACGGTGTACGTGCTGGACGAGCCGACGACCGGCCTGCACTTCGAGGACATCTCGAAGCTGATCAAGGTGCTGTCGGGGCTGGTCGACAAGGGGAACTCGGTGATCGTCATCGAGCACAACCTGGACGTCATCAAGACCGCGGACTGGGTCATCGACATGGGCCCCGAAGGCGGTTACGGCGGCGGCCTGGTCGTGGCCGAGGGCACGCCCGAGCAGGTGGCCTCGGTGGGTGCGAGCCACACGGGCAAGTTCCTGCGGGACATCCTGGGCGCCGACCGGGTCTCCGACGCCGGGGCTTCTCCGGTGCGGGCCGCGGCGAAGAAGGCCCCGGCCAAGAAGGCGGCCGCCGCGAAGAAGGTGGCCCCCGCCAAGAAGACGGCGGCCAAGACGGCGGCCAAGAAGACGACGACGCGGGCCCGCAAGGCCTAAGCCAGGGGGAAGGGGCCCGGAGCCGGGGCCGGGCCAGGAGGGCCGGCGGTGGCTGCCGGGCCCCTTCTGCCGTCCGCGGCTCCGCCCGGTCCGCTCCGCGGATGCCTCACCGCGCCGCGGCCGGGCGCCCCGGCCACCATGACCCCGCGGCGCAGGGCGCGCCGACCGGCAGGACGCCGCGGCGCCCGTGCCGTCCGGCGGCTATCCGCCGAGCTCCGCCGCGTAGGGGGGTTCCGCTCCCGGGCGGGTGCAGGTCAGGGCCGCCGCGTGGGCGGCGTAGGCCAGGACGTCCGGCCAGTCCACCGCAGCGCCCGGATCCGCCGCCAGGCGGTGCAACAGGGCCGCGTTGACGGTGTCGCCCGCCCCGATCGTGTCCGCCACCGCGACCGGGCGGGCCGCGGCCGAGTGCTCGGCGCCCTCCCGCGTCCACACCGTCAGGCCCGCCGCGCCGCGGGTCAGCACCACCGCCGAGGGGCCGGCCGCCAGCCAGTCCCCGACCCGCCCGCCCAGCCAGGCGGCGTCCTCCTCGGACAGCTTCAGGACGCCGGTGTGCGGCAGCAGCCGCTCGGTGAAGCGCGCGCGGTAGCCCGCCGCGTCCCCGATCAGCGCCGGCCGGATGTTCGGGTCCAGCAGGGTCAGCAGCCCGCGCCGCGACTCCCGGCGCAGCAGGGCCTCGTACGCGCTCGCGCCCGGCTCCAGGACGAGCGAGCAGGTGCCGAGCGCGAGGGCCCGTACCCCCTCCGGGAGGGCGGGCGGCAGGGTGAACAGCCGGTCCGCGGTGCCCTCGACGTAGAACCCGTAGGAGGCCGAGCCGTCCGGGGCCAGGGAGGGCACGGCGAGGGTGGTGGGCTCCGGCCCGCGCTGGACCAGGGACACGTCCACCCCGGCCGCCCGCAGTCCGGCCAGCAGGCTCTCGCCGAAACCGTCCGTCGAGACCCGGGAACAGAAGGCGGTGTCCGCGCCGAGCCGCCCGAGGGCGCGCGCCGTGTTGTACGGCCCGCCGCCCGGCCGGGGCAGCAGGGCGCCGGGCGGTCCGACCGCGGGCACCAGGTCGATGAGGGCTTCTCCGCCGACGACGATCACGCGGAGGAAGGTACTCCATGCAGCGGCGGTATCGTCGGGTGGGCCGGTGCACGGGCCGGGCCCCGGCCCGTCCCCCTCCGTGCCCGTCCCACCGCGCCCGCACCTCAGGAGAACCGCATGTCCGCGCCGCAGTCCGCCGCCCGCCGTACCGTCCTCAAGGGCGCCGCCGCGCTCGCGGGGGCCGCAGGCGCCGGGGCGGCGCTCACGGCCTGCTCCACGCAGACCAACAGCGGCGGCAACACCCCCGCGACCCCCACCGCCCCGGTGGACCTGGGAGCCGCGTCCGACGTCCCGGTGGGCGGCGCCAAGCTCTACCGGGAGCGGAAGCTGATCGTCAGCTGCCCGGCGGAGGGCCGGTACAAGGCGTTCAGCGCCCAGTGCACGCATGCCGGCTGCGTCCTCGACAAGATCGTCGAGGGGGAGGGGAACTGCCCCTGCCACGGGAGCCGTTTCGACGTGTCGACGGGCAAGGTGCTGAGCGGCCCGGCCGACCGGCCGCTGCCGGAGGTGCCGGTCCGCTCGGAGAACGGCAGGCTCGTCGCCGGCTGACCCGCGTCCCGTCCCGTCCGGATCAGTCCCAGTCCCAGGCGATCCCGAGGATCCCGCGCCGCACCGACTGCTCCACCAGGTGCACCGCCCGGTGCCGGCCGCTCGGCGTCAGATCGGCCAGGCCGGTGCGCGGGGCCTCCGGCCCGCTGCGGGCGAACCGCCGGCAGCGCACCGGGAGGGCCGCCGCGTCGAAGCGGACCTGGAGCATGTACTGGCCGCCCGCGTAGCTGAAGCCGCGCACGTACTCGCCGCTGCGCGGACCGGTGCCGTCCTCGACGCCGTAGCCGAAGACGTAGGTGTCGCCGCGGCGCAGCCGGGCGTCGAAGAGCAGCTCCGCGACGACCACCCCGGCCTCGGGATGGCACCGCACCCGGCCCGTACGGCAGTTCTCGTACGCCGTCACGCGCACCCGGGACACGTCGCAGCCCGGGTCGCCGTGGTGCACGGCGAGGTAGCGGTCGACCCCGTCCCGGTGCGCCCGGACGATCTGCTGCGACTCGCGGACCCGCAGCTCGCCCGCCGCTCCGATGCGGACCCGCTCGTGGTGGCCGAGCGAGTGCAGCCCGCCGTCCGGCGGGAGCTCCATCCCGTCCAGCAGCCGCTCAACCGTGCCGCCCCCGCTGAACAGGGCCCGGTACGAGCGGCCGGCCGGACGGGCGGCGGGCCCGGCGACGGACGCCGGGTCCGGGACCGCCAGCAGCCTGACCAGGGCGCCGTCGGGCAGCTCCAGGATCGTCTCCAGGGCGGTGACGGCCCGCAGGGATTCCGGCTGGCGCGGCCTGCGGGCGCCCTGCTGCCAGTAACTGAGGCTGGTCACACCGACCTTGATGCCCTGCGCCGCGAGGCGGTGCTGCACCCGCTGGAGGGGCAGCCCGCGGGCCGCGAGGGCGGCGCGCAGGGCGAGGTGGAAGGGGCCGGCGCGCAGCAGCCGGTTCAGTTCCGCCATGGTCGCCGGATCCGTGGAAGGCCGCATGGCGACTCCTCTGTGAACGTTCACACGCGCCGAGGTGGGGGTCTCGGCGGCAGCGTCGGGGGGCCAGGTGGAACGACAGCAACCGTTCACACCGCAGTCCCACCGTTCACACTGCAACGTCACCGCGTATTGAAGCGTGTTGACCTGATCGCGACAACTCCCTGATGCTCCTCCACAGCGTCCGGACGCGCTCCTCCACCCCCCCACTCCCCACCTCGGGAGGAACGCGATGCGCAACCGAAACCGGCGGCTTTCCCCGGCCGCCCTCCTCACCGCCGTTCTCACCGCCCTGCTCCTCGCCCTGCCCGCCGGCACCGCCACCGCCGCGGGCCCCGCCGCCGGCGCCGCCACCGCCGCCGGTGCCGACGCCGGGCCCGACCTCGCCCTGGCGCAAAAGCGCCTGAACATCACCATGCAGGCGCAGCAGAAGAGCAACTGGTGCTGGGCCGCGGGCGGCAACACCATCGCCACCTGGTTCGGCCGCACCTACAGCCAGAACCAGTTCTGCAACGCCGCCTTCAACCGCCAGCAGGGCACCGACTGCCCGAACAACCAGGCCACCCTCGGCAACGTCCAGACCGGGCTGCGCTGGGCGGGCATCAACCCCGGCTCGTACGTCAACGGCTGGCTGCAGTACTCCACGGTCCAGACCGAGATCAACGCGGGCCGCCCGATCGAGACCCGCATCCAGTGGTCGAACGGCGGCGGCCACATGCACGTCGTCCACGGCTACGACACCGCGGGCAACTGGGTCTACTGGGGCGACCCCTGGCCCTCCAGCGACC
This sequence comes from Streptomyces amritsarensis, assembly GCF_001953875.1. Classification (GTDB taxonomy): domain Bacteria; phylum Actinomycetota; class Actinomycetes; order Streptomycetales; family Streptomycetaceae; genus Streptomyces; species Streptomyces amritsarensis. The sequence goes on from NZ_MQUR01000021.1 coordinate 72,941, forward strand.
GCTACAACTGGGCCTCCCACGCCTGGTACGTCAACAACAACACCTTCTCCTGGACCCACTCCCTCTACCGGATCGGGGCGTGAGCGCCATGACCCTGCGCGCCTCGGCCGCCGCGGCCGTCCTCGCCGCCACCGCCCTCCTCGGGCTCGCCCCGCGGGCCGCCGCCGCGGCCCCCGAGCCGCAGCCCCAGGCGGCCACCGCCGAGAACAGGGCGGCCGCCGCGCAGGCGGCGACCGCCCCCGACACCCTGGCCACGCTCTCCCGGTTCTTCGCCCGGGAGGGCAGGGTCGCCGCCGCCGCCGCGCAGCCCCGTATCGAGGGCGAGGCGATACCGGTCAACCACCTCTCCCCGGACTTCGTCGCGGGCCGGGCGGGTGCGTCCGTCGCCCGCCTGGAGTTCCTCGCCAGCAAGGCGGTCTCCTCCGACGGGCAGCAGGCCGCCCTGTGGACCGCCCGGACGAAGACGGGCTGGCAGGTCGTGAACATCGCCACCGGCGACGACGAATTCCGCTACGCACGACTGGGCGCCGCGAAACTGCCCGGCGGGACCGTGTTCCGGGAACCGCAGATCGACGCCTGGTACGTCGCCGGCGGCGACCGGGTGCTGCCGCTGGACGAGGACGCCGTACGCGCCGTGGGCGCCGCGGGCACGACGCTCGGCGCCTACCGGGCGCGGGTGGTCGGGGCCTACGGGGACAAGCTCCCCGGCTCCCCGTACGCCGGGCGCGGCGCGGCCGGCGGCTTCGCCGAACCCGAAGGCTCGGACTCCGGCCCGGGCACCGCCCCCGGGGTGCTGCCGGCCGGGGCCGGAGCCGGGGTGCTCGCGCTGGCCGGGGCCGGGGTGCTGCTGCGGCGGTCCCGGCGCCGGGCCGCGCCCTAGCCGCCGCACCCGTCGGGCTCGGCCGGCGCCGGAGGCCGGGCCCCGCGGGCAGCTCTCCCCGCCCCGCACTCCGCCGTCTCCCCGGGCTCCGCCCCGGGCTCCGCCCCGGGCTCCGCCCCGGGCTCCGCCCCGGGCTCCGCCCCTCACACGCCGGCGGGGCCGGTCTTCACGCCCCGCCGGCGCTTGAGGGGCGGCCGCGGCGGCACAGCCGGACACGTACGGCCCGTCGGCGGGGCAGAGCGAGGCGGAACCCGCGAGAGCCGGGCGGCGGGCGGTCGCACGGCCCGCCCGCGGTCCGGGAGGCCTCCGGGGCACCGGCGGACGCCGGATCCGCCTACCGCGCCGGGGCCCGGGACGGCGGGGCGTTGTCGGCGCGCGCCAGTAGGGTGGTTGGCATGGCCGACCCTTCCAGCTACCGCCCCCAGCCGGGGCAGATCCCCGACTCCCCGGGCGTCTACCGGTTCCGCGACGAGCACCGCCGGGTGATCTACGTCGGGAAGGCCAAGAGCCTGCGCCAGCGCCTGGCCAACTACTTCCAGGACGTCGCCGGCCTGCACCCCCGTACCGCCACCATGGTGACCACGGCCGCGTCCGTGGAGTGGACCGTGGTCTCCACCGAGGTCGAGGCGCTCCAGCTGGAGTACTCCTGGATCAAGGAGTACGACCCCCGGTTCAACGTGAAGTACCGGGACGACAAGAGCTACCCCTCCCTCGCCGTCACCCTGAACGAGGAGTACCCCCGGGTCCAGGTCATGCGGGGGCCCAAGAAGAAGGGCGTGCGGTACTTCGGCCCGTACGCCCACGCCTGGGCGATCCGCGAGACCGTCGACCTGATGCTGCGGGTCTTCCCGGTCCGGACCTGCTCCGCCGGGGTGTTCAAGCGCTCCGCCCAGATCGGCCGGCCCTGCCTCCTCGGCTACATCGGCAAGTGCTCCGCGCCCTGCGTCGGCCGGGTCACCCCCGAGGAGCACCGCGAACTGGCCGAGGACTTCTGCGACTTCATGGCCGGCCGCACCGGTGCCTACCTCTCCCGGCTGGAGAAGGAGATGCACATCGCGGCCGAGGACATGGAGTACGAGAAGGCCGCCAGGCTGCGCGACGACATCGGGGCCCTGCGCCGGGCCATGGAGAAGAACGCCGTGGTGCTCGCCGACGCCACCGACGCCGACCTGATCGCCGTCGCCGAGGACGAGCTCGAAGCCGCCGTGCAGATCTTCCACGTCCGCGGCGGCCGCGTCCGCGGACAGCGCGGCTGGGTCACCGACAAGGTCGAGGCGGTCGACACGGCCGGACTGGTCGAGCACGCCCTCCAGCAGCTCTACGGCGAGGAGAAGGGCGAGTCCGTCCCCAAGGAGGTGCTGGTCCCCGCGCTCCCCGACGACACGCCCGCGCTGGCCCAGTGGCTCGCCGAGCGGCGGGGTTCCCAGGTCAGCCTGCGGATACCGCAGCGCGGCGACAAGAAGGCCCTCATGGAGACCGTCCACCGCAACGCGCAGCAGTCCCTCGCCCTGCACAAGACCAAGCGCGCCGGCGACCTCACCACCCGTTCCCGGGCCCTGGAGGAGATCGCCGAGGCCCTGGAGCTGGACGGCGCACCGCTGCGCATCGAGTGCTTCGACATCTCCCACCTCCAGGGGGACGACGTCGTCGCGTCCATGGTCGTCTTCGAGGACGGCCTGGCCCGCAAGAGCGAGTACCGGCGCTTCCAGATCAAAGGCCGTGTCGGAGACACGCAGGTCTGGCACGGCGAGGGGCAGGACGACGTCCGGTCCATGCACGAGGTGGTCTCCCGGCGCTTCCGCCGCTACCTCCTGGAGAAGTCCAGGACGGGGGAGTGGGACCCCCAGGACGGCGAGGACGGGCCCCCCGAGGACGACGGCAAGCCCAAGCGCTTCGCCTACCCGCCGCAGCTCGTCGTGGTCGACGGCGGACGGCCCCAGGTGGCCGCCGCCCGCCGTGCCCTGGACGAGCTCGGCATCGACGACGTCGCCGTGTGCGGCCTCGCCAAGCGGCTGGAGGAGGTCTGGCTGCCCGGCGAGGACGACCCGGTCGTCCTGCCGCGCACCAGCGAGGGCCTCTACCTGCTCCAGCGGGTGCGTGACGAAGCCCACCGCTTCGCCATCCAGTACCAGCGCAGCAAGCGCGGCAAGCGCCTGAAGGCGGGGCCGCTGGACGAGGTGCCCGGCCTCGGCGAGAGCCGCAAGCTGGCCCTGGTGAAGCACTTCGGTTCGGTGAAGAAGCTGAGACAGGCGACAATCGACCAGATCTGCGAGGTCCCGGGCATAGGACGGAAGACGGCCGAAACCGTGGCCGCGGCCCTCGCCGGGGCGGTCCCCGCCGGTCCTGCCGTCAACACGGCCACAGGAGAGATCATTGAGGATGAGAACCCCGCGCCAGCGGGAGCATCGTCCGAACGGGGGACCGAGCAATGACCGAGCACGAGACCACGCACGACCGAGACGGAGCACAGGTGAGTACGGGCACGACAGTGGAGCCCGGCGAGACCGCCGAGGCGGCCATCCCCGAGCTGGTGATCATCTCCGGCATGTCCGGGGCCGGCCGCAGCACGGCGGCCAAGTGTCTGGAGGACCTCGGCTGGTTCGTCGTCGACAACCTCCCGCCGGCGCTGATCCCGACGATGGTGGAGCTCGGCGCCCGCTCCCAGGGCAACGTGGCCCGCATCGCGGTCGTCGTCGACGTCCGCGGCCGGCAGTTCTTCGACGCGCTGCGCGAGTCCCTCGCCGACCTCGACCACAAGGGCGTCACGCGCCGCATCGTCTTCCTGGAGTCCTCCGACGACGCGCTGGTCCGCCGCTTCGAGTCGGTCCGCCGCCCGCACCCGCTCCAGGGCGACGGCCGCATCACCGACGGCATCGCCGCAGAGCGCGACCTGCTGCGCGAGCTGCGCGGCGACGCCGACCTGGTGATCGACACCTCCAGCCTGAACGTGCACGAGCTGCGCGCCAAGATGGACGCCCAGTTCGCCGGGGACGAGGAGCCCGAGCTGCGGGCCACCGTGATGTCCTTCGGCTACAAGTACGGCCTCCCCGTCGACGCCGACCTCGTCGTCGACTGCCGCTTCATCCCCAACCCCCACTGGGTCCCGGAGCTGCGCCCCTTCACCGGGCTCAACGAGGAGGTCTCGGGGTACGTCTTCAGCCAGCCCGGCGCCAAGGAATTCCTCGACCGCTACACCGAACTGCTCCAGCTCATCGCCACCGGCTACCGCCGCGAGGGCAAGCGGTACGTGACCATCGCCGTCGGCTGCACGGGCGGCAAGCACCGCAGCGTGGCCATGTCCGAGAAGCTCGCCGCCCGCCTCGCCTCCGAGGGAGTCGAGACCGTCGTCGTCCACAGGGACATGGGGCGCGAGTGACCGCACGGACCCCGCGGCTGAGCCGCCTGCGCCGCCTCACCCCGGGACGGGGAGACGACGGCGCGGGCCGCTCCGGCCGCCGGAGGGGCGCCACGCCCAAGGTGGTCGCGCTCGGCGGCGGACAGGGCCTGTCGGCCTCCCTCGCAGCCCTGCGCCGGATCACCGGTGACCTCACCGCCGTGGTCACCGTCGCCGACGACGGCGGCTCCAGCGGCCGGCTCCGGGAGGAGCTCGACGTGCTGCCGCCCGGCGACCTGCGCAAGGCGCTGGCAGCGCTGTGCGGGGACGACGACTGGGGCCAGACGTGGGCCCGGGTCATCCAGCACCGCTTCCAGTCCGAGGGCGACCTGCACGGGCACGCCGTCGGCAACCTGCTGATCGTCGCCCTGTGGGAACAGCTCGGCGACCCCGTCCAGGCCCTCGACCTGGTGGGCCGGCTGCTGGGCGCACAGGGGCGGGTGCTGCCGATGTCGGCGGTGCCGCTGGAGCTCCAGGCCCTGGTCAGGGGCCACGACCCGGCCCGGCCCGAGGACGTCGACACCGTCCGCGGGCAGGCCACCGTGGCCCTGACCCCGGGCGAGGTGCTCTCCGTACAGGTCGTGCCGAGCGCCCCGCCGGCCGTGCCGGAGGCCGTCGCGGCGGTGCTGGACGCCGACTGGGTGGTGCTGGGCCCGGGCTCGTGGTTCTCCTCCGTGATCCCGCACCTGCTGGTGCCGGAACTGCTGGACGCGCTCGTCGAGACCAAGGCCCGGCGGGTCCTGTCGCTGAACCTCGCGCCGCAGCCCGGCGAAACAGAGGGCTTCTCTCCGCAGCGTCATTTGGAGGTTTTGGCCCGACACGCCCCTAAACTCGCCCTGGACGTGGTGCTGGCCGACGAGGCCGCCGTGCCCGACCGCGAGTCCCTTGCCGATGCCGCGAAACGGTTCGGTGCCGCGGTCGAGCTGGCGCCCGTGGCCAGGCAGGACGGCTCGCCGAAGCACGACCCGGAGCTGCTGGCCGCCGCGTACGACCGTATTTTTCGGATGCATGGAAGGATCGGCCCATGGCGATGACGCCTGCGGTGAAGGACGAGATCTCCCGCCTGCCCGTCACCCGGACCTGCTGCAGGAAGGCGGAGGTCTCGGCGATCCTTCGGTTCGCGGGCGGGCTGCACCTGGTGAGCGGCCGCATCGTCATCGAGGCGGAGCTGGACACCGGGATCGCCGCCAGACGTCTGCGCAAGGACATCCTGGAGATCTTCGGGCACTCCTCGGACCTCGTGGTGATGGCGCCCGGCGGACTGCGCCGCGGCAGCCGCTACGTGGTCCGTGTGGTGGCCGGCGGTGACCAGCTGGCACGCCAGACGGGCCTCGTGGACGGCCGCGGACGCCCCATCCGGGGTCTTCCCCCGCAGGTGGTCTCCGGAGCCACCTGCGATGCCGAGGCGGCGTGGCGCGGCGCCTTCCTGGCCCACGGCTCGCTCACCGAACCGGGCCGGTCCTCCTCCCTGGAGGTCACCTGCCCCGGCCCGGAGGCCGCCCTGGCCCTGGTGGGCGCCGCCCGCAGGCTCTCCATCGCCGCGAAGGCGCGCGAGGTGCGCGGAGTGGACCGGGTCGTGGTCCGCGACGGCGACGCCATCGGCGCCCTGCTGACCCGCCTCGGCGCGCACGAGTCGGTGCTGGCCTGGGAGGAGCGGCGGATGCGGCGCGAGGTGCGCGCCACCGCCAACCGCCTCGCCAACTTCGACGACGCCAACCTGCGCCGCTCGGCGCGGGCCGCCGTGGCCGCCGGCGCCCGCGTACAGCGCGCGCTGGAGATCCTCGGCGAGGAGGTCCCCGAGCACCTCGCCGCCGCCGGCCGGCTGCGCATGGAGCACAAGCAGGCCTCCCTGGAGGAGCTGGGCGCCCTCGCCGACCCGCCGCTGACCAAGGACGCGGTCGCCGGCCGCATCCGGCGCCTGCTGGCGATGGCCGACAAGCGGGCCCAGGACCTCGGCATCCCCGGCACCGAGTCGAACCTCGACCTCAGCGAGGAGATGGCCGACAACATGGCCGGATGACTGCGCCGGGTGGGAGACCGCCTACGGCAGAAGGGGCTCGTGCGATCACTCGTGCGGGCCCCTTCGCGGTATGCCCCATTGACATGAGCATGGGCCGGTCTTGAGTCTGGCGTCCGAACCTTTCGTGGCAGCCGACGCCCAGGGGGGCACATGAGTCACCGCGCGAGAGTCGTCCTCGCCGCAAGCGCACTCGTTCTCGGAACCACACTCGCCGCGCTGCCCGCGGCGGCCCAGGACCGGCCCGGCACCGCCGGCGCGGCCGGCACCGAGGAGGTGCGGGTCTACGACGCCGACATCACCAAGGAACAGGTGCCGCTCGTCCTCGCCGCCGGCCAGGACGCCCACGAGCTCACCGAACGCGCCCCGGAGACCGGGACCGCCCGGGTCGAGCTCTTCCTCACCGCGGCCCAGGCCGGCGAGCTCGCGGCCCAGGGCGTCCGGCTCGCCGAGCGCAAGATCCCCGCCCAGGGCCTGGCCCGGGCCAAGGCCGCCGGCGACGGCGTGTTCCGCCCGTACAGCGGCAAGGGCGGCCTCCAGGAGGAGATCCTGCGCACGGCCGGGGAGAACCCGGAGCTCACCAAGGTCGTCTCCATCGGCAGGACCGTCCAGGGCAAGGACATCCTCGCGCTCAAGGTCAGCAAGAACGCGAAGAAGACCAGGGACGGCTCCAAACCCTCCGTGCTGTACATGTCCAACCAGCACGCCCGCGAGTGGATCACCCCCGAGATGACCCGGCGGCTGATGCACCACACCCTCGACCACTACGGCAAGGACCAGCGGATCACGAAGCTGGTGGACTCCAGCGAGCTGTGGTTCCTGCTCAGCGCCAACCCCGACGGCTACGACCACACCCACGCCGCCGAGAGCCAGCGGCTGTGGCGCAAGAACCTGCGCGACAACAACGGCGACGGGAGGATCACCACCGGCGACGGGGTCGACCTCAACCGCAACTTCGCCTACAAGTGGGGCTACGACAACGAGGGCTCCTCGCCGAACCAGGCCGGCGAGACCTACCGCGGCCCCAAGGCCTCCTCCGAGCCCGAGACCGTCGCCCTCGACGCCTTCCAGAAGCGCATCGGCTTCGAGTACGCCGTCAACTACCACTCCGCCGCCGAGCTGATCCTCTACGGCGTCGGCTGGCAGGTGGCCACCCCCACCCCGGACGACGTCGCCTACAAGGCGCTCGCCGGCACCCCCGAGAACCCGGCGGTCCCGGGCTACTACCCGCAGGTGTCCTCGGAGCTCTACACCACCAACGGCGAGGCCGACGGCCACGGCGCCAACGTCAACGGCATCATGATGTTCACGCCGGAGATGACCACCTGCCAGACCGCCTCCGCGAGCGACCCGAACGACCGGTGGAGGCCCGAGGACTGCGCCTCCGGCTTCAACTTCCCGGACGACGAGAAGCTCATCCAGGAGGAGTTCGCCAAGAACGTCCCCTTCGCCCTCGCGGTCGGCGAGAGCGCCGCGCACCCGGACCGCCCGGCGTCCCCGGTCGGCCTGAGCGCGGCCGACTTCACCCTCGACGCCTTCACCACCTCCTACGCGGCCCGCGGTCAGGACCAGGAGGTCGCCGTCACGGCCCGCAAGGCCCTGAAGGACAAGGAGCTCAACTACCGCATCAACGGCGGCCGCACGCACGACGAGGACCTCGAGGCCTGGAAGGGCGGCGACGTCTACGGCGGCGAGGACAACAACTGGTTCGACGAGTACCGGGCCGAGGTCGAGGGCGCGAAGCCCGGCGACAAGGTCGAGGTCTGGTTCACCGGCCGCGACCGCTCCGGCAAGCGGGTCTCCAGCGAGCACTTCACGTACACGGTGGCCGAGCGGCCGCGCGCCGACGTGCTGGTGGTCGCCGAGGAGGGCGCCGCCGCCCAGCACGCCCAGAAGTACGTCGACGCGCTGCGCGCCAACGGCCGGTCCGCCGCGGTCTGGGACGTCGCCGTCCAAGGCGTCCCGCACCACCTGGGTGTCCTCTCCCACTTCGGTACGGCCGTCCACTACACGGGCGCCAAGTCGCCCGGCGGCGACACGCAGTTGGCGGTGCGCGACTTCCTCAACGAGGGCGGCCGGCTGATCGAGGCCGGCGAGCTGGCGGGCGGCAACGCCCAGGTCGGCCGCGCCGTGACCAACGACTTCAGCCAGTACTGGCTGGGCGCCTACGGCCGCAGCAGCACCCCCGGCGCCACCGGCTTCGCCGGCACCGGAGCCCTCCAGGGTGCGCAGGGAGGCCTGGGTGACGCCGCGGGCAACCCGCTCAACGCCCCCGGCTCCTACACCGTGACCTCCGAGACCCTGGCGCCCGCGCAGTTCCCGCAGTTCTCCAGCGCGCAGGCGGGCCGGTACACCGGCGTCACGAACCCGTACGCCCCCTACGCCGGCACGGGGATGGCCTCGGCGCTCCACACCGACAACGACTGGAAGCGGCTCGTCCGCACCCTCGACCTCACCGGGGTGACCGCCGCCGACCAGCCGAAGCTGAAGCTCGCCCTCAACTGGAACACCGAGGAGGGCTACGACCACGCCGCACTGGAGGCCCGCAGCGCCGGCGGCGACGACTGGACCATGCTGCCGGAGGAGGGCGGGCTGAGCAGCTCGGCCGTCCCGGAGGAGTGCGCGGCCGGGTTCTTCATCAACGGCCACCCGTTCCTGCGCCGCTACCTCACCCTGGACGGCGGCGGCTGCAGCCCGCAGGGCACCAGCGGCCGGTGGAACACCTTCACCGGGTCCTCCGGCGGCTGGAAGCAGGTCTCCTTCGACCTGAGCGCCTACGCGGGCCGTTCCGTCGAGCTCTCGCTCTCCTCCATCACCGACCCGGGTTCGGGCGGACGCGGCGTCTTCGCGGACGAGGCGCGGCTGTCGACCGCCGGCGGGGAACAGGCCGTCGAGGGGTTCGAGACCTCCCTCGGCGCGTGGGCGGCCCAGGGCGCGCCCGCCGGAAGCCCCGACGTCGCGGGCGACTGGTCCCGCACCGGCGAGCTCTTCCGCTCCTACGCCTCGGTGACCACGCGTGACACCGTCCTTCTGGGCTTCGGCCTGGAACACCTGCCCGCGGCGGCGGACCGCGCCCTACTCGTCGGTAAGGCACTCCGCTCGCTCAACCGCTGATCAGCGCCACCCTCGACGCTCACCCAGAGTGACCGGGGTCAAGGTCCCCGGGGCCCGCGCCGGTACGTCCCGAGCGGGCCCCGCAGGGGATACCCCGGCGAAGTGGGGGGAGTGTCAGCCCTCGACCGATGTCACCCAAAAGCTCACGGAGAGGTAGGGTCGTAAGCGGTCGGGGACATCCCATTTCAGCTCGCCGGCGCTCTCACCGGCGCACCAACGAGGAGATCGGTTCGTGACGATCCGCGTAGGCATCAACGGTTTTGGCCGCATCGGCCGCAACTACTTCCGGGCCCTCCTGGAGCAGGGAGCGGACATCGAGATCGTCGGTGTCAACGACCTGACTGACAACGCCACCCTGGTGCACCTTCTCAAGTACGACACCATTCTGGGCCGCCTCAAGGCCGACGTGTCCCACACCGACGACACCATCACCGTCGGCGGCAACACCTTCAAGACCTTCGCCGAGCGCGACCCCGCGAACCTCCCCTGGGGCGAACTGGGCGCCGACATCGTCATCGAGTCGACCGGCATCTTCACGAAGAAGGCCGACGCCGCCAAGCACCTCGCGGCCGGCGCGAAGAAGGTCCTCATCTCGGCTCCGGCCAAGGACGAGGACATCACGATCGTGATGGGCGTCAACCAGGACAAGTACGACGCGGCCAACCACCACGTCATCTCCAACGCGTCCTGCACCACGAACTGCGTGGCGCCGATGGCGAAGGTCCTCGACGAGAACTTCGGCATCGTCAAGGGCATGATGACGACGGTCCACGCGTACACCAACGACCAGCGCATCCTGGACTTCCCGCACTCGGACCTGCGCCGCGCCCGCGCCGCCGCCGAGAACATCATCCCGACCTCCACCGGTGCCGCCAAGGCCACCGCACTGGTCCTCCCGCAGCTCAAGGGCAAGCTGGACGGCATCGCCATGCGCGTCCCGGTCCCGACCGGCTCGGTCACCGACCTCGTGCTGGAACTCGACCGCGAGGTCACCAAGGACGAGATCAACGCCGCCTTCCAGAAGGCCTCGGAGGGCCAGCTGAAGGGCATCCTCGACTACACCGAGGACGCGATCGTCTCCTCCGACATCGTGAACTGGCCGGCGTCCTGCACCTTCGACTCCTCCCTGACCATGGTCCAGGGCAAGCAGGTCAAGGTCGTCGGCTGGTACGACAACGAGTGGGGATACTCCAACCGCCTCGTGGACCTGACGGTCTTCGTCGGCGGCCAGCTCTGAGTTTCCCGGGCTGACACCACGATGTGAAGCACAGGGTCCGGGCCGCGCGACGATGCGCAGTCCGGACCCTGTAGCTTGCCAGTCGTTCTTCGCCCCCGACACGGGCGCCCAAAGGAGTCAGAAACACATGAAGACGATCGACGAACTGCTCGCCGAAGGCGTCAAGGGCAAGCGGGTCTTCGTCCGCGCGGACCTCAACGTCCCGCTCGCCGAGGGCACCATCACCGACGACGGCCGCATCCGCGCCGTCCAGCCCACGATCGCGAAGCTCGCCGAGGCCGGCGCCCGCGTCATCGTGGCCTCGCACCTCGGCCGCCCCAAGGGCGCCCCGGACCCGGCCTTCTCGCTCGCGCCGGCCGCCGCGCGCCTCGGTGAACTGCTCGGCGCGGACGTCGCGTTCGCCACCGACACCGTGGGTTCCTCCGCCAAGGAGACCGTCGCCGCCCTCACCGACGGCAAGGTGGCCGTCATCGAGAACCTCCGCTTCAACGCCGGCGAGACCTCCAAGGACGACGCCGAGCGCGGCGCCTTCGCCGACCAGCTGGCGGAGCTCGCCGACGTCTACGTCGGCGACGGCTTCGGCGCCGTCCACCGCAAGCACGCCTCGGTCTTCGACCTGCCCAAGCGGCTCCCGCACGCGGCCGGGCAGCTCATCGCCACCGAGGTCGGCGTCCTGAAGAAGCTGACGGACGAGGTCAAGCGGCCCTACGTCGTGGTCCTCGGCGGCGCCAAGGTCTCCGACAAGCTCGCCGTCATCGACGAGCTGCTCGGCAAGGCCGACCGCCTCCTGATCGGCGGCGGCATGGCCTACACCTTCCTCTACGCCAAGGGCTACGAGGTCGGCATCTCCCTGCTCCAGAAGGACCAGGTCGAAAAGGTCAAGGAGTACATGGCCCGGGCCGAGTCCACCGGCGTCGAGCTCGTCCTGCCGGTCGACATCCTGGCCTCGACGGACTTCCCCGACCTCAAGGGCAAGACCCCGGCCGAGTACACCACCGTCGACGCGGACAAGATCCCCGCCGACAAGGAGGGTCTGGACATCGGTCCCAAGACCCGCGAGCTGTACGCCTCGAAGATCGCCGACGCGGCGACCGTGTTCTGGAACGGTCCCCTGGGCGTCTTCGAGCACCCCGACTACGCCGGAGGCACCCGCGCGATCGCGCAGGCCCTCGTCGACAGTGACGCCTTCACCGTCGTCGGCGGCGGCGACAGCGCCGCCGCGGTCCGCACGCTGGGCTTCGACGAGAACGCTTTCGGCCACATTTCGACCGGTGGCGGCGCCTCCCTCGAGTACCTCGAGGGCAAGACGCTCCCCGGCCTCGCCGCCCTGGAGGGCTGAACCCGCATGACCACCCGCACCCCGCTCATGGCGGGCAACTGGAAGATGAACCTCAACCACCTCGAGGCCATCGCCCACGTCCAGAAGCTCGCCTTCGCGCTCGCCGACAAGGACTACGACGCCGTCGAGGTCGCGGTCCTGCCGCCCTTCGTCGACCTGCGCTCCGTCCAGACCCTGGTCGACGGCGACAAGCTGAAGATCAAGTACGGCGCCCAGGACATCTCCGCGCACGACTCCGGCGCCTACACCGGCGAGATCTCCGGCCCGATGCTGTCGAAGCTCAAGTGCACGTACGTGGCCGTCGGCCACAGCGAGCGCCGCCAGTACCACGGCGAGACCGACGAGATCTGCAACGCCAAGGTCAAGGCCGCCTTCAAGCACGGGATCACCCCGATCCTGTGCGTCGGCGAGGGCCTGGACGTCCGCAAGGCCGGCCGGCAGGTCCCGTACACGCTCGCCCAGCTCGACGGCGGCCTGAAGGACGTCCCGGCCGAGCAGGTCGAGTCCATCGTGATCGCCTACGAGCCCGTCTGGGCCATCGGGACCGGCGAGGTCGCCACCCCCGAGGACGCCCAGGAGGTCTGCGGGGCCATCCGCGGCCGCCTCGCGGAGCTGTACTCGCAGGAGCTGGCCGACAAGGTCCGCATCCAGTACGGCGGCTCCGTGAAGTCCGGGAACATCGCGGCGATCATGGCCCAGCCCGACGTCGACGGCGCCCTGGTCGGCGGCGCGGCGCTCGACGCGGACGAGTTCGTCAAGATCGTCCGCTTCCGCGACCAGTGAGTATGCGGTAGGGCCGATCCGTCGTACCCTTGCGGGGGCCAGGGGCTGGACCACCAGCCGCTGGCCCCCGCGCACATCCCGCAAAGCCGGAAAGCCTGAAAAAGCCAGAAAGTAGGAATCAGCCGTGATTATGGGGTTCTCGATCGCCCTGATCGTCTTCAGCGCCCTGCTGATGCTGCTCGTGCTGATGCACAAGGGCAAGGGCGGCGGCCTCTCCGACATGTTCGGCGGCGGCATGCAGTCGTCGGTCGGCGGCTCCTCCGTCGCGGAGCGGAACCTGGACCGCATCACCGTCGTGGTGGGCCTGCTCTGGTTCGCGTGCATCGTCGCGCTCGGCCTGGTGATGAAGTCGGGCAGCTGACCGTTCTCGCCATTCCGGCAGTCCGGTCGGCATCGCCCGACCTATGATGAGGCTGGCGTCCGCGACGTGGAATCAGTAACTCCGCTCGCTGGACGTGCGTTGGGCCTTACGTAGACTTGGGCGCTCCGCGGCGGAAATTCCACTCATACTCCGCGGCACCATCACGCAGGGAGTTACGACCGTGGCAAGTGGCAACGCGATCCGTGGTAGCCGGGTCGGAGCGGGGCCGATGGGTGAGGCGGAGCGCGGCGAGTCCGCGCCCCGCCTGCGCATCTCCTTCTGGTGCTCGAACGGGCACGAGACGCAGCCGAGCTTCGCCAGCGACGCGCAGGTGCCGGACACCTGGGACTGCCCGCGCTGCGGGTTCCCGGCCGGCCAGGACCGGGACAACCCGCCCGCGCCGCCGCGCACCGAGCCCTACAAGACGCACCTGGCGTACGTGCGCGAACGGCGCTCGGACGCCGACGGCGAGGCGATCCTCGCCGAGGCGCTCGCCAAGCTCCGGGGCGAGATCTGATACCGCCCGGCGAATGTGACGTGAGGCCCGGCCCCGCAGGAATCTCTCCTGCGGGGCCGG
>NZ_MQUR01000058.1 GCF_001953875.1 Streptomyces amritsarensis
GCCCCCCCACACCCCCGAGCAACCCCGCCCGGGCCACGCCCAACCCGCACCACGCTCACCCCGCCCGGGCCGCGCCCCCGCACCGCCGAGCAACCCCGCAGGCAGGCCCCGCCCAACCCGCACGGCACTGCGCCCCCGCCAGGGAAAACCGCCCCGGCCGCCGCCAACCCCCGCCGGAGCGACCCCCACACCGCCGAGCCGCCCGCAGGGCAACCGGCAGGGGGCCGCGCATCCGCCCGCGCCGCGCGACACCCCGTCCCTGGCACCCCGTGAGGAAAACGGGGTACCAACTCCCCCATGACGATCAACGGCGGCATTTCCTTCTGGTACGCGACCGACCACAGCGCCCCGGCCGCTCCGCCCCGCGCGCCCCTCACCGCCCACACCACGGCCGACGTCGTCATCGTCGGCGGCGGCTACACCGGCCTGTGGACCGCCTACTACCTCAAGCAGGCCGCGCCCGACCTGCGCGTCACCGTCCTGGAGCAGAGGTTCTGCGGCTACGGCGCCTCCGGGCGCAACGGGGGCTGGCTCTACAACGGCATCGCCGGCCGCGACCGCTACGCCGCCCTCCACGGCCCGCAGGCCGCCCGGCACCTCCAGCAGGCCATGAACGCGACCGTCGCCGAGGTCGTCGACGTCGCCGCCAAGGAGGGCATCGACGCCGACATCCACCGCGGCGGCGTCCTCGAAGTCGCCCGCACCCCCGCACAGCTCGGCCGCCTCAGGGCCTTCCACGCCGCCGAGCTCGCCTTCGGCGAGACCGACCGCGAGCTCCACGACGCCGCCGCCACCCGCGCACGCATCGACATCGCCGACGCCGTCGGCTCCAGCTGGAGCCCGCACGGCGCCCGCATCAACCCCCTCAAGCTGGTCAGAGGTCTGGCAGGGGCCTGTGAACGCCTCGGCGTGGTGATCCACGAATCCACCCCGGTCACGCAGATCTCCGCGGGGAAGGCGGTCACCCCCTACGGGACGGCCCGCGCCCCGTACGTCCTGCGCTGCACCGAGGGCTTCACCGCCGCCCTGAGGGGCCAGAAGCGGTCGTGGCTGCCGATGAACTCCTCGATGATCGCGACCGCCCCGCTGCCCGCGGAGACATGGGCGCAGCTCGGCTGGTCGGGCCGGGAGGTCCTGGGCGACATGGCCCACGCGTACATGTACGCGCAGCGGACCGCCGACGACCGGATCGCGATCGGCGGGCGCGGGGTCCCGTACCGCTTCGGCTCGCGGACCGACCACGACGGCCGCACCGGGCAGGCCACCGTGGATTCCCTCCGCGACCTCCTCTTCTCCTTCTTCCCGGTCCTCGCCGGTACGGAGATCACCCACGCCTGGTCGGGGGTCCTCGGCGTGCCGCGCGACTGGTGCGCCACCGTCACCCTGGACCGCGCCACGGGCGTGGGCTGGGCCGGCGGGTACGTCGGCTCGGGCGTCGCCACCTCCAACCTCGCCGGCCGCACCCTGCGCGACCTGGTCCTCGGCGAGTCCACCGCGCTGACCGGCCTGCCGTGGGTGAACCACCGCGTCCGCCGCTGGGAGCCGGAGCCCTTGCGCTGGCTCGGCGTGCAGGCCCTCTACGCCGCCTACCGTGCGGCGGACCGCCGGGAGGCGGCCACCCGCACCCCGAGGACGGCTCCCCTGGCCCGCCTGGCCGACCGCGTCTCGGGCCGCCACTGACGGAGCACGAAAACGGCGGAAGGCCCCGGGCGCTCGCCCGGGGCCTTCCGCCACTGGAGCCCCCTGTCGGATTCGAACCGACGACCTACGCATTACAAGTGCGTTGCTCTGGCCGGACTGAGCTAAGGAGGCACGGCGCACCCGCCGTGTACTGCGAGCGAAGCCGCCATCACTCTACACAGCGCGCGAATCCCCCTGCCATCGCATTGGCGGGCCCGCCGGACGGCGGCCACGGCCGGCCGGCGGGTCCGACAGATCGCACAGAGTTCGAAGTCACGGCGGCGCGGTGCTGACAGGAGCGGGTACGGCGGGTAGCGTCGGGCGGAGTCCGCATTCTGGACTAGACCTTCCACTCGGATCGTCCGGCACGTTCCTGCCGGTAGAAGGGATACACCACCATGGCTTCTGTCACTTTCGACAAGGCGACCCGCCTGTACCCGGGCGGCGACAAGCCCGCCGTCGACCAGCTGGAGCTGGAGATCGAAGACGGCGAGTTCCTCGTCCTCGTCGGCCCGTCCGGCTGCGGCAAGTCCACCTCGCTGCGCATGCTCGCCGGCCTGGAGGACGTCAACGGCGGCGCCATCCGCATCGGTGACCGCGACGTCACGCACCTGCCGCCGAAGGACCGGGACATCGCGATGGTGTTCCAGAACTACGCGCTCTACCCGCACATGTCCGTCGCCGACAACATGGGCTTCGCGCTCAAGATCGCCGGCGAGGACAAGGCCACCATTCGCAAGAAGGTGGAGGACGCGGCGAAGATGCTCGACCTCACGCAGTACCTGGACCGCAAGCCCAAGGCGCTCTCCGGCGGTCAGCGCCAGCGTGTCGCCATGGGCCGCGCGATCGTGCGCAAGCCGCAGGTGTTCCTGATGGACGAGCCGCTGTCGAACCTCGACGCCAAGCTCCGCGTGTCGACGCGTACGCAGATCGCCGCGCTCCAGCGCGACCTCGGCATCACGACCGTCTACGTCACGCACGACCAGGTCGAGGCCATGACCATGGGCGACCGGGTGGCTGTGCTCAAGGACGGTCTGCTCCAGCAGGTCGACACCCCGCGCAACATGTACGACCGCCCCGCGAACCTCTTCGTCGCCGGCTTCATCGGCTCTCCCGCCATGAACCTGGTCGAGGTCCCGATCACGGACGGCGGCGTGAAGTTCGGTGACAGCGTCGTCCCGGTGTCGCGCGCCGCGCTGTCCGCCGCGGCCGACGCGGGCGACCGCACCGTCACGGTCGGCGTCCGCCCGGAGCACTTCGACGTCGCCGAGAGCGGCGGTCTGACCGTCACCGTGAACGTCGTCGAGGAGCTCGGCGCCGACGGCTACGTCTACGGCTCCACCTCGGCCGCCGAGGGCTCGCAGGACCTCGTGGTCCGCGTGGGCGGCCGCCAGGTCCCGGAGAAGGGCTCCAGCCTGCACATCGTGCCGCGGGCCGACGAGATCCACGTCTTCTCGACGTCTTCCGGGCAGCGACTGTCCGACTAGTCGTACCGGCAAGGGGTTTGGAGGGGCGTCCCGCCAAGGGGCGCCCCTCCGCCGTTCGTTGCCGGCGGGCATCCCCCAGGAACCCCGACAGACCGGGCCATTCGGGCGGAGTCGTCAACCCGGAATTCGAAAAGCCACGTCGAGCCATCCCCCGACAGGGTGACTAAATGTCGCCAAATCCTCACCGAGCGCTACTCTCGCCCTCGTGACCCACACTGCCCGCCGAATCGGCCGTTCCCTCGCCCTGGTCCTGCCCGTCGTCCTGGTCCTGTCCGGGACCCTCGCGGTCACCATGGTTCCCTGGGCGGACACGTCCTCCTCCCAGCTCGTGACCGCGTCCGCCGAGGGCGTCTCCACGCCCGCGAAGCCGCGCGCCGCCCACGAGGTGCTGCGCACCCGGCTCGTCGGCGAACTGCAGCAGGGCCAGGCGCCGGACGACGTCCTGACCCACCTCCAGCAGGAGGTCAACCGCCGGCCGTCGCTCGCCGAGCACTGCGTGGGGATCGCCCGGGCGCTCGGACGCGCCGCCGTCGAGGCGTACGGCCCGACGAAGGCCCAGTCGTTCGCCCGCCCCGTCTGCGACACCTCGTACGCCTCCGGCGTCGCCTCCATGGGCTGACACGCGCCTCGTCCCTACGCTGGCCGCCATGACCGACGCCCCCCGATCCGCCTCCTCCGCAGCCGCGTTCCCCGCCGCACCCACCCAGGCAGTCGTCCTGGCGGGCGGCCAGGGTTCGCGGCTGCGTCCGTACACCGACGACCGCCCCAAGCCCATGGTCGAGATCCCGGGGACCGGGCTGCCGATCATCGGGCACCAGCTGGCCTGGCTCGCGGCCGAGGGCGTCACCGACGCCGTCGTCTCGTGCGGGCATCTCGCCGGCGTGCTCCAGGAGTGGCTGGCCGGGGCGCCGTTGCCGCTGCGCGTGACCACGGTCGTCGAGGAGGAGCCGCTGGGGCGCGGCGGCGGCCTGAAGCACGCCGCACGGCACCTCCCCGACCCCGGCGGGGCCTGGTACGCCACGAACGGCGACGTCTGGACCCGTTTCTCGCTCCGCGAGATGGCCGCCTTCCACGACGAGCGGGGGGCGGTCGCGACGCTCGCGCTGGCCCGGCCGCGGATCCCCTGGGGGGTGGTGGAGACCAACGAGTTCGGGCACGTACTGGACTTCATCGAGGCCCCGCTGTCGCCCTACCCGGTGAACGCCGGCGTGTACGTCTTCGGGCCCGAATTCGCCGCTCTGCTCCCCGACTTGGGGGACCACGAGCGCACCACCTTCCCGCGTCTGGCGCGGCAGCGGCGGCTGGCGGGCTTCCCGCTGCCGCAGGGCGCCTACTGGCGGGCGATCGACACGGCCAAGGACCTCATCGAGGCCGCACGGGAGTTGGCGGCGCAGACGGGCACCTGAGGGCCCTCACGGCCCCCGCCGCGCCCCATCCCACCCCGCCCACACCCACAGGGGACCACCACACCGCCGCACAGGGCCCCGCGCGCAGGGACCCGGCAACACCCCCGTACACGCCGCAGGGGCCCGGCACGCTCGCGCGTACCGGGCCCCTGCGTGCCGGCCCCTGGCGGAGGGCTCAGCCGATGAGCCCGCCGATCAGGCCGGGCTGCTTGGTCGGGGCGGTGCCGCCCCCGCTGATGCTGCTGCCCGACGAGGACGACGGCGACTTCGGCGCCGTCGACTGCCGCGGGGTGCTGCGCGGGGTCTGCTGCTTGCCGGTCGTGCTGCCCCGGGTCGCGGTGGGCGACTGCGAACCCGTCCCGGCCGTCTCCCGGGACGGCGCGCCCGACGCGGTCTTGCCCGCCTTGGCGGAGGGCTCGGACGGCGAGGGCGTCGGCGACGCGGGCCGGGTCGGCTGCTGCGCGGGCTGCTGCCTGGCAGGTGTCTGCGGCAGCGGACGGCCCGGCAGGTAGTTGCTGGGGGCCTCGCCGGGACCGGGGACGGTGACCACGGTGGTGGAGCGGACGGCGCCGCCCAGGAGCGAGCCGACGAGCAGGGTGAGCCCGCACACCACGCTCGCCATGACGGCACCGCGCCGCAGCACGCGGCGGCGCAGCCGCCAGATCTCCGAGCGCGGCCCGAGGGTGCGCCAGGCCTCGCCGGCGAGCCGGCCGTCGAGGGAGTAGACCGGCGCGCCCGCGATGATCAGCGGGCTCCACGCGGCGAGGTAGATGATGTCGGGCGCGTCGTAGGCCGGGACGGTCTTCCAGCTCACCGTCATCAGCAGCGCGGCGGACAGCAGCGCCCCGAAGCAGGCCGCGAACCGCTGCCACAGGCCGAAGACCGTCAGCACGCCGACGATGACCTGGAGGAAGGCCACGCTGAGGCCCGCGCCCACCGGGTGGGCGAGGGCGAAGTCGCGCAGCGGCTCGGCCAGCGCCCACGGGGTCAGGGTGTGCAGCCAGGTGACCATGGAGCCGCGCTCGCCGCCGTCGAAGTAGACGGGGTCGCACAGCTTGCCCATGCCGGCGTAGATGGAGATGAAGCCGAGGAAGACGCGCAGCGGGAGCAGCACGACACCGAGGTTCATCCGGCGGCCGGGGTAGTAGGAGGCCTGGCCGCGGTTGTCGGCGGCGGGGCGCCGCGACTCCGGCCCGGCGCCGGCCCCGGGGCCGTGCGGCTGCTCGTACGGGAGGTCCCGTACGGCGGCCAGGGGGCGGGTCTCGGCGGGGTCCCCGTAGCTGCGCTGGCCGATGACGGTCGGCGTGGCCAGGGTGTCCTCGGCGAGGTCGTGGTCCAGGTCGATGCGCGGGATGACCTGGGTGGCGCCGCCGTCGTACTCGTCGTGGCCGCGTACGGCCTGGAGCAGTCCGCCCATGGCCGCGGCGGCGTCCCCGGTGTCGGACTTGCCGCTCCAGACCACGGGGGCCCGGCGGCGGGCGGCCCCGGCGGCGGCGACCGCGGCACCGCCCAGGACGGGCGCGCGGCCGGGGGCCTTCGCGGGCTTGGAACGCGCGCTCGGGCTCGGTGCGAGCCGCACGCGGAAGCTGGCGTGGTTGACGATGACCTGTGCGGGGTCGCACGGCACCTTGACCATGCTCAGCGCGGGCTGGTCGTCGAACCCTGACGTTCTGGTGTCCACACTCATCTAACCGAGTGATCAGTGTTTAGGACACTGCCTTGACATCAGGGATCTGTCCGAGACCCGTCAAGATCAAGCCACCCCGCCCGGAACGGGCGGGGTGACACGCTCACGGGTCATATTCAGTGAGCCAAGTGGATCAAAGCGATCAGGTGCGCGGCCGTGCGGCGCGCCGGCGGGCCGCCTCGTACAGCACGACGCCCGCGGCGACACCGGCGTTGAGGGACTCGGCGCCGCCCGGCATCGGGATGCGCACCAGGTAGTCGCAGTTCTCGCCGACGAGGCGGCCGAGGCCCTTGCCCTCGGAGCCGACGACGATGACGACCGGGCCGCCGAGCGCCTCCAGGTCCTGCACCTCGTGCGTGCCCTCGGCCGCGAGGCCGACGATCGCGATGCCGGCCTTCTTGTAGTCCTGCAGGGCGCGGGTGAGGTTGGTGACGCGGGAGACCGGCGTGCGGGCGGCGGTGCCGGCCGAGGTCTTCCAGGCGCCGGCGGTCATGCCGGCGGCGCGCCGCTCGGGGATGACCACGCCGTGGCCGCCGAAGGCGGAGACGGAGCGGACGATCGCGCCGAGGTTGCGCGGGTCGGTGACGCCGTCGAGGGCGACGATGAGCGGGTCCTCGCCGTTGTCGTATGCGGCGTCGGTGAGGTCCTCGGGGTGCGCGTACTCGTACGGCGGGACCTGGAGGACGAGGCCCTGGTGGTTGAGCCCGTTGGTCATGCGGTCGAGCTCGGGGCGCGGGGCTTCCATCAGGTTGATGTTGCCGCGCTCGCCCGCGAGCTGGAGTGCCTCGCGGACGCGCTCGTCGTTGTCGATGAACTGCTGCACGTAGAGGGTCGTGGCCGGGACGCCGTCGCGCAGCGCCTCGAAGACCGGGTTGCGGCCGACGACCATCTCGCTGGTGCCCTTGGGCCCGCCCCGGCGGGGGGCCGGGCGGCGCTTGGCGGCCTGGCGGGCCATGGCGTTGGCGATGCGGTTCGCCTTGTGCTTCTTGCGGTCCTCGGCCTTGGGCGTGGGGCCCTTGCCCTCCAGGCCCTTGCGTCGCTGGCCACCGCTGCCGACCGTGGCGCCCTTCTTGTTGGACGTGCGGCGGTTCCTGCGCTGGCTGTTCCCGGCCATGACCTCTACCTGTTTTCGTTGGTGCTGCGATATGTACGTATGAAGAGTGTGCCGCCCGGGAGGCCGGGCGGCACAGTCGGACTGCTCCGGGTGCCGGGGGCTCAGCGGGGGCCGAGCGTCCAGCGCGGACCCGTCGGGCTGTCCTCGATGACCAGGCCGGACTGCTGGAGCTGGTCGCGGATGGCGTCGGCGGTCGCCCAGTCCTTGCGGGCGCGGGCGGACTCGCGCTGCTCCAGGACGAGGCGTACGAGGGTGTCGACGGCGCCGTGGAGGTCCTCGCCGCGGTCGGCCTCGCCGGCCCAGTGCGGGTCGAGCGGGTCCAGACCGAGGACGCCCAGCATGGCCCGCACCTCGGACAGGCGCGCGATGGCCGCGTCCTTGTCGTCGGCGGCGAGCGCGCTGTTGCCCTGGCGGACGGTGGTGTGGACGATGGCGAGCGCCTGCGGGACGCCGAGGTCGTCGTCCATGGCCTCGGCGAAGGCGGGCGGGACCTCCTTCGCGGCCTCGACGGGGCCGCCGGCCTTCTCCACGACGCGCTGGATGAATCCCTCGATGCGCGCGAAGGCCGACTCGGCCTCGCGCAGCGCCTCCTCGCTGTACTCGATCATCGACCGGTAGTGCGGGGTGCCGAGGTAGTAGCGCAGGACGATCGGGCGCCACTGCTTGACCATCTCGGAGACGAGGACCGAGTTCCCGAGGGACTTCGACATCTTCTCGCCCGACATGGTCACCCAGGCGTTGTGGACCCAGTAGTTCGCGAACGCGTCGCCGAACGCCTTGGCCTGGGCGATCTCGTTCTCGTGGTGCGGGAAGATCAGGTCGAGGCCGCCGCCGTGGATGTCGAAGGCCTCGCCGAGGTACTTGTGCGCCATGGCGGAGCATTCGAGGTGCCAGCCCGGACGGCCGCGGCCCCACGGCGTCTCCCAGGAGGGCTCGCCCGGCTTGGCGGACTTCCACATGGCGAAGTCGCGCGGGTCGCGCTTGCCCGTCTCGCCCTCGCCGGAGGGCTGGAGCAGGTTGTCGAGCTCCTGGTTGGACAGGCTCAGGTAGCCGGGGAAGGAGCGCACGTCGAAGTAGACGTTGCCGTCGGCCTCGTAGGCGTGGCCGCGCTCGATCAGGCCGCGCATCATCTCGATCATCTCGGGGACGTGGCCCGTGGCGCGGGGCTCGTAGGTGGGCCGCAGGCAGCCGAGGGCGTCATAGCCGTTGTTGAAGGCCTGCTCGTTGTCGTAGCCGATGGACCACCAGGGGCGGCCCTGCTCGGCCGACTTCGTGATGATCTTGTCGTCGATGTCGGTGACGTTGCGGATGAAGGTGACGTCGTAGCCGCGGTACGCGAACCAGCGGCGCATGACGTCGAAGTTCAGGTAGGACCTGATGTGCCCGATGTGCGGGGCCGCCTGGACGGTGGCGCCACAGAGGTAGATCGAGACGCAGCCCGGAACGAGCGGGGTGAAGTCGCGGATCTGCCGGGCGCTGGTGTCGTACAGGCGAATAGTCACGGCATCCAGGGTAGTGCGCCTGTAGCAGTGCCCCGCGACCTTTGGGGGCGCGGGGCCGCTTTGTTGCCGAAGATGTGCCGTCTCCGCGGGCGTTCAGGCCCGGTTCGTCCGGTACACGAGGGCGGTGGCGATCGCCGCGAGGCCCTCGGCCCGGCCGGTGAGGCCCAGTCCGTCGGTGGTGGTGCCCGATACGGAGACGGGGGCGCCCGCGGCGGCCGCGAGCGCCTTCTGCGCCTCTTCGCGCCGCTTGCCGATCTTCGGGCGCACACCGATCACCTGGATGGCGATGTTGCCGATCTCGAAGCCCTCCGCGCGCACGATCCGGGCGGCCTCCGCCAGGAGGGTGACGCCGGCGGCGCCGGACCACTGCGGGCGGGAGGTGCCGAAGTGCGCGCCGAGGTCGCCGACTCCGGCGGCCGAGAAGAGGGCGTCGCAGGCGGCGTGCGCGGCGACGTCGCCGTCGGAGTGCCCGGCGAGGCCGTCCTCGCCCTCCCACAGCAGGCCGGCGCACCACAGCTCGCGGCCGGTCTCGAAGGCGTGCACGTCGGTGCCGATCCCGACGAGCGGGATCAGGGGGGCGTCGTCGGAGCTAGAACCCATCGGTGGCCCTCCTGCGGGCGAGTACGGCCTCTGCGAGGACCAGGTCGAGCGGGCGGGTGACCTTGAAGGCCTCTTCGTGTCCCGGGATCACCACGACGGGGACGCCGAGGCGTTCCACCATGCCGGCGTCGTCGGTGGCGCCCTCGCCGTCGACGGCGATCGCGGCGTGCGCCTGGAGGAGCGTGGCGAGGTCGAAGCCCTGCGGGGTCTGCACGGCGCGCAGCCGGGCCCGTTCGGGCGTGGCGACGACCGGCTCGGGCTCGCCCGGCTTGCCGGGCTCGACCTCCTTGACGGTGTCGGCCAGCGGGAGTGCGGGCACCACGGCGCGGGCGCCGTCGCGCACGGCCTCGACGACGGCGTCCACGGTGTCCACGGGGACGAGCGGGCGGGCCGCGTCGTGGATGAGTACGGAGGTGACGTCCTGCGGGAGCGCCTCCAGGCCGGCCCGTACGGACTCCTGGCGGGTCTCCCCGCCCGGGACGACGAGGACCTCGGTGCGCTCGGGCAGCGCGTGCTCGCCCAGCAGGAGGCGCACCTCGGCCGCTTCTGCGGCCGGGGCGACGACGACCACGACGGACACCGCGCGGGAGCGGGCCATCGCGCGGACGGCGTGCACGAGCATCGGGGTGCCGCCGAGGGCCCGCAGGGCCTTGGGGGCACCGGGGCCGAGGCGTACCCCGCGGCCGGCGGCCGGGATCACCGCGGCGGTGCGGTGGGGGCGCGTTACGTCAGACATCAGTAGCTCCGAGCCAGGTTTCCGAGCCAGGTTTGTGACTTCGGCCGACATGGGTATGGCCTGAAGGGTGCCGGGTGCGACGCCCCTCGCCCCTTCCGTGACGACCGGTCGAGCGGGCTGCCCGGACCCGGCATGCCAGTGAGGAGTCAGCCGTACGCGTACGGCAGTACGGGTACGGGTGGGTCAAGAGGTACGGACACAGACATGCCGCAGCGCCCGGCAACAGGTCTCTCGTGGAGGAGGGACCTTGTCATCGGGCACCGCGGCAAGCTGTGCACACCGTGCACGGGGCCTCGCGTCAGGACGCGAGCACCTCGTCGAGGAGGGCCTCGGCCTTGTCCTCGTTCGTGTTCTCAGCGAGCGCGAGCTCGCTGACCAGGATCTGGCGCGCCTTCGCGAGCATGCGCTTCTCGCCCGCGGAGAGCCCGCGCTCGCGCTCACGACGCCACAGGTCACGCACCACTTCGGCGACCTTGATGACATCGCCAGAAGCGAGCTTCTCCAGATTTGCCTTGTAGCGCCGGGACCAGTTCGTCGGCTCTTCTGCATACGGTGCACGAAGCACCTCGAAGACCCGGTCCAGCCCGTCCTGGCCGACTACGTCGCGAACGCCGACGAACTCCGCATTGTCCGCAGGCACACGAACCGTCAGGTCGCCCTGGGCGACCTTGAGCACCAAGTAGGTCTTGTCCACGCCTTTGATCTGGCGAGTCTCAATGGCCTCGATCAGCGCGGCCCCGTGATGGGGATAGACCACGGTGTCGCCAACCTTGAACGTCATGTGACAGGTACCCCTTCCGTGGCTATCCAGGGTAACACGAGAACTGACTGTTATGAATGGCGTTTTCGCAGGTCAGGGCACATCTCGGGGCTTGACAACAGCAACAGGAACGTGCTGCGGAAGGCTTCCGGAAGGGGGTATTCGCAGGTCGGGGGCGCTGCGCGGACCAGGCGAAAGGGCCACGCTACACCTGCTCCGCACCTCCACCAGTGTGACGTACGTCCCGTTTTGCCGGGTTGAGAGTCGCGAAACCCAACTGCTCCGTTCGGCTGGCGAGCGCCCGTACGAGAGCGGGTTCCGGCCCAATCCGGAATTGATCACCGAGTGGCGTTCGGGGAATCCGGTAATTGATCAACGGGCGGCGGTCGCACGATATGCGAGCGCCACATGATCGGCGAGGGGAACGGCGGGGTGAACCCCGGACGGAATGCAAGATCGAGGACCGCCCCGAGGGCGGGGGCCACCCTGCGGAGGGTCGGGTGCGGGGGCGGGGCGGCGGCTCGGTAACCTAAGCGCGCTGACACACCCTTAGAGCGGCTTTACCTCGGCCGTTCCGGGGGTACCTCCCAGCGGTTGCCGGGAGGGCCCACCCTTCCGTTCCGTTCGTCCAAGGAGTTGCCGCCGCCGTGAGCCGCAGCCTTCGACGCGGCGCCCTCGCCGCCACCGCCGTCGTGTTCTCGATCGCCTCGCTGGCCGCATGCGGTGCGGGCAACGACGCGCAGACTCTCCAGATCAAGCCGGACAACGCCGCCGCCACCAAGGGCGACATCGAGATCCAGAACGCTCTGGTGATCACCCAGGGCGAGAAGGACAAGAAGGGCCCGGCCGTCGTCTCGGCGACCGTCTTCAACAACGGCACCAAGGCGCAGACGCTTGACGGCATCACCCTTGCGGATGGCAAGGGCAAGGTCGTGCTGAAGCCCGCCGGGGGCGCCGGCAAGATCACCGTGCCGGCCGGCGGCTCCGTGGTGCTCGGCGGCAAGGACAACGCCTCCGCCGTGATCGAGAACGGCTCCGAGGCCGCCAAGAACGGCGACGTGCAGAAGGTCGTCTTCCAGCTGAGCAGCACGGGCGGCGTCGAGCTCCAGGCCTTCGTGGTGCCGGCCACCGGCATGTACGCGGGCTTCGGCCCGTCCGCTGCCCCGGCCCCGGCCGGCAGCCCGTCCGGCAGCCCCTCGGGCACGCCGTCGGGCTCCCCGTCCGGCTCCCCGTCGGGCGCGGGCGCCTCCGGCAGCCCGTCCGGGGCCCCCTCGGGCGCCGCGGGCGCGTCGCCGTCGGGCTCCGCCTCGCACGCCGCGGGCCACTGACGCACGCCGTAGCGCGTACGCACATGGGAAGGGCCCCCGTCCGCTTCGGCGGACGGGGGCCCTTCCCTTTGCGGGCGCGGCCCGCGGAACGGGTGTACGGGGTGCCGGCCTACGGCTCGAACTTGTAGCCCAGGCCGCGGACGGTGACCAGGTAGCGCGGCGCGCCCGGGTCGGGTTCGATCTTGGCGCGCAGTCGCTTCACGTGGACGTCGAGGGTCTTGGTGTCGCCGACGTAGTCGGCGCCCCAGACCCGGTCGATCAGCTGCATGCGGGTCAGTACGCGGCCCGCGTTGCGCAGCAGCATCTCCAGCAGGTCGAACTCCTTGAGCGGGAGGTCGACCTTGCCGCCGGCGACGGTGACCACGTGGCGGTCGACGTCCATGCGTACGGGGCCCGCCTCCAGGGCGGCCGGGGTGACCTCCTCCGGCTCACCGCGGCGGCGCAGGACCGCGCGGATGCGGGCGACCAGCTCCCGCGAGGAGAAGGGCTTGGTGACGTAGTCGTCGGCTCCTATCTCCAGCCCGACGACCTTGTCGATCTCGCTGTCCTTGGCGGTCACCATGATCACGGGCACGTTGGAGCGGCCGCGCAGCTGCCGGCAGACCTCGGTGCCGGGCAGGCCGGGGAGCATCAGGTCGAGGAGGACGAGGTCGGCGCCGTTGCGCTCGAACTCGTCGAGCCCGTCGGGGCCGGTCGCCGCGATGGCGACCTCGAAGCCCTCTTTGCGGAGCATGTACGACAGGGCGTCGCTGAAGGATTCCTCATCCTCGACGACGAGCACTCGGGTCACGGAAGGACCTCCGGGGCAGGGATGGCTGGAGCGGTTCTGGTTCAGGCTGGGGTCGGGTGGGTGCGGGGGGCGGCCGCCGGGGACGACGCGGCCGCTTCGGGGAGCCGCAGGGTGAAGGTGGAGCCCTGGCCCTCCGAGCTCCACACCGACACCTCGCCGCCGTGCGAGGCCGCCACGTGCTTCACGATCGCAAGGCCGAGGCCGGTGCCTCCCGTGGCGCGGGAGCGGGCCGGGTCCACGCGGTAGAAGCGCTCGAAGATGCGCTCGCGGTCCTTCTCCGGGATGCCGATGCCCTGGTCGGTCACGGCGATCTCGATCAGGTCTCCCCCGGGTGCCGTGACCCGGCGCCCGGCTATGCCGACGCGGGTACGGGCGGGACTGTAGTTGACGGCGTTCTCGACCAGATTTCCGAGGGCGGCGGCGAGCTGCCCGCGGTTGCCCCAGACGCGCAGGTCGGCGGTGCCGCCCGCGGCCATGGTGATCTGCTTGGAGGACGCCGTGTGCCGGCACCGGTCGATGGCCTCGGCGACCAGCGTGTCCACGCGGACGGGCTCGGCGTCCTCCAGCGGGTCGTCGTTCTGCACCCGGGAGAGGTCGATGAGCTCCTGCACGAGGTTGATCAGCCGGGTCGACTCGATCTGCATGCGGCCGGCGAAGCGGCTGACCGCCTCGGGGTCGTCCGCGGCGTCCATGACGGCCTCGGACAGCAGGGAGATCGCCCCGACCGGGGTCTTCAGCTCGTGGGACACGTTGGCCACGAAGTCACGGCGCACGGCCTCGATGCGGCGGGCCTCGGTGAGGTCCTCGACCAGCAGCAGCACCAGGCGGGAGCCGAGCGGGGCGACGCGCGCGGACACCGCGAGGGCCTCGCCCCGACCGGTACCGCGGCGGGGCAGGTCCAGCTCGACCTGGCGTATCTCCCCGTCGCGGCGGGTGTCGCGGGCCATGTGGAGCATGGGCTCCACGGCCAGCTTGCCGCCGCGTACGAGCCCGAGGGCGTAGGCGGCGGACGAGGCCTTGACGACGGCGTCGCCCTCGTCGAGGACCACGGCGGAGGAGCGGAGCACGGACAGGACGGTGTCCACGCCGGGCGGCAGCACCGCGTTGATGTCGGGGCGCATGGAGCTCCGGGTGGGGCGGGCCTGGTCGCGCTCGCTCCAGCGGAACGCCAGCATCGCGATGACGCCGGTGCACAGACCGGCGATCGCTGCAGCTGCGGCGACCGCCGCGTTCACGTCCATGGATCCAGGTTAAGCAGGCACGACGACACTTCCACAGCCGTTCGGGTGGCACCTCGAACAGTCGTCGCCCAGAGTTCACCCTGGCGACGGGGTTGATTCACTTGTGGTGCCGGAGTCGGACGCGTTCGCGTCTCACCGTGTCACCGTGGGGCAGAAGGCCGCCCCGGCCCGCCCCGGGCAGCACCGCAGTAGGCAGTAAAAGGTCGAGAGAGGGACACGAGACATGCGCGACGCGTACCACGAGGAACTGGACTCGATCGGAGAAGGCCTGGTCGAGATGGCCCGGCTCGTCGGTTCCGCGATCGGGCGGGCCACGACGTCCATGCTCGATGCCGACCTGAAGCTCGCCGAGAGCGTCATCGCCGCCGACCAGAAGGTCGACGACCTCCAGCACGACCTGGAGGCCCGCGCCATCGCGCTGCTGGCCCGCCAGCAGCCCGTCGCCACCGACCTGCGGATCGTCGTGACCTCGCTGCGGATGAGCGCCGACCTGGAACGCAGCGGCGACCTGGCCCAGCACGTCGCGAAGCTCGCCCGGCTGCGCTTCCCGGACCGCGCCGTCCCGCGGGACCTGCACGCCACGATCCTGGAGATGGGACAGCTCGCGCAGCGCCTGATGGCGAAGGCGGCCGAGGTCATCATCACCAAGGACGTCGACCTCGCGCTCCAGCTGGAGCAGGACGACGACGAGATGGACCAGCTGCACCGCACGCTGTTCCAGCACCTGATGGACGACCGGTGGAAGCACGGCATCGAGACGGCGGTCGACGTGACGCTGCTCGGCCGCTACTACGAGCGCTTCGCGGACCACGCGGTGTCGGTGGCCAAGCGCGTGGTCTACCTGGTGACGGGCGAGCACGCCGACGACCTCCAGCAGCCGACCCAGGTCGAGGGCGTCTGACGCCGCGCGAAGGCGCGCTACGGCGCCGAGCCACTCCGCGCTCCCGTGCGCCGTTGACGCGCTGGTGCAGCCGGGCATGAATGAGGGGCGAGGGCGGTCAGTCGTACGAAGTCCCGTATGCCGCGGGGCACCGCCCCGCCGAGGAGGAACCATGCCCGATTCCCCCGTCCCCATCACCCCGGAGCAGGAGCAGCCGCCGAAGCCCGAGCCCATGCGGCTCCCGCTGCTCGCGGCCTGCGGCTGCGGCTCCGGCTGCGGCTGCGGCTGCCAGTCCGGTGCCCCCTGCCAGTGCGGTGGCTGACCGGGCCCACCCGGTCCGGCACCCCGCCGCACGTCACCGCACCCGGTGCGACGAGAGGCCCCCTGCCCGCGGACGTCCCGCAGGCGGAGGGCCTTTCCGCGTACGGAACCGCAGGACCCCGTCCGGCGGACCGGCAACGGGAAGGGGAAGGGGAAGGGCCTAGCGCAGGAGCCACTTCCGGGTCAGCTCCATGACCTCCGCGCGGCTGCGGCCGCCGTGGTCGGCGGCGATGAAGTGGGAGCCGATCCGGAGGGAGAAGGTGATCAGGGAGCGGACCTCGACGTCGTCCTCGTCGGCGCAGAAGGCGCGGAACAACGAGCGCAGGTACTCCATGCGCCGGCTGTCCGCACGGCGCAGCCGCTCGGCGACGGCCTCGTCGCGCCGGGCCCAGTCGCGGATCGCCAGGTCGGCGTCGACGCCGACCACCGGCCCCTCCTCGTAGGAGGCGACGATCGTGAACAGCCGGTCCAGCCGTGTCCTGGCGTCTCCCCCGCCGCTCTCGACCAGCTCGATCACGGCCTCGGTGACCTCCCGCTCCCAGGTGTCGAGCATCTCGGTGAGCAGCGCGCCCCTGCTGCCGAAGTAGCCGTAGAAGCCGCCCTTGCTGACGCCGAGCGCCTGCGCGAGCACCTCGACGCGGACGGCCTCCGGGCCGCCGGCGGCCAGCGCCCGCAACCCCTCCTCGATCCACTTGCCGCGCGGTGTGCGGGTCGCGCCCATGGTGTGCCCCCTCCTCACGCACCCCCTGTCTATACGGTGCCGTATAGATGAGTGCTAGCCTCGATCTATACGGCATCGTATAGACAGGGGCTTGGCTCATGAGACTCCCCAGCACCGCGCACACCTCCCGTCCCTGGCGGATCCACGAGATCGCCGGCGACTTCCGGGTCGAGGACGTGTGGGCACTCCCGACCCCGGGCGGTCCGGACGACCTCGCGCGACTGGTACGCCAGTTCTCGCGGGACACGGGCGACCCCGTCCCCTCCCGCGTGGGGCGCGCGCTCTTCGCGATCCGCTGGAAGCTGGGCGCCCTGCTCGGCTGGGACGCGCCCGCCGGCGGCCTCAGCTCCCGGGTGCCGACGCTCCGCGACCGGCTGCCCGCGGACCTCCGCGAGGGCGACCGCGGCCCCGACGTCCCGTCGCTGCCCTTCACGTCCGTCTACCAGACGCACGACGAGTGGGCGGCGGAGACGGCGAACAAGACGATGCACGGCGTGCTGCACATCGGCTGGGTCGAGGACGGAAACGGCGGCCACCACGGCCAGATGACGGTCCTGGTGAAGCCCAACGGCCTGCTGGGCGCGGCCTACATGCTGGCCATCAAGCCCTTCCGCTACCTGGGCGTCTACCCGGCCCTCCTCCGCTCGATCGGCGCGGAGTGGCGCAGGACCACGCCGACCGCCGCGCCGAACTGAGCCCGGGAGCGGCCTGTTGCCCCCGCCCCCGGCGAGCCGGGGGGGCGGGGGCTGGGACGGAGGGACGGAGCAGGGGTGGTCAGCGCTGGAGGTCGATCGTGAAGCGCCTGGTGCCCGGGGCGATCGTGTCGGCGTGGACCGAGCCGCGAGCCCGGTCGAACTCACCGGTGCCGCCGGTGATCGCGTTGTCGAACGAAGGGGGAGGCCCCGGGAGGAGATGGCCGAAGACCATCCCCTGCACGGAGAGCTGACCGCCCGGGAGGGTGTAGGTCACCACGCAGTGCTCGGCTCCGCCGTCGGCGACCCGGGTGGTGGTGCAGGTGCCGCCGGTCTCGCCGACCTGTCTGTCGTCCTTGTCGAAGAGGATCGAGCGGAAGACGGTCCGGTCGCCCTGGGCGGCCGCGCCACCGGGATTGACGGGGAAGCGTGTCTGCTCCGCGAGCCGGCCGATGAGTGTGATCACCCGGCCCTTGCCCTTGTCGTGGGCGGAATCGGTGTCCGCCGCGGCGGCGGCCGCGGCAGGGGCACAGGCGAGAAGGGTGACCAGCGCAGCGGCCGTGCCGAGACGGGCGGCTCTGATGGGGCGCATCGTGCGGCTCCTGGGGTTCGTGCTCACGGATGGTCGGATGACGAGCCCGTCATCCGATGTCCTTGATAACCCCGTCTCGGCCGCCGCCCGGAGCTTCCCGGCGCGACCCTCCGTCAGGTCCGACCGATCAGAGTAGAAGGAGACCCCGAACGGACCGGCCCGG
The DNA here is from genome assembly GCF_001953875.1 of Streptomyces amritsarensis. Lineage (GTDB taxonomy): Bacteria > Actinomycetota > Actinomycetes > Streptomycetales > Streptomycetaceae > Streptomyces > Streptomyces amritsarensis. The sequence goes on from NZ_MQUR01000058.1 coordinate 17,701, forward strand.
ACGGACGACAGCCCCCCACCCGCCGGGAAATGGCAGGTGGGGGGCTGTTTCGTGCGTCAGGGTTACTTCTTGCCCTGGTTCTTGACGGCCTCGATGGCGGCCGCGGCCGCGGCCGGGTCCAGGTAGGTGCCGCCCGGGTTGAGGGGCTTGAAGTCCGCGTCCAGCTCGTAGACGAGCGGGATGCCGGTCGGGATGTTCAGGCCCGTGATGTCCTCGTCCGAGATGCTGTCGAGGTGCTTGACCAGACCGCGCAGCGAGTTGCCGTGCGCGGCCACCAGGACCGTACGGCCCGCGAGCAGGTCCGGGACGATGCCGTCGTACCAGTACGGCAGCATGCGCTCGACGACGTCCTTGAGGCACTCGGTGCGCGGACGCAGCTCGTTCGGGATCGACGCGTAGCGCGGGTCCTCGGACTGCGAGAACTCCGTACCGTCCTCGAGCACCGGCGGCGGGGTGTCGTAGGAGCGGCGCCACAGCATGAACTGCTCCTCGCCGAACTCCGCGAGGGTCTGCGCCTTGTCCTTGCCCTGCAGCGCGCCGTAGTGGCGCTCGTTCAGGCGCCAGGAGCGGTGCACCGGGATCCAGTGGCGGTCCGCGGACTCGAGCGCGAGCTGCGCGGTGCGGATGGCGCGCTTCTGGAGGGAGGTGTGCAGAACGTCGGGCAGCAGGCCGGCGTCCTTGAGCAGCTCACCGCCGCGGACCGCCTCCTTCTCGCCCTTCTCGGTGAGGTTGACGTCCACCCAGCCGGTGAACAGGTTCTTCGCGTTCCATTCGCTCTCGCCGTGGCGGAGGAGGATCAGCTTGTACGGTGCGTCGGCCATGCGTACGAGCCTAATGGACGCGCGGGCGCGCTCGCGCGCGGTGTGCGGCGGCGCCGATTGACGGTCCGGGTCAATTGACTGGCGCCCCGCACCCACCCCCTCGTAATGTGCACCTCGCCAGAGAGGCACTTACACCCTCGGGGGGATTCCGTATGTCCGCTGCCAGTCTGAGACGGGCCGCCCGGGAGAGCGTCTCGGGTCTGCCCCGGGCGTTCTGGTGGCTCTGGACGAGCACCCTCGTGAACCGGCTCGGGGCCTTCGTCGCGACCTTCATGACCTTGTACCTGACCCTGGACCGGGGCTACTCGGCCTCCTTCGCGGGACTGGTGGTCGCCCTCCACGGTCTGGGCGGCGTGATCTCCTCGCTCGTCGCGGGCGTGATGACCGACCGGCTGGGGCGGCGCCCCACACTGCTGGCGGCCCAGGCCTCGACCGCCGTCTCGGTGGCGCTGCTGGGCTTCATGGAGCACCCGGCGGCGATCGCCGCCGTGGCCCTGCTGGTCGGTATGACCTCGAACGCCTCCCGCCCGGCGGTCGCGGCGATGATGGCGGACATCGTCCGCCCCGAGGACCGCGTACGGGCCTTCGCGCTCAACTACTGGGCCATCAACCTCGGCTTCGCCATCAGCGCGACCGCGGCCGGCCTGATCGCCGAGTACAGCTACCTGGCCGGCTTCCTCGGCGAGGCCGCCCTCACGCTGGCCTGCGCGGTGCTGGTGTACGTGAAGCTGCCCGAGTCCCGGCCGGAGCGCGGCGGGTCCGGCGCGGCCGGCACGGCCGGGGGCCCCGGCGGCGGGTCCTCGGACGCGAGCGGTGCGGAGCCGGAGATCGGGCTCAAGGCGGTGCTGCGGGACGGGCGGTTCATGGGCGTGGTCGGCCTGTCGTTCCTGATCTCGCTGATCTTCACGCAAGGGTCGGTCGGCCTGCCGGTCGCGATGGGCTCCGCCGGGTTCTCGCCCGGGGACTACGGGCTTGTGATCGCCGTCAACGGCTTCCTGATCGTCGCCCTGCAGATCCCCGTCACCCACTTCATCGAACACCGCGACCCGCAGAAGCTGCTGGTGGTCTCGGCGCTGCTGGCCGGCTACGGCTTCGCGCTGACGGCCTTCGCCGGACCGGTGTGGGCGTACGCGCTGACGGTGTGCGTGTGGACGCTCGCCGAGATCGTCAACTCGCCGACCCAGATGGGCCTGGTCGTACGGCTCTCGCCGGTGCACGGGCGGGGGCGCTACCAGGGCGTCTACACCATGTCCTGGGCGGTGGCCGCGCTGGTGGCGCCGCTGATGGCCGGCTTCATGATCGACCGGTGGGGTGCGGACCTGTTGTGGGCGACCACCGGTGTGCTCGGCACGGTGGCGGCGGTCGGCTACTGGCTGCTGATGCGGGGGCTCTCCGAGGGTGACGGGGCGCCGGCCCCGGCCACGGCCGGCAACACCCCCGCCGCCCCACCGAAGCCCCCGCTCCCCGCCGAACCGACCCCGCCCGCCCCGCTCCCCACCCCGGACCCGGCCCGGACGAACTGACCCCCGCAGAAGCCGGCAGATCCGGCGGGCCGCACGCAGGCCGCACGCAAGCCGCACGCAGGCCGTACGCAGGGCGGTTGCCGCAGGGGCGGGGGTCAGGTCAGGGTGCCGAAGATCGCGGACAGGAGGGTGCCCGCTGCGAGGAAGAGGACCGTCAGCACCGCCATGGCGGTTCTCTGCTCCGCCGTCACCTCGGCCTCCGCCATGGCCGCGCCGGAGTGGGCGGCCGGCATCGGCGGCGGCAGGGGCTCGCCGCCCTCCCCCAGGGCCCGTACCGTGCCCATCCCGTGCTTGAGGTGGTTGGCGACCAGCCACACGTTGACCGGGTACGCGAAGAGCAGGCCGGCCAGCACCGCCAGTGAGAACGTCGCCCAGAAGCGCACGTCGGCGACGTCCCGCGCGCCCGGCACCTGGCTGCGCACGATCACGTTCACCGCGACCATGGCGCCCATCACGCAGTTCATCGACAGCCATTCCGCGTAGACCGTCGACCGGACGGCCCGCGCGTAGCTGCCGCCGAGCATGTCGCGCATGAACAGGGCCTGGAAGACCAGCAGCCCGAAGCCGAAGCCCACCGCGTACTCCAGCAGCGCGTCCGCCCACGGCGCAAGGCCGAGCAGCGAGGCGACGACGGCCGCGACCATGATGCCGGTCGCGTCGCCGGCCACGCAGTGGATGGTCGAGCCGAGCGCCTGCTTCCACAGCGGCGCCACGAACCGCTCGTGGGTGCCCGGCCGCGACTCCTTGCAGGACAGCACGTAGAGCGCGGCCCCCACCGGGCCGATGTACAAGGTCACCAGCACCCAGCCCCACTTCATCACCGTGAGCTCGGGGTTCTTGGTGAACGCGTCGTGGGCGACGTAGCCGGCGGACAGGAGCGCCAGGGCGAACCATGCGTACATGAGTGCTTCGGCTGTGCTCCCGCTCATCCCGCCACGGTGCGTCTGCCCGGCCGCGGCAGGGTGCGGCGACACGCCCTCCCGCACCGTTCGGGGCGGTACGTCAGCCGATCGGAGTGCCGGGTCCGGCCGCTTCGCCCTGCGGCCGCGTGAGGTGCTTGAAGGCGTCGAGGTTGAAGGTCGGCTCGCCGCGCGAGACCCGCCACTCGTACTCGCGCCGGATCGCGCTCGCGAAGCCGAGCTCCAGCAGCGTGTTGAACGAACCGTCCGCGGCCTCCAGCACGGTGCCGAGCAGCCGGTCCAGTTCCTCCGGGGTGACGACCGCCAGCGGCAGGCGGGCCGTCAGGTAGATGTCGCCGAGCCGGTCGACCGCGTACGCCATCCCGTACAGCTTGAGGTTGCGCTCCAGCAGCCAGCGGTGGACGCCCGCCTCGTTCTCGTCGGGGTGGCGGATCACGAAGGCGTTGACCGACAGCGAGTGCCGGCCGACCCGGATCGAGCAGGTGGTGCTCAGCTTGCGCGTGCCGGGGAGCGTGACGACGTAGGAGCCCGGCGTCGGGCTCTCCCAGCTCAGCTCCGCGCCGGTCAGCGCGCTCTCGATGATCTCGGCGATCTCGGCGGTGTCAGCCATGGTGGGAGCGTACGCGACGGCGGTGATCGTGCATCGCCGCCGTGTAGACGTCGGCCGTGCCGCTCGCCGCGGTGTCCCAGCCGAAGAACTGCGCGTGCCGCGCCGCCTGTGCCCCCATCCGGTCCGCGAGCCCGGGCTCGTCGACGAACCGGCGCAACTGCCGTGCGTAGTCCGCCGGGTCGTGCCCGGCCACGAGGATCCCCGTGACACCGTCGTTGACGGCGACGGGCAGCCCGCCGACCTCGGCGGCCAGCACCGGGGTGCCGGCGGCCTGGGCCTCTATGGCGACGAGCCCGAAGGACTCGCTGTAGGAGGGCATGACCAGGACGGACGCCGCGCGGAACCAGTCCGCGAGCCCGTCCTGGGCGACCGGCGGGTGGAAGTGCACGAGGTCGGCGATGCCCAGCCTCGCGGCGAGCTTCTGCAGGCCCTCGGGCTTGGCGAGGCCGCTGCCGCTGGGGCCGCCGACAACGGGGACGAACAGGCGGCGGCGCAGCGAGGGGTCCCGGTCGACGAGGACGGCGACGGCGCGCAGCAGGATGTCGGGGGCCTTCAGCGGCTGGATCCGCCCGGCGAACAGCGGGATGACGGCGTCCTGCGGGAGGCCGAGGCGGGCGCGGGCGGCGGCGCGGCCGTCGCCGACGGTGAAGCGTTCGAGGTTCACGCCGGGGTGGACGACGGCCACCTTGGCGGGGTCGGCCTCGTAGTACCGGACGAGCTCGTCGGCCTCTTCGGCGGTGTTGGCGATGAGCCGGTCGGCGGCGGAGACGATCTGCGTCTCGCCTATGACGCGGGCGGCGGGCTCGGGCGTGTCGCCCTCGGCCAGCGCCGCGTTCTTGACCTTGGCCATGGTGTGCATGGCGTGCACGAGGGGGACGCCCCAGCGCTGGGCGGCGAGCCAGCCCACGTGCCCGGAGAGCCAGTAGTGGGAGTGGACGAGGTCGTAGTAGCCGGGGCGGTGGCCGGCCCAGGCCTGCATCACGCCGTGCGTGAAGGCGCACAGCTGGGCCGGGAGCTCCTCCTTGGCGAGGCCCTCGTAGGGGCCCGCGTCCACGTGCCGTACGAGGACGCCGGGGGCCAGCTCGACCGCGGGCGGCAGCCCGCCCGTGGTGGCCCGGGTGAAGATCTCGACCTCGATGTTGATCGCGGCGAGCCGCCTGGCCAGCTCCACGATGTAGACGTTCATCCCGCCGGCGTCGCCGGTCCCGGGCTGGTGCAGCGGCGAGGTGTGCACGCTGAGCATGGCCACGCGGCGCGGCTTGCGGTGGTGGCCGACGGCCGGCAGGCGCAGCCGGGGCGGCTCGTGGCGGGTGGCGGCACGGGCGGCGGCGAGGCGCCCGCTGAGGCTGCCGCCGAGGCGGGACACGTACTGGCTCAAGGAAGCTGATCCTCTCGGCTCGGACGGTGCGCGCGCGACGCTCGGACGACATGACGGACGGCATGGCTGCGGGGGCGCGTAGGGCGCCCTGCAAGGAGTGCAACCCGGATGGCCGTCCCCCGCATTCCGGGAGGACCGCATTTCCTGCGGGTTCCTCGTGTTTCTTCGGGCCTCCCCGGGACGCCGTGCGCTTTTCACGGTGTGCAGGCGCTCCGCTTACCCTCGGCTCATGGCCTCCCGCACCACCCCGTCACCCAGCCGCGCCGCCGGCCGTCCTGTGGGCTCGGTGACGCGCGGGACGACGAACCCGAACCGGTTGCGCCGGATGGACCGCTGGATCGCCGCCGCCCACGGGGCCGCACTGCGGCGCGCGGGGGATCCGGTGGCGGTGGACCTCGGCTACGGGGCGGCCCCCTGGACCGCGGTCGAGCTGCTGGCGCGGCTGCGGGACGTGGCGCCGCGCGTGCGGGTGGTCGGCATCGAGATCGAGCCGGCGCGGGTGGCGGGGGCGAAGCCGTACGAGCGGGAGGGGCTCAGCTTCCGGCACGGCGGCTTCGAGGTCCCGCTGGAGGGCGGGGAGCGGCCGATGCTGATCCGCGCCGCGAACGTCCTGCGCCAGTACGAGGAGGAGCAGGTCGCGGAGGTCTGGGCGCGGCTGTGTGCGCGGCTGGCTCCGGGCGGGCTGCTGGTGGAGGGGACCTGCGACGAGATCGGGCGGCGGCACGTGTGGGTCGCGCTGGGGCCGGAGGGCCCGCGCACGGTGACGTTCGCGACCCGGCTGGGCTCGCTGGAGCGTCCCTCCGATCTGGCGGAGCGGCTGCCGAAGGCGCTGATCCACCGGAACGTGCCGGGCGAGCCGGTGCACGCGTTCCTGCGCGACTTCGACCGGGCCTGGGCGGCGGCGGCCCCGTACGCCTCGTACGGGGCGCGGCAGCGCTGGATCCGGACGGCGCGGGCGCTGTCGGCCGACTGGCCGCTGGCGGACGGGCCGGTGCGGTGGCGGCAGGGGGAACTGACGCTGCGCTGGGAGGCGTTGCGCCCGGCGGGGTGAATGCGGCGCGGCGGGGAACCGGGGTCTGGGGTGGCCCGTTGATCCGTGAGGGGCAGGGCTCGGGGTCCGTTGGGGCAGACAAGATCGAAACGGCATCCGCAAGGGTGTCGGAATTCATCGACTCGTGGCACCATCCCGATGGCAGTGCGAAGTTACTGATGAATAGTCAGATCTGATGTCAGGTCTGACTCGGGTGCCTTGGGGGGACCATGGGGTCGGTAAGGCGACGGCGGGGCGCAAGCTCTCTCGTACTGCTGTGCGCGATGGCGGTGGCGCTGACGGCGCCGGGCCTCGCGACGGGCACGGCGTACGCGGCCCCGGCCGTACCGGGGGCTCCGACCGCTCCGGCCGCTCCGGGCGCTCCGGGCGCGCCTCTGCCCGGGCCGGGCGGCAAGTCCCTGGAGCAGGTCCGCAAGGACATCGAGGAGCTCTACCGGCAGGCGGGCACCGCGACGGACGCCTACAACCTCGCCGAGGCCGAGACCAAGGCCCAGTCCGACAAGATCGTCGAGATCGCCAACCTGGTCGTCGCCGGCAAGGAGCGGATCGCCACGCTGAAGAGCCGCGCGGGCGCCGCGGCCCGCGCGCAGTACCGCTCGGGCGGCCTGCCGCCGGGCGCACGACTGGCGTTGAGCGAGGACCCGAACCAGTTCCTGGACGGGGCCGACCGGTTGCGCCAGGGCGAGAAGGCCGCCTCGGACCTGCTGACCGAACTGGACCGCACCCAGACCGACTTGCAGCGCTACGCGGAGGAGGCGAGCGAGCGCTGGCAGAAGCTGGAGGCGAACCGGGTCAAGCAGGAGGAGGCCAAGAAGCAGATCGAGGAGAAGATCAAGGCCGCGGAGGAGCTGGAGAGCAAGCTCGAGGCCGAGGAGAGGGCCCGGCTGATCCAGCTGGAACAGGAAGCCCAGTACCGCGCGCAGACGGCGTGGCTGTCCACGGGCGCGATGAAGGACGTCAACGGCAAGGCGACGGACGCCGGCAAGCAGGCCGTCCACTTCGCCACGGCGCAGATAGGGAAGCCGTACAAGTGGGGCGCCGTCGGCCCCGACTCCTTCGACTGCTCCGGGCTGACCTCGCAGGCCTGGCGCGCGGCGGGCCGGGGCATCCCGCGCACCTCGCAGGAACAGCTGAGGCTGCTGCCGAAGATCGCCCTCAAGGACATGCGGCCGGGCGACCTGATCATCTACTTCGACGACGCCAGCCACGTCGGCATGTACGTGGGCGACGGCGCGATGGTCCACGCCCCGCGCCCGGGCCGCAACGTGACGATGGCGGGCGCGGGCTCCATGCCGATCAAGGCGGTGGTCCGCCCGGACGCGTAACCCCTCCCCCGCCGGCCGGCGGCCGCGCCTCAACCGCCGGCGAGGCGGGGTGCGTGCCGCCCGGCCGGGACCGGACCGGGGGGCGCGGTGCCGCCGCCCGTCCCGGTGGCGGCTGAGCGTGTGCCGCCCGTCCCGAACGGAGCCGTGGCGGCTGGGCGTGGCTGGGTACGTGCCGCCTGGGCGGAATCGTCCCGAACGAGCCGTGGCGGCTGGGTACGTGCCGCCTGGGCGGGATGGATACGGGGGGTGGGGGCGCGGTGCCGCCGGGGGGTGTCTCCTCGGCTCGGCGCGTGCGGCCGTGTCGCGGCCAGACGGCGTGGTCGCGCGCTCGTCCTGCGGGGACACCCCCCACCGTCCCCACACCCCCACCTGGCACATCCCGCCCCCCGGCAGCAGCGGGGGCATGAAAGCCTCCCGCCCCGGACCGGGCAGCACATCGATCCACCCCAGCCGAAGCAGGACGGGAAAGTCACCCCCGGACCGAGCGGCACAGCCCGGCCCGCCAGGCCGAAGCAGGGCGCGAAGGCCCCCGCCAGGCCGAGCGGTCGCTGCACCCCGGCCGAAGCGGAGCAGGAAGCCCTCCGCCCGAGCGGCACGTCCCGGTCCCGGCAGGTGGGCAAACGGCCCGCCGCGGACGAAGCGGGGGATCAGAAACCCCACCGGCCGTGTCGGCCCGTCTCGGGGGCGGGGGCCGTGGGGTGGGGACACGCCGGGGGCTCCCCGCAGGACGAGCGCGCAACCCAGGCCGCCTCACCGCGACACGGCCGCACGCGCCGAGCCGAGGAGAGCCCCCGGAGGGGCACCACCCCACCCGAAGCCACCACCCCACCCCACCCGAACCCCACACCACCGCCCCAGCCGGACCAACCCAGCCCCGCCGGCGCTTGAGGCGCGGCCACCGGCCCGCAGACCACCACACCCCCGGCCAAAGCCACCGCACCGCCCGGCCAGGGCAACCGCACCGCCCGGCCAAGGCCACCGACCCGCAGGCGGTACGGGAACGGGCCGGGCCCGGTGCCCCCGTGGGGGAACCGGGCCCGGCCCGTGACTGCCGACTGCGCGGCGGCGCTTAGTTGTCGTCCTCGTCGATCAGGAAGCCCCGCATCGGCGACGGCGCCTGCATCGGCTGCGGCGCAGCCGGCCGGACCGGAGCCATCGGCTGGGTCATCGCCGGGGACATCTGCTGCTGGCCGCCGTAGGACGGACCGGCACCCATCGGGGAGGGGCCGCCCATGGACGGACCGCCCATGGAGTGACCCATCGCACCGGCCGGAGCCATCGAGGGCGACGGCGACGGGGGCAGCGCGGGACCGGCCGGGTTGCGCGGCGGGGCCAGGGAGTCGTCCGCCTGGGTCTCCAGCTGGCGCAGCTGCGACTCCAGGTAGGACTTCAGACGCGTACGGTACTCACGCTCGAAGCCCCGCAGGTCCTCGACCTTGCGCTCCAGCGTGGCGCGGGCGGACTCCAGGGAGCCCATCGCGACGCGGTGCTTCTCCTGCGCGTCCCGCTCCAGCGCGTCGGCCTTGGCGCGGGCGTCCCGCTCCAGGCCCTCGGCGCGCGACCGGGCCTCTCCGACGATCTTGTTGGCCTCGGAGCGGGCCTCCGCGATCGCCTGGTCGGCGGTCTGCTGCGCGAGCGACAGGACGCGGGCGGCGCTGTCGCCGCCGGGGCCCTGCTGCGGGAGCTGCGGCTGCTGCATCTGCTGCATGGGCTGACCCATGGGCTGCATCTGCTGCCCCATCGGCTGCATCTGCTGGCCCATGGGCTGCATCTGCTGGCCGAGCGGGTTCTGGCCGCCCATCGACTGCTGCTGGCCCATGGGCTGCTGGCCCATGCCCTGCGGTCCGCCCATGGGGTGCTGCTGCATGGGGCCGCCCATGGGGCCGCCCATCGGGCCGGGGCCCTGCTGGCCCTGGCCGCCGGGGCCCGGCGGGAGCTGCGGCGCGCCGCCCGGCAACTGGGGCGGGCCCATCTGCGGGTTCTGCTGCTGCGGCGGGCCGGATATGGCCGCGGGCACGGGGGCGCCGGGGCCGCGCTGGTCCTGGGGCTCGGGCTTGCGCATGCCCTGCTGCTGCTGGTTCTGCGCGGCGGCGCGCGTGGCGGCGGCCAGCTTGGCGCGCAGGTCCTCGTTCTCGCGCAGCAGGCGCGTCAGTTCGGACTCGACCTCGTCGAGGAAGGCATCGACCTCGTCCTCGTCATAGCCTTCTCGGAGGCGGACGGTCGTGAACTGCTTGTTCCGCACGTCCTCGGGAGTCAGCGGCATGTCTTCTTCACCTCTACGTAGTCGTCGGCAGTCGGCAAGACCGTATCGGGACCGTCCCCGCGCGTACGGGGAAGCTCATCGTTCACACGCTTCTCGCAGCGGTGCTCACGAAGCTGATGAGGATGTAAACGATGATCATCAGAACGAAGAAGGACAGGTCGAGTGCCACGCCGCCGAGACGCAACGGCGGGATGAACCGCCGAAGGAGCTTGAGCGGTGGATCGGTGACAGTGTAGGTGGCCTCCAGAACGACCACCATCGCCTTGCCGGGTGTCCATGAACGTGCGAACTGGAACACATAGTCCATGACCAGTCGGAAGATCAGCACGATCAGGAAGCACATCAGCACGACGTAGACCACCTGTAGCGCGATGCCCATCCCGTGCTTCCCTCTCCCCGTTTTCCGATCTGTTCCCGGTCCCGTATCTGACGGATCGGTCTAGCTTTGGTTGAAGAACCCGCCCTCCGCGATGCGGGCCTTGTCCTCCGCCGTGACATCGACGTTAGCAGGCGACAGCAGGAACACCTTCTGTGTCACGCGTTCAATGCTGCCGTGCAGACCGAACACGAGTCCGGCGGCGAAGTCCACGAGACGCTTCGCGTCCGTGTCGTCCATCTCCGTGAGATTCATGATCACCGGAGTGCCCTCACGGAAGTGTTCCCCGATGGTACGGGCCTCGTTGTAGGTCCGGGGGTGCAGTGTCGTGATGCGGTACGGCTCCCGCTCGGAGACGACCTTGGGCATGATCACGGGGGCGTTCTTCTCCAGGTTCGTGCGATCAGGTGTGATGGATGCCACGGGGGCAATTCGCGCAGGACGTCCGTTTTCCACCGGAATTGGGATGGGTTCCCGCTGCGCCGGAGGCTGTACGACTCGTACCGGTTCGTCCGATACAGGCGATTGGTGCACGGGCTGCTGTCGGCGATCCCGCTCCCGAGCCCGCTCCATCTCCGGCTCGGGCTCGAACTCGTCGTCGGGGTCGTACCCCGGGTTGTCGTACCGGTCGTCCTCCACGAGGCCGAGGTAGACCGCCATCTTGCGCATCGCGCCGGCCATTCTCCGAGTCCTCCGCTCTGTGGTGGATCGCCCTGTCGCAGGTGCCGCCGTGTCACGAATGTCACCAACTGCCCGCGATCCACGTGGTCTGCCCGCTCATCGGCGGGAATGACCATATTTTCTGCTGTGGTCCGACTTTCTTCGCGACGTTACCCGAGCCGGGGTCTCGCGCCGAGTACCGCAGTGCCGACGCGTACATGTGTCGCACCGGCCGCAACGGCCTGTTCCAGGTCTGCGCTCATCCCGGCCGACACCATCGTGGCAGTCGGATGGTCTGCGCGCAGGCGGGATGACAATTCCACCAACCGCTCGAAGGCCGCCTGTTCGCGTCCCGCGTAGTGGCCGGACAGCGGTGCGACGGTCATCACTCCGTCGATGCGCAGTCCGGGCGCCCCGGCGACGAGATCCGCCAACTCCGCGAGCTGCTCCGGCGCGGCACCGCCCCGGGTCCCGCGCTCGCCCGACTCCGCGTCGAGGGCGATCTGGACGAGGCAGCCGATCTCGCGGCCGGCACCCGTCGCGGCCGCCGAGAGGGCGGTCACGAGCCGGGGCCGGTCGACCGACTGCACCACGTGCGCGTATCCCGCCACGGAACGGACTTTGTTGGTCTGCAACTGGCCGACGAAGTGCCAGGTGAGCGGCAGATCCGCGCAAGCCGCAGCTTTGGGGGCGGCGTCCTGGTCGCGGTTCTCGGCAACATGACGGACGCCCAGCTCCGCCAGCAGTCGTACGTCGCTCGCGGGGTAGGTCTTGGTGACCACGATGAGGGTCACCTCCTCCCGCCCGCGGCCCGCCGCCGCGCACGCGGACGCGATGCGTTCCTCCACCCGCGCCAGGTTCTCGGCGAGCTCCGACTTACGATCCGTCATTCTTCTTTTCCCCCGGGGATCCGGGGGTCTCCCCCCGGGAAAGCTCCGTCAACCAGACATATCCGGCAAGCCGTCCGGTCACCCGGTCGCGGCGGTACGAGAAGTGGTCCCGTGACTCCAGTGTGCAGACCGGGGAACGGCCGCCGTTCACCACCCCCGCCTCCGCGAGCTGGGCGTGCACCCCCGCGACCACGTCCACCGCCGGTGTCCCCCAGCTGGTCTCGGCCCGGGCGGCGGGCACCGCTTCGGCCACCGCCTCCCGCATCTGCGCCGGCACCTCGTAGCAGCGCCCGCAGACCGCGGGCCCGGTACGGGCGACGATCCGCCCCGGTTCGGCGCCGAGGGAGACCATCGCCTCCACCGCCGCCGGCACCACCCCGGCGACCAGCCCGGGCCGTCCGGCGTGGGCGGCCCCGACGACTCCGGCGACGGGGTCCGCCAGCAGGACCGGTGTGCAGTCGGCGGTGAGCACGGCGAGGGCGAGCCCTCGACGGGCGGTCACCACGGCGTCCACCGCCGGGATCTCCGCGTCCCCCCAGGGGCCGTCGACCACCGCCACGTCCCGGCCGTGCACCTGGTTCATCCAGACCACCTGGTCCGGATCGAGTCCCAGGGACCGTGCGGCCAGGGCCCGGTTCGCGAGAACGGCGGCCGGGTCGTCTCCGACCGCGCCGCCGAGGTTGAGCTCTTCGTACGGAACGGCGCTCACTCCGCCCCACCGGTCGGTGAAGGCGAAGTGGGCGCCGCCCACGTGGTGCTGCTCCGGTGTCACTTCAAGAAGTCCGGGACATCCAGTTCCTCGGCCGGGCTGTCCTGGTACGGCCGGGCCGTGGGGACCTGCGGCGCGGGGGCCTGGACCTCGACCGGGGCCGGCTCGACGGGGGCCGGGGGCTCTTCGCGCGGGGGGACCGTGCCGAGTCCGCCGAAGGCCGGGCGGACCGGTTCGGCGGCGCGGACCGGAGCCGGGGCGGGCTCCTCGCGCTTCGTGGACGCGGCGCCGATGACGTTGTCCCGGCGGGCCGGGGGCTGTCCGCCGTCGAACCCGGCCGCGATGACGGTGACCCGCACCTCGTCGCCGAGCGCGTCGTCGATGACGGCGCCGAAGATGATGTTCGCCTCGGGGTGCGCCGCCTCGCTCACCAGCTGCGCGGCCTCGTTGATCTCGAAGAGACCGAGGTCGGAGCCGCCGGAGATGGAGAGCAGCACGCCGCGGGCGCCGTCGATGGAGGCCTCCAGGAGCGGCGAGGAGATCGCCATCTCGGCGGCGGCCACCGCACGGTCGTCGCCGCGGGCGGAGCCGATGCCCATCAGGGCCGAGCCGGCCTCGGACATCACGGACTTGACGTCGGCGAAGTCGAGGTTGATCAGACCCGGGGTGGTGATGAGGTCGGTGATGCCCTGGACGCCGGAGAGCAGGACCTGGTCCGCGGACTTGAAGGCGTCCAGGACGCTGACCTGGCGGTCCGAGATGGACAGCAGGCGGTCGTTGGGGATGACGATGAGGGTGTCGACCTCTTCGCGGAGCTCGGCGATGCCGTCCTCCGCCTGGTTCGCGCGGCGCCGGCCCTCGAAGGTGAACGGCCGGGTGACCACGCCGATCGTCAGGGCGCCCAGCGAGCGCGCGATGTTGGCGACGACGGGTGCGCCGCCGGTGCCGGTGCCGCCGCCCTCACCGGCGGTGACGAAGACCATGTCGGCCCCCTTGAGGACCTCCTCGATCTCCTCGCGGTGGTCCTCTGCCGCCTTGCGACCGACGGCCGGGTTGGCTCCGGCGCCGAGGCCCCGGGTGAGTTCACGGCCGACGTCGAGCTTGACGTCGGCGTCGCTCATCAACAGCGCCTGGGCGTCGGTGTTGATGGCGATGAACTCGACGCCCTTGAGACCGACCTCGATCATTCGGTTGATGGCATTGACACCACCGCCGCCGACACCGATGACCTTGATGACTGCGAGGTAGTTCTGCGGTGCTGCCACGTCGAAGGCCTCTCGCCTCGAGTTACGTGTCGCCGCCTCGCGGGCCTGCGTTGCGACGACTGATGCCGAAATAGGGACGGTCCGAACGCGCCGACCCGAACCCTCACCCTGAAGTTTAGGGTTAGGGGTGTGTCTGTTCCTTGGACTCTTCCGAACAGGACACTAAGTCGACAAGTAGCGCGTGTTCAACGAACACGCCGAACCTCCCGTTTTTCTTTTCACCCTATGTGATCACCCGTATCGCTGGCCAACCAGGGTGCGTCGCTGTTCGACCTGACGTCAACTCCCGGCCGCCGCAGGGGCGGTGGGAACGCTCACGTCGAAGTGTCCGGCCTTCGGTGCGGCTTTCAGCAAAGCGGTCAGCGCGCGCCCCTTGGCGTCGCTCTGTTCGCCGCTGCCCCACCGCACGGACCGGCCTCCGGTCAGCTCCAGCACGATCGAATCGTAGGAACCCACCTTGACCTGCACGGTTTCCTTGGCGATCGGCGCCGGGAGGGATCCGGCGACGAGCACGGCCTCGTGCAGCAGCCGCTCTTCGTCGAAGCGGCGGGCGCTCGGGGAGCCTCCCGCGTTCAATTCGAGGACCGGAACCCCCGCGGGGGCTTTCGGAACCGTGTCGAATCGCACACCCGATGCGTCCACTTCCACGAAGTTGGCGTCCTTTTTGATGAGCAGGACGGGTTTGCGTTCTGTCACCTTCAGTCCGATTCCGTGCGGCCAGGCCCGCACCGCATCGACCGAATCGATGCGGGGCAGACGGCCGCGGACACGGCTCTCGATCTCGTCCGTGTCGACGCTCACGAGGGGTGAGCCGACCGGCACGGCCGCCGCGGCGAGCACCTGTTCGGGGGTGAGCACGTCCGTGCCGGTGGCGGTGACCTTCTCGACGCGGAGCCAGGAGGACCCGTAGAGGACCCAGGTGCCGCCGGAGGCGAGGAGCACCGCGGCGGCCAGGGACGCCAGCACAGGGCCCCGGCGCAGGTGCTTGCCGGGGCCCCGCGGGGCGCTCCTCTTCGCGGCCTTCACGGCCTTCGCGGACTTCGCGGACTTCGCGGGCTTCTGGCTCTTGGGTGGCTTGGGAGAGCCGGCGCCCTTGCGGGGCGACCGGCCGGGCCCGTCGGAAGACGGTGTTCCGCGCTGTGCGGTCGTCGCTCCGGCCACTCCTGTGCCTCCTGCGTCCGTGCTCCCGCGTCAGCGGGCTCGGTGGGCTGCGATCGCCTCGTACACCATGCCGACCAGCAGCTCGTCGGCGTCCCGGCGGCCGAACTCACCGGCGGCGCGGGACATCTCGTACAGGCGGTGCGGGTCGGACAGCACCGGGAGGACCTGGCCGAGCACCCACTCGGGCGTCAGTTCCGCGTCGTCCACGAGCAGGCCGCCGCCGGCCTTGACCACCGGCTGGGCGTTGAGCCGCTGTTCGCCGTTGCCGATCGGCAGCGGGACGTAGGCGGCGGGCAGCCCGACGGCGGACAGTTCGGCGACGGTCATCGCTCCCGCGCGGCACAGCATCATGTCGGCGGCGGCGTACGCGAGATCCATCCGGTCCACGTACGGTACCGGCACATAGGGCGGCATCCCGGGCATGTTGTCGACACGCGGCAGTTCGTTCTTCGGCCCGACGGCGTGCAGGATCTGTACGCCGGAGCGCTGGAGGGTCGGAGCGACCTGCTGGATCGTCTCGTTGAGGCGCCGGGCGCCCTGCGAGCCGCCGGAGACCAGCAGCGTGGGCAGGTTGGGGTCCAGGCCGAACGCGGCGCGCGCCTCGGGGCGTACGGCGGCCCGGTCGAGGGTGGAGATGGAGCGGCGCAGCGGGATGCCCACGTAGCGGGCGCCCCGCAGCTTGCTGTCGGGCGTGGAGACCGCGACGGCGTGCGCGTACCGGGAGCCGATCTTGTTGGCCAGTCCGGGCCGGGCGTTGGCCTCGTGGACGATGATCGGCACGCCGAGCCGCTTGGCCGCGAGGTAGCCGGGCAGGGCCACGTAGCCGCCGAATCCGACGACGCAGTCGGCCTTGGTGCGCAGGAGGATCTCCTCCGCGGCCTTGATGGTGCCGCGCAGCCGCCCGGGGACGGTGATCAGCTCCGGCGTGGGCTTGCGGGGCAGCGGTACGGCGGGGATCAGCCCCAGTTCGTAGCCGCGCTCCGGCACCAGGCGGGTTTCGAGTCCGCGCTCGGTGCCCAGGGCGGTGATGCCCACTGAAGGGTCCTGCCTGCGCAGGGCGTCCGCGAGGGCGAGCGCCGGCTCGATGTGGCCGGCGGTCCCCCCACCGGCGAGTACGACATGCACCGAAATTCACCGCTCTCCGGACGGACGCTTCTTGACGCGCCGTCTCATCGACTTCCATCTCACCCCGGTCCGCCTCCAGCCGGTCTTCGGCTGTCGCATCGCGAGTGCCGCGCGCGCGGCGGGCTCCTCCCGCGCGAAGGCGATGAGCAGTCCGACCGCGAACATGGTCGGCAGCAGGGCGGACCCTCCGTAGGAGAACAGCGGGAGCGGGACACCGGCGATCGGCAGCAGGCCGAGCACCGCACCGATGTTGATCACGGCCTGGGCCGTGATCCAGGTGGTCACGCCTCCCGCGGCAAACCGTACGAAGGAGTCCTCCGTGCGTCCGGCCACGCGGATACCCGCATAGCCTAGAGCCGCGAACAGGGCGAGCACCGACAGCGTCCCCGCCAGTCCCAGTTCCTCCCCCGTGATGGCGAAGATGAAGTCGGTGTGGGCTTCGGGTAGTTGACCCCATTTTTCCACACTTGCGCCCAGTCCGGAACCGAACCAGCCGCCTGATGCGAGGGCGTAGATCCCGTGCACGGCCTGCCAGCAAAGGTCGTTCTTGCCCGGTTCTGTCGCACCGATGCACTCCAGCCGGTCCATCCGGTGCGGGCTGGTCTTGATGAGCAGGGCGACGATCGCACCCGCGAAGGCGAGCACGGCGACGAACATCCGCGTCGGGGCGCCCGCGAGCCAGAGCAGGCCGAACAGGATGGCCCCGAGGATCATCGCGGTGCCCATGTCCCCGCCCAGCATGATGAGCCCGAGCAGCAGGAAGGCGACGGGCACCAGCGGCACCAGCAGGTGCTTCCACTGGCTCAGCAGCCCCTTGTCGCCCTTGCGGGCCAGCAGGTCGGCACCCCACAGGATCAGGGCGAGTTTGCCGAACTCGCTGGGCTGCAGCATGAACGGGCCGCCGAGGGAGATCCAGTTCTGGTTGCCGTTGATCGAGACCCCTATCCCGGGGACCTGGACCAGGACCATCAGGAAGAGCGTGCCGGCGAGTACCGGATAGGACAGCGCCCGGTGCAGCTTCACCGGCATCCGGGAGGCGGCCAGCAGGAGCACCGTGCCGATGAGGGCGGCCAGGAACTGCTTCTTGAAGAAGTACGCGTCGCCCAGGCCCAGCTGGAGGGCCTTGATCATGGAAGCGGAGTACACCATCACCAGACCGAGCACGGTGATGAGCAGGGAACTGCCGAAAATCAGGTAATAGGCCGTGAGCGGGCGGTCCCACGCCCTGCGCAACTGCTGCTGCGTACGCCGGAGACCGGCCAGCGGCCCGCGCCCGGGGGGCCGCCCCGGGCGCTTCACACTCACCCCGGGGCGCTTGCGGCCCTGCGCCTTCACGGCGGACGGCCGCCGCCCCGGCAGCATCTGCTTGGCCGGCATCTGTGATCTTCCCCTCCACTCGTACGAGGCGAGCATCCGGCCGGAGGGAACCAGTCCCGGCGCCCCCGGCCTAGGCCGTGTCCGCGGCGTTCTCGGCGGCCAGTTCGCGCACCGCGTCGGCGAACGCGTCCCCGCGCTTGTTGTAGTTCGCGAACATGTCCATCGAGGCGCAGGCCGGTGCCAGCAGGACCGTGTCGCCGGGCTCGGCGAGCGCGGCCGCCTCCCGGACCGCTGCGAGCATCGCCCCAGTGTCGGTCCGGTCGAGGTCGACGACCGGGACCTCGGGGGCGTGTCGCGCCAGCGCCTCGGCGATCAACGCCCGGTCGGCGCCGATCAGGACGGCGCCGCGCATCCGCTCGGCCGACTTCTGCACGAGCTCGTCGAAGGTCGCGCCCTTGGCGAGACCGCCGGCGATCCAGACGACCTTGTCGAAGGAGGCGAGGGAGGCCTCCGCCGCGTGGGTGTTCGTGGCCTTGGAGTCGTCGACGTAAGTGACCGAGGCGACCTCGTCCACCCGGGCGACCCGGTGGGCGTCCGGACGGAAGTCGCGCAGCCCGTCGCGGACCGCGCGCGGCTCCACGCCGAAGGCGCGGGCCAGGGCCGCGGCGGCGAGCGCGTTGGCGATGTTGTGCGGGGCGGGCGGGTTGACGTCCGTGACCTCGGCGAGCTCCTGGGCGTTCTTGTGCCGGTTCTCCACGAAGGCCCGGTCGACGAGGATGCCGTCGACGACGCCGAGCATGGAGGGGCCGGGGGCCCCGAGGGTGAAGCCGATCGCGCGGCAGCCCTCTTCGACGTCGGCCTCGACGACGAGGTCCTCGGTGGCCTTGTCGGCCACGTTGTAGACGCAGGCCACCGTGTTGCCCTCGTAGATCCGGCCCTTGTCGGCGGCGTACGCCTCCATCGAGCCGTGCCAGTCGAGGTGGTCGGGGGCCAGGTTGAGGACGGCTGCCGAGTGGACGCGCAGCGAGGGCGCCCAGTGCAGCTGGTAGCTGGAGAGTTCGACGGCGAGGACGTCGTAGTGCTGCTCGCCGAGCACGACGTCGATGATCGGGGTCCCGATGTTGCCGACGGCGGCGGTGCGCAGCCCGGCGGCCTTCAGGATCGACGCGAGCATCTGCGTGGTGGTGGTCTTGCCGTTGGTCCCGGTGATCGCCAGCCATTCGGCGGGCCCGGCCGGGGCCGCGTCGGCCCCTTCGCCGGCGCCCTCGGCCTCGGCCCGGCGGGCGGCGCGGAGTTCCGCGCCGGCTCCGCGCAGCCGCCAGGCGACCTCGACGTCGCCGACGACGTCGACGCCCGCCTCGGCGGCGGCCAGGAAGAGCGGGCTCTGCGGCGGCCAGCCGGGCGAGGTGACGACCAGTTCGGTGCCCTCGGGCAGGCTCTCGCCGGCCCGGGCGCCGTCGGGCAGGTGGCCGAGGCGCACCTCGATGCCCAGTTCGGCGAGTTCGGCCGCCCTGGCCCGGTGCGCGTCACCGTCGCCGTTGTCGACGACGGTCACGCGGGCGCCCAGCCCGGCCAGGGCGCGGGCGGCGCTGATGCCGCTGACGCCGAGGCCGGCGACGGTGATCCGGCCCGGCAGGCCGAACCGGCCCAGGGCGTCGGGGCCGAGCAGGCCGGCCAGGTCGGAGGCGCTCACTTGTCGGCTGCCCATCCCGCGTAGAAGAGACCGAGGCCCACGATCACGCACATGCCCTGGATGATCCAGAAGCGGACCACGACGAGGACCTCGGACCAGCCCTTGAGTTCGAAGTGGTGCTGGAGCGGTGCCATCCGGAAGACGCGCTTGCCGGTCAGCTTGAAGGAGCCGACCTGGATGACGACCGACATCGTGATGAGCACGAAGAGGCCGCCGAGGAGCGCCACCAGGAGCTCCGTGCGGGAGCAGATGGCCAGACCGGCGAGCGCGCCGCCGAGGGCCAGCGAGCCGGTGTCGCCCATGAAGATCTTGGCGGGCGAGGTGTTCCACCACAGGAAGCCGAAGCAGGCGCCCATGAGGGCGGAGGCGACGACGGCCAGGTCGAGTGGGTCTCGCACCTCGAAGCAGGCGTTGGGGTTGGTGAGGTCGGCGGCCATCGCGCACGACTCCTGGAACTGCCAGACGCCGATGAAGGTGTAGGCGCCGAAGACCATCACGGCGGCGCCGGTGGCGAGACCGTCCAGACCGTCGGTGAGGTTCACGCCGTTGGACAGCGCCAGGATCATGAACAGCGCCCAGACCACGAAGAGCACCGGGCCGATCGACCAGCCGAAGTCCGTGACGAACGACAGCTTGGTGGAGGCCGGGGTGAGGTCGCGCGAGTCCTTGAACTGCAGTGCGAGCACGGCGAAGGCGATGCCGACGATCAGCTGGCCGGCCATCTTGGCCTTGGCCCGCAGACCCAGCGAACGCCGCTTGACGATCTTGATGTAGTCGTCGAGGTAGCCGACCAGGCCCATGCCGGCCATCAGGAAGAGCACGAGCAGACCGGAGAAGCTCGGCTCCTCACCGGTGATGACCTTCGTCAGGGCGTACGCGACGAGCGTGGCCAGGATGAAGGAGACACCGCCCATGGTGGGCGTGCCCTTCTTCCCGGCGTGGCCGCGCGGACCGTCGTCGCGGATGAACTGGCCGTAGCCCTTGCGGGCCAGCAGCTTGATCAGCAGCGGCGTACCGACGACGGTCAGGAACATGCCGATGACACCGGCGAACAGGATCTGCCTCATCGGCCGGCGACCTCGCCCTCGACAGT
This sequence comes from Streptomyces amritsarensis, assembly GCF_001953875.1. Lineage (GTDB taxonomy): Bacteria > Actinomycetota > Actinomycetes > Streptomycetales > Streptomycetaceae > Streptomyces > Streptomyces amritsarensis. The sequence goes on from NZ_MQUR01000058.1 coordinate 37,881, forward strand.
GCCCTCGAGCAGGGCCTGCGCCACCCGCTCCAGACCGGCCGACCTGGAAGCCTTCACCAGCACGACGTCACCCGGGCGCAGTTCACTGCGCAACAGGTCGACCGCCGCCTGCGCGTCGGACACGAGCACCGACTCCTCACCCCACGAACCCTCGTTATATGCGCCCAGTTGCAGCCAGGAGGCTTCCCTGCCCCCGACCGCGACGAGCTTGCTCACGTTGAGCCGGACGACAAGTCGTCCGACCGCGTCGTGCTCGGCGAGAGCGTCGTCTCCGAGCTCGGCCATCGGGCCGAGCACCGCCCACGTGCGCCCCCCGTTCGCCCTGCCGCCACCGCCCATCGCGGCGAGCGCGCGCAGTGCGGCCCGCATGGACTCCGGGTTCGCGTTGTAGGCGTCGTTGACGATCGTCACACCGTCCGCCCGCTCGGTGACCTCCATCCGCCACCGAGACAGCGTGCCCGCTCCGGAGAGCGCGGTGGCGATCTCCGAGGCGGACATGCCCAGGACGTGGGCGACGGCGGCCGCGGCGAGCGCGTTCGACACGTGGTGCTCACCGTACAGCCGCAAGGTCACGTCGCTGCACCCGGTCGGTGTGTGCAGTGTGAAGGAAGGCTGTCCCTTGTCCGTCATGCGGACGTCCGTGGCCCGGATGTCGGCGTCGTCGGCCTCGCCGAACAGCACCGTACGCGCCTTCGTGCGCGCGGCCATGGAACGGACGAGCAGGTCATCGGCGTTGAGGACGGCGACGCCGCCCTCCGCCTCGGCCGGCAGCGCCTCGACGAGCTCGCCCTTGGCCTGCGCGATCTGCTCGCGGCCGCCGAACTCGCCGATGTGCGCGGTGCCGACGTTGAGCACCAGACCGATCCGAGGGGGTGTCAGTCCGGTGAGGTAGCGGATGTGGCCGATGCCGCGGGCGCCCATCTCCAGGACGAGGTGCTGGGTTTCCTCGGTGACGCGCAGCGTCGTGATCGGCAGGCCGATCTCGTTGTTGAGGTTGCCGGGGGTCCACACGGTGGGCGCGTGGTGCTGGAGCACCTGCGCGATGAGGTCCTTGGTGGAGGTCTTGCCGGCGGACCCGGTGAGGGCCACGACGTCGGTGCCGAGGCGGGCGACGACGGCCCGGGCCAGCGCCCCGAGCGCGGCCACCACGTCGGGGACGACGATCGCCGGGACTCCGACGGGCCGGGTCGCGAGGATGCCCACGGCGCCGGCGGCGAGTGCGCGCTCGGCGTAGTCGTGGCCGTCGACCCGCTCGCCGACGAAGGCGGCGAACAGGCTGCCCGGCCGGACCTCGCGGGAGTCGTAGACCACGGGGCCGGTGACCTGTACGGACGGATCCGGTATGTCGTGGGGCCGCCCGCCGGTGATGTCGGCGATCTCGGCGAGGGAAAGGGCGATCACTGGTTCACCTCGGCCTGTCGGACCTGGGTCGTTCGATCGAGCACGAGTTGGCGTTCGATCGCGGCGCGGAGCACCGTGCGGTCGTCGAAGGGCCGGACCACCCCTGCGGTGTCCTGGCCCTGTTCGTGGCCCTTGCCGGCCACGAGCACGGTGTCGCCGGGCTCGGCGCGCGCGACGGCGGCGGCGATGGCCGCCGCCCGGTCGGCGTCGACGAGGACGGTGCCGCGCTCGGCGGGCGGTACGGACACGGCGCCGCCGAACATCGCGGCGAGGATCGCGAGCGGGTCCTCGGAGCGCGGGTTGTCGGAGGTCAGGACGGCCACGTCGGCGAACCGGGCGGCCGCGGCGCCCATCGGGGCGCGCTTGGTGGTGTCGCGGTCGCCGCCGCAGCCGAGGACGATGTGCAGCTTGCCGGCGGTGACTTCGCGCAGGGCGCGCAGCACCGACTCCACGGCGTCGGTCTTGTGCGCGTAGTCGACGACGGCGAGGTACGGCTGGCCCGCGTCCACCCGCTCCAGCCGGCCGGGGACTCCGGGGACCGCGGCGACGCCGTCGGCGGCGGTCTGCGGGTCGAGGCCGGCCGCGGCGAGCGTGACGATCGCGGCGACGGTGTTGGCGACGTTGAACGGGCCGGGCAGCGGGGCCTTGGCGCGCACGCGCTGTCCCTCGGGGCCGACCAGCGTGAGTGTGGAGTCCATGTGGCCGGTGACGACGTCCTCGGCGCGCCAGTCGGCGGCCGGGTCGCCCGCGACGGAGAAGGTGACGACGGGGACGGTCGCCTCCTTGGCCAGGCGGCGGCCGTACTCGTCGTCGAGGTTGACCACGCCCAGGCGGGAGCGGCGGGGGGTGAAGAGCCCCGCCTTCGCCTGGAAGTAGTCCTCCATGTCGGTGTGGAACTCCATGTGCTCGGGGCTCAGGTTGTTGAAGACGGCGACGTCGAAGACGCAGCCGTCGACGCGGCCGAGCACCAGGGCGTGGCTGGAGACCTCCATGGCCACCGCCTCGACGCCGCGTTCGCGCATGACGGCGAAGAGGGCCTGGAGGTCGGTTGCCTCGGGGGTGGTGCGCTCGGACTTGATGCGCTCGTCGCCGATGCGCATCTCGACGGTGCCGACCAGTCCGGTGCTGCGGTCCGCCGCGCGCAGGCCGCCTTCGACGAGGTACGCCGTGGTGGTCTTGCCGGAGGTTCCGGTGATGCCGATCTGGAGCAGGTCCTCGCCGGGGTGGCCGTAGATCGCGGCGGCGAGCTCGCCCATCCGGCCGCGCGGGTCGGCGACGACCAGGACCGGCAGGCCGGTCGCCGCGGCGCGCTCGGCGCCGGCGGGGTCGGTCAGCACGGCGGCGGCGCCGAGGCCTGCGGCCTGGGCGGCGAAGTCGGCGCCGTGGGTCCTGGCTCCCCGCAGGGCCGCGTACAGGTCTCCGGGGCGGACCGCACGGGAGTCGTGCGTGATCCCGGTGATCTGCGCATCGCCTGGCGACGGGACGCCCAGCAGCGCGGCCAGCTCGCCCAGCGGGCTCGGAGCGGCGGACGCGGGCCTGGGCGGTCCCGGCGGCGCTGCCGGGGCGTCTTGCTGGGTGGTTCTGGGCTGATCAGCGTGGGGCACGGCGGTGAGCGTACCGGGCGCGGCGGCCGGGCCGCGAAGTGAGGGGCCGGGCTCGGCTCCGGCGGCCGGTCGGTTCCCGGGTTTCGGGGTGATCGTTGTCACTGGTGGTGCCTCACGCTTTTCTGGCGGGCAGGCCGGGGCCGTGGGTCACTGGCCGGGCTGCGGAGTGGGCTGCGGGGCGGGCTGCTGGGCGGGCTGCGGGCCGGGCTCGTAGGTGACGGGGAGCCCGGCGGGGGCGGTGCCGGTGGGGGCGACCTGGAGGGTCTTGAGGGCGAACTCCATGACCTTCTTGTAGATGGGGCCGCAGATCTGGCCGCCGAAGTAGCTGCCCTTGGTGGGGTTCTGGATGGCGCAGTAGACGGTGATACGCGGGTTGTCCGCCGGGGCGAACCCGGCGAAGGAGGCGGTGTAGCCCTTGTAGCGGCCGGTGGCCGGATCCACCCGGTTGGAGGTGCCGGTCTTGCCGCCGACCCGGTAGCCGGGGATCTTCGCCTTCGTTCCGGTGCCCTCCTGGTCGTCGACGACGGATTCGAGCATCTCGGCGAGGGTCTTGGCGGTCTCCTGGCTGATCACGCGGTTCTGCTCGGGCGCCGGGGCCGGGGTGAAGCGGCCGTCGGGGCCCTTGGTGCCGCGCACCAGCGTGGGTTCGATGCGGACCCCGCCGTTGGCGATCGTCGAGTACACGGAGGCCGCCTGCATGGCGTTGACGGAGAGTCCCTGGCCGAAAGGGATCGTGTACTGCTGGGAGGTGGACCAGGCCTGGGGGTCGGCGAGGATGCCGCGGGACTCGCCCGGGTAGTTCAGGCCGGTGGGCCGGCCGATGCCGAACTTGGTCAGGTAGGAGTGCAGGACCCTGTTGGCCTCGGGCTGGGTCGGACCGAGCTGTCCGGTGGCCAGGATGGTGCCGATGTTGGAGGACTTGGCGAGGACCCCGTTGAGGGTCAGGTACCAGGTCGGGTGGTCGATGTCGTCCTTGAACAGCCGGTCGCCGCGGTGCAGGCGGTTGGGCACCTCGACGCGGGTGTCGGGGGTCGCCTTCTTCTCCTCCAGGACGGCCGCCATCGACATCACCTTGGCGGTGGAGCCGGGCTCGTAGACGTCCTGGAGCGCGGCGTTGCCCATGGCGGCGGAGCTGGCCCGGGTCAGGTCGTTGGGGTCGAAGCCGGGGGCGTTGGCCATGGCCAGCACCTCGCCGGTGCGGGTGTCCTGGACGATGACGTAGCCGCGGTCGGCCTCGGACTTCTGCACCTGTTCGGCGATGGCGCTCTGCGCCGCCCACTGGATGTCCCGGTCGATGGTCAGCTCGATGTCGTCGCCGGGGACGGCGGGCTTCTCGCTGGAGCCGGCGGTGGGGACCTTGCGGCCGCCGGACTGGGCGTAGGTGATCTCGCCGTCCTTGCCGGCCAGCTTCTTGTCGAGGGCGGACTCCAGCCCGCCGGCGCCCTTGCCCTCGGCGTTGACGTAGCCCAGTATCCCGGCGGCGAGGTCCCCGCCGGGGTACACGCGCTTGCTGCTGTCCTCCTTGAACACGCCGGCCAGGACGTTGGCACCGGGGGCGTTGTTCTTCTTGTCGGCGCTCGCCTTCTCCGCGAAGACCCGCTTGAGGTCCTTGATCTGGTTCCACACCTGCGGGGTCTGGCGCTGCGCGAGGACCACGTACCGGCTGTTCTTGGTCCTGAGCTTCGCCGCGAGCTCCCCGGCGTCCTTGCCGAGGATGGGTGCGAGGAGTGCCGCGGCCTGCTCGGGGGCGTCGGGGGCCTTGCTGTCCTGCGGGGTGAACATCTTCGGGTCGGCGGTGATGTCGTACGCGTCGACGCTGGTGGCGAGGGCCACGCCCCTGCGGTCGGTGATCTCCCCGCGTTCCGCGGCCAGTTTGACGTTGGTGTAGCGGTTCTTGGACGCCGCGGCGGAGAAGGACTCGGCGTCGACGGCCTGTACCTGGAGCAGCCGTACGACGAAGGCCAGCATGACGAGGGTCAGGCCGACGCCGACCAGGCGCAGCCGGGGCCGGGGGCTGCCGAGCCGGATGGTGTGCGGTGTGCGGGGGCCGGCGGGGCGGCGGGTCGCCGGGCGCGAGGCCGGGCGGCCGGTGGCCCGGGTACGGTCGCCGGGCCGGGAGGACCTGGCCGGCCCGGGCACGCGCCGCCGCGGCGGCTCCTGCGGGCTCACCCGGCCACCGTCCGCGGCGCGGCGGTACGGGTTCCCCCGGCGGCGCGGTGGCCTTCGGCCGGGGCCGGGGCGCGGCCGGGCCGCGGCGCCGCGTGCGCCGGTGCCCCGTGGAGCCGGGCGTACGGGCCCGGGCTGCCGGGGGCGGGGCACGCGCGGGGAGCGCGGGCCCGGGCAGGGCCCCGGGAGGCGGGGGCACCTCCGCGCGGTGGCCGGGGGAACGGCGGGGTGGGGTGGACCCCCGCGGGAATCCGCGTCACGACGTCACCTTCCGGCAGGCTGGTGGGGCTGCGGTGTCGGGCCGGGCGCCGCCGGGGCACCCGGGGGGACGGACTGGTTCGGTGCGGCCGGGGCCGGGGACTGGCCCGGTCCGGCCTGCGCCGGCGGCGGGGCCGGGGTCGGGGTCGGCGACGGCGGTGCCTCGGCCACCGAGACGCTGCCGGAGACCTTGCCGTCCGGGCCGATGAAGACGGGGCTGCCGCCCGGGACCAGGCCCAGCTCCCGGGCGCGGCGCTGGAGGGCGTCGGGGGCCGAGTAGGCGTCCACGTCGCGCTGGAGGGCCTGCTCCTCGTCGGTGAGGGCGGTGGTCTCCTTCTTCAGCCGGGTCAGCTGGAAGGAGCCCTCGTTGAGGGCCGAGTTCAGCAGCAGCAGGCTGATCAGGCCGCCGGCGAGCAGGGCCACGACCAGCAGGACGAACGGCATCCGCGCCGCCTGCCCGCCGGGCCGCGGCCGGGCGGGGCCGGAGCCGAGGGCCCGCCCGATGCGGGCCGCCTGCCCGCGGGTCAGCGTGGCGACCTTCCCGGCCTTGGTCACAGGTGCGCCTCCCGGATGCGTTCGACCCCCCGGAACCTCGCCGGGGCGGCCCGCCGGTTCTCGGCGATCTCCTCCTCGGTCGGCAGCTCCGCGCCGCGCGTGAGCAGTTTGAGCTTCGGCTGGTACTTCTCGGGCACCACCGGCAGCCCGGGCGGGGCGGTGGAGGTCGCTCCCGCCGAGAAGACCTGCTTGACCAGGCGGTCCTCCAGCGAGTGGTAGGAGAGCACCGCGATCCGGCCGCCGACCGCGATGCGGTCGACCGCCGCCGGGATGGCCCGCTCCAGGCCGGAGAGCTCGCCGTTGACCTCGATCCGCAGCGCCTGGAAGGTGCGCTTCGCCGGGTTGCCGCCGGTCCGCTTGGCGGCCTGGGGCAGTGCGTCGCGGATGAGCTCGACCAGTCGGGCGCTGTTGCTGAAGGGGGCCTTCTCGCGCTCGCGGACGATCGCGGACACGATCCGCTTGGCCTGCTTCTCCTCGCCGTACTGGCGCAGGATCCGCACGAGCTCGCCCGGCGCGTAGGTGTTGAGGACCTCGGCGGCGCTGATGCCGGTCGTCTGGTCCATGCGCATGTCCAGCGGCGCGTCCTGCGCGTACGCGAACCCGCGGTCGGCCTCGTCCAGCTGCATGGAGGAGACGCCCAGGTCGAAGAGGATGCCCTGGACCGTCGCCAGGCCCAGGCCGTCCAGCACCTCGGCGAGGTCCGCGTAGATCGCGTGGACGAGGGTGGCCCGGTCGCCGAAGGGGGCGAGCCGTTCGCCGGAGAGCCGCAGGGCCTCCTTGTCGCGGTCGAGGCCGATCAGGCGCACCTCGGGGAACCGGGTCAGCAGGGCCTCGCTGTGGCCGCCGAGGCCGAGGGTGCAGTCGACGACGACGGCCCCGGGCCTCTCCAGCGCCGGGGCCAACAGGTCCAGGCACCGCTGGAGCATCACCGGGACATGTCGGGACTCGCTAGTCAAAGCGCCCTCTCAGATAACGGCGCGGCAGGCGTACGCACCGCCCGCTCCCCCGGCCGGTGAGCGGAAGAGGGCCGGGCCGTACGTACGCGCCGCGCACGCGGAGTCTTCATCGGTGGCCGGTCGGCCGGTCAGGGCCGGGCTCCGGCCGGTTCGCGTCACTTTAGTGCAACGGTCGCCGCGGTCAACGAACCGGCCCGCGCGCCGTACGCGCCTCTCGGACCGAAGCCGCGAATGATGCCGAACCACCCGGTCGGCCGCCCCCCGCCCACCCCTGTGGGTTAGCTCACAACAAGCCCCGTTGACGTTCTTTGTCCAACCTCACGCCCGGCCGGCGCCGCCTGTGACCACTAACGTCGTACCCATGACGACTTCCGCATCCCTGCCTGCAGACTCCGCACCCGAGGCATCCGTCGGCGGATCCGTCACCGACCGGCTGGTCGAGGCGAATCAGCGCTACGCCGCCAAGTTCGCCGACCCCGGCATGGACGCCCGCCCGGTCCTCCACGTGGCCATCGTGGCCTGCATGGACGCCCGCCTCGACCTGCACGCCGCCCTCGGCCTGGAGCTCGGCGACTGCCACACCATCCGCAACGCGGGCGGTGTGGTCACCGACGACACCATCCGCTCCCTCACCATCAGCCAGCGCGCCCTCGGCACCCGCACGGTGATACTCATCCACCACACCGGCTGCGGCCTGGAACGTCTGACGGAGGACTTCCGCCACGAGCTGGAGGACGAGGTCGGCCAGCGCCCCGCATGGGCCGTGGAGGCCTTCCGCGACGTCGACCAGGACGTCCGCCAGTCCATGCAGCGCGTGCGCACCAACCCGTTCCTGCCCCACAAGGACGATGTGCGAGGCTTCGTCTTCGACGTGCACACCGGGCTCCTCCGGGAGATCGATCCCAGCTCCTGAGTGACACAAGGCCCGGGCGCCGTCAAGAATGCGGGAAGACACCCCCCGGGAAACCCCGGGTCCGGTGTCCGTGTTTCGGGGTGGGCCGGTCATGCGCCAAGGCGTCGGCCCTGAGAAATGGGCCGAGGAGAACCAGGTGACGACGTATGACGACCGAGCGAGCCTCGCAGATCTGACCAGCACGGCGGAGCGGGTCCGCCAGTCGGTCGAGAGCGTGATCGAGGGCAAGCCCGAGGTCGTCCGCCTCGCGCTGACGGTGCTCCTCGCCGAGGGCCACCTGCTGATCGAGGACGTTCCCGGCGTGGGCAAGACCATGCTGGCGAAGACGCTCGCCAAGTCCATCGACTGCTCGGTGCAGCGCATCCAGTTCACGCCGGACCTGCTGCCCTCCGACATCACGGGCGTCAGCATCTACGACCAGCAGCGCCGCGAGTTCGAGTTCAAGCCGGGCGCGATCTTCGCGCAGATCGTCATCGGCGACGAGATCAACCGCGCCTCGCCGAAGACCCAGTCGGCGCTGCTGGAGTCGATGGAGGAGCGCCAGGTCACCATCGACGGCACCACCTACACCCTGCCGAGCCCCTTCATGGTCGTCGCCACCCAGAACCCGGTGGAGATGGAGGGCACCTACCCGCTGCCCGAAGCCCAGCGCGACCGGTTCATGGCCCGCGTCTCCGTCGGCTACCCCAGCCCGGAGGCCGAGCTGCAGATGCTCGACGTACACGGCGCGGTCAACCCGCTCGACGACCTCCAGTCCGTCGCGCACGCCCACGACATCGTCAAGCTGATAGAGGCCGTGCGCGAGGTGTACGTCGCCGAGCCCGTCCGGCGCTACGTCGTCGACCTGGTCTCCGCCACCCGCAGCCACCCCGACCTGCGGCTCGGCGCCTCGCCCCGGGCCACCCTGCACCTCCTGCGCGCCGTGAAGGCCTCCGCCGCACTCGCCGGCCGGGACTACGTCCTGCCCGACGACGTCCAGTCGCTGGCCGCACCGGTCCTCGCCCACCGGCTGCTGCCCACCGCCCAGGCCCAGCTGAACCGGCGCACCTCCGAGCAGGTCGTCGGCGAGATCCTCCAGCGCACCCCCGTCCCGGCCGCGCACGCCCGCGGCGAGATGCCGCCCGGCGCCGCCGCCCGGAGCTTCTGATGGGCGCCGGTGCCCCACGCGGCGCCGGCGGCCCGGGAGACGGCGGCGGACTGCGCGCCTCGCTGTCCGGGCTGACCACCCGCGGCCGCTCGTTCGTCGCCGCCGGCATCGCCGCGTCCGCCTGCGCCTACGTCCTCGGCCAGGGCGCGCTGCTGCGCGTCGGCCTGCTCCTCGCCCTGCTGCCGCTGATCTGCGTCTACGCCCTGCACCGCACCCGCCACCGGGTGTCCGGCAGCCGCCGGCTGACCCCCGGGCGGGTGTCCGCGGGAGCCGAGGCCCGGGTGCAGCTGCGCATGGACAACGTCTCCCGGCTGCCCACCGGCCTGCTGATGCTCCAGGACCGGGTGCCCTACGTCCTGGGCCCGCGCCCGCGGTTCGTCCTGGACCGGGTCGAGCCCGGGGGCCGCCGCGAGGTGTCCTACCGGGTCCGCTCCGACCTGCGCGGCCGCTACCCGCTGGGCCCGCTCCAGCTGCGGCTGACCGACCCCTTCGGGCTGGTCGAGCTGACCCGCTCCTTCAGCGCCTACGACACCCTCACCGTCATACCGCGCACCGAGCCCCTGCCCCCGGTCCGGCTGACCGGCGAGTCCAACGGCTACGGCGACGGCAGCCGCCGCTCCCTGGCCCTGGCCGGCGACGACGACGTGATCCCGCGCGGCTACCGGCGCGGCGACGACCTGCGCCGCGTGCACTGGCGCTCCACCGCCCGCTACGGCGAGCTGATGGTCCGCCGCGAGGAGCAGCCCCAGCGCAGCAGGGCCACCGTACTGCTCGACACCCGCCGCCTCGCCTTCGACGGCGCGGGCCCCGACTCCGCCTTCGAATGGGCCGTCTCCGCGGCCGCCTCCAGCCTCCTGCACGTCCTGGAACAGGGCTTCTCCGCACGGCTGCTCACCGACACCGGCAACGCGGTGCCCGGCGAGGGCGGCGGCGGGTTCTCCACCGGCGGGCAGGACTCCGCGGAGGCCGCCGGGCTGATGATGGACACCCTCGCCGTGGTCGGGCACTCCGACGGCGCCGGGCTCTCCCGGGCCTACGACGCGGTACGCGGCGGCGGCTACGGCGAAGGCGGCGGCGACGGGCTCCTCATCGCCTTCTTCGGCGACCTGGACGACGTACAGACCGAGCTGGCGGCCAAGATGCGCCAGCGCACCTCCGGCGCGGTGGCCTTCGTCCTGGACACCGGGGCCTGGGGCGGACGGCCCGAGCCCGGGCACGACGTGGTCCCGCTCCAGGAGCGGCTGCGCAGACTGCGCGACGCGGGCTGGACGGCGCTGCCCGCGACCCCGGGCGTCGCCTTCGGCGAGCTGTGGCGACAGGCCGGGACCGCGCGCGTCGGTACGGGAACGAGCGGAGGCCGGGAATGAGCGGACGGGCGAAACTGACGGTGTTCGCGGCACTCGCGACCCTGCTCACCTCGTGGTCGCTGAGCCCGCTGGTGGAATCGCAGGCCTGGCTGCTCCAGGCCGCGCTGCTGCTCACCGTGCAGAGCGCGGTGGGGGCGGGGGCCCGGCGGGTGCCGCTGGCGCGGTCGCTGACCGTGGCCGCGCAGCTGCTGGTGTCGTTGCTGCTGCTCGCGCTGCTCTTCGCCGGCAAGGTCGAGTCCACCGGCAGCGGCCCGCTGGCCTACTTCGTGACGGACTTCGGCTCGCTGTTCGCACAGGGCGTCCACGACGTGGGCGAATACGCGATACCGGCCCCGCTGACGGACGGCATCCAGCTGCTGCTGGTGTCCGGGGTCCTGCTGATCGGGCTGCTGGTGGACCTGCTGGCGGTGACGGCGCGCACGGCGGCCGCGGCCGGACTGCCGCTGCTCGCGCTGTACTCGGTCGCCGCGGGCCTGTCGGGCGGCGGGGAGGCCTCCTGGTTGTCCTTCCTGCTGGCGGGCTGCGGGTACCTGGTGCTGCTGCTCTCCGAGGGCCGCGACCGGCTCGCCCAGTGGGGGCGGGTCTTCGGCTCGGCGCCCCGCGGACGTGGAGCGGCCGACTCCGGCATCAGCGGCAGTGTCCAGGCGACGGCCCCGGTGCGGTTCGGCCGGCGGATCGGCGCCATGGCCCTGGGCCTCGCGCTGGTGGTGCCGGCGGCGCTGCCCGCCCTCGACGACGGCCTGCTGGGCAGTCCGAAGGACGGTGAGGGCGCCGGCGGATCCGGCGGCACGATCTCGGCCGTCAACCCGCTGGTCTCCCTGCAGAGCAACCTGAACGCGCAGGACAACCGTGTGGTGCTGAGGTACCGGACGGACAACCCCCAGCAGAGCGAGCAGTACCTGCGCATCCTGGCCCTGGACGAGTTCAACGGCGTCAAGTGGGAGGCGTCCGGCCGGGCCCTGACCGACGTGCCCCAGCAGATGCCGGTCCCGCCGGGTCTCGGCGACCAGGTCCGCGAGGCCGCGGCCGAGGTGACGACGAACATCACGGCGTCGGACGGCTACACCCAGCGCTACCTCCCCATGCCGTACCCCGCGACCGCGGTGGAGATCGGCGGGAAGTGGCGCTTCGAGCCGGTCGGCCGGACCCTGGTCGGCGACCAGCTGGCCCGGGACAGGTACCAGACCGTCCAGGGCGCCGAGTACAAGGTGCGCAGCCTGCTGCTGAAGCCGACCGCGCAGCAGCTCCAGAAGGCCCCGGCGCCGGATCCGGCTATCCGGGAGGAGTACACGAAGGTCCCGGACAACCTGCCGCCGGTGGTCGCCGACACGGCCCGCCAGGTGACGCAGGGGGCGAAGGACGACTACTCGCGCGCGGTGAGGCTCCAGGACTTCTTCGCCGTGAGCGGTGGGTTCCGCTACGACACGCAGACCGCCTCGGGCACGGGGCCGCAGGCCGTCGCACGGTTCCTCGCCGACAAGGAGGGCTTCTGCATCCACTTCGCCTTCTCGATGGCGGCGATGTCCCGCACGCTGGGCATCCCCGCCCGGGTCGCGGTCGGCTTCACCCCCGGCGAGAAGCAGGCGGACGGCGTCGTGAACGTGTCGATGCGGGATGCGCACGCCTGGCCCGAGCTGTACTTCCAGGGCGTGGGCTGGACCCGGTTCGAGCCGACGCCCCGGTCCGGCCTGAACGTGCCGGACTACTCCCGGACGCAGGCCCCGGCGGCCCAGCCGTCCGCGCCCGCGCCGCTGCCCTCGCAGGGCGCGGTGCAGCCGGCGCCGGTGCCCTCGGCGTCCGCCGAGTGCCCGCCGGAGATGAAGAAGCTCGGCGAGTGCGGGCCGACCGCCCCGCAGCAGAGCGCGGCCCGCGACGAGGGGCCGTCGCCTGCGACGGTCCTCGGCTGGGCGGCGGTCGTGGTCGCGGCGCTGGGCCTGCCCCTGCTCCCGCTGCTGTGGCGCAGCCGGCTGCGGGCCCGCCGTCTGGGGACCGGGGAGGTCCTGGCGGCGTGGCGCGAACTGGGCGACGCGGCCTGGGACGTGGGCGTGGCTCCGGACGAGGCGCTCTCGCCGCGCCGGGCGGCGAGCCGGGTCGTGGACCTGGGCCGCCTGGAGCCGGACGCCGCGGCGGCGGTGCACCGGGTGGCGGGTGCGGTGGAGCGGTCGCTGTACGCGCCGCCGGGCGCGGAGGCCTCGTACGCGGGCCTCGCGGACGACGTGCGGGCGGCCCGGGCGGGACTGCTGGCCGCGGCGGGCCGCGCGGCCAGGCTGCGCGCCCTGCTGCTGCCGCGCTCGGCGGCCCGGATCTCCTGGGCGGCAGCGGCCCGCTGGTCGGCGCTGGCCTCGGCGGCCTCGGCCCGCCTGACGTCCCTCCGCCTCCGCCTCCGCCTCCCCCTCCGCAACCGCGGCTGAAGCCCCCTGCACCAGCCCCGGCGGCGCTGGACGCGCGGGGTCGGGGCCGGAGCCCGCCCTTTCCGCCCCGCCAGCGCTTGAGGCGCGGGCTCGGCCCCGAG